>JBGATH010000023.1:0-72267 GCA_044229235.1 Usitatibacteraceae bacterium
GCGCAACGTCACCCAGGCTAAGCTCGATTGGGTCGCCGAAGAACTCAACAACCGCATACGCTACCGCCTCGGTTGGCAAAGCCCGAACGAGCTACTATCCCGAATGACCGCCGCAACGACAAGTTGAATGCCAACCTACCTAAATGGCCCGGGCGCCGCGCCAGTGCTAGTGTTTCATGTTCGGTGAACTTCTATTGATGCGGCAATTAATTATGTTGCTGCGAAAAATTCCCCTCCCCGGCGAAGGCCGGGGCCCAATTTCGCCTTTATACAGTGTGTAACTTGGACCCCGGCCTTCGCCGGGGAAGGAACTTGCATGAGCCTTTTTCAACATGTTTATCGCCGGAGCAATAGAAACTTCATTTCCGTTCGCCCTGAGGTATCGAAGGGCCTTGCAGCACTAGTTGAATCAAATTCTTAAAGTGAATGTTCTTCGATACGCGAAGCGTGCCCTGTCCTGAGGTAGCGAAGGATCAGCACGAACGGAGGTAAACAAAGTTCCCTTCGCCTCGATCGGCGCGCGCCTCGGCCAGGTTCGCCCGGCGAGTGAGAAAATCAGTAATCGCAACGCACGCGAACGCAGCCAGTTCGCAGCCCGGGAGCAAAAGTGTCAGCAACACAACAGCACGTGGTGATCATCGGTGGCGGCTTCGGCGGCCTGTGGGCGGCGCGTGGCCTCGCGTCGGCACCGGTGCGCATCACGCTGGTGGACCGGGCCAACCATCACCTGTTCCAGCCGCTGCTGTATCAGGTCGCAACGGCCGGCCTGTCGGCGCCTGACATTTCCGCGCCACTGCGACACATCCTGCGCGACCAGGAAAATATCGCGGTTCGCCTCAGCAACGTGACGCACATCGACGTTACCGCACGCCGCGTCGACGTGGAAGGAAGCGAAGCGCTGCACTACGACACGCTGATTGTGGCGACTGGTGCCACCCATGCCTACTTCGGCAACGATGCCTGGGCGCCGCATGCGCCGGGCTTGAAAACACTGCCGGATGCGCTGCACATTCGCCAGCGCATCTTGCTGGCCTTCGAGCGCGCCGAAATTGCCGCCACCGAAAAAGAACGGCAGGCCTGCCTGCATTTCGCCATCGTCGGCGCCGGCCCCACCGGTGTGGAACTGGCCGGCACGCTGGCCGAGATCGCGCGCCACACCCTGGCCCGCGAGTTTCGACACATCGATCCGCGCAGCGCCACGGTGCGGCTCATAGAAGCCGGGCCGCGTGTGCTGGCGACGTTTCCCCCGGAACTGTCCGCCAAGGCGGCGCGGCATCTGGCCGATCTCGGTGTGGAGGTCGTCTGCGGCAGCCCGGTGACGCAGATCGATGAGCGCGGTTACCAACTGGCCGGCGCGCGCATCGGTTGCCGCACCATACTTTGGGCGGCGGGCGTTGCCGCTTCGCCGCTGGGCGCGTCGCTGCCGGGGTCGCGCGATCGCGCCGGTCGCGTGCTGGTCGGCCCCGACCTGAGTATTGCCAATCACCCGGAAGTGTTTGTGGTGGGTGACCTGGCATCGCTGCAGCAGGACGGAAAACCGGTACCCGGCATCGCGCCGGCAGCCAAACAAATGGGCACCTATGTCGCCGCGGTCATCCGCAAGCGCCTCGCCGGTTCAGCGCCGCGCGAGCCGTTTCGCTACATCGATTACGGCAACCTTGCCACCATCGGGCGCATGGCAGCGGTGGTGGATTTGCGCGGATTGAAATTCTCGGGGTTGCTGGCCTGGTGGTTCTGGCTGGCCGCACACGTATTCTTCCTCATCGGTTTTCGCAACCGCTTCGTGGTGCTGATCAACTGGGCGTTCTCGTACTGGACCTACCAGCGCAGCGCGCGGATCATGCTCGATGATGCTGGTGCGGGCCGTGGCGCACCCCCTGCGCAGAAATAGCCTTTGACGTGGCCTCAGGCCTGAACGAAGGTCGTGACCTTGCGGCGCGAACGTTCGCGCAATGAACACTCACGCAACTGGTCCGCCAGTTTTTCCAGCTCCGGGATGCCATAGATGATGACCGTGGCGAAGCTCGCATCCGACGACCGAAGGTGCAGCAGGCAGTGGCCGGCGAGGCGCATGCCCAGCGGCTTGTGAATGTCGAAGTGATCGATGCGGAACAGTTCAAGGCTGTCCTTGGTCTTGGACAGGATGCCGCGCTCGATGCGGATGCGCTGGCTGGTGATTTCGTAGTGCGTATCGAGCCGCTGGAACCAATAGAAAATCCACGCGATGCCGAGCGTGAACACCACGCCGATCCATTGCCACACGCTGACGATCACCGCCGGGCGGCCGGCAAACAGCACGGTCTCGTGCTCCGCCTCGCGCGACGCGGCGAACGCCGCCAGGTCGGTATTGCAGAAGCGGCACTTGATGGCAACGGCCTTGATGGTTTCGCCGCAGACGGGACAGGCTTTGGTGTCATCACTCATGGTCATCCTCGAACATTGGCCGGCCGCGAAGGCAGCCGCAGGTAAAGCCAAGCGCGAAGTATGCGGCAATGCCGGCGCAACCGGCAGCGCGCAGCAGTCGTCGCTGGTCCGCGTGGCAAGGGGATTCGTCGCAACCCGGCTGCGCCGCGGGCGGGATGCCGACAGAATGCATGCATGCAAATTAGCGGATTGAGACCGGCATGAACTGGGAACTGATCGGCTGGCTGGCAATGGGCGCGAGCGGCCTGGTAATCATTGCGGCATTTTTCGCGCGCCGAAGCGTGGCGCGCGCGGGCATTGCCGCTGAAGGCCGCGCCGGCACGCCACTGCAAAGCTGGCTGGAAATTGCCTGGCCGGTACTGTTCGTCAGTGCCATGGGCATGCTGGCGCTGAAGGAGCTCATCTCTTTCCCCGCGGTGCTGCTGCTGGCCAGCGTGCTCACCGGTTGCATCTGGGGTGCCGACCGAGTACTGCTCAAAGGGAAACGCGGCAATGCGCCCGAACCGGCGCTGGTGGAAATGTCGCGCAGCTTCTTCCCGGTGATCGTCATCATCTTCCTGCTACGATCGTTCCTTTACGAGCCGTTCAAGATTCCCTCCGAGTCGATGCTGCCGACCCTGCACGTGGGTGACTTCATCCTCGTCAACAAATTCACCTACGGCGTTCGCCTGCCGGTGGCCAATACCAAGCTTAGCGATGGCAGCCCGCAGCGTGGCGACATCATGGTGTTCCGCCTGCCTGAGAACCCGGCCAAGGACCTGATCAAACGCGTGATCGGATTGCCGGGCGACACCATCTCCTACCTCAACAAGCAGCTCACCATCAATGGCAAGCTGGTCCAGCAGCGCCAACTCGGCGCCGTCACGGAAGTCGATGCGCAACTGGGCCTGCGCCGCGCCGATGCCGTCGAGGAAAAATTTGGCGAACGTGCGCACACCATCCTGCTCAATCCGGCCGCTCCCGGCGTGAACCCGGCCGGCGTGCGGCCGTTCCCGCAGCGCGAGCAGTGCCGATACCTCGCCGAGGGCTTCGTCTGCACGGTGCCGCCCGGCCACTACTTCATGATGGGCGACAACCGCGACAACAGCGACGACAGTCGCTACTGGGGCTTCGTGCCTGATGCCAACATTGTCGGCAAGGCAGTGGGCATCTGGATGAATTTTTCCGAGCCCGGGCGCATCGGCAACGCCATTGAATGAGGGTTGGTGGCGCGGCCGGTGATCGGTACGTGCCGCCTAATCCAGCCGACGAATGTCGTGGCCATCCCCGCCGATGCTGTTTCTCGTTGAAGTCCTCCCTTACGAATGCCGTGCTGACACGCCGGTATTCGCGGTTTCGTTGAGCGAGCGCAAGGGCCCCTCCCGTCCCCGGCATTAGATTGGGTGGTATGGAAGATGGGGTAAATGTGCGACGCGTTCGCCACTCATTCGTTGCTTCGCTGCTCGCCGGCCTTTGGGCGGGGCGCGTGCGCTTTGCCCGGTTGCGCCAGGCACGTGGCAGTTGTTCTGCCTACAGGTGGCCGCCGCGAACACGCAGCCGCCGCGCGGGAATGGTTGTGCTGCGACCAACACGAACGTCGAGGTTGACGCGATGAGCGCCGTGGTGCGGGATGCAGTCTATTTTGGCGACAGGTCAGCCCGGTTGTTTGGCTGGTATCACGTTGCGTCGCAAGCGCAGCCGAGGGACTGCGTCGCCGTCATTTGCAGCCCGATCGGTCCCGAGTACGGACCCTGCCATCGCACGGTGCGGCATCTTGCCGATGCGTTGGCGGAAAGCGGCATTGCCACGCTCAGGTTTGATTATCACGGCGTCGGCGACTCCATGGGCTCGGACCTTGACGAAGGTCGCCTGACGGCCTGGAAGGCCAGCATTCTGCAGGCGATCGGCTTTGCCAGAACGCAAAGCGGGCAACAGCACGTTTGTCTGGTCGGGATCGGGCTGGGCGCCACGCTCGCCGCGCTGGTTGCGGCCGAGGAAGCAATCGAACTGCTGGTGATGTGGAACCCGTGGGCGAGCGGCAAGGGTTTTCTGCGCCAGCAGCGCGCAATGTCGCTGGCAATCAGCCAGAACGAAAATCTGCCCGAAGTTGCGCTGGAAAGCGCCGGTTGTGTTTACACGCAGGAAACGATTGCGGCGCTGGAAGGGCTCGACCTGCGGCAGCTGCGATTTGGCGTCGGCAGGCGAGTGCTGCTTGTCCAGCGCGATGACAAACCGACAGACAATACGTTGTCGCTGCATCTGGCCTCAATCGGGGTAACACACGATCGCGCCGCCTTGCCAGGATATGGCGCGATGACACGCGAGCCGCAGTTCACCGAGGTGCCAATCGTCGCCATTGGCCATGTGGTGGAATGGGTGGTTGCCAACAGTAGTCAGGTTGCGGCGGTTGCGGTGCCACTGCCTCGTGAACGTTTCAGCAGTATCGCGTTTCAGCCGGGCAACGACGCCAGCGGACAACCTTTCGAGGAAATCGTGTGCCGGTTTGGCGAACGCAACCAGCTGTTCGGCATACTCAGCCGACCGCGCATGGCGACCGGCGCCCCGGTCGTTGTCATGTTCAATGCCGGCAGCAACCACCATGTCGGCGGCTTTCATCTTTACGTGAAGCTGGCCAGGAAGCTGGCCGCAGAGGGCTTCCCGTCGCTGCGTTTTGATATCGGCGGCATTGGCGACAGCGTGCTGCCGGCGGGCGAGCGGGAGAATCATCCCTATCCGCCCCACGCCCTGACTGACGCCGCACAGGTTTTCGACTACCTGCACCGGCAACACGGCTACCGCCGGATGGTGCCGCTGGGCCACTGCTCCGGCGCACATGCCGGTTTTCATGCCGGCCTCAACATTGCTTCGCACGAACTGGTGGAATTGATCCAGATAAATCCGCTGGCCTTCTACTGGGAAGAGGGCATGAGTCTCGAGACGGCGGGTCAGGATCAGTTCGTGGCCGTCTCATACTACGGCCAGTCAGCGCGGAGCCTGGCCAAGTGGTCCAAGCTGTTGCGTGGCGATGTGAATTTGGCAAATCTGTTTCGTGTTGGGTTGAATCACGTCAACACCGTGCTGGTATCGCATCTGCAGGGTCTGCGCGAAATGGTCCCATTCGGCGGACGCACCAGGCTTGCCGCAGACCTGGACAAGTTGACGGCCATGCGACGCAACATCGCGTTTTTCATCGCTGAAGGCGATGCCGGCAACCTGATCCTCAAGTTCCAGGCAGGCCGCGCGATGGCACGTGGCATCAAGTCTGGGACGATTGCGCTGCACACCATCCCGGGCTCGGATCACACTTTCTCGCGCCTGGTCTGGCGCAATGATCTGGCGGAGAAAATCACGGCACACCTGCGCGCCAGGTATCCGGTCGTCACCAACGACCAGTCAAGTCAGTCTTCCGCGTGAACTGACGCCGGCGCCGGCAACAGCTCCGGCGCGACCAGCGCCTTGGTCATGCGCACCAGGTGCAGCGGCATGCGGACGCGGTCCGGCTGGGGAAAGTTGACGGTATCGCACGCGGCAAAGCCCAGGCCCGCATAAAACGCGAACAGCTCCACGCGCAGGTTGATGACGGTGAGGTCCAGATAGCTGCAACCGGCGCGGCGGCAGTAGTCCTCTACCGCAGCCACCAGCAACCGCGACAGGCCGCGACCCTGCGCGTCAGGTGCCACGGTCAGCATGCCGAGATAGCCGCGCGGACCCGTCGCGATGGCGTAAACCGACCCGACCAGATGCGCCGGATCAGCAAGATCGGCGATGACAAGGAAGGTGCCCGTTTCGAACTTGGCCGCGATATCCGCCGCATTGGTGCGATCGCCCAGGATGCAGAACGCTTCGCAGATGTAGGCGAGATTGGTGATGCGCACGATCTCGGCGATGTCGCCCGCGACGGCGGGGCGCACTGCGGGTCTGTGGCCGTTGGCGATGGCCACGGCAGGATCGATTTTCATGTTGTCGCCGGCAAGAATGATTGACCGGTATTTTGCGGCAGATTTGGCCAGGCCTCGCTGGCGGCCCCACCCGGTTTCCCGTTATGCTCTCGCGAGCGGTGCCGGCATTCATCAAAAGGGTTACTTCATGTCCAGGAATTACTCCGTCGCGTATCTCGGCTTGGTGTTGGCATTGGTCGTCGATCAACATTGCGAGGCGGCCGGCGTCACGCCCCCGGCACCGGCGGTTGATGCTGCGCAGTACTTCATTCACACTGCCGTCGAAGGCGACACCCTGATCGCGCTGGCCAATCGCTATCTGCTCAAGCGCCAGCAATGGCAGCCCCTGCAAAGGCTCAACAAGATCGCCGACCCGAGGCGCATTCGCCCGGGCACGCCGATTCGCATTCCGATAGGCGACATGCGCACCGATGCCGCCGCCGCGACCGTGCAGGCCACCACCGGGCCCGTGGAATCGACCGCCGGCCCATTGGTGGTCGGTTCCCCCTTGGGTGAGGGTGCCGGCATTAAGACCGGCGAGAACGGCTTTGTCACGTTGCGGCTCGCGGACGGCTCGACGCTGGTGGTGCAGTCCAAGTCGCAGGTGCGGCTCGATGTGGCGCGCACCCTGGCCAATTCCGGCGGCGTACCGCTGACGCGCGTCGGCCTGACCGGCGGGCGCGTCGAGGCCGATGTTGCCAAGCGCAGCGGCGCAGTCGGGCGCTTCGAGATTTCCACGCCCGCTGCCAACCTGGGGGTGCGTGGCACGCAGTTTCGCGTCAGCACCGACGGCAGCGGAAAATCCGCGCGTGGCGAGGTTGTGGAGGGCGTGGTGAATGTGGCTGCCACCGCGGTCGGTGAAGTGGCGCTGGATGTGAAGGCGGGTTATGGCACGCTGGTGGAATCGGGCAAAGCGCCGCTGCCGGCCGTGCGCCTGCTGGCCGCACCCGACCTGAGCACGGCGCCCACCCTGCAGGAACGCATCCTGTTGCGCTTTCGCTTCAATCCGGTGACGGGCGCGACCGGATATCGCGCGCAGGTGGCAGCCGACAAGGCATTCACGCAGTTGCGCGCGGAAGGCACCTTTTCCACAGCCGAGGCGAAGTTCGGCGACCTTGCCGATGCCGGCTACTTCCTGCGGGTGCGCGCGATCGACGCCAATGGCATCGAGGGCAGTGACGCGGTCCTGCCCTTCAAGCTCAAGGCGCGGCCCGAGGCGCCATTCACGTCGGCGCCGCCCAACAAGGACAAATTCGCCGCCACCGCAGTGCGTTTCAGCTGGGCAAATGCACCGGAGGCCGCGACCTATCGCCTGCAGTTGGCGACAGCCCCGGTATTCACCGCGCCGCTCATCGACGAGGCCGGCATCAAGGGCAACGGCTTTGCGCCGACGCTGGCCGTAAAGCCGGGCGAATACTACTGGCGGGTGGCCAGTGTGCGCGCCGACGGTGACCAGGGGCCGTTCGGCGACGTGCAGTCCTTCACCGTCAAGTCCATTCCGGCTGCGCCCAATCCACCGAAGGAAGAGGGGGGCCGCGTCAAGTTCAGCTGGGGTGCGGAGCCCGGGCAGAAATTCGAATTCCAGCTGGCGCGCGATGCGCAGTTTGCGCAGCGCGTCAGCGAACTCAAGCTCGACCAGCCCGAAGTGACCATCGACAAGCCGGGTGAATCCGGCGTGTACTACATGCGCTACCGCGCTATCGATGCCGATGGCTTTGTCGGGCCGTACAGCAGCGCGCAAACGATTGAAGTGAAACCGAATTACTGGTGGCTGCTGCTGCTGTTGCTGATTCCCGTGGCGATGTAGTGCCGGGGCGTGACAACCGGAGGGCTGGTTGCGACGTTGAGTGCACATACCAAAAACAAACCCGCGCACATTTTCCGAAGTCACCCTCAAGGAGTTGGCAATGAACAGATTCAAGATGCAAGCGCTACTGGCCCTCGGCGTCGCCACGCTGGCGGCCTCGGCTTCGGCCCAAATCACGCTGTACGAACGTGAAGGGTTTCGCGGCCAGGTGTTCCGCACCCAGGGCAATGTCGTCAACTTCGGGCGCACCGGTTTCAATGACCGTGCCTCGTCGGTAATCGTCGAACGTGGCTTATGGGAAGTGTGCGAGGACGCAAACTTCCGCGGTCGTTGTGTAGTGCTGCGCAAAGGAAACTATGACTCGCTCAACGGCATCGGCATGAGCAACCGGATTTCATCGGTACGCATGGTCAATCCACGCCAGGACTACGAACGCTTCGCCGAGCCGGCACCGGTCCCTGCTTATGAATATCGACGCCGGCCGAGCGAGCGCCTGCGCGAAGTGCCGGTGACCTCGGTGCGTGCAGTGATGGGGCCGCCGGAACGCCGCTGCTGGGTGGAGCGCGAGCAGGTGGTTGAGCCCAACGTGGGCAACAACCCCGCCGGCGCCATCGCTGGCGCCATCATTGGCGGCATCCTCGGTCATCAGGTCGGCGGCGGGCGCGGCAAGGATGCGGCCACGGCAGCGGGCGCGATTGCCGGTGCGGCGATCGGCTCCGGCGCGAATTCGTCGGCCTACGGGCGCGAATACGAACGCTGCCGCCAGGTACCGAGTGAACGGCCTGCCTACTGGGACGTGACCTACGACTTCCGCGGCCGCGAGTATCGCGTGCAGATGTCCCACCCGCCGGGCCGTACGGTGCTGGTTAACCAGGATGGTGTCCCGCGCGAGTAGCGCGCCGCGTGCCGAGCGAACGGCGCGTAACGAAAAACTGAGTGGCCGCCGTCGCGATGCCGATCGCGGCGGCGGCCTTTCTTTCATATGCCCGCCCCGAACAATGGCGAGGCGATGGCTGTTGTGCTCAAGCTCGTGCATCAGCTTTAACAGCTGCCCCACGTCTGCCTCGCGAAATCCGTTGCGCGCAAACCAGTCCAGGTAATTTCCCCGATGGCTGGGCGAGCAACCGACCCCGGGCTTGCGCGAAGGCATTCTCCCGGTCCGTTCCACCCGCTTCGCGTGGTGGCTGGCGCTTGCCTGCCAAGCGTCAAGCGGCCTTTCCTGAGGTGATCAAACCGAACGCGTTGACCGGCTCGGGCACACTGCGCAATGGCTGTGGACCTTTATCGATGCGCCGGTCCGCCGGCACTGCGGCTGCATCGGCAAAGGCTTCGCTCACTACGCTTTCGCCCGGGCCTGCCAGCGCCTGCAGGCGCGAGGCGATGTTCACGGTCTGGCCGTAGATATCGCCGTCGTGTGTCTGCGTGACTTCGCCGACATGTGCGCCGGAATGCACTTGCAGCGGTGTCAGTCCGAGCGCCTCGGCGGCGGGTGTGAATTCCCGGTGCAGGCTGCCCAACACCGTGCCGGCCGCAGCCACGTCATCAAACGCCAGCATGACGGCGTCTCCCATAGTCTTGACGATGCGGCCGTCGTGCTCCTCGCAGAGTTTTTCCGCCTTGCGCTGCAGCAGTGCGGCCAGCAGCAACGCCTGCTTTTCGTCGCGCGCCGACAGCGCCGTGTAGCCGGACAGGTCGGCCATCACCACGGCCTGCACACATCGATCGCCCTCGACAAGCGAGTCTAGCGGCAGGAATCGTGCGACGAATGTGTTGACCCATTTTTCTGCACGTGTGCGTATCGGCTGGAAGGTGGCGGCAACCGCCGCGCCGGCGATGAGCAGGCCGGTTTCCCTGGGCAATTTGAACCAGGCCACGATTTCCAGCGCGACGAATCGCTCGATCAGGATGAACACGAACGCGACCAGAATGCCCAGCACGCCGAACAGCGTGACCTTGCGCGCCGCCAGCCGCGGGTCCACGCTGCCGCGATAGAAGATCGACAGCGCCAGCGAGATCACGAAAGCCAGGAACAGCAACTGCAAGCCAATAAAGGAAGGGCCGATGAAGAGGATCGGGCCGGGGATGAAGATGTTGGCTGCTTCCAGATCGCGCAGCGTGAACAGCAGCAGGCCCCACCACACCGGGCCGACCGCGCCGACGGCGAGTCCGCCAACGAATAGCGTGACGTATATCCAGTCGATACGCGTGCGGTCGATCGGCAAGGCGTTGTCGCGGTGATACTTGAGGCCCTGAAACATCGCAAGTATCAGGAATTCAAGCACGATGAAGCCAGCGAACCACGCGGCAATCTGCACTACAGAGAACGACTTCGCGCTGATACCCAGCGCGGGCAGCGCCGTGAAGGCTAAGATGTCCACCGCGGCGCAGAGAGCGGCCAATGC
This sequence comes from Usitatibacteraceae bacterium, assembly GCA_044229235.1. GTDB lineage: Bacteria > Pseudomonadota > Gammaproteobacteria > Burkholderiales > Usitatibacteraceae > UKL13-2. The sequence goes on from JBGATH010000023.1 coordinate 10,551, forward strand.
AAGCAGACCCGGTGTAGTCCATCGTGACCGGCATATCTGCAGGTGTTTCATCTGGCTGTCATAGGCGCCTTGATTGTGCCGCAGGCGGTGGAAGAAACCTGATCTCGCCGCCCCAGCGGCGCCTTCCTGCGCCGCAGGTGCGTCGGGAATCATCCATGCCGGATACAGCCGCTGCCGCCAGCCGGATCGCGCGAGCCTGAGATTCTCCGAAGCCATCTTCTGGAAGTGGTCCGCCAGTTGTTTGTCGGTGGGTGCCTGCGGATAGGCCAGAAAGAATTGCGCCATCAGCAGCGCCGAGAACATTCCCGCGCTGAAACCCACGAACTGCAGCACCCATTGCCAGGCCGGTCCCCAACGCCAGCCAATGGCGTCGTGGTATCCCGCATACAACGGCATCAGCATGAGTAGCGCGGCGGCAAACGAACCGAATGCCAGCGCCGCCGCCAGCTTGCGGTTGGCGGTGGTTTTCTCGGCGCGGAATATCAGGACCAGCGAGAGCCCGCAGGCGATGACGCTTGTCAGCGCGATGATGCCAATCGACACCTGGCGAATCCAGAATGTGACCGCGCCCGGCGTGCCGCCCAGCTCGGCCAGCGGGCTCATGAATATCGCCGCCGAAATCTCCTTCGCAGGCAGCGGTGCCGGCTGCACAATGGCCCAGTGCAGGAATACGCACAGTGCGGCAATGGCGGCAACGACCGTGGCCTTGCTCATGAAGTTTCCCCTCGGGAAATGGCGACTGGACGCGAGCATCTTGCACGCATCCACGCGGCAAACGCAAGCACTGGCGCGGCACTGCAGGCAAAAACGGCCGGAGAGGCTCGCCGGTGCTGGAGGTCGCCTCTGGGGTCGCCCGCAGGCAGGGGCTTGGACAAGCTCGACGCCGCCGGTTGTTCTGGCGCGTTAACATCGCGCATGAATGTCACGCAACTGCAGAACTTCTGCCGCAACCTCCCCGGCGTGAGCGAACGACTGCTGGCGCCGCCGTACAACATCCTCGTGTATGCCTGCGGCAAGCGCGATTTCGCTTACTTCAAGACCAGCGAGCCGGAGAAATGGCGTTTCAGCATCAAGGTGACGCCGGCGCGGTTTGTGGAACTGACCGGTGTGCCGGGCTGCAAGCCGGCAAGGTATCGCGGTCGCTATCACTGGATCACGATTGTCGATGTCGCGAATTTTCCAACGGCGTATCTGAAAGAGCTGGTCGCGTGGTCGCACCAGTTCGCGTTGGCGCCCAAACGCCAGCTACCGCGGCGCTAGCCAGAAAACCAGCACTGGCGCGCCTCCTAGGTCGGAAATGGCCCAAGTCGCCCGCCAATGCTGGCGTTTCGCGCTGAGGTGCGGGCAAGCAGGTGACCGCGATACACTGCCCGCCTTAATGGAGGATGCATGAAGAGAAATCACTTTGATGTCATCGTCTTTGGCGCGACCAGCTTCGTCGGCCAGATACTGTGCCGCTACCTGCTCGCCGAATTCGGCACCGCGACTCGACCTGGTGCACGCAAGCTTGCTTGGGCCATCGCCGGCCGTTCGCAGGCCAAGCTGGATGCGCTGCTCACGGCACTGGGCGCAACGGCGGAAGAACTGCCGGTGATGATCGCCGATGCGGATGACGAAACGGCGCTGGGGAAACTGTGTGAACAGACGCGTGTGATCGTTTCCACCGTGGGGCCATACGCGCTCTACGGGGAGACGCTGGTACGCGTCTGCAGCCGTAGCGGCACCGATTACTGCGATCTCTCCGGCGAGGCGCACTGGGTGCGGCGCATGATCAGCCAGTACGAGGCCGATGCAAAAAAATCCGGCGCACGGATTGTGAACTGCTGCGGATTTGATTCGATTCCATCGGATCTGGGCGTTTGGTTCCTGCAGCAACAGGCGATACAGCAATTCGGCGCGACATGCACCGCAGTAAAAATGAGGGTCAAGGCGATGCGTGGTGGCGCCTCCGGCGGCACGGTGGCCAGCATCGTCAACGTGGTGCGCGAAGCGACCGCGAATCCGGCGCTGCGCAAGGAAATGTCGAACCCACACTCGCTGTGCCCGCCCGAATCCGCGCCGAAGGTGCGGCAGAACAATGTGCGCGGCCCCACGTTTGACGCGGATTTTGGCGCATGGTCGGCGCCCTTCGTGATGGCTGTCATCAACGTGCGCATCGTGCTGCGCAGCAACGCCTTGCAGGACTACCGGTACGGGCGCGAGTTTCGTTATGACGAAGCCATGCTGACCGGTTCGGGCATGGCCGGGCGCCTGAAGGCGACCAGCCTGACGGCCGGACTCGGCAGTTTCGTTGCCGCTGCCGCGATCGCGCCGGCCCGCTGGCTGATGGAAAAGACCATCCTGCCCGCGCCCGGCGAGGGTCCCAGTCCCGCGGCGCAGGAACGCGGCTTTTACGACTTTCGCTTCATCGGCCGCACGGCGGACGGCCGCGAGTTGCGCGTGAAGGTTACCGGTGACCGCGACCCCGGCTACGGTTCCACCGCGAAAATCCTTGGCGAGGCGGCCGCCTGTCTCGCGCTGGATATTTCGAAGCAGGCCTTGAGCGGCGGCTTCTGGACTCCCGCCACGGCAATGGGCGCCGCGCTGCATCCGCGGCTGGAAGCGCACGCCGGGCTCAAATTTGCGGTGCTGGCCTGAGGAAATGACTGCGCCGGCTGTGCTGCGCGCCGCCCATCCGGGCGAATCGTGCCCGACCGCCCCGAAACCGCGGCTGATCCATGAGCCACTTCAGGTCAGGCCGGCCAGTGCGTAGATTGGCATGCATCAACGCTTCCGGAGGAATCACCATGCCGATATCCGCAACGCTGCCTGGCCGTTTGGCGCGCTTTGGCTGTGGCGGCCGAAGCAGCCGCGCGCCGCGCCGTATCGCATCGACAACTCTCAACGTCTGCCCGCCCGCGCCCACTGGTATCGTTACGCAATGAATACCCCAGTCACGTCAACAGTCGATACGGCCGAGCCAACCGGATTCGCGCGCATCTTCCAATGGCGGCGCACGAAGGTGGTGCTGGCGGTATGCGCGGTCATCATCCTGTTGTTTTCATTCGGCTGGAAAGTATCCTACGCATTCCTGTTCGGCCGCATCCTGTTCACCGGATTCTCGATGCTGTTTGTGTTCGGCCTGTTCGAGCGCTGGCCTCGACGGCTGCCGAGGTGGATGGCGCGCTGGGTGCTGCAGGTGGCCGGTGTGGCGGCCGTGGTGCCGTTCGCCCTTTGGATCGGCTACGCCGTCACCAACGTCGGGCTGGATCCACCGTGGTGGCGCGACCAGCAACGGCTGACGGCCTACGGCACCTTCACGTTTCTGGGCCTGCTCATCGGCCCGTGGATCGCTGTGACGGCATTGCTCAAGCAGATTCGTGACGATGCGCGTAAACAAGCACTCCAGTTCGAACTGGAGCGCAGCCAGCTCGAACGCAAGGCGCTGGACGCGCGCATGCGCCTGCTGCAGGCCCAGGTCGAGCCGCACTTTCTGTTCAATACCCTGGCCAATGTGCGCCAATTGGTGGAAGTGGGTTCGCCGCAGGCGCCGCAGGTGCTCGACAGCCTGATTGCCTACCTGCGTGCGGCCGTGCCGCGTCTCCACGCGAAGGCCACCACGCTGGGTGAGGAGCTGCAACTGGTGCGCGCCTATCTCGAACTGATGCACCTGCGCATGCCCGACCGGCTGCAGTTTGCGCTTGACGTGGATGAGGGGGCGACACCGCTGCGCTGTCCGCCGATGACGCTGCTGACGCTGGTGGAGAATGCCGTGCGACATGGCATCGATCCGGGTGAGGAAGGCGGGCGCATCGACGTCAGCGTGAGGATTCGTGATGGCCGCTGCATCGCCCGCGTCACCGACACCGGCGTGGGACTGCAGCATGGCGGCAAGGGCAGCATGGGGCTGGGCACGGGGTTGTCGTCGTTGCGTGAGCGGCTTGAACTGGCTTTCCATGGAGATGCCAAACTGCGCATCGCCGAAGCTGGCGCACATGGCGTCAGCGCGGAAGTCGAGTTTCCGGCTGAACCGGGCTGATCCGGCAGGCTCAAGTTGACGGATAAAAAATGAACATGCAGGCAACCGCGCTGATCGCCGACACGAGAGCCGGGAATTCGCGAAGCACTGCTTCGCGCCGGCGAGCGCACAAGCGCCGTGCCGAGCGCGCGTGAGTAGTCGCGGAAAAGAAGATGGATACACCATGACCACACAGGTAACAGCATTGATCGCAGACGACGAGCCCCTGCTGCGCGACACCCTGGTGCGCCAGCTCGCGCATGCCTGGCCGGATCTGAAAATCGTGGCGCAGGCACGCAATGGCCGCGAAGCCGTCGCGCGGTTCGAGGCATTGAAGCCGGACATCTGCTTTCTGGATGTGCACATGCCCGGCATCTCCGGCGTGGAAGCGGCGCAACAGATCGGTCGCCGCGCGCACCTGGTGTTTGTCACCGCCTTCAACCAGTACGCCCTCGATGCGTTTGAACGCGGCGCGCTGGACTATCTGGTCAAGCCGGTGGTGCCGGCGCGCCTGGCTGAAACCGTGTCGCGCCTGCAGGAGCGACTGCGCGCGGCCGCGCCCAGCCTGACCACCGATGAACTGCTGGCGCAACTGGCGGCACGGCTGCGTCATCCGGCGGAGGCGCCGGACAACTCGCAGGAGGCGCAGGCCACGCCGCAATCGCCCTTGCGCTGGATACGCGCCGCCGTCGGCCAGAATGTGCGCTTGATCCTCGTCGACGACATTGATTTCCTGCGTTCCGACGAGAAGTACACGCTGGTGGCGTGGCGCGGTGACGAAGGCAAGCCGAGCGAGGCGCTGATCCGCGTGCCGCTCAAGGACCTGGTCGGCCAGCTGGATCCCTTGCAATTCGCGCAGGTGCACCGCTCGGTGGTGGTCAACCTGCGCGCCATCAGCCACGTCGCGCGTGGCATCAATGAAACGGCCGAGATCCACCTCAAGGGCCGGCCCGACGTGCTCAAGGTCAGCCGCAGCTACCTGCACCTGTTCCGGCAGATGTAGCCGATGCCCTGCGGCCCGTCCGGCCGCAGCGTGGCTCGCGTATTGCAGACCGTGGCTCGTCGCGTTCGACTGGTGCCGCCCGCGGCTGCGGGAATAACTTGTGCACTTCAGCGGACCCGGCGGCACGCCGTGCCGGAACAACGGCGATACCCGCTAATCCTGATCAATCGAGCGGAGGGAAGAATGCCCACAAAATTACGATACTGGCTGTTGTTCATCATTGCGGGTTTCCTGACCGTGGCGCTGCCTGCCGGTGCAACTCCGGCCGCGGCCAGCAACCTGGTCAGCGTGGCGTGGCTGCAGGGCAACATGCAGCGCGACGACATCCTGCTGATCGATGCCTCGCCGGGCCAGATGTACACGGCGAAACACATTCCCGGTGCGGTCAGCGTCGATGTATTCAGTTTTGGTGGCCGCGAAATCCCGGTTGCGGAAATGGAGCGGCGCATCCAGTCCTGGGGCGTCGGCAAAGGCAAAAAAGTGGTCATTTACGACCAGGGTGGAACCTATATGGCGACCAGCCTGTTGTTTGATCTTTACTACCACAGCGTGCCGGCGCAGGACCTGTTCGTGCTCGATGGCGGACTCGCCAAGTGGCAGGCCACGGGCGGTGCCGTGACCAAGGACGCGACGCCGGCGCCGAAGCCGGGCGACTTCCAGGTGACGACGCTGCGCGACGATGTGCGGGTGCGCCTGCCGGAGTTTCTGGTGGCATCGGGCGACCCGGCAAACAATGCGCTGGTGGAGGCGCTGGAGCCGGATCAGCACTTTGGCGGCGCCAAGTTCTTTGACCGCGCGGGGCACATCCCCAACGCCATCATGGCGCCCAGCGCCGACTTCTTCAACGCCGACAAGACCTTCAAGTCGCCCGCCGAAATCCGGCGGATGCTGGACTACCTGGGTGTGAAGCCGGAACAGAACGTGTATTCGCACTGCGGCGGCGGCATCGCCGCCAGCGTACCGTTCTTCGCCATGAAACTCATGCTCGAGTACCCGCGGGTCAAGCTTTACAAGGAATCGCAACTCGAATGGCTGCGCGACGACCGCGGGCTGCCGTTCTGGACCTACGACGCGACCAATATGCTGCGCGACAAGCACTGGCTGGCCGGCTGGGGCCATCCAATGCTGAGAAATTTCGGCGTGTCAAAACTGAACGTGGTCGATGTGCGCACCGCCGAGGCTTACCGGCTGGGGCATGTGCCGTATGCGGTCAACATTCCCGCAGAAGTTTTCCGGCGCCACCTCAACGCGCCAGGCAAACTGGCCGATGCGCTGGGCGCCGCCGGCGTGAATGCGGCATTTGAAGCGGTCATCGTTTCCGATGGCGGATTGAATACGAGTTCCGCGCTGGCCTTCCTCATGCTCGAAAAGCTTGGACACAAGAGAGTTTCCTTGCTGATGGAATCGATCGACGACTGGGCAATCGCCGGGTTCACCACCACCAAGGAGGCCACTACAATCGGTCCGCGCAAATCGCCGCAGGACATCGCCATTCCGGCCACGCAGTATCCGGCCAGCCTGCGCGCCGGCATTGTCATCGGCAATCCACCGGCCACCGAGGGGCACTATCCGAAGGTTTTTCTGGCGTCGGGCAAGTCTTTGCCGGCCAAGGCACCTGACGGCAAAGTGATTCATGTCCCATGGTCCGGGCTGGTGAATGCCGATGGCACACCCAAAGCCGCGAAGGATATCTGGAGCATTCTGATCAAGGCCGGATTGCCGCGCTATGCGGAAATCATTTGCATCGCCGATGATCCGGGCGATGCGGCGGTGAACTACGCCCTGCTCAAACTCATGGGCTTCCCGGATGTGAAGGTGCTGGTGTCCTGACCGGCGTCGGGGTATCGGTTTCTGCTACCGCCGGCGGCGACTGGCGGTACTACGGTGATTGCACCGATGCTTTTCCGCGCCAGGCGTTAGGCTTGGGGTGGCCTGTCGCGTTCGCGCCAGGCCCTCACAGATTGAGCGCCCGGAGGAACACCATGAAATTTGTCATTGCCTTGTTCACGATGCTGGCCATCGCCATCACCACCGGCTGCACCACGCCCGGTGCGGGCCGCGAAACCAAGCAATCGGCGAGCATTGTCGAATACCTTTATCCCGCTGCCACGGCCGCGCCACGCATGGAGCCGGGAGTCGCCTTGCTGCGGCCGCCAGTGAGAGTGGGCCTGGCGTTCGTGCCGGCGGACGCCAAGGCGCGGTCGCTGCCCGAAGCCGAAAAGATAAAACTGCTGGAACGCACCAAGGCTGCGTTCGCGCGACAGCCGTACGTCGGCGCCATCGAGATCATTCCCACCCAGTATCTGCGCGCCGGCGGCGGGTTCGACAACCTGAAGCAGGTATCGCGCATGTTCAATGTCGACATCATGGCCATGGTGTCGTATGACCAGGTGCATTTCACCGACACCAATTCGCTGGCGTTTCTCTACTGGACCATCGTCGGCGCCTACGTGGTGAACGGCAACGAGTTCGATATCAAGACCATGCTGGATATTTCCGTGTTTGACGTGGCCAGCCGCAAGTTGCTGTTTCGCGCGCCCGGCACCAGCCAGATCAACGGCGGCTCGAACTGGGCCAATTACAGCGAGCGCGCCCGCACCGCGCAGATCGAGGGATACCAGAAAGCCGTCGACCAGTTGATCCCGCAACTGAACACCGAAATCGAAGCGTTCCGCGAACGGCTCAAGGCAGCAGCCGATATCAGGATGGAGCCGCAGCCGGGATACAAGGTGGGTGAGGTGCGTCGCTGAGCGGCGGCCGCATATCGATTCCGCGCCATCCCTTGCGGTCGCAGCCAACAGGTCAGCGCGACTCGCGGCGAGTAAACACCAGCATTGGCGCGGGTTCCAGGGCAAAAACGCGCTGAAAGCCGCACCAACGCTGGAGTTTGGCCGTCGGTTGCCAAAAAATGCCCGCTGGCGCGGACGCTTCACATTCGCCGCGCCGCCCATCCGTTCCGGCCGCGCGGCTAACGGGCCGACACGACTGTTGCGGCGTTCAGCGCTACGCTGGCGACTTTCGTGGCGGGAGGTCACGTGATCAAAAAAATCATCATCGCCTGGGCGCTTGCACTGGTTGTCGCCACGGGCGCGACAGCGGCCACCGTGCGCCCCTTGCTGCTCGACGAAATCATCGACAGCGCGGCCACGGCCTTTCAGGGCAGGTGCATCGCCAACCGTACCGAAATCGATGCCGCGACCAACCTCGTCGTTACCTATACGACGTTCGAGATCAGTGATGTCCTCAAGGGCAAGGTCGCGACCACCCACGTCATCAAGCAGATCGGCGGCACGCTGCCCGATGGCATGTCCGGCATGCTGGTGCATGGTGTGCCCAGATTTGTGGTGGGTGAGGAATATGTGGTGTTTCTCGCCGGAGTCTCGTCGCTGGGGTTCTCCAGCCCGATCGGCCTGGGCCAGGGCAATTTCAGCGTGCAGCAAAGCGCGACTGGAAAAACGATTGCGACCGGCGCCGACTTTCGCGAGCTGACCGCGAAGATGCCACTGGCCGCCGTGGCGAATGCCGGCAAGCCGGTGCGGCAGCTGGGCCTTGAAGCGTTCAAGGAAATGGCGCGTTCGCACGCCAAGTTGCGGGAATGAAGTTTGCAGCCCGATGGCTGGTGGCGGGCCTGCTTGCACTGGCCGCGCTGGGCGCGCAAGCCGGCGGGCCGCGCGTGGTCTGCGCGTCGAACAACGCGCCCATCAAATTCCCGGGTACCGGCACCGTCAACCTGAACTACGACCTCGGCCCGCTGGGCGCGCGAAGCAAGGCGCAAGCCGACGCCTTCGTCACCAGCTCGGTGGCCATCTGGTCGAACGTCCCGACCGCCACCTTCGTGTTCGGCCGCGGCCAGGATCTGGGCGAGGATGTGACTACCGCCAATCTGACGACCTACTATCCCAATACCGCCGCCAACACTGCAGACGGTCTGAATCCGGTGATTTACGACACCGACGGTTCGATCATCGACGCGATTTTTGGCGTCGGCACGAAGAACAATCTGCTCGGCTTTGCCACGACGCGTTTTGCCAATTGCCTGTACACCGAAGGCGCTATTTTTGTCAGCGGTTTCAAGCCGGTTTCCGACACCACGTTGGGCGTGGTGTTTGCGCACGAAGTCGGCCACCTGATCGGCCTCGATCACACGCAGCTCGACAACTCCCAGGGCATCGCCTCGACAGGCAACTATCCGCTGATGTACCCGATCGCCAATCGCACTTCGGTAACGCTGCACGAGGATGACATCGCCGCCGTCAGCCTGCTGTATCCGGAGCCGGCACTGAGCACGGTGTATGGGCAAATCACCGGCACCTTCGTGCAGGCCGATGGCTTAACCCCGGTGCGGGGCGCCAATCTCTGGGCGGCGGAGACCACCACCGGCAAGGTCTACAGCGTGGTATCGGATTACCTCAAGCAGAACACCGGTTTCTTTAGGATGCTGCTACCCGCAGGCACCTACACGCTGCACGCCGAGGCCATTCAGACCAATTTCTTTGGCGCGTCCAGCGTCGGGCCGTATGCGGGCACCACCGCCGATGTCTCGTTCCAGCCGCCGCTCTATCCGTCCGGGGTTGCCGGCGCACCCATGGCCGCCGTTACGCTGGGTAACGCCACACCGACCACATTCAATATCGTCCCCGCCTGCACGGCTTCGGTAACCTTCGGCATCAACGGCAGCGGCACCGTCGGCGGTAACTGCGTTCCGCCGGCGCCCGGCACGCTGCAGTTCACTGTCGCGACCGCCTTGGTCGGTGAATCGGCAGGCGGCATCACGGTATCGGTATCACGCCTCAATGGCAGCGACGGCCCGGCCTCGGTCGACATCGCCACCAGCGGTATCACGGCCACACCTAACGACGATTACGCCACGCAGATCGATACGCTCACCTGGGCCGCCGGGGACAGCGCGCCCAAGACCTTTGTCGTACCCATCTTCAACGACGCTCTGATCGAGGGCAGCGAGACGTTCACCATCACCCTTTCCGCGCCGACCGGTGCCACACTCGGCGCAACGACCGCGATGACCATCACCATCATCGACGATGATTTCGCCACGGTGCCCGGCGCTCCCACCGACCTGGTTGCGATCCCCGGAAACGCGCAGGCGTTCATCGGCTTCGCGCCGCCACCATCGGACGGCGGCGCGCCGCTTACCGGCTACGTCGCCACCTGCGGCGCCGTCAGCGCAGCCGGCGCCGGCTCGCCAATCAATATTGCTGGTCTCGCCAACGGCACCCCGGCGACGTGTACCGTGACCGCCAGCAACGCCCTGGGCGCGGGCCCGCCGTCGTCACCCATACAAGTCACGCCGTCAGCGTCGGCGGCGCTCGTGCTGGTCAACGTGGTGTCAAGAAAAGCCCACGGTGCCGCCGGCGCGTTCGAACTCGAGCTTGACGCCACCCAGCCCATTGGCGCTTCGGTAACGGTCGAACCGCGTTTCATCGGCAGCGGTCACACCCTGGTCTATCAGTTCAATGCACCGGTCAGCCTGCCGGCCACCGTTGCTGTCAATCCACCCGCAAGCGGCGTGGCGACCGTTGTTGCCGCGAACGGCAACAAGCTCACCGTCTCGCTGACTGGTGTCGCCGACAACTCACGTGCCACGGTAACGCTCAGCGGCGTCAATGGCGACATGACGCTGTTTCCCGTGTCGATCGGTTTTCTGGTGGGCGACGTCAACAGCACGCGTGCGGTCAAGGCCAGCGACATCAGCGCCGCGAAGGCGCGCATCGGTCCCACCACCATTGCCAATTTCCGCTTTGACGTCAACGCCTCCGGCGCGGTGGATCAGACCGACATTGCGGCGATGAAGCAACGCGCAGGTCTGGTGATGCCTTAGCCCTTGCAGGCAGGCAAACAATCCTGCGCGAATGACTGCGGCCGGCCCGACAAAAAGTTTTGTTGGCGGCCCTCAAGTCGCAATCGGCTTCATTCCCTTCGGCGCCACCAATCGCTCCCACCAGCCGAATGCGGCCTCGATGAGCAGCGCGATCAGTGCCACCGGTATCGCACCGGCCAGCAACAAAGCGTGGTCGTTGAGCGCAAGGCCGGTGACGATACGTTCGCCGAAACCGCCTGCGCCGATGAAGGCGGCGATGGTGGCCGTACCCACGCTGATGACAGCGGAGGTCTTGATGCCGGCGAGGATTGTCGGGCGCGCCAGCGGCAGCTCGATCAAATGCAACACCAGTCGCGGCGCCATGCCCAGCGATTGCGCGGCCTGCTTCAGGCCTGCCGGAATCTGTGTGAGTCCGGCATGGGTGTTGCGCACGATGGGCAGCAGGGCATAAATCGCCAGGGCTATGAATGCCGGCAGAAAGCCAATGCGGCCGGTGAGGGGGATGAGGATCGCCAGCATCGCCAGCGCGGGAATGGTTTGCAGCATTCCGGTCACGCCGAGAATGATGGTGCCGCTGCGCGCATGTCGCGCGCAGAGCACGCCCAGCGGCACGCCTGTCACCACGCTCGCCGCCAGCGCCAGCAACACCAGCGACAGGTGTTCGAAGGCCAGGCGGCCAAGGTCGGGGCCGAACAGTGCCGGCCAGAAGCCCAGCGTTGCCGCGCGCGCCGGCGCCGTGCCTGGCATGCTGGTGACTGCTTTTGATCCGGCCAGAAATTCGGCTGCCACCGCTGCGAAGCTCTTTTTCTCAAGCTCCGCCGCCGCGTTCATGCCGCGCATCGTGTCATCGCTGATCTTTCCTTCAAGCGCCAGCAGTGCCGCCCAGGCCGCGGGATGGCGCGTGGCCAGGTCGGCCTTGTGCAGCAGCACCGCGTCATAACGCGGGAAATAGGCCGCGTCGTCGATCAGCACCGTAAGCTGGCTTGCGGCAATTTTTGCGTCGGTCGAGTAGATGTCGATGACATCCACCTGCCGCTGTGCGATGGCGTCGTAGGCCAGGCCATGGTCCAGCCCGCGCGGCGTGGACCAGGGCAGGCCGTAAGCCTTCTTCAGCCCCGGCCAGCCGTCTGCCCGGCCGATGAATTCCTGCGAGAGCCCCAGCCGCAGGGCTGGGTGCGCTTTCAAATCCGAGAGCGAGGTGATGCCGCGCTCGCGTGCGATGTCTTGGCGCATTGCCAGTGCATAGGTGTTGTTGAATCCCAACGGTACCGAGGCCGCGAGCCCCATCGTCGCCAGCCTGCGGTTCAGCTCCGCCAGAGGCGGCACCGTATCGAGCTTGAGTATTTCGCGGGCGATGGTGCCGGTGTATTCCGGATAGATGTCGATGCTGCCGGTATTGAGGGCGTTGAGGACGATGGCGGTGTTGCCCAGACCCTGGCGATGGATGATCTGCGCTTCCCCGCCCTTCAGCGCAGTCTGGCGGACGACCTCGGCGAGGATGTAAGACTCGGTAAAGCGCTTGGAGCCGACGCTCATCGATGGCGGCGGCTCGACCCTGGGCGCAACTTCCGCGCAGTCGGCGCCGGTCAAAACCAGCATTGCAAGCGCTGCAACCAGAAATCCTGCTGCATGCATGCGTGGCGTGGGTTCAGTGGGGCGGTCGCTCATGGCACCCGAATTGTGCCACTACAGCATTGGCTTGAGACCTTCCAGCAACGTCGGCAACAGTTCCGCGACCGTCGGATGAATGTGCACCATGCGGTTGATGTGGCCGCTGGGCAAGTCGGCCGTCATTACCGCCAGCAACTCCTGCACCACTTCATCGCCGTGCACCCCCAGGAGGGCCGCGCCAAGGATGCGCCTGGATTCGGCATGAACGGTAATTTTCATGAAGCCCAGCGTCTCGCCCATTTCGCGCGCGCGGCCCACGCGTGCCATCGGCATTTTTGCCGTGAGCGCCGGAATCCCGGCTGCGCGCACGGCGCGATCGGTCATGCCGATGCGGCCCAGTGGCGGATCGATGAACAGGGCGTAGACGGGGATGCGATCGCTGACTTTGCGTGACTCGCCGTCGAAAAGGTTTGCAGCGACAATTTCGTAGTCGTTCCAGCTGGTATGGGTAAACGCACCGCGGCCATTGCAGTCGCCGATGGCGTACACGCCGTCAGCAGCTGTGGCGAGCTGATCATCGACTGGGATATAGCCGCGCGCGTCAGTGGTGATTCCGGCCGCGTCAAGACCGAGATCGTCAGTATTTGGTCGCCGCCCGGTGGCCATCAGTACATGTGAACCTTCCACCAGCGGCTCGCCATCTCCACAGCCGACGCCGACGGCTATGCGCGTACCGTGTGAGGCGACGGAGAGGCAGCTGGCATTGGTGCGAATGGCAATGCCTTCACCGGCGAGAATGTCGTGTATCGCCTGCGATACATCGGTGTCTTCCCGGCCGATGATGGCCGGGCCGGTTTCGATTACTGTTACCGCCGAACCCAATCGGCGGAAGAGCTGCGCAAATTCCAGCCCGATATAACTGCCGCCGACCACCACCAGATGCTCAGGCACTTCCTGAAGATGCATGATGCGTTCGTTGTTCAGGTACGGCACGGCCTCGATGCCGGGTATGTCCGGCACGCTCGCCCGCCCCCCGACATTGAGAAAAATCTTCGGTGCCTCCAGGGAGCGGTCCCCGACGCGGATCAGGTGCGGACCGGCAAACACCGCATGACCTTCGATCACAGTCACGTTGTTTGCGCTGTCGAGCCAGGCGCGCACACCGGCACGCGACTTTTGCACGATGGCATCCTTGCGAGCCATGACATCACCCATGTCGATGCGGATTGGATTGGCGACGTGAATTCCGTATTCGCCCGCGCGCCGTGCCATGTGCGCCACCTTGGCTGTCGCCACCAGCGTCTTGGTCGGCACGCAACCATTGTTGACGCAAGTCCCGCCAAAGCGATGCCGCTCGATGATCGCAGCCTTCAGGCCTTCACGTCCGCAACGCACCGCCAGCGCGGGTCCCGCCTGGCCTGCGCCAACTACAATCACATCGAATTTCTCGGCCATGTTCTTCTCCTTCTGCCAGTCGGTTACCAGTGTGTCGTTGCAGAGCATGCAGGCTTACGGCGGCACTCGCGGATGTTCGCCTGTCTGAAGCGGACAGGCCGCGCCGAATAATTCGGTTGCAGTGGACAAGGGCGCAGTCGCCGAGGCGGGTGTAGCTGCGGGTTTCCAACCGGATCGCATAGTTGCCAATTTCATCCCGGTTGATGTCGATGCCGCTGTGCCGGCCCGCGCCAATTCTGGCAGCAAACAACCGCGATGGATTGGCAGAACGTCGTCGACCGGCGAGCCGCGTGCGAACAGTTTTGGCCCAATGGAATCGCGCGCGGCAGCGGCAACGAGGTCCGTCTAAGGCCCGATCAGGCCCATGGTCGTGCCCGAAGGATCCTTGAAATAGCCAAAGGTGCCGAGGCCGGGAATGGCCATGGCATCACCGATGCGCTGGCCGCCGGCAGCGTCAATTTCGGTGAGCTTCGCGCCGGCATCGGCCACATAGATGTAGGCCACGCCAGGCAGCCTCGGTGTGTGCGACTGGAATACGCCGGGTGCGCCCGCGCCAGGGTCGAAGGCCATGTATTGCGGCATGGTTTCAAGCGCCCCCCAGCCGAATTGGCGGCCGAAAAACGCCGCCGCTTCCGGGCCGTTGGCGGCATACATTTCCAGCGAACAGACCGCACCGACGGGCGGCCGGGGATTGCTGCCAAAGGGCATGGGCATGCGCGGCACGGCGCCCGGAAGCATTGCACCGACCAAACCGTAAACCGTTCCTGAAGGGTCCGTGAACCGCGCCAGTGCGCCGACCATGGGCACATTCCAGGGCGCTCGCTCGATCGCGGCACCTGCCGCCACCAGCGCCTTGAGCTTGGCATCCACATCATCGACGCGAATGAACGGCACCACGCCGGGAAAGCCCTCAGGCGTATTGGCCCGCAGCGAAACATTCGGCCCGGCTGGAACCGCCGCGCCGATAATCTCGGCAGACACCACATGCGTGTTCCAGCCAAACAGCTTGCTGTAAAACACAGCCGAGGCATTGAGCTGGTTGGCCGAGATCGCAATCATCACTACCGGATGCTTGCCGGAGCCGGCGGGGACCTGGGTAATGTCGTTGTTCATGGGGCCACCTTTTGATGCGGATGAATCGGAAACGATGCGCGATCGGCGGCTGAAGCGGCAATCGCCAACGCGCGCGCCATGTTCGCGGCGATGCTACGCCTTTTTCGCCTGGGCA
Source organism: Usitatibacteraceae bacterium (assembly GCA_044229235.1). Taxonomy (GTDB): domain Bacteria; phylum Pseudomonadota; class Gammaproteobacteria; order Burkholderiales; family Usitatibacteraceae; genus UKL13-2. The sequence goes on from JBGATH010000023.1 coordinate 25,684, forward strand.
AGGTGCCAGGAATGCCCCGGCGCCGCCGTTCGTGGTTTGACTTTGCTCCCTGCAAGCCGGAAACTGGACGACACGAATTCGCGCCGAGCGACTTTCTCATGCCGCAAGCTGCGGCTGCACTCCCCGCGTGCTGATTCCCTGTCGGGAAATCACATTTCGACGAATGAAAACCGCCAAAGACGGTTGCGCAGGGAGGAGTCATGTTCGAGATACGCAAACGCAACCATGTGCGAGGCGCCGCCGCCATGGCACTTCTGGTCGCCACAGTCTGGCTCACGCCATCCGCGCGCGGCGCGCCGACGGTGCCGGCAAGGGTGATCGCCAATCCCTCCGCCGGCAGTGTGACCCTGACCTGGCTGCCGGTCCCCGGTGCCACGCAATACAACGTCTATCGTGCCGGCGCGCCGGGCGTCACCGCGGGGAGTACCGGACTGGCCGGCTACACGGCCACCACCGGCCTGGCGCTCAACACCCATACTGCCGGTGGCCTCGGTAACGGCCAACCTTATTACTTCGTGGTAACCGCAGTCGATGCCACGGGCGAGAGCGGCGAATCGGCAGAAGTCCTTGCCGTGCCCTCGGCCACGGTGGATGCGGCCAAGGCGGGCGTGAATGCCCTGTTCAGCCAGCTCGGCAGCATCGTCAACACACAGGGCGCGAATCTGTCGTACACCCACCTGCTGCCGTTGATGGCCGCCGGCCACCTGCACGAAGGATATGATGCGACGCAGTCGGCGAAGCGCCTCGCTTCCGAACTGCGCGGCGGCACGGTGGGCGCCTGGACGCTGTCAGGCGTCGCGGCCTATGACACGGCCAACCTCATCATCACGCCGATCGGCGACATCACCTTCAACGGCGCCAACTCGCCGCTGGATGCGCGCGACGACGGGCAGTTCGTGCTCAAGAGCGATGACGGCGGGAGTACCTGGAAAATGTTCGGCAACCAGCGCATTGCGCGGACCGACACCTCCATCACCATGCGCATCGACCGCGGCCCGGGCAACAACCAGGGCCCGCGGCAAAACGTGAATTTCGCCGTCGAGGCGCCGCAGGGGACAGTGCTCAGCGCCACCGTTGCCGGCCCCGGCATTGCCGGCACGCTGAACATGCCCGCGAATACGCCATTGGTTGAAACCGTTGTCGGCGACCCCGCGCAGCCGGCGGGGGAATCCTTCATTCGCGACACCTTTTACGTGTACTTCGATCCGCCCAGCAGCCTCGGCAACAACCTGAGCTATACCTATGTCTTGACGCGCACAGCGGCGGCCGGCGGCGGTACCGTCACCTATTCCGTGCCGTTTACACGCGGCGTTGTCAGCGATGCCGTCAACGGTTCCATCAGCATGGTCAGTCCCACCGGGCATGCTCTGGCCGACGCGACGCTGGGTGTGCCGCTGCCCCTGAACTGGTCGCTGCCCACGGCGTTCACGCTGACCGAGGTGAGGCTGAGCGGTACGGTGTCAAGTGTCGGCTTCGCCTGCCGCTTCGCCGACCAGTCGCTGCTGCCGACCGCGAATTCCGGGACGGTGACATTTCCAACGCAATGCAACGGCCAGCCGACGGTGAAGGCCAGCATCAACCTCGCCGCCATCGGCAGCGCCGATGAACGCGCCCTGCTCATCTACGAAATGTACGGCGGCGGCGGGTATGCCACGGCGCCGGCCATCACGGCAGCCACGGTCGGCGACGGACAGGTGACTATCACCTTCAGCGCACCCGCCTCCGACGGCGGCTCGCCGATCACCTCGTATCAGGTGACCTGTGACCCCGGCTTGCATGTGGCAAGCGGCACGGCATCGCCGGTAACCGTTGGCGGGTTGAGCAACGGCAGCACCTACGCCTGCCGTGTTGCCGCCGTCAATGTCATCGGCGTCGGCAATGCCTCATCCCCGGTCAATCTGACGCCAGGCGGCGCACCTGCCCTGCTGGGGATGTATTCGCGCAGACAGCATGCCAGCGCCGGCAATTTTGACTTGCCCATCAAGTCCGGCATTCCGGTGGGCGGGCCGGTGACGGTCGAACCAAGGCGCGCCGCGGGCGACCATGTCATCGTGTTCCGCTTCAACCTGCCGGTTGGCGTGGCCGGCACCGCCGCCGCATTTGATACAGCCGATGCGCCCATCGGCAGTGCCACGACGCAGCTCTCCGGCAAGGACGTTCTGGTCAACCTCAGTGGTATAGCGGATGGTCGGCGCATTAAAGTCACCCTGAGCGGCACCAACGGCGGCGCGGGACCGGCCGTCAACTCGGTCGCAACCATCGGCTTCCTCGTCGGCGATGTCAGCGGCAACGGCGCCGTTTCGATCGGTGACGTTACTGCCCTCAAAGCGCGCACCGGCCAGCTGGTGAACTTTACGAACTACCTCTACGATATCAATCTGTCGGGCGGCATTTCGGCCAGCGACGTGCTGGGCACCAAGTTGCGTAACGGCGGTTCGCTGCAGTAGCGCGTGGCCGGCAGCTGGCCGGTCGGGGAGAGTTGTTGGGCGATCAGTGTTGGGGCGATCGCGGCGAAGGCGACGCTGTCGCGGCATCCTTCGCGCCTGCCGCACCCTTGGCCAGTGCCGCGGCCCGGTCCTCGGCGTCGGGCAGCAGTTGATTGACTGTGCCATCGTCATCGCCCGGGGCCAGCACTTTGCGGCTGCCGTCGGCGAGGCCGCGCAGCAGTCGCCCGCCGTCCCACAACAGCACCTCGCCGCGCGCGCCATCCTTGAGCGCGGCATCGATGCCGATCACCCGCCCGCCGTACAGCGAGACGATTTCATCACGGGTGGTATGCCCCACCACGATACGCTTCACATCGAACTGCTTCAGCAATGCGTTGACTTCGGCGAGGCTCGCGCGCGGCAAGCGGAAGTAGCCGCGATACCAGAGCGGTCCGTTGGTGGCGAACAGCCAGCTTGCCTGCGGGTCATCCTTGAAGGTGTCGCGCTTGTCAGCCAGCCGTGCGCGAACCTTTGTGTTGAGCGCAATCAGGTCGGGTGCCAGGCGCGGCATGTCGGGGCTGATGCCGCCGTGCACAAACAGCGTGTCGCCCAGTTTCAGCACGGTGGCGCGGGTGCGCAGCCAGCGGCCGAGCTCGGTATCGATTCCGTACAGTTCCGGCACGCTGCGAAAAAGCAGTTTCGCCACCGTCAGATACTTGGGCTCCAGATAACGCAGGTCGCCGCGCAATACCATGTTCTCGTGATTGCCCAGCACCATCTGCACGCTGCCACCGGCTGCCCGCGCCTCCTGCGCAAGGCGATAGATGGCCCATAGCGCTTCGGTCTGCTGCGGTCCGCGATCGAATACGTCGCCGTTGATCACCAGCACACCGTCACCAAAGATCCACTGGTTGGCGGCGCCGACAATTTTCTGGGCACGCAGCAGCGAAAGAAACGCCTCTGCCCGACCATGGATATCCGACACCGCCGCCCAGCGTTGCGGCTGCGGCAGCGCATCCGGCGCGATCGGGTTGGTCGGGTTCAAGGCGAAGCCCGATACGCCGCCGCAGGGCGCGGCCAGCTTGGCGCCGGTGGCAAGGGCAAGCGCCTTCACCTCACCGTCGCAGACCCAGACAGCTTGGGTCGATTTTTCCTGGTGCAGCACATAGGGGCCGTCGGTGAGAGATTCGGCGGCGACGCGGAGGCTGGTGAGTAACAGCAGGGCGGTGAGGAGTGGGCGCATCAGGGGCGATCGACGTGGTTGCCGGACTCTAGCACTGGTGCGGTCCGACGGTTGCCGCGTAGCATGGACGCGCGTTTCGCCCGGCAAACACCGGTACGAACTGCTACACAAGCACCCTGCCCGGCAACGGTACCATTCTTGTCACCGATATTCGACGCGCAGTCGGCACCGGCCACATTGACCCATGGAGGGCAGCATGAACACTCACCGGATTGCCGCCACGATTTGTCTGCTGCTGTTGGCGGCCAGCGTCATGGCGCAAGCGCCCTCGGACGCCGCCAGGCAGCGGGAAGACCTCGCGCAGTTTCGCCGTGACTTCTTCGACAAGGACCGATCATATTCGCCGGCAGCCCGGCGCGAGGCCGAAAACAAACTGGCCGAAATGGAGAAAGCGGCCGGCAGCCTCGAGCCCGCTGCCTTCGACCTGGCGCTCGCGCGAATCACCGCGTTGGCAGACAACGGTCACACCATGACCATCGTCGCGCCGCGTTCACGCCGCTACGAGCGGGTGGACATGCGGCTGGCGCCGTTCGGCGAGGAGTTTTATGTATTGCGCGTCAAGGCGGAAAACGCCGACCTGCTGGGCGCGCGGCTGGCATCGATCGATGGTGTGTCGATGGCGTCTCTGCGGCAGGCCTTCCGTTCACTGAGTGGCGGCACGCCGGCGTGGCGGGATCGGTCCGCGCCGTACTTCCTGGAAAGTCCTCCGCAGCTGCGTGCCGCCGGCATCGGCAAGGGCAGCGCCGCACCGGTCTACGCTTTTGTCACCATTGAAGGCAAGACGCTGGAGCGCACCTTCAGTGTTTCGCCGGCCGGCGCGGACCGCGTGCTCGGCAATGCGACGCGCTGGATGTTCCCGGTGCTGGCGCCGCTGGAAGACCGCGCCTGGCGTACGCTCATCGAGGCCGAACGCGCACCTTGGGCGCTGCAAGAGCCGGTCAAGCGTTTCCGCTGGCGCCACGATGCCGCGCTCGACGCCGTCGTGATCGACATGCGCCAGAGCAGCAACAGCGCGAACGAAAAGCTGAAGGATTTCTTCGAAGGCGTGGAGAAACTGATCGCCGACACGCGGCCGGCCAATCTGGTGCTGGATCTTCGGCTCAATGGCGGCGGCGACCTGACCACCACACGCGACTTCGCCGAGAAACTGCCGACGCTGGTTAAGGGGCGCATTTTCGCGCTGACCAGCCCCTGGACCTTCTCGGCCGCAATTTCGACGCTGGGCTACCTCAAGCAGGCGGCACCGGCGCGCGTGGCCATCGTCGGCGAACCGGTGGGCGACAGGCTGCAGTTCTACGCCGAAGGCCGCACCGCGACGCTGGCCCATTCGAAGGAAGTGGTGCTGCATGCCACCGAACGCCACGACTACCAGGACGGCTGCCGCAAGTTCGACGATTGCCATCGCCCGGTGGTGACGCGGCCGATCGCGGTGCCCTCACTGGACCCGGACATCGCGGCGCCTTGGACGATCGAGGCGTATCGCGCCGCGCGTGACCCGGCAATGGAAGCGGTGGCGGCGGCGCTGATGTCGAAGAAATAGGCGGCAGGCGGGGCGGACAAACAGAGCGGCGCTCGGCGCGTCACCTCAAGTCCAAACTCCAGCACCGGCGCGCCTTGCAGGCCGAAAATGCCCGCCGAGGCGCGCCAAATGGCGATCCGCGCGGCGCGGTGTGCAACAATCGGCTTCAGCATACTGATACCGCCAGCGTTCCACCACCGCCCACTGCCGAGCCCATACCATGCGCTATCGCCGAATGCCCATCGAACAGGAATCGCCCGAAGAAGTGGGCTACGGCAGTATTCGCTGCAACCTGGCTGAAAGCTCCATGCGCGACCGCGTGCTGGGTGACCTGAAACTCAATGTGGATCTGGCGTCGACGATACTTCTGTACGGCGACCATCGCGGGCACCCCGGCCTGCGCGCGCTGCTGGCCGCCGAATCGGCATGCGCGGCGGATCAGGTGCTGCTGACGCCGGGCGCGGCCGGGGCGCTGTTTATCGTTGCCACCAGCCTGCTCGCGCCGGGGGACCACCTGGTGGTGCTGCGCCCGAACTACGCGACCAACATCGAAACCCCGCGCAGCATCGGCTGCGATATTTCCTTTATCGAACTCAAGCTTGAACAGGGCTTCCGCTACACCGCCGAAGACATCGCAGCGGCGATGACGTCGAAGACGCGGCTGGTCAGCATCACCAATCCGCATAACCCCACCGGCACGGTCCTGGACGAGGCGGAGCTGAAACGCATCGTCGCGCTGGTCGAGGCCCGTGGAGCGTATCTGCTGGTGGACGAAACCTACCGCGACCTGGTGACCGCCACGCCGCGGCCGTTTGCCACCACGCTGGGTGAGCGCGTCATCAGCGTTGCTTCACTTTCCAAAGCCTATGGATTGCCGGGACTGCGCATCGGCTGGCTGCTGACGCGCGACCGCGAACTGAACGAGCTGTTTCTTGCCGCGAAGGAGCAGATGCTGATCTGTGGCCCGGTGCTGGATGAGGAAATCGCCTACCGCGTCTATTGCCGGCGCACGCAGGAGTTGCCGCAGATCGCGACCGCGGTTCGCCGTGGTGTCGAGGCGCTCGCCGCCTGGATCGCGCGCGAGCCGGCAATGGAGTGGGTGCAGCCGTCGGGGGGCGTGGTGGCGTTTCCGCGCATTCGCGCCGACGCGGGTGTCGACATCGCCCGCTTCTATGCAACGCTCAATCACACGCACGCCACCCTGGTAGGCCCGGGTCACTGGTTTGAGCAGGACGACCGGTACATGCGCGTCGGCTTCGGCTGGCCTTCGCCGCTGGAGTTGAACGAGGGGCTGGGGAATATCAGTGCGTCGCTGCGCGCCGCGGCCGCCCGGAATCCGCATTAAGCATTTCCCGCGGCACTACAGTAGTTGCGTCGGCATCGGTACGCCACGGCTACGGTCTGCCTGCAATGGAAGCGCTCGTTCCCGGTGTTGCGTCGCTTCGCGACCTCGCGGTCTGATGCTGCACAGCGAAGTCTGAAAAGTCACCCGTCCGGCTTGTTCGCCGCATCATCGCGGTAAAAGGCATTGTCGGTTCCTGCCCGCTGGCGGGATCGCGCGCTGTGGCAATATCCCGTGACCAAACCCCACGGAGAAAAGCAATGTTCAGCCACATCATGGTTGGCGCCAACGATGTCGACGCATCCAGAAAATTCTACGACGCCGCGCTGGGTGCGCTGGGCGTCCCGCCGGGCCGGGTAGACGATAAGGGCCGTGTGTTCTACCGGACCAAGACCGGCGTGTTCGGCATCACCAAGCCGATCAACGGCGAGCCGGCCTGCGGGGCCAATGGTGGCACCATCGGCTTTGTCGCCGACAGCGAGGAAGCGGCGAATGCGTGGCATGCGGCAGGCATTGCCAACGGCGGTACCGCCATCGAAGATCCGCCCGGCGTGCGCGAAGGCAGCACCATGAAACTGTACCTCGCCTACCTGCGTGACCCGGCGGGAAACAAGATCTGTGCGCTCAAGCGCATGGGGTGACGGTCGCAGGCAGCCACACGGACTGTGGCGCCTGATTTGCTGACTAGCCGTCGCCGCGCTTCTTGAGGTAGCGCGGCAATTCCACTTTTCCGTCGAGGTCTGGACGCGGCATGGCGGCTTTCTCTTTTGCGTCATCGAGGCTCAGGGTCGCGGAACCGTCGTTTGGATCCTCGTAGCAATCGCCACCGCCGTAAACCCAGAAGCGCGGCTTGCCGTAACCACCGCCTGCCGTGGTCTGTACAACACGCGGATGGCGGCGCTTCTCTGCGCCGCGCTTTTCCGTCGGTCCCTTCGGTTCGGGCACGGATCCGCCGCCCAGCACGAACTCCTCTTCTTCAGGCGCCTCGGCCTGCACGGGAGTATCCGGCTTTTCGGCCGCGGTGCCGGGCTTGAGAAACTTCGAGAAAAATCCCATAGGCTTTCTCGCTGCCACGGCGGGCAGCACAATTTGGAGGAGCCGAATTTACACCAAATTGACAAAAGCAGCTTGGCGCAAGGCGCGCGGTTGACAGCGGCCCAATGCCGTGCGCGGAGCGTTCCAGGAACGTGCCACCATGACCTGCCCCGATCGCTACTCACAGGCGTAGACTGGTTCGCATCCGCTTCCGCGTGGGAGGATGCGATGCGTGAACTTTCATGTTTCCGGATATTTGCGTCAGACCTTCCATCCAGTCGATATATCCGCGAGTCGCTGGTTCTGCTTTGCCTGTGCCTGACAGCCTGCGGCACCACGCGCTTTGCCGTTCCCGAAGGGCGGGAACTTGAAATCACGGTGGCGATGGAGGCATCGGTGCCCGAAGGGATCGGCATCAGCAACGAGGTCCTGAAAGCGGATGCCTCAACCGGCGCCAAAAGTGGCGCCGCGTTTGGTGCCGTGCTCGGCAGCGTTGGCGCTGGGGCATGTGCCCTTGCCGGACCGGCGGCGGCGTTATGCGTGCCCGTGGTGATCCTCGCTTCGACGGGAGTTTTCAGTGCCACAGGCGCCGCGGTCGGTGCCGGGGTCGGCGTGATCGAAGGCTGGAGCCAGGAGCGCGTGGATCAGTTGAAGGCGCGCCTCGAGCATTACCGGGAAGCCCATTCGCCAATTGCTGATCTGACAAATCACTTGCGGGCTGAGGCTGCGACAAAATGGACGCTGGGCGACGGCCCGAACGCGACCGTCATTCGGGTGACCTTACAGCGGTTGGCGGTTCATATGCATCGCGGCGAAAAGGCTGCGCTGGGAATCAAGGCCAAAGTGACCTATGAGACCCCGGGACACCGCCGCGACAGGACCCGGGCATTGCGATGGTACGAATGGGTCGAGCCGGAAGTCCCTTCGCTGGAGTGGATCAACGCCTCCGACGAGAAAATCGCCGAACACCTGCGCGCAGTCCATCAACAGCTGGTCGACATGATCATCCTCGAGATGTGGCCGACCTGAGTGACGAGGGCGCAGCTTTTCCATCAGAGCGAAGTCCCCGCGGGTTGGGACATCGAGAAACGACAGGGTGAGTCTTGGCGGAACGGGCTCGTACCTGGTCGATGCGAGGGTGCCGCCGTGCCGGGAATGGCTTCTTGATGTTGAGTTTTTCGGTTCCATCCCAATATTTGTGCAGTAGTTCGACATCTCCAAATCGCTGCGCACCGCGTGGCGGATGCAATTTTGTCCTTGCTTGACGCCTCATCCAACTTCTCTTTCGACCAGGCCCCATGTCACCGACCACACTTTTGTCCCCCTATTCGCTGCGCAACCTGGCACTCACCAACCGCGCCGTGATGGCACCCATGACGCGCAGCCGTGCGGTGGAAGCCAACACTCCCAATGCCCTGATGGCCGAGTACTACGGCCAGCGCGCCAGCGCCGGACTGATTGTCACCGAAGGCGTGTCACCTTCGCCCAACGGTTTGGGCTACCCGCGAATTCCCGGACTGTTCAATGCGGCGCAAGTGGCCGGCTGGAAACTGACCACCGATGCCGTGCATGCCAAGGGCGGCAAGATCTTCGCCCAGTTCATGCACACCGGCCGCGTGGCCCATGTCGCCAACCTGCCGGCGGGCGCCGAGGTGGTGGGCCCCACCGACGCCGTCTGCCCCGGTCAGATGTACTCCGACAGCCTGGGCATGCAACCGCACAGCCCGCCGCGCGCGATGACTCAGGCCGATATCGACCGCGCCGTGGGTGAATTTGCTCATGCCGCCAAACTCGCTGTCGAGGCCGGGTTCGATGGTGTGGAATTGCATGCCGCCAATGGCTACCTGATCGAGCAGTTTCTCAATGCCAATGTCAACACGCGGTCCGATGGCTACGGCGGTTCGATCGCGGCGCGCAATCGTTTTGCGCTGGAAGTGGTGCGGGCCTGCGTCGCGGCGATCGGCGCGGAGCGGGTCGGCATCCGGCTGTCGCCTTATGGCGTCTTCAACACCACCGGTCACTACCCGGAACAGGACGCGCAGTACCTTGCGTTGATGAAGGAACTGTCCGCACTGAAGCTCGCGTACGTGCACGTGCTCGATCATTCGGCACAAGGCGCGCCGCCAGTGCCCGCTGCCTTCAAGCTTGCATTGCGCCACGCGTTCGACGGGCCTTTCATTCTGGCCGGCGGATTCGATGCCGCATCCGCGCAAAAGGCGCTCGATGAGGACCAGGCCGACCTGATCGCGTTTGCCCGCCCGTTCCTGGCCAACCCGGATCTGGTTGCGCGCATGGCCAAAGGTGCCGCGCTCAACGCACCCGATATGTCCACCTTCTACACGCCTGGGCCGAAGGGCTACACGGACTATCCGGCGCTGACGGCCTGACAGCAAGCGGCCAAGGCACGGCAGCAGCAAAGCCCGGCTCCGGCCGGGCTTTGCATTTGCGCACGCCGACAACAGCGATGTGGCAGTCAGTCGGACCGATCCGCCGGTAACACCACGACGCGCGGCCAATACAGCGCGCTCGCGCCCTGCGGCGTGAACAGGTCGGCAAACTCGAAGCTGTTGGTGGCGTAGGTCACAACCAGGTCGCCGGCGCGGTTCGCGGTGAGCTCGGGGTGCGCCTTGGCCGCGTAGACGAATGGACGCGGACCCGTCGATTCGGGCGGACGGTAAACGACAGTGGGCGAACTCCAGGGACCCGTCAGCGCCGGTGCGAACCGCACGCCGATGGTGGTCGCGCCGAAGCCGTAACTGGCGACGTGCAGATACCGCCCGCGCTGCGCATCCCAGTGCAGCGAACACTCCGCGCCGGCATCGTCGAGTACGAATGTCGGACCACCGGCACCGAGCGCCGATTCCGCAAGCCAGCCGCGCGCCGCACCCGCCCACCATTGCGCGCCGGTCAAATCGCCTTTGGCCAGGCGCGCCAGCGGATATCGCACCAGCGTACCGGCATGAGTGCCCTCCTGGCGGATGGCGAGGGCCACGAGGTAACCATCTTCCTGGATGACCGCCGTTGCCGGCAGCGCATCGAAATTGAGGCGCGGGGCATCGATGATGCGCGGGCGCCAGTGCTCCGCCGTTGAATCAGGGTTGTCGATGATGGCGACGGCATACCCGGTGGCAGCGAAACCCAGTCCGCGGCCAGGCGTCGACATCATCGTGTAAAGAAAAATCAGCACCGGGCCGTCGCGCAGACGCACCCCGTGTCCCGGCCAGTACCAGCTTTCTTCACGCCCCCGAAAGAATGCGGCGGGCACGCCGTCGTCGCGCTGCCCCCAATGAAAAGTGATGGTTGCGCTGCGCGGGTCGCGGCCGCTCTGGACGGCGAGCGTGTTTCTCACCATCTCCGATTCCTGCCGCACATGCGTTTTCGTCCTGGCGACGAAGCTGTCGCCGAACAGCCAAAGCGTGCGTTCACGGCCGAGCGCAATGCTGAGTGCGGCATCACCACCGAGCCAGCGTGGATCGCGATGGAACAGCGCCTCCGCATCAGCAAAGGCGTACGCCGGCGCAACAGCGGGGGAGCGCGGCGGCGCGACGCAGCCCGCCGCGATAGCCGCGGCGAGCGCAAGCGCAGCGCAGTTGACGCCGGTGCGTCGCAAGTCGGCGGCGTCAGGCTTCATTCGCAGACGGCGCGCCGACCGAATCGCTGCGTATCACGCCGTCCGTCCGCCCTCAGGTCTTGGCCTTTCCCTTGAACCAGTGCTCAATCGGCGCCGGGTTGGAATTGAAAAAGCCACCCTTGCGATAGTGGATGAAGGTGCCGTCGATGGTGTCGCCGCGCACCACACCTTTCCAGACCAGCTTGCCGTCTTTTTCGCTGGTGGTCTCGGCCTCGAAACTGATGCCATCGGCTTGCGCCGTGGATTTGTAGTTTCCCTTGCCATAGCCGTATTGGTCACAGGCGCTGGAATGGAACTTGCCGTCCTTGAAAGTGATGACGTCGCCCTTTTCGTCGGCGGCCTTGCCCTTTTCGCCGGCATCGGCCACGAACACCTTGCCGTCAAGTGGCGCCGTCTGCGCGACGGCCGGTGTGATGATGAGCGGCGCGGCAAGCAGTGCCGCGAATGAGGCGATCGAGATGAAATAACGTGTGGATTGCAAGATCATGGCGAAATCCTTTCCCATTGCGTTGTCGATTCGGGCGGCGTTTCGAAACCGGGTGCGCACGGCCCTGCCGTGATGCATGTTGGCGTTCGTCAACGCTGCCCTGCCGGGGACTGCACGCGAATGGCGCTTGCCCGCACCTGCAACAAGCACAATGCGCGTTCCCGCGGTGCGCCAAGGGCGATCAGCATCGAGGCCGGTAAGGAATGCGGTGGGCGGGATTGGGATTCTGCGCCAATCAGTCGCACAGCGAAACCCCTGCATTGGCGCGCCTTTCAGGCCGAAAATGGCTGGAGAAGCGCGCCAAATGGCGATCCGCGACCTGATCAGCTAGCGGGTGGAGGAGGTGTTGTGCGCAATCGCCGCGCGGATCAGCGTCTTGAACGCCGCCTCGTTGATGTCATCGCCCTCATGAATGTCGATCGCCCGCCGCGTGTTTCCCTCAAGGCTGGCGTTGAACAGCTTCGCCGGATCCTTGAGCGCAGCGCCCTTGGCGAAGGTCAGTTTCACCGCGCGCTTGTAAGTTTCGCCGGTGCAAATGATTCCATGGTGTGACCAGACCGGCACGCTCCACTTCCACTCCTCGACCACGCCGGGGTCGGCCTGCCTGATCAGGGCACGCATGCGGGCAAGGGCTGCGCCCCGCCAATCGTTCAGTTCGGCGATTTTCGCGTCGATCAGCCGGGACGCGGATTCGTCTGTTGGTGTTGGCGCTTTTTTCATGTTCCGCACCCCTTTCGTGATTGCTAACCGCGCGCGATCAATCGGCCACTCGTTCCAATTTCAGCCTCAAGTCGAGTCTGCAGTGTCGATTCACCGAAAGCGCCACGCCACGATACGACTTTTCTTCTGGCCTTGCGCCATGGCAATGGTTTCAACCTTGCGTGCCCCGGCCTTTTTCAGCGCAGCATAAATTTCCGGCAGGTTTTCCTCGCGCGATACCAGCGCGCTGAACCATGACACCTGCGCCTGGACCTGCGCGCTTTCGGCCACCATGCGGCACACAAACCCGACCTCGCCGCCTTCGTACCAGAGTTCGGCTGCCTTGCCGCCAAAATTCAGTTTCGGGTTGGCTTCGGCCGGCCCCGCCTTGCCGAGGTTCTTCCATTTGCGCAGCGCGCTCATTTCCGCTTCGTGCGCGGAGCCGTGAAAGGGCGGATTGCAAAGCACGAGATCAAAGCGCTCGTTCGGCCCAACAATGCCGGCGAAGATTTTCTGTGGCGACGCTTGCCGCCGCAATTCGATCGCCTCCGCCAGGCCCGCATTCGCATCCACGATCTGTTGCGCGGCAGCGAGTGCCGTCGCGTCGCACTCGCTGCCCACAAACTGCCAGCCGTATTCGTGGCTGCCGATCAGCGGGTAAATGCAATTGGCGCCGACACCGACGTCGAGTACCCGCACCTGCGGCCCGCGCGGGATCGTGCCGCCGTGGTCAGCGGCCAGCAGGTCGGCCGCATGATGCACATAGTCCGCGCGACCGGGAATGGGTGGGCACAGATAGCCAGACGGGACGTGCCATGAGTCGACGCCGTAAAAGACTTTCAAAAGCGCCGCGTTCAAGGCCATGACCGCAGCAGGCTTGGCGAAATCGATCGTCAGCTCATTGGCATCGAAGGCGTTGGGAATCAGAAAATCCTTGAGCGCCGGCAGCGCCTGCGCGAGCGCGGCAAAGTCGTAACGACCGCGATGGCGGTTACGCGGGTGCAGGCTCAGTTTTTCGAGTACCGGTGCGCGCGTTTTTGGCGGGTTGTTGCGGCGGGGGCGGGCGGATTTGGCGTGCATGATGTTTTTGGTGCCCAGCAAATATTGATGCGGCGAAAAATTCCCTTCCCCGGCGAAGGCCGGGGCCCAATTTCACCTTTCTGTGGTGTACCACTTGGACCCCGGCCTTCGCCGGGGAAGGAGCTTGTTTTCTTCTGTTTCAACAGGTTTCATTGCCGGACCAATAGCAGCATTGATGGGTGATTCCAATGGCCGTGCGCGAAAACTAGTTTGGCATCCCTTCAACGACAAACGACCGCCACTTTGTGGATTGGTCGCGAATTGGTTTGAGCGCCGCGTATTCGGGCGACGCGTCGTGGGCTAGCGCCTCCTCAACACTCGGGTACTGAACAATGCCGATCCACTTCGGCGGCTCGCCCGATAGCGACGTCCCCTTGGCATGACGCGCGAGAAAGACGCGCGAACTCTTGATGGCGTTCGAACCCTGGATGTAGGTTTTGAAGCCGGCCGGGTCGGTGATTTCATACTCGACCACGAGGTAAGCCGGCGGTTTTACTGCGGCCCGCGCCAATTCAATGCCGGCAGCACCAATGAGGGCGCCGGCGACGACGGCGAGGGAAATTTTCCAGTTGGTGGTCATGCAGGTTCCTCGGTTGACGGACTCCCGCACCATCCCGAAGCAGGACGCAGCCGCGGAGTCTGCAGGGTCATGTTACTTTGAACCCGCTGCGCGCGGGATCGGTCCCGACATCAACGCCGCTGCGGCCTCCGCGGCCATTTGCGCGTTCGAATGCCCTGCGCCGGGAACCAGTTTCATTTGCCAGCCGAACTGGCAGTTCAGCGCCGCACAGCGATCGCCGGCCTGCTTGAAAAAATTCTGTCCGCGCGCCAGGCGATGGCGGCCTTGCGCCAGCGCCCGGGGCGTTTTGCGAAGCTGCGCATGGTCGGCATCGGTGTCCTGTTCGCCGAGCAGCACCGTGACATTACGTTCCAGGCTGCGTTTCAGCGAGCCCGCCGTTGCCGGCGAATTGCCCAGGCCATAGGGAAACGCCACGGTCAGATCGGGCATGGTGTACCAGCCGGGGTTGGCCGCCACGGCCCTGGAAAATCGCGCCTCCGGCAGAAACCACACTAGGCGGTGCACGAATTGCCCGCCTTCGGATTGGCCATAAAGCAGGTAGCTGCTGCTGCGATTGCCCGTGGCCGTCTTGACGGCATCGAACAAATGCTCGATGACGTTGAACGACCACCACGACGCATCGACTGCCTTGCCGCCCTGCGTGAAAACCTTGCTGCCCGCGTAGGCGCCGCCCCAGGTGGCGTCGTCAAACAGCGGCGCGATTACCATGAAGCCATGCTGCTTTGCGTGCTTGGCCCATACGTCGCGATACCTCTCCGCATCCTTGCCCTTGCCGTGCATCACGAATACGATCGGCGCCGCGTCGGCTTTCACGCCGGTCGGCAGGTAGGTGTAAATCGTCATGCGTTTGGTGGTGTCGCCGCGGGCATCCACAAAGGTAAATTGGCCCGCGCCGGTCTCGATCCGGATGGGGTCTGCGGGTGTGCCGTCGGCATGGGCAAACCCCGAAAAGGCGAGCGCGACGATGCACACGGCGAGGCAGGCTGAACAGTACGCAAGGCTGTGGCGGATTGGGATCAATTCTTGCGCCTGTGTTGATGGGGAGTGCCCGCGGAGGCGGCGAGGTGCGGACAAACTGTAGCATTCGCGCGCCCGCCAAGCCAAAATGGCCGGAAAGGCGCGCCAAATGGCGATCGGCGAAATCAAGTGCTGTGGCGTTGCGGATCGCCAGCGCTCGTTTAGTGAAATCGTAACGGAGAGCAATCATGAAGCAGACCAGGCGAAGGCAATTTCTCGGCAGGGCGGCGGCGTTGGCGGGAAGCGGCGCCTTGCTGCCGCTGTTCCCGATCGACCTTTGCGCGGCGCCGGCACCCGCAGCGGGCAATGCCAGCGCCAGGCTGCAGGCGGTTCTCGCCAAGCTTGGGCGTTCGAATGACTTCGACAAGGAACAGGAATCGGATCTGAGCGCAGCCGCCTTCGCCGCCGAGTTGGCCTCGACCCGCGCGCTGCTCAAGGAGCTGGGCGAGATCGACCGATCACAGCTCAGCAAGGACGAGAACATCGACCGGCGGTTTGCCGAAAGCATTCTGCACGGCAGGCGATTGGCGCAGGAGAGCATGCAGCGCTGGAAAAAGGATCCGCGGATCTATCTGCAGTTTCAATCGCTGGGTCTCTGGACCATCCAGCCCGACCCGACGCCGGCGCGCGGCGCGCAGGTCATCGCATTTTTGAACGGCTTGCCCACCCGCCTCGGCAACGGCGAAAAGAACCTCGAGGTCAACATCCCGCGCTTCGTCGAACTGGGCCGCTTCATGGTCGATAACTCGCTGTCGATCTTTCGCGACGACGTGCCCGCCTTTGCCGACAAACTGCCGGCGCAGAAGGCCGACATCCTCAAGGCCAATGCGAATGCGCTGGCCGCGATCGAGCGCTTCCGGACATTCCTGCGCGACACGTTGCCGAAAAAACCGGTGGCGCCATTCGCCATCGGTCGCGCCACGTACGACGCCATGCTCAAGCAGCAGTACCTGCTCGATTACAACGCCGACACGTTGTATGAATTTGCCTGGCAGCAGTTCAAGGCCACGGTGAAAGAATGCGAGGCGCTGGCCGGGAAGATTGAGCCGGGAAAGCCGTGGCTGGAAGTAGCCGCGCGCATCAAGGGCGAAGGCCCGGACCCTTTGCAGATCATCCAGGCATCGCAGCTGTGGGTGGACAAATCAAAGGCGCACGTGCTGGCCCACAAGCTGATTCCGATCCCTTGGAAGGAACGTGTGGATGTGGTGCCGCGCGCCGAATACCTGCGCAAGACTTCCTACTACGGCAATTTCAACATGGCGCGCGAACCCGACAAGGATGGCGTGCTGGTCGGGCAGATGCAGCTCAACACCTTTCTGCCGTCGTGGAGCGAGGCCGAGAAGAAAGCCTACATCGTCGAGCACGATTGGGGCGTCATCATCGACACCGCGCCGCACGAAACCTATCCCGGGCATCACGTGCACGGCCTCTACCTGCTGGCCAACCCGAACACATTTCGCCGCAACTCCTCGGTCTCAATTTTTTCCGAGGGCTGGGGCCTCTACACCGAACAACTGATGCAGGAGACCGGCTTCTTCCCCAACGAAGGCATCCACTTGCGGCAGCTGCAGCTTCGGTTGTGGCGCATCGCCCGCGTGATCTGGGACGTGGGTGTACACACCGGCAAGTATTCCTACGAAGAATCGGTAAACCTGCTGGTCAAGCAGGTTGGTTTCCAGCGCTGGGCCGCGGAACTCGAGGTCGATTACTCCTGCGAAAATCCGGGGTACCAGCTGGGCTATTTCATGGGCCTGTCGGAAATCCTGCGGTTGCGCGAAGACTTCAAGCGGGTACGCGGCGCGGCATTCACGCTTGGTGACTTTCACGAACGCCTGCTGAAGCAGGGCAGCATGCCGCCGGCGCTGATGCGGGAAGGGTTGATGAACAGTGTTGGCGGGGCGGGGGCGTGAAGAGTCAAGAAACGAAATAACCAGGCAACTCTCCCACGCGGGCTGCCGGGTGAGGCACCAGGAAATCAAGTTACCATTCGCCCGGTCCTTCCTGCGGAACAACGATGCGATTCACCTGGATATTTGCGTTGCTTGCGTTCGCCGTCAGGGTGTCTCACGCCGAGGTTGGCGCAGACGCGGCATGGATCGAAGCAGCGCGCGCGAAATACGCCATTCCGGGTTTGGCCATCGCCATCGTGGAACGCGACAAGCCGGTGCGGTTCCACGCGGCCGGTCTGTGTGATGTGGAGCGCGTGATCCGCTGTTCGGAACAGCACCGGTTTCCCATCGGTTCGGTAACCAAATCGATCACGGGGCTCATCGCGGCCGTGCTGGCATCCGGAAGCCAGATCGATCTTGATGTTCCAGCCACGCGTTACTGGCCATCGCTCAGACTTTCCGATGACCGTGCCCGCGAGCTGACGCTAAAGGATCTTCTTACGCAGCGGAGCGGTCTCGGTTCCGTCGACTGGCCGTATTACTGGGACAAAGCACTCACCCGCGACGATTACCTCGAACGCCTGGCGGCCGTGCCGTTCGCCAAGCCGTTTCGCGCCGGATTCTCCTATGCGAACGCCAACTTTGTGCTCGCCGGAAAGGTTCTGGAGTCGGCTACCGGTTCGACCTGGGAATCGCTGGTCAAGCAGAACGTGCTGGTACCGCTGGGGATGTCCGGCAGCGGATTCGAAGCTTCCGGAAACATGGCCACGGGTTATGGCCCGACCGTCCAGGGGCGGTTCGAGCCCGTCCCATTTGTCTCGCCCCAGGCAATTCGACCGGCTGGCGGGCTGGTGACCACGGCCGCGGATTTCTCGCGCCTGATGGCGATGATCGTCAGCGAGGGCAATGCGGGAGGCAAGCAGATCGTCTCGGCGAAAGCCGTCGATGCGCTGCTCTCCACCGGCGGATCCACCAAGCGTGGCGGATATGGATTGGGCATCGGCTTCACCCACTTTCGCGATCAGCTGGTTTTTCACCACGCCGGTTCCATGGCCGGACACAGCGCCGCCATGCTGATCCTGCCGGGCCGCTGGGCCGTGATCGTTCTCGCCAACCAAACCGCCAGTATCTTTCCAGAGGGCTTGGCATTCGCGCTGCTCGACCGGCACATGGGTGGCGCGGGCGACGATGCCTTGAAGCGCTTTGGTGGTCCGCTGCCGACGCAGGCTGTGGCGGAACCGCGGCAAACAGTTGCGGTGTCGCCCGACATCGCCGAAGGGCTTGTTGGCGCCTATCGTCACGCGGCGTGGGGGGAATTCGCAATTGCATCGGCCGGCCCCCGGCTGCGCATCCGACTTGGTCCCTTTGAAGCAGCGCTCGACGGTGAGGGCGGCGACTCCTTCAGCTTTCTCGCCGCACCCGGGTGGGAACGAATCGGCATCACTTTTCAGCGTGACGCCCATGGTCTGGTGACGGGATTTTCAATGCTCGATGGCACCAACCTGGCGCCGCAGCTTTTCACAAAATTCAAAGCATGAATGCTGACCGCCGGCGGCTGAGGATTGCGCTGTTGCTGTCGCTGCTGTTGCATGCGCCGCTGCTGAGCCTGACTTTCGGTGAAGACGGATTCGGCATTCCCGGTTTCGAGTTTCCGTGGCGAAAAAAGCGCGCCTCGGAGCCTGCATTGCGGGTAACGCTCGCGCCGGTGCAGGCCGCGGCTGCTGACGCCGCGGGTGCCCCAGAACTGGCGCCGCCGCCACCACCGATCGAGCGAGTCGTCGTGACCGGGCCGACCGCGGCACCGCCCGCATCTGTCGCGCCGATCCCGCAGCTGGCGGCAGAAGTGATCGCACTGCCGCCCGAGGCGACCATCAAGGCTGAAGCGAAGATCGACACCGCAATGCCGGCGCCGCCTACGCAAACCGCGGAGGTGGCCCCGGCCCCTGCGCCGGCGGCCGAACCGGTCGTCATGGCCGTACCGCGTGCCGCCTCGACCACATTTGCCGTGCCTCCCCCACCGCTGGCGGCGGTCGCGACGGCCACGCCCGAGGCTGCGACCCCGGAAGTCGTGACGCCTGCGCCGCGCGAGGACGCAGAGGTGGCGAAGAAGCAAGCTGAACAGCAGGCGCGGGAGCGTGCCGTCGAAGCGGCCAGGGTTGAGGCGGCGCGGCTGGAGGCCGAGCGCCAGGAGGCCGCGCGGATCGCTGCGGCAAAGCTGGAGGCACACCGTCAGGAAACGGCTCGACAGGACGCGCTGCGCGCTGAAGCGGCACGAATCGAAACGGCCCGACTGGAAACGCAGCGTCAAGAAGCCGCTCGCCAGGAAGCAGCACGGGTTGAGGCGGCACGACTGGAAGCGCAACGCCAGGAGTTCGCGCGTGTTGCGGCGGCGCAGGCCGAAGCGCAACGCCAGGAGGCGATTCGCCAGGAAGCCGCGCGGGTCGAAAGCGCCAGACTGGAAGCGGCGCGATTGGAGGCCGCACGCCAGGAAGCAGTGCGACAGGCTGCGGCACAGAAGGAAGCCGCGCGCGTGCTGGCGGAAAAGGAAGAGGACGAACGACGGCTGGCCCGGCGCCAGGCCATGGGCCGGATACTCAACGAAGAAGCCGCCAAGCGTGAAGCCGAAGCCAAATTTGCGCGCGCGCCCAATGTGCTGCCGCTCTCCCTGAGCACGGCGCGTCGCGCCCGGCTGCTGGGACGTGCCGACCCTAATGTGGAACTTGTGCAGCACGCCGAGGCGTGGGCGCGCAAGATCCAGTTCAATACACCGGTCGAAACCGTCCGCGACCTGGCGAAGCGGCCGCACACCAACCCCATGGTGACGGTGGCCATCCGCAGCGACGGCTCGGTCGAGTCGGTGACCTTCGTGCTTTCCAGTGGCGTGCCGGAAGTCGATGACGGGATACGTCGAATCGTGCAAAGCCAGGCGCCGTACCAGGCATTCTCACCGGCGTTGGCGCGCGAGTACGACGTGGTCGAGGTACGCAGGACGTGGAGTTTTGATTCGGCGGTGCGGTTGTATTGAGGGGCAGCGCCAGTCGATGGGCGATGCAGCAACGAATGGCGAACGGAAATGAGGTTTCTATTGGTCCGGCAACTAAACATGTTGAAAAGGACTCATGCAAGTTCCTTCCCCGGCGAAGGCCGGGGTCCAAGTTACACACTGTATAAAGGCGAAATTGGGCCCCGGCCTTCGCCGGGGAAGGGAATTTTTCGCAGCAACATAATTAATCGCCGGATCAATAGAAGTTCCCAATGGCCAAACTCAAGCACTAGCGCGCCTCCCAGGCCGAAAATGCGCCAGCAGGCGCGCCAGATGGCGATCTTCGCGGCGGGATGCTCAAATTACCCAGCAACGCGATTGACTCTGCGCTTGCGCGCGAGGCGGGCAATTGGATTTGCCATGTGCCGCGCATGCGGCGTATGACTCAGAAGCGCAATTCAATCCTTGCTGGATAGGCGCTGCCGGCGCCGGTCACGGTATCGGCAGTGGCCTGCTCGGCGGCGGCCATGCCACCGACCGTTGCGCCGCCAACCGCCATGTAGACAATGGCGGCCGGCGTCACGGCAAATGCGCCGAGGAACGCGATGGTGCCGGCCACGCCGAGCAAGCTGAATTTTTTTGCCGATTGCACCGCGCGATCCTTGCGTGCGTCGGCGGCATCGATTTCGGTGTGCGGCATCGCCACGCCCTCGCCGGTGGTGCAGTCGATGCGCAGGGGCAGGTTGCTGCGCGCCACGTCGACCTTGCCGGGGACGTCGACTTGCCACTCACCCTTGTCATTTTGCAGCCGGCAGTGCAATCCGGTTCGCGGTGTGCCTGCCGTGTCGGTTGCCGTCACCTCGATGGTCTGGTTCGGGCTTTCTCCCCACGGCCGAAGCGACACGCTGCTGCACGCAGCAAGCGTGCCCAGTGCGAGCAACGAAAACACCAGCGCAGCCCGACGCATGTGCGCGGGCATGGGCCACCGGGAAATGACCAGCAACGCCGCCACGGCCGTATTCCTTTACTGGACGCAGATACCAACGGCGAAACACCTTCTGTCAGCGAACTTAACCCGGTTCAGGCCGGGCCGGATTGACGCATCACAACGGCGCAGCGGAATGGTGGCGCCAACGCGCTTCTTCCGCTGCAGGAGGCAGGCTCGACCGGATCCCGCAACCATCCAGGATCGGAGCGGCTGCCCGGAACTTGAGGCGCGAAGTTCGAGGCTATGGGCAGTTGCCTATGCCGCGGCCGCCTGCGCCATGATCGCCAGCGGCCGGCCTTCGTTGTCCTTGAAAAAATTCATCCATTCCTCGGTACCGTCGGCGTGACGGTGGATCATGTGCGGCGCATCGGTGAACTCGGCGCCACGCGCTTTCAGGGCCGCGTGGGCGGCGTGGATGTCCGGCACGCGGAAGTAGATGATGGAAGCACTTTCGCCACCATTGCCTCCATCGCCCTCGGAAAGAAACAGGCGCACGCCGCCGCAATCGAAAAACGCCAGGTTGCCGAAGGTAAACAGGTGCGGCAGGCCGAGCACATTCTTGTACCAGGCTTCTGCCGCCTTGATGTCGGCAACGGTGCGCGCGATCTGGCCGATCGCGCCCAGATTCAGTTCGGCATTCATGTCGGGTTCCTTTCCATGGAGTGCACTTGCTTTTGAAATCGCGTCCCAGTGACGGATCGCGCGGCGGTCTTTGAGGCCGGTCTTTTGCAGGATGTTGGCGACGTGAAACTTCACCGCATCGGTGCTCACCCCCAGCTGCGCAGCAATGCGCGGATTGCTGAGCCCGTGGCGAACAAGCTGCACCACGCGCCATTCGGCGGGGGTGAGCTGGTCGTCGTGCGGCGGGCGGCCGCGTTTGCCTGGGGAATGCATGGCGGGAAAGTTAGCACGCGAGGCGGCGAATTACCCTACCCGGTGCCGCGCGCAATGCGCAGAGGTGGAAGCGTTGGCGTGTCGATGCACGCGCCCTGGCTGCCTGCCAGTGAGACACAAGCCGGTTAGTCGTAGTGGATTTTCGCCAAACAACCGCCCCGCGCCCGAATCAATCCGGACGCATGGATAAAAAAAGGGACGGTGTCGCCACCGTCCCTTGCTGCGATCCTGGCCAGTGACTACGAATTCTGGCCGGAAACAAATATGCTTCTACAGGTTCTTCGTGTCGTGGCAAGCCGCGCCACACTTGTTGGTGTACGGAATCGGCATGGCCGCACCGGGTGCGACACCCTTCACGCCCTTGTTGTCCTTGCGCGGCACATCGTAGACGTGTGAGCTGATGTCGTTCACCCAGTAATTCTTGCCGTCCTTGCCGTCCATGCCCTTGCCGAAGCCCGCGCCCGTCTGCGCAGTCTTGGTGTTGTGGCAATCGATGCAGGTGACCTTGCTCGCGTCCACGGTGCACTTTGCCTTGTCCGCCAGGTGCTTCTTCAGGTCGTTGCTGCCCTTGTGACACGAGGTGCAGACTTCGGGTGTCTTCGGGTCATGCTTCAACTGATGGAGTGACTTGCCGTTTCCATGCGCATCGTGGCAATCCGAGCACGCCACCAGCTGGTTGCCGTTGCGATATTTTTTCGCCTTGATCAGGTCCGAATAAGGCTGGTGGTGGCTTTTGGAATGCAGACCATCGGCCCAGAAATCGGTGTTGGCGCCGTCTGCCCGGGTGGTGTACTCCTTCAGGAACACATTGCGCGACGTACCCGGCAACATCATCTTGTTGTCCTTGTTGACCGGCTGGTCGTTCTTGAGGAAGCCCTGCGGCCGGCTGTGGCATTGGCCGCAAAGCACATCGGCACGTTCCGCGGACAGCTTGTTCGGGCTGACGATGGTGGAGGGCATGTCGATCTCTTTGGCCTTGTCATGCGCCGAGCCGGGACCATGACAGGTTTCGCACCCGAGGTTCAGCTCGTTGGGCTTGCCGTCGCCATCGATATCCATTTCACCATTGCGGTCATTGGCGGAGCCGGCGATGTAATCGCCATTCGCCTTCTTGGTCAGCGTATAGCCATTGTAGTGACAGGATGCGCACTCCTTGTCGAAGGACTTGGCCACCGGTGGATCGACCAGCTTGCCAGTGGTTTCGTTGAAGAACCAGTCAGCGTGGTAATCGCGCCACGGCTTGCGGGTGCGGTCGGCAAAACTGTCGTCGCCGTTCTGGTTGAACTGCACAAAAGGAAACAGGTTGGCGCCGACCCGGACCAGGTAACGCTGCTTGTACAGGCCGCCGCCGTAGGTCATGTCGACGGCATAGATGCGGGCAGCATCCTTGGGGTCCTTTACGTTCTCGGCACGGAACCGCAGGTTGCCGGCGTTGTCCTTGTAGAAGGTCGCCGTGAAGCTGACGCTGGAGGCATCGGCGGGAGGTTTGGTGCTGATCTGGTACTTGTCGAAACCACGGGTCTTGTCGTAGCCGTAGAACCAGAACTTGGTTCCGGCCATGAGTTTGTAGAGACCTTTGTTGAACTCCGGAAAACTCGAAAAGTCCTGCAGCTTGCTGGGTTTGCCGATCACGGTCATGCCCAGCCGATGCAAGGTCCTGGTGAAGTGCTTTTGATTCTCGTGGCACTCGATGCAGGCCGAGCTGCCGATGTAGGTGGCATTCGGCGGAACGTTGCCGGAAATCTTGATTCGCATCGGTTCCGCGCCCAGCTCATCGGTGCCCAGCGCCTTGCGCGATTTGTCGCCGCCCGGCAGGTATTTACGCGTGGCCGGTTCAACGTAGACGAAGTACTTGCCGCCGGGCACGTTGGCAAAACTGAATTCGCCCTTGGCGTTGGTCTTTGCGTTCAGGTAGCGCGCGCGGTTGGCGGCGAGGTTGTCTTCCAGCGGCTCGTCGTTGGCCGCATCAGCCTTGACCTCGATCGGCGTCTTGCCCATCGCCGCCACATCCGCCGAGGGTATCAACCAGACAGTGGCATCGGCCACCCGGAGAAATGTCTCCTTGCTGCCGTCTTCAACCACGCCCTTGAAGGGAGTGTTCGGGTAAGTCTTTTCACCGGTCAATGTGCATCCATAAAGGATGACGCCCATTGCCGCTGCGAGCAATCCTGCAACATACGTTTTCTTCATGTTTTCCTCCTGAGGACATGACCGGCTGACCTGCACAAACTATCCCACTATTTCACGCTTTCAAGCAAACAGTTTGATTCATGTCAAAGTGGCCGAAGGCGATCGACCCCAGCGTACGCACCAAGTGGGAATCCTCGCGACATCGCCGGGTCGCCGTTCCGTTGGCCGCTGATGCGCGTTGGGCACACGAAGAAATGTGCCGCCGCCGCGCTCGATCCCGCCATGAACCACAACGTGACCCGTATGTCGGCCGAGAAGCGCTTGTCGCATAATCAGCCTTCAAGGTGCGCCAGCCCCGGGAGGGGGCAGAACAATCGACCCAACGCATTAGTCCGAGGAGCCCCATGAAAACCCACCATTCACTGGCCTGCAGCATCCTTTTCATTCCTGTCTTCGCGATGTCCGCCGAACCGCTGTCCATCAAGCCCGGCGCCTGGGAAATGAGTTACATCACGCAGATCAGTGGCGAGACCACGCCGCAGGCGTTGCTCGACAAGCTCACGCCCGAGCAACGGGCACGACACGACGAGCGCATGAAAAAGCGCGCGGAAGCAGGGCCGCGCAAACGCACCCAAACAACCTGTGTAAAAAAAGAGAACCTGGAACGCGATGCGTTTTCCAACGACGACCAGAAGGAGTGCCGTTACAAATTCACTTCGCAAACCCGCACGCTGTATGCCGCCACCTACGAATGTACCGGCCCATCCGCGCGCAAGGGTGAAATTCGCTACGAAGTGCTGGGCGGCGACAAGGTCAAGGGCCTGATGAAAATGAACACGGCGCGCGGCGCGATGGAAATGCAGCTTGAAGGTCGCTGGTTGGGCGCTACCTGTTCGAAGGAAGATGATTGAATTTGTTGGCGCATCGGAGTCGGCGGCGCCTGGCCGCGTTTTCCAGTTGAATCTGCCGCAAATGTAAAGGCCCGCGTTCGGCGGGCCTTGAGTCGGGAAACGGCGGATGGAATTCGCCGCGTTGCAAACAGACTAGGGCCGTATCGCCGCTTCGTCTCCCGGCCGCAGCTTGTCGCACGCGTCCGGTTCCACCGTCCACATCGCATTGGCGAGGCGCCAGGCGCCGTCGACCTTCACGAAGTCGAACAAATCCACGCCGCAGTGCGAAGTCTTGCCATCGATCTTGAATTCGTAGGGAGCCCACACCATGGCAATCGGACCGCGCACCAGCACGGTCGGCTTCCAGTAGCGCTCTTGAAACACCTTGCCGCTGTCGCGCGCCGGGTCGGTCCAGTAGGTGCTGGGCCGGGGTGTGACCACCATCGCGCCGCCCGCGCCGGGCCGCGCGCTCCAGGTCATGGCGTTCGGCATATCGAGCGCCCGTTGTTCGGCGTAGTTCTTGGTCGAGATCGCGGTCATGTATCGATCCATGGTCGCGAGCACAGCGTTCGCTTCGCTCGCGTTGTCGTCAGCGCCGGGCACAGCGACTGGCAACTGGGCGCAGGCGGCGAGCAATGCGACTGCGGACAGGACGGCGAGCCGGAGTGTGTATTTGCGCATGGTGTGGTGACATTGGCAGTGAACTGGCTGGTTATCGTACGCGCATCTTTTATTGTTGTCCCGGCACGCCCTGCCTCCGTGTGCGCTCACGAGGGAAAGGGCTGCGATGGCAAGCATCATTCGCGGTATTGCTGCGCGAAGTGACCTTATTTCTCTTTGGTGAGATGAAGTTTGCAGGACTGGCCCTGCACCCGAGCCGTAAACGTACCGAAAAGCCCTGCTATCCTGCGCGACTGACCAGCCCAATCCACCACGACACCATGAATACAAATCTGCGCGCCACCATTTATTTCGCTGCCATTCTTCTCATCGCGCCGCTGCTCGCTGCGGCAAAGACACCCGCCACACCGGAAAAGCTCAACCAACTCTACGCCGAGTATTGGGAAGAAAGCCTGCAGGCAAACCCGCTGCGCGCTACTTACATTGGCGACAATCGTTTCAATGATCGCTTCGGCCCGGTGACCTCGGCAGAGCGGCGCGAGAGCACACGGCGCATGGCTGAAAAATATCTGGTGCGCACCGCGGAGTTTGATCCCGCCGGCCTGCCCGCCGAGGATCGCATCAGCTACGACCTGCTGCGTTACAACCTGCAGCAATCGCTGGATGCGCTGAAGTATCCCGCGCACCTGGTGCCCATCAACCAGATGTTCGGCCAGCATCTGTCGTTTGCGCAGCTCGGGTCCGGTCGCTCGGCCCAGCCGTTTCGCACCGTGAAGGATTACGACAACTGGCTCGCGCGCGCCGCTTCCTTCCCCGCCGTGATCGACGACTGGATCGCCGACATGAAGGAAGGCATCAAGGCTGGCGTGGTGCTGCCCAAGGCGCTGGTGCGGCCGATGCTGCCGCAAGTCGAAAGCCTCGCCACCGATGACCTCGACAAGAACATCTACATGTCGCCGGTGAAGAAATTTCCGGCCGGCGTGAGTGACGACGAGCAGAAGCGCCTGACCGCGGCATACACAAAGCTGGTGCGCGAAACCATGGCGCCGGCGCACCGCAAATTGCTGGCCTTCCTGCGCGAAACCTACCTGCCGGCCAGTCGCGACAGCGTCGGGCTTTCCGCGATCCCGGGCGGCAAGGCGTGGTACGCCTTCCAGGCGAAGAGCTCGACCACCACCGACCTCACCCCCGAGGCGATCCACCAGATCGGACTCGATGAGGTTGCCCGCATCCGCGCATTGCTGGAAACGGCAAAAACGCGCGTGGGATTCAAAGGCACGCTCAAGGAATTCCTCGCGCACCTCAACACCGCGCCTGAATTGCGTTTCAAGACCCGCGAGGAAATCCAGGCGGCGTACGAGAGCCTGCGCCCGCGTGTGGACGCCAAGGTGCCGGCTTTTTTTGGCCGGCTGCCGAAGACGCCGTTCGAGATTCGCCCGGTCGAGGCGTTCCGCGAAGTGGCGGCCGCGCCGGCGCAGTATTCGGGCGGCTCGGCCGATGGATCGCGGCCGGGGATCTTTTATTACAACGCGTACCAGCCGGAGACGCGCACGCGCTTCACCACCACCGCATTCTTCCTACATGAAGCCATTCCGGGACACCACTTCGAGACCAGTCTGGCGCGTGAGCATCCTTCCTTGCCGGCGTTTCGCCGCTTCGGCGGCAGCGGTGCCTACGGCGAAGGCTGGGGCCTGTATAGCGAATTGCTTGGCGAGGAGATGGGCCTGTACGACTCATGGCAATACGTGGGCCGCCTCACCGCCGAAATCTGGCGCGCGGTGCGGCTGGTGGTAGACACCGGCATCCATGCCAAGGGCTGGACGCGCGAGCAGGCCATCGCCTATTTCATGGACAACGTGCCGCAGGGCGAGATCGTCGCCACGCAAGAAGTGGAGCGCTACATCGGCGTGCCCGGCCAGGCGCTGAGCTACAAGATCGGCGAGATCAAGATCCGCGAACTGCGCACCCGCGCCGAAAAAGCACTCGGCAAGAAATTCGACATCCGCGAATTCCACGACGAGATTCTCACCCACGGCTCGGTGCCGCTGGCGGTGCTGGAGGCGGCGGTGGATCGGTGGATTGCGGCGAAGGGACGCGGCTAGCGAATCACTGCGTCGCAGGTCAAACTCCAGCGCTGGCGCGCCTCCCGGACCGAAAGTGTCTGGAGAAGCGCGCCAAATGGCGATTTGCGTGGTTCGATGCTGCCTGAAGGCCGCGCACTAATCCTCGCGGATAGTCTTCACCGTCAGCGCCGTCCAATGCGATACCGTATCTGAGCTCGCGCGAGCACGTTTCGCCGATGAGGCGCAATATCCATACGCTTTACGCGATCAGGCACGCCGCAACATGCCGCGGCGGTGACGCGCCTGGCCCTCGCGGCGGGTATGTCGCGAGAGTCCGCGTTGCCTGAACCTGTGCCGGCGGTGAGCGGTGCAACTGCGGTTAATTTCCTTGTCATCAGGCCGTTCTAGCTTGGTGTAGCATTCCGCCGGCAGGTACTAACAATTCCAACAACGTTCTACGAGGAGGCTTCATCATGAAATTGCGTCCGATCACAAAAGCAGTACTGCTGGCGCTCCCTTCCAGTTTGGCGATCTGCGCGGCCAACATGGCCGGCGCCCAGCAAGCGCCGCAGCCCGCCAAGGCGGCTACCGAGCAGCCCGCCAAGGCGAGCACCGAAACCATCGAACGCATCGTCGTCACCGCGACCAAACGCGAGACTGCCTTGCGCGATGTGCCGTTCTCCATTAATGCGCAGAGCGAAGAGGACATCCGCCGTTCCGGCGCGTCCACGCTCGAGGACCTGTCGCGCAATGTCGCCGGCCTCGCTATCCAGAATCTCGGACCGGGGCAGAGCCAGGTGTCGATCCGCGGCGTGTCTTCCGGACAGATCGTCCGCGACCAGCCGGGCGTCAAGGAACAGGTTGGCGTCTATCTCGATGAAACGGCGATTTCGATGTCGCTGTTTACGCCCGACCTCGATCTGTTTGACCTGAAGCGCGTCGAAACGCTGCGCGGCCCGCAAGGCACGCTGTATGGCTCGGGCAACATCGGCGGCACGATTCGCTACATCACCAACGAAGCGAAGATCGGTGTCAGCGAAGGCACCGTCGAAGCCAACATGAACAAGATTGCCGACGGCGGCAACGGCGGCGCCTTGAAGGCCGCCATCAATGTACCCATGAGCGATACCGCGGCCATGCGCGTGGTTGGTTACTACACCAAGTTTGGCGGCTGGATCGACGCCCTCGGCCCCGGCGGCGGCAAGGACGTCAACGAGGGCGAACGCATTGGTGGCCGCTTGAGCTTCACGTTCAAGCCGACCCGCGATGTGACGATTACGCCACGGGTGATTTCGCAGAAGGTGACGGCCGACGGTTTCAACCGCCAGGAGGCATTCAACCTTTATGCCAACCGGTTTACCACCACGGTGCCGGCAGTGAATTTCCAGGATCGCCAGCAATACCTGTTGCAACGCGAAAACTTTGAGGACAAAACCACGATCGCCGACGCGACAATCAAGGTCGGCTTCGGCAGTTTTGACCTGAACTCGGTTACCACCCATACCGATCGCGACATCCTGGTGAGCCGTGATGCCAGCGCGTTGAGCGGCTCGGTGTCGGTAGATCTCGGCTTTCCGAGCGCCGGCGTGCTGCTGCCTTCGCGCCTTAACGACACCACCAAGTTCAAGGGCTTCACGCAGGAACTGCGCTTGAGTTCCACCGACAAGGGTCCGCTGCAATGGCTGGTTGGTGTCTTCTATTCCGACTCCGACCGCAAATACGCCCAGCGTCTGCCCACTCCCGGCTACGACGTGTTTACCAACGCGCGCTTCGGTGCCGGCACGGCGGCTGCCGTGGCCAACGGCTTCCCGCTGGATTCGCCCTACAACGCCGACATTCCGTACAACCTGAAGCAGACTGCGGTATTCGGCGAAATGAGCTATGAAGTGACCAAGCAGCTCACCGCCACGGTCGGCGGGCGCTTCTACGATTACAAGGAAGAGCGCACCTTCAAGTCGGGCGGCTTGTTCTCCGACGGCAATAACAACTTCGACAAAACGAAATCGGACGGCTTCAATCCGCGCGCGCTGCTTGCGTTCAAGGCCTCGGACAGCGTGACCTTCAATGCACAGGCGTCAAAAGGCTTCCGCCTTGGCGGCGTGAATGATCCGCTGAACGTGCCGCTGTGCACGGCGCAGGATCGCGCCATCTTCGGCGGCTACCAGCGCTTCGGCGACGAATCGCTGTGGAACTACGAAGTCGGCATGAAGATGCAGCAGCGCGGGCTGAGCTTCAACGCGGCCGCGTTCTATACCCGGATGAAGGATCTGCAGGTCACGCTGGATGCCGGCTCGTGCTCGTCGCGGGTGGTGTTCAATGTGCCGAAGGCGCATTCGTCGGGCATCGAACTGGAAATGACGGCGCGGCCGACCGACAACCTCGAGCTGTCGCTGTCCGGCGCCGCGGTGAATGCGGTGTTCGATTCGACCGTCCGGGACGGCAGCGGGGCCGTGCTCGGCGGCATTCGCGAAGGCAACCGCCTGCCATCGGTGCCGAAGGTTGCGCTCACCGCCAGCTTTACCTACAACTTCAGCCTGGCCGGACGCGAGTCGTATATCAGTGCCTCGGCACAACACGTGGGCAGCCGCTTCACGCAGCCCTCGGACCAGGAAAACAACCCGCGCACCTTTACGCATGGATTGCCTTTCCTCGGTGCACCGGCGAATGCGGCGACCACGCTCAATCTCGAACTGCCCAGCTACAACCTGGTTAACCTCAGTGCGGGAATGGACTTCGAGCGCGGGCTATCGGCCATGGTCTACGTCAACAACCTCACCGACGAGAAGGCGCTGCTCTCCTTCGACCGGGAACGCGGTGGCCGCGCGCGTCTCGGCTTCGCCACCAACCAGCCGCGCACCATCGGCGTGACGATTCGCAAGACGTTCTAAAGCGATATCGCTCAAAGGCGCCGCGGGTCTTTACCCGCGGCGTTTTTTTTTCGTTCATCCCTGATGCAAACACATGTCAAAGCGCGCCAAGTGGCGCGAAGCGCACTGATTTGTGCCGGGAAACAGGAGGGCGGTAAGCTGCGCGGATGGAAACCACCCGTCCACGCCAATCCGTCCGCAAACTGCGTGGCGCGCTGTGCCTGTTATTGCCGTTCGTGCTCACCACCGCCGGCGCCCTGACGCTGGATGTGAAAGCGGTCAAACTGAGCGCGGAACAGCATGCCGCGCTGAAGCGTTACGCGGCCGAAGCATTGCCGACGCGCACCTTTGATTGGAAAACCCTCGTGGCAAGCGTGACATCGGAGCGCGGCCGGCGCCAGCCGCTGCTGGTCACACTGGCAACTGTGCCGGCGTTGAGCGCGGCGGGTGTGTGCCGAAGTGAAGAGCACCATTTCCATCTGAAGGCCGCAGGCGGCAAACGCAACGGCGGCTGGCAAACCAACGAGGACCTGACCAGATTTCAGGCATGGATGCCGCAAGGCGAGGACTGTAGCGATGCCTCCGCTGCCGTCGACGTCGGTCCGGGCATCGCGGATGCGGACTTCGCGTTCATTGATCGGCAGAAGGACACGTTGCGCAGTCGTGGGGCCGGCGTCATCGGCGGCAGCGATTGCGCCCGTGTGCGGTTTTGCGCCGTGACGCTGCGCCGCATCAGCCGCGAAATTCAGGAGAGCGCCTCGCGTCCCGCGCGCACTCTGACCAAGCTTACCTACTCACCAGTGAAGCCGGGCCCGGCGTGCCTGTATGTGATGGAGGTTTCCTTTGTCGGTCCGCTGCATGACCTGGTGCCGCTGGGCGCGAGTTGTCCGTTGCCGTAAGCTTGCGAATCGGTGTAACTTGGTTCGGTGCGACGAAAGAGGCGGCAGGCGTTCGCTGTGTGTTCGCACCTCAAGAAAATCAACCCACGCTTCTCCGTTGGTCGATACGCAAGGCCCCGCCACGGCGCGGCAGAAAGGCTAAAGCCGCTGTGAACGTCCAGGCCCAAATAAAAAAATACATCGCCAGCCAACCCGCACCAAAATCGGCGGACATGCAGGCGCTGGATGGCATCATTCAACGCGTCATGCCGGCGTGCAAATTGTGGTTTGTGGATGGCAAGAACAGTGAGGGCAAGATGGTTTGCAATCCGAATATCGGCTATGGACTTCAAACCCTGAAATACGCCGATGGAACCACCAAAGAGTTCTATCAGATCGGCATGAGCGCCAACACCGCCGGCATCTCTGTCTACATCCTGGGTATTGAAGACAAGACCTACATGGTGCGAACCTATGGAAAGAAAATCGGCAAGGCGAGCCTCACCGGCTATTGCATCAAATTCAAAGCGCTGAAAGACATCAACACGGATGTTCTGGAAGCGGCCATCCGCGATGGGGTTCAGAATCAGGTTTAGCGGCGTGGCACGATGCTGTTGCGGGGCCAGACCTGAACTCGATGCTCTGGAGGATTGGGCTTGAGTGGTTGACGGAGCAAACTCGATATTGCCGAGACGGCCAATGCAATGCGCCCGGCCCTTGTGTTTCCATTTTGTTTCCTTTGTACTTCCCTTCTACTTTCCGCGGACTTCGCTTGTCATTCCGCACGTGTCCGACTTCGCCCAAGGAGAATTCACATGAACGCATCGACCCTCAAGCTTGATTTCGTCAGCAGGCTCGCCGCCGCATTGGCCTCAATTGCGATGTTCACCGTGACCGGCACGGCGACGGCGCAATCCACTTCGGCCAGCGAGAAGAAGACCATGGACCTCGGCAATTTTTCCGTCAGCCTGACCGTCAAGGACATCAAGGCCTCCATGGCGTTTTACGAGAAGCTCGACTTCAAGGTGGTTGCCGGCAAACTCGAACAGAAATGGATCGTCCTGCAGAACGGCAACGCAAGGATCGGGCTGTTCCAGGGGATGTTCGACAAAAACCTCATGACCTTCAACCCGGGGTGGAACGCGAACAAGGAGACCCTGAAGGATTTCCAGGATGTGCGCGAAATTCAGCGCACCCTGAAAGCGCGCGGCATTACCACGATCGCGCCTGAGGCGGACGAGAAGACCGAGGGGCCGGCGTTCTTCAAGGTGGTCGACCCCGATGGCAACGCACTGCTGTTCGACCAGCACGTTCCCAGCCCGAAGCGCTAGCGATCCGCCTGAGGTAGCGAAGGATCAGGGCGAACGGAAATGCGGTTTCTATTGATCCGGCAATTGAACATGTTGAAGAAGACCCGAACAGGTTCCTTCCCCGGCATAGGCCGGGGGCCAATTTCGCGTTACCACTTGAGGCAACTTGGGCCCCGGCCTACGCCGGGGAAGGTCAACCCCCTTTCGACCCATTTAGCCGCCGGACCAATAGAAGTTCCTGATCGTTAAACGCAAGCACTGGCGCGGCTCCCAGGTCAAAAGTGGCTGGAGAGCCCCGTCAAATGGCGTTGTGCAATGTGGAATGCCGGGTGAAGAATGATGGCTAATTGCCTTGATAGTTTTCCGTGCGACCGCGCACATCCAGGTGCGGCAGCGCTGGTTTTGCTCGCGGGACTCATCGCCGCTTGCGGCACCGGCGAGTCACCGG
This sequence comes from Usitatibacteraceae bacterium, assembly GCA_044229235.1. GTDB lineage: Bacteria > Pseudomonadota > Gammaproteobacteria > Burkholderiales > Usitatibacteraceae > UKL13-2. The sequence continues at coordinate 58,704 of JBGATH010000023.1, forward strand.
CTTTCCAGTCCTACAAGGCCTTTGTCAACGCGGTCGTCCGCGGCGACTGCGACACGCTTTACGGGCTCGCGGAACAGGACGCCATCGCGTTCGTCGACGAACAGTGCAAGCGGCGCACAATGACCGTCATGGGCCAGACCGTTGACCTGGGGTCAGTCGCCTCCAACGTGGCGGGCATTCGGCCGAGTTCTACCCCATTCAATGATCCCATTTCCCTGGAGCGGACCATCGAGTCCGAAACCAGATCGGCCGACAGGAATACGGTGGACCTGATCGTTCTCGAGAAATCCTTTCAACGCAAAGGCAGCGTTCGGGAGCCGACCTGGCTGCGGCGGCACACCGTCAGGGTCGAATTGCGCAATGGAAAATGGAAGCTGACGCGCTTCAACGAGGCGATCCTGCAGAAATTTGACGGGGGATAGGCCGCGCGGCCGTTGGTCGATCGTCGCCGGGCTGCGATTGCGCGCAGGACCACTTCAATCCGCTCTGCGCCCGTGCAATCGCTGGTGTACGCGCCACCAAATCCAGTCCGCAGGCGTGAACATGCGGATGCGCATGTCGATGGCGGCATCAAACCAGAACGGTTCCGCCGTGCCGGAGCCGTCGCAAGCCACGCAACCGGGATGGGATGCGCGCGCCTCGCGGGTGATGCGGGCCTTTTCTTCGTAAAAGCAATCCAGGCACAGCCCCGACGTCTTGGCCGCGGTCGAGGGCAGAACCGATTTGCTGCACAGGCGGCAGGGCAGGGTGGTGTGGGTGGCCGTCACGTTGGCTTATTGCGGCAGGTGCGCTTTCGTCAGGATATATCGAGTGCGACTTTTGCGGAGCCGGGTGGATGGTGGGATTAGTAGTCGGGCGGATCGTGTCTGGGTGTTCTGATTTCGAGAGCGACCGCCCATGCCACGAACAACTGCCTGCCCGGCAGCTTTGATTTCTGCCGCGACACCGCCTTTGCATGACCAGAAAGGTGTCAAACTCCTCACTGCTTTCAATCGCGGACAAAGCCGATCATGCAACCGACCGTTGGCGGTTCAACAGCAATGAAGTCGTGGTGGCTTTCCCCGGGGGGACTGCTGCTTATGGCAGGCGCGGTTTCCAGTGCCTGCGCGTGGCTGCTGATCGCCGGGCCCGTTGCGACGTTTGGCAATATCGAAAAGCACGTCGGACACTTTGGGCTGGTATATGTGCATATGCTGGGCGGCAGCATCATGCTGTTTTGCGGCACGCTCAACCTCTACATCGGCCTTACGCGCAGGCACTTCAAGTATCACCGGCTGGTGGGCCGGGTGTATCTGATCGGCGGATCGATCGGCGCCCTCATCGCCATCGTCATTGCCCTGGGGCCGGCGCACAAGAAGGACGGCACCGTCATTCTCACCAACGTAAGCACCTCGCTGACGGCGCTGGCGATCGCCTGGTTGGCCGCCGCCGCGATGGCCTGGCGGGCGGCACGCAACAAGCGCATCGACTCCCATCGCGATTGGGTCATCCGCAGCTACGTGCTTGCCTGGGCGTTTGTGTTTTGCCGGCTTGTCAGCCGTGTGCCGGAAGTGGGCGGCCTGGGTGATGGGCAAGCATTCATCTGGCTGTCTTGGGTAGGACCGCTGATTGTTTGCGAACTGGCCTTGCAGTGGCGCGCAGGCGCAAAGGCGAGGCCGTAGCGGCACTTCAGCTTGCCGGGAACTTCCACCCCTGTATGACGCACCAATGGTGCGATTAACGATAGAAGCGGTGGAACGCATGCGTTGCGATACAAAGCCGAATGACCCAGCCGCCGTGCGGCGCTTTGCTCCTTCGAGTGCCGCGTCACTTCTCTTTGCCACCTGTTGCGCCATCGCGCCTAGCATCGCCCTCGCCCAATCTCCCGCATCCCCCGCGCAAATCGAACGTGTGATGGTGACCGGCGAGAGTCCCGGGCCGGGGCTTTGGAAAGTCTCGCGGGGCAACAACGTGCTGTGGATTGCCGGCACGCATGCGCCGGTGCCGAAAAAACTCACCTGGAAATCCACACGCATCGAAGAAGTGGTGAAGTCGGCGCAGGAGGTGATTGCGGCGCCGGCGTTCACGGTATCGAGCTCTCAACTGGGCTGGTGGACCACGCTCACGCTGCTGCCCTCGGCCCTCAGCGTGCCCTACAACCCGGACAACAAATTGCTGAAGGACATGGTGCCGCCGGCGATGTACGCGCGCTGGGAAACGCAGCGCGACAAGCACCTGCAGGGTTACAACGACACCAGCAATGAAGTCGATCGCTGGCGGCCGTGGTTCGCCGCCGCGCGGCTGTTTCGGTCCGCGCTCGACAAGGCCGACATGACCGGCGTGAACCCGATGTGGGGGCGCGTGACGGACGTGGCCAGGCAAGCCAGGGTGCGCATCACCGAGCCCAGGTATGAACCGAAGGTGCAGAACGCCCGCGCCGCCGTGAAGGAATTCTCCAATACGCCGCTGGACGACGTGGCGTGCTTCGACAAGACCCTGGCGCGACTGGAAACCGACCTGGACGCCATGCGCCTGCGCGCCAACGCCTGGGCGCGTGGCAACGTCGATCAGTTGCGCAAGCTGCCCGAAGTCGACCAGTCACTGGCCTGCAATGCGGCCGTGCTCAATTCCCCGCTGGTGAAAAGTATCGGCGCGGTGGACCTGCGACGCGAACTGGACCTGGTGTGGATGAAGGAAGTCGAACGCGCGCTGGCAGCGAACCGCGTGACGGTGGCGGTGTTGCCGGTGACGCGACTGGTGGCGCCGGACGGGTATTTGGCGATGCTGAAGGAGCGGGGGTATTTGGTAGAGGAGCCGGAGTGATTGCCGGTCGGTGTTGACGAGCGGCGGGTTTGCGAAACTCGCGCCTCACCCATTCAGTAGTTGCCATGCATTACCCGAGGCGTGGCGCAAACTGTATTGCAACCATATGGTTGGGCCGAAAGGAGTTCAATGACTTACACTCGGACCATCCAAATGAACGGGAAAACAATCCATGGCTGGCCAATTCAGAAACGTCCTCGCCTTCACGCTCATCACAGCCCTGCTTTGCCTGCCCGCATTCGCCAGCAGCGGGGCGGAGGATCAGATCCGCGCCAAATACTTTCTGGAGTCGAACACCATTCTGAAATTCGAAGGCGACAAAGGCGCGCCCATCAGCGCGGAGGAATTCTCGCGGTTGGCCAAGGCGGGAAAGCGCTTTGTGCTTATGAAAAGCAAAGACGCTGCGGACGGCCCGGTGACGGCGACCTTTGTTTTGCAGGCGCCGTCCGCCGCCAATAGCGCAACCAAGGCAGCCGAACAACCTGCCGCACCCAAATCCAAATTAGTCGGCAAGCCGCTCCCCGCCTTCAAGCTGACGGATGCGGTGGGCAAGGTGGTCACCAACGGCGATTTGCTCGGGCGCCCCACGCTGATCAATTTCTTCTTTGCGGAATGCCTGCCGTGCATACTGGAAACGCCGATGCTCAACACCTATCAGGCCAAGCGAAAAGACCTGCGGATGCTGGCCATCACCTTCGACGGCAAGCCGGCCATCGAGAAGTACGTCCGCAAACACAAGTTTGCGTGGCAAAGTCTGGTGGATGCCCAGCCATTCATCAATCAGGTTGACCTGCAGGGGTATCCCAGCTTCATGCTGGTGGATGCCAAGGGCATCGTCAAAGCGGTGCAGACGCACCCGGATTTTGCGCTGGTGGAGGTGAACGGCGCGGTGAAGGCGGTTGCGCTGCAGCCGAGCTCAATCAAGGCTAGCGGGGGAAAGGCATCAGACGAATTGCACGATCTGAAGCGGCTGGAGGAGTGGGTGGCGCTGGGGTTGAAGGCGCAGTGAATGTGAGCGTGCGGGATTGTGGTGCGATACGCCTAAAGCAAATTATGCCGACCTATTTGCCCAGGGTATCGCGCGTCTAAGCAACGCCCTTCCGCTGACCGCCTAATCCTGCGCATCGACATGTTTGATTGACGCCAGCACCGACCGCAGCACTTCCTCGGAAAGCTTCTCGTCATCGATGGCCCGCGCCAGCACCAGCGCGCCCACCATGCTCGCGTAGATTGTGCAGGCGCGTTCGCGTTTGATGCGCTTGGATTTTCCCGCAAGCAGTTGGCTGATCAGGTCGATCGCCGCGCGCACGCCATTGGTGAACGCGCCTCGCAACGGCGAACCTTGGCGCGCGGCTTCCGCGCCCAGCGCGGCCACGACACATCCTTCGCCCGCCTGATCGCGGTGCCCGGTCGATAAATAGTTGGACGCGATGTTGGACAGGGCTTTGGGGCGATTACTCTCGACCACCTGCAGCATGGCAGCTTGCGCGCCGTCCATGGCGCGCGCGCAGGCCTGCGCCATCAGGTCTTCTTTCGAGGCGAAGTGACCATAAAAGCCGCCGTGGGTGAGCCCGGCACCTTTCATCAGGTCTGCCACGCCAATGCCATCGAAGCCGCGCTCGCGGAACAGTTTTGCCGCTACCTCAATGATTCGTTCACGGTTCTGGGCCGCCTCGGCTTTGCTGACTTTCATTTACGTTGCCTCGCTTAATTGGTACGTGTTGACATTTTACATGATGGGCGTAATATATCACCAATGATGATGACCGTCATGTAAAGCAACCTCCACCTGAAAGGCACTCCCATGAATATCAAATCTTCCGTCGCGCTCGTCACGGGCGCATCTTCCGGCATCGGCGAAGCAACGGCGCGCCGGCTCACCGCAGCGGGCTACAAGGTCTACGGCACAAGCCGCAAGGGCGTCTCGCCGGCCGGGCAAGCGTTCGAGATGCTGGCGCTTGACGTAACCAGCGACGAATCGGTCGGCGCGGCGGTTAACCATGTGATGAAGCGGGAGGGGCAAATCGACCTGCTCGTGAACAATGCCGGCTTCGGCGTCGCGCCCGGCGGCGCGGAAGAAAGTTCGATCGACCAGGCCAAGGCCATCTTCGAGACCAACTTCTTTGGGCTCGTCCGCATGACCCGCGCCGTGGTGCCGCACATGCGGCGCCAGGGCAACGGCCGCATCATCAACATCGGCTCGGTGCTGGGCTTCCTGCCGATGCCCTACAGCGCGCTCTATGCCGCCACCAAGCATGCGGTCGGAGGCTATTCGGAATCGCTCGACCACGAGCTGCGCACCCGGGGTATCCGCGTTTCTGTCATCGAACCGGCCTACACAAAGACCGCCTTCGACGCGAACCTGTTGGCACCCGACGCAGCGCTCGATGAATATCGCGACGTTCGCGCGCTGCTGGACAAAGTGCTCAGGACGGTGATGGCGACAGCGGACGAGCCGGATGTGGTGGCCGAAGTCGTGCTGAAAGCGGCCGTCGCTTCCCAGCCAAAACTCCGCTACACCGCCGGCGCGCTAGCGAACCGCCTGCGACTCCTGCGCCGATTCGCGCCAGCAGGTTTGTTGGATGCCGGCATTCGTAAGGATCTACGGCTGCACACGTTGCCGGCCAATTCATCGCTGGCGACGCGTACGCCAGTATTTGAGAAGTAGTGCTTCTCATCAGTTCGCAAAACAGGAAAGCCACATGAAAGCACTCACCTTCAAACGCTATGGCAAGTCGCCCGATATCGGCTTCGCCGAGGTTGCCCACCCGGTACTGAAGCCCGACGAGATACTGGTTCAGGTTCACGCGGCGGGCCTGAACCCCATCGACAACATGATCCCGACGGGGGCCTTCAAACCCGTCCTGCGCTTCCAACTGCCGGCCACCTTGGGCAGCGATCTGGCCGGCGTAGTGACCGAGGTCGGCAGCCGCGTGACCCGGTTCAAGGCTGGCGACGAAGTCTTCGCCAGCCTCTTCGACCTTGGCAACGGTTCCCTCGCTGAATTCGCGGCGGTGCCGGAGCGCGCTGCCGCGCTGAAGCCGGCCAATCTGGACTTCGTGCAGGCCGCCTCAATCCCGATGGTCGGACTCACCTCGTGGCAGGCGTTGAAGGAGCGCACAAATCTTCGGGCCGGCCAGAAAGTGTTCATCCCCGCCGGGTCCGGCGGCATCGGCACGTTTGCGATCCAGCTGGCCAAGCACCTGGGTGCCACGGTGGGCACGACCGCCAGCACGAACAACGTCGAACTGGTGCGCAGCCTTGGCGCAGACGAAGTGGTCGACTACAAGAAGCAAAACTTCGAAAACGTGCTGCGCGGCTACGATGCGGTGCTCGGCACGGTCCGGGGAGACTCGATCGAGAAATCGATCGGCATCCTCAAACCGGGAAGCACGATTGTCTCTCTCGTCGGGCCCTTGGACAAAGCCTTCGCGCGTGCGCGCGGGCTGAACTTTCTCCTGGCATTCGTGTTCGGGCTGATGAGCCGCAAACTCATGCGGCTGGCGAAAAAGCGGGACGTCACTTACTCATTTCTCTTCGTGCGTCCCGACGGCGATCAACTCGCTGAAATCGGCGAGCTCCTGAAGGCGGAACGCATCCGGCCAGTGATCGACAAGGTCTTCCCGTTCGAGCAGGCAAAGGATGCGCTTGCATACCTTGCCCAAGGGCGAGCCAAGGGCAAGGTGGTCGTCAAGGTGAAATAGCGTTCAGGTCATGGCGTCCGGCCAAACCTGGTATTGGCTGCGGCTACTTGGCCGGTGCAGACTTGGGAATCACCTGGATCAACCGAATGGGTTTCTTGGTTGCATTCTTGGCTTCAATGTTTTCGGCAGAGCGCCAGACCGTATCACCCGCCTTGAACTTGCGCACCTCGGATTTGCCATCCAGATACGTCACCGTCATTTCGCCCGCGGTGACGTAGTGAATCACCCGCGCCGGCCGCTGGCGGATGGCCGAGACATCGCCAGGCTTGAACGTCACATCGGATGCAGTCACGCTCTCGTTGTCGATCATCATCGTCACCGTCGGCTCGCCCTTTGCAGCTGCCTGTGCCTTTGAAGCGGCGGCCTTGTCCTGTGACCATGCGACGCCCGAACCCGCCAGCGCCACGAATGCCAAGGCAGCCGTGAGCCTGGCAACGATTTGCAAATGTCTTTTCATGATTTCTCCCAATGCGTAAGGCCAAATGGCTATCCGATGCTACGCCGATTGGTGGGGCCTTGCCTTGGGCTCATCCGATGGATGGAGATCGGATGATTTTCTCTGCGGGCGCCGAAAGCAAATCACCCTGGCTCCTTTGCTGTGGGCTGCGTGTCAGCGGCGGCGCCTTGAGCGGGGCGTTAAGGCTAGTCGCAAGGTGTTTGCGGAGGCATGGCGGGAACAAATGTCGACCCACCATTCATTCCTTTGATTTCGTGATGGCCTAAGTCCGAAATGCAACGCCGTGACGTTCGGCGAGTTCAAGCAGCTTCGGAATATTCGGCGGCCCGACGGGGATTTCATCGTCAATCGCGGTGAAGAATGGCGCCGCCTTGGCGCCCGCCCCGGTAATTTCCAGCATCAGCCCACCGCCGCGGCCAAAGCAGAACGCATGCACTGTCTGCCGCGGCACATGGACAAGCGTACCGGCTGAGCACGTCTTGGCTTGTCCGCCACACTCGAACTTCACCTCCCCGTTCAGGACATAGAAAGCTTCATCCCAGTCATGACTGTGCGCAGGCGGCCCCGTGCCTTCATCGCCCTGTTGCAAGGTAATGCCGTAACTATTCGTCTCGTCGTTCGAAGCGAGGACGGTAATCTGCATGCCGACGACGCTCAGCGCACGCTGGCGCTGATCGGGTTCAACAATAAGGGGGTTATTGCTCATCATTTGCTGCTCTCCTTTCCAGGGGTGCGGTTGCCTTCCGGCCAATTGGCGCGGCGATACGTGGAAACTTCGGTTTCGGTCTATAATGGGATACATATCTTGTAATAAGACGCTCGTCTCATTTTAAACATGCCCGCCAAAAAGTCAAGCCTCCCCGCTTCAGAAGGCGCACCCGAGGGTCGCGTCAACCAACGGCTGCGCACTCGCCGCGCCCTGATTGACGCGGCACTTTCACTGCGCGAAAAAGGTGTGAACCCGACACTTGCGGACGTCGCGAAACACGCATTGATATCGCGTGCAACAGCGTATCGCTACTTCCAGTCTGTCGAAGCATTGCTCAGTGAGACTGCCACCGACCGGGGAATGACACCGCTGGAACAGTTCTGGCAGCCGGGCGATGATGCGGTGGAAGGCATTGGGCGGGCTGCAATTGAATTGCACAAGCTGCTCCTCGCGGATGAGGTAGGCCTGCACGTCATGGAGCGTTCATTCATGTCAGTCTGGCTCGAAAGCGCCCCGGGAGATGCGCCTGCGAGACCCGGGCGGCGCACGCTCTACATCGGACCGCTGGTGGATTCCCTCAAGGACCGGCTTACCCCATCAGCGCGCAAACGCCTGAAGCTTGCGCTAACCACCGTGATGGGAACCGAGCCGCTCATCGCCGCACGAGATGTTGGCGGCGGCAGTATCAATGAGACGCTGGAGGCGACATCCTGGGCCGCCAGGTCCCTCGTGCGACAGGCTCTTGCAGATGCTGAAGCCGCGCGCAAGAAACAGTAACCCGCGATCAATCTCAAGCATTGGCGCGGCTTCCAGGCCGAAAATGACCGGAGAGGCTCGTAAATGCTGGGGTTGGGCTGGAATGACGAGCCTGACCGCATAGACTCCCCCGCAACCTAGCCGAGCGAGGACTCGATCCAAGCGGCGCCGCGATTCGCGATCATGGCCACCACCGCGTTCGGGTGGCCGCGAGGCACGCTGGGCATGACGGAAGCATCGGCGACCCAGAGGCCGGCCACGCCGTTGACGCGCAATATGGGGTCCACCACGGCATGTGCATCGCTGCCCATCCGGCAGGTGCAGGTCGGGTGATAAACCGTCTGCAACGTCCGGCTTGCGTAATCGCGCAGTTCCTCCGGCGCTTGCACATCGGTTCCAGGCTGCAGCTCGCACACCGTGTCATCCGCCAGTGGTGACGTGGCCGCAATCTTGCGGCTGAGCCGCACGCCTTCCCACAACACCGCGGCATCGCGGCCTTCGGCGTCGCCGAGCAAGTTGGGGTCGATGCGCGGCGCGGCCAAGGGGTCGGCACTCGCCAGCGTGACGCGTCCGCGAGAGCGCGGCGCCACCACCGCCGCGCCGAGGCTGAAGGCGTGTTCGGTTGGTGGTTCGAGAAATTGCGCACGAAATTCCACTGGCATGAACATGATTTCAAGATCGGGCCCCGCCGCGCCGCCCGGCTGTGCCTGGGTGAAGGCAAAGCCCTCCACGCCGTTCGAGGCCAGCATCCCGCGCTTGAACAGCAGGTAGCGAAACAGCTGTGGCAGCGATTCGGCGGCGAACAGTGTGTGACGGCTGCGGGTGCGAAACACCAGCGGGATGACCGGGTGGTCCTGCAGGTTGTCGCCAACCTCGGGCGAATCCACTTTCACCGGAATCTGTTGCGCGCGCAGCGTATCGGCTGCGCCCACGCCGGACAGCATCAGGAGCTGCGGCGAGCCATAGGCACCGGCGGCCAGCACCACCGCGCGCGCCCGGGCTTCGTGCTCCGCGCCACCGCGCCGAAAGCGCACGCCGGTGGCGCGCCCGTTTTCAATGTCGACCTTCAGGACCTGCGCCTCGCTGGCCACCTCGAGATTGGCGCGGCGCATCGCGGGCTCGAGATAGGCGTGGTAGGCGCTGTAGCGCTGGCCATCGCGATGCGCCAGTTCGGCGATCCACGCGCCGGAATAGGCGTGGCCGTTGTAATGCGGTTCGGAGCCCAGCCCCGCGTTGCGCGCGGCATCGACGAAGCGCTGCGTCAGCGGGCTGGCATTGCGGTTGGGCTCGATGCGCATCGGGCCATCGCGGCCGCGCTCGCCGTCGTCAACGTCACCGCGCCAGCTTTCCTGCTCGCGGAAAACCGGCTGCACGTCGGCCCACGCCCAGCCGCTGGCCCCGGCGTGCGCCCAGCTTTCGAAGTCGGCCGGGTGACACCACTGGTGCATCATCGCATTCATATTCGATGACCCCCCCAGCATCTTGCCGCGCGGGGTGAAGATGCGGCGGCCATGCACTGCGCGCTGCGGCTCGGACTCGAACGCCCAGTCCAGTGCGGTCTTGAACAGCTTGGGAAACGCCGCAGGAATGGCGACGAAGCGATTCTTCGGCGGGCCGCCAGCCTCCAGCAGCAGCACGCGCAGTTTGCCGGAACGGGAGAGCCGCTCGGCCAGCACCGAACCCGCCGTGCCTGCGCCGACGATAACGACGTCGTACATATAAAGCCTCCCCGACACCTATGGATTGTGCCCATTGTCGCGCAAAGCGGGCGGCAGGGAGTGGGCTTGGTTGGACGGCAGCTTGGGTTCAGGTGTGGGGCGCAGGGAATTGGCGCTTTACCAGTGCTTATCGTGACGCTATTTCTTGCTCACACGGTGGCAGCTTGCCAGTGCATTCCGTCTGGAGTATCCCATTCTCCTCCCCAGATCCAGCCTTCATTGGCAAAGGCTTCTAGGACAGCGGGAACGGTTGCAAAGTTGGGAGCGGTATCTCCAAATCGATTTCTAGCTGAATCAAAATCCACTGCGCAACCCCAGCTATGCATAGACAACTTAGTCCCGCCGCGCATCAATCGAAAGCTATAGCCGCCAGCATACAAATGCATCCCCCACTCTTTTATCTTCGCATCGCTACGACCAGATGCCAGCCAGATCTCCTCAAGAACAGTTTCTAGACTGGCCTTACATTTTTGATGGATGCGAATCCCACTTACTGGTTGAAAGTCCCACGAAGTGACCAATTTCCATGGGGCCTTGGCTCGGGCCAAATTTTCTCGTTCCCACTTACCGCTCGGTTCGCCACTTCGTCCACGTGGATTTCCATAGAAACCATCGGCATTACTCTGGTGCGGCCAGTTCGTCATACTCCTCTCCTTTAGCTCCCCCACTGAGCGCTAAGTGCAAAGCGCTTCACTTGGCGTGTTCTGATGAGCACAACATCTTGATCGTGTGTCGCAAACTTGCAGCGCACCAATAACAGCTATATTCCAGCGCCTCCGCGCATTGCCGGGTAGTGGCGCGCCAAGCACTTGTGAGTGCGTAGGTAGGCGACTTACTTTTTCGCAGCTGAGTCTGCTTCCTTTACCTTTGCGCCGCATTGGCTCGGAGTGGCCTTGCAAAGATCCTCGAAGTACTTGGCGCAGACTGGGGTTGCGGCGCCATGAAATTTGGCGCAACCAGTTCCTTCGGCGTTGAACTCTGCACAACCGTTTCCGCAAGTCGCATTTAACCCGGACGGCGTTAGGTACCCTGCGGAGCCAGCGCCGGCACATCCCAGCAGGTGGCAAATCAAAATGAGTGTGCAAACCTTAGTGATGCCTTTCATATGAGTCTCCCTATGGTGTACAAGCTGAGCCTGTTGAAGTGACAAACGTTCTCCCGTATGGGTCACGTACAGCGCAAAAACAGCCGAATCCTTCGTACATCGGAACTGCCAGCGGGCACATCGGACTCGCAACAAAATTACAGCAGTGGGAGGCTGCACTAAAGCGATTCATGCAGGCTGCCGTTGCCACTGAAGCCCATTTGACGCAAGATTTTCCCTCCCGATCAGGCGTTGCGCACTGTGATCGGCACGTTCGACCTTCGGGTGTGTTTAGCCAACCGGATGCTACGCAGCCAGACAGCGTGATGGCGATTGCCATATAGACGATGAGCCTTCGCATTAGCGCGAAAGATCCCGTGGGCTCGTCAACATTCGCACGCATTTTTCCGAAGCGTATGCGTGAAATTTTGCGCAATATTTGCCGTCTTCCGCCATAACAAGGCAGGCCTCATTACAGGAATCACGATGTGGTCCACTCGGGTCACCCCACGCGTACTTCTCGCCAACCCCAAATGAGTAGCAACTGGTCACAAGGCAAGCAAGACAGATAGGAAGTGCTGACCGCCACGACAGTGGGTGCCTAGAAGACTGGCTTGTAAGCGAAGTCACTTGCACCTCCAATATTGAAATCGGGGAGGAAATGTCGATCGTCGGTCGGGAGCATATTCGGAAATGCAATGGCCAAACCCACCTAGACAGGTGGGAGTCGCGCGCATCCGGGCTGGCAATATGTGGGGCTGAAATCGTAACCCCAGTAATTCTGTAACCGTCGCCGCAGTCTCGAAGCCTGCCAATCCTTCTTAGACAATCTGGAACCTGCTTTCGGGAGAAGTCCTTGCACACCTGAGGCATTGAAGAGTTGGCGCGGTCAGCAGAGTAGGCGGGGCAGGTCTTGCAATGTGGCCATGTAATGTTGCAATTCCTGCCTCTGCCCTGTGTCCCGGCCTTGAAAATCACAACTTACGATGGCGACCGGAATTTTGCCTATGTCATCTTCTCATCAGCATTCAATTGGGTGTTGCCTGGTTCATGGACCGATCAAAATCGGCAGCCACAATACCGGCTACCACTGTGCTCCTCTGACCCCTTCACCGTCACGCATCACCACGCGCAACAATTTCGCAATGGTGATGAAACGCGGGAATTCCATTGATATCGCTTTTCATCGCGGTAACGGCGGTGGCGAGTTGCCGCAAGCAAGGCTGCTCCATTGAGCGCAGTAATAGAGTTGGGGTAGATTTTCTTGAAGGCTATCGGGCCTGGCTCTTCATCTGTTTGTTTCACGTGCCAACTCCTACCCAATCGGGTGGGACATGAAGTTTGCTCCAGGGATAGATTGAAGCCGCCATTAATCTCCCAAGGGAGGGACAGGATGGGACCGACACGAAGGGACTTCCTGCTTTCGTCAGGGGCTTTACTGTTGTCGATGCCGGCTGCAGCAACACGAACTTGCGTGCCGGAGGGGCCAGGGCGAAACTGCGACGCCAACATTCGAACTTCACAGTTCGGACGGGTGCGTAGCCTCCAGCAAACGATGGTGTGGTGCTGGGCAGCGACGCTTCAAATGATCTTTCGGTGGCACGGTAAGCAGATTCGGCAAGAATCAATCGTGCAGCAGGTCTATGGCGCGCCGATTCAGGCCCCAGCTAGTCCCATGGCGCTACTAAATTCGGTGAGTAGAGACTACTATGACTCGCACGGTGACAGCTTCAGCGTGAGTTCTGAAATCTGGGGCGTCGACTATGGAATTGCTCAAATCGACAATCGCACCATGATCGAAGAGTTGGCGGCAAATCGACCGCTGGTTGTGTGCAACTTGAGTCACATGATGGTACTTGTTGGCCTCAACTACTTTGAAATGGCCAATGGTTTTGTTCGGGTTCGACAGGCATGGGTTGCCGACCCGTTCTTGCCAGGGCAGCTTCCTGCTCCGCCAAATGCAACCGTCCTGCCAGCGGGTTTTAGGTATTTGATGCCGCTAGAAATGTTGCCCGCAAATTTGGGAGGACAGCTTCGCTTTGTGGCAAGTATCGAAGTGAGCTGATCGCATCCGGCCGGTGATCGACAAGGTATTCCCGTTTGAGCAGGCGAAGGATGCGCTCAAGTATCTTGCGCTGGGCCGCGCGAAGGGGAAGGTGGTCGTCAGGGTGAAATGACTTTCAGTAAATGGTGTCTGAGCTAGCCTGACTTTTCCGGACACTTTTGAAGGTAGACAATACCTGAGGAGGTGTCAAATGGCGAAAGCCGAGAAGAAGAACCCGGATCGCATTCGCGTCCGGCACAGCAAGGAATTCAAGCTGGAAGCGGTGAGGC
>JBGATH010000024.1:0-71223 GCA_044229235.1 Usitatibacteraceae bacterium
CCAGCCGGTAGATCTCGCGCACCTTTTCCCACTCAATGGCGCGACCGACCGTGAAGTTTTCGAAGCGGCCTTCCAGGGCGAGCACGATGGTTTCGGCGAGGCAGGCGTAAGCCACATTCCTGGGCAGGCCGATGTTTTTCATCGTCACCTTGCCGGGCAGCAGGATTTCACCGGACTCGATCACCAGCACGTCGGGGCGCCGCGCCACTTCCTCAGGCGGCAGGTCCAGCGGCCGGGCGACATCGGTGATCACGCAGCCGGGCTTGACCTTCATGATGTCGAGGATTTTCTTGCCCGCGCCCGAGGTGGCCGTGACCACCATGTCCATGTCCGGCAGATGGGTGTCGGCCATGGCCGACAGCACCACTTTCGCGTCGGGTGTTTCCTTGAGAATGGATTCCTTCAGCGCCAGCAGCTTGGCCGTCTCCGGCGAAACCAGCGTGACTTCCTCGGCCGCGCGTACCAGCAGGCGCGAACAGGCCGCGCCGATGGCGCCGGTGGCGCCCACCACCATGGCTTTGAATTTGACGCGCTCCTTGCCCTTGGGCGGCGGGATGAGGCGCAGTCGCAGCAGCGCGTCGTGCGCGGCCCACAGCGCGCCCGAGGCACTGTAGCTGTTGCCCGTGGTGATGGGCAGCGGTGCGCGGCGGGCCACGGTCACGCCGGCGTCGCCCACCACCTTGGTGAAGGCCCCCAGGCCCATGATCTGTGCGCCCAGCGCGCGCGCCATGCGCGCGGCATCCAGCAGCCGCCGGTAGGTGAACTCCGGGCTGTGGCCCATGATCTCGCGCGGCGTGCCGCCGACCGAAATCAGCCAGCCCTCGGCCTCGGCCCCGGTCGGCGAGCGGATGCCTTCGATGCGCGAATAGACGAACGGCGGCGCATAGGCCATCGCCTTTTCCAGCGAGTCCATCAGCAGCGGCGGCGACACGCGCGACAGGATCTCGATCGGCTTGATCTTCTTGAAGTATTCCTGCGACAGCGGATGGATGACGAAGGCAAAGCGGTTGACGCGCTTGACGCCGTTCGGGTAGAGGATGCGCGGCTGCATGTCCAGCGAGGTGATGATGTCGAGGTAGTCGTCCTCCAGCAGGTCGTCGGCGTCCTTGCCGGTGGCGGCGATGATCATGGCGTCGAGCAGGTCCGGGCTCAGGGCGTGGCCGTGCATCAGGGGCGAGCCGTCGATCACCATGTTCACGCCCTTGTCGCGGAACTTCGCCAGTCGTTGCTCGTTGACGGTGGAGGTGATAATGGTCTTGCCGGCCAGCTCCTCGATGCCGAAGTCGTCGAGCTCGTGAACCGGTGCCACCACCACGGTGGCCGACTGCATCGCCTTGCGAACGACGAAATTCGACCATTGCCGCAACAGCTTGTCCGGAATCATGGCCGGCGGCACCCAGTCCGACACGTAATGGGCACCGGTGGCGTAGAGGTCCAGCGCGTCCAGAGACGTGAGCAGCTTGGGCACACCCAGCTGCCGCAACGGGTCGGCGAACTGAAGATTGTTGGTGAACTCGGACATCGAGGTCGCCAGCTTTCGGTTGGCGAGGCCGGAAAAGAACAGCACGCGCGTATTGTCGAAATAGCGCGTCAGCGAAATCTGCGTGTGGCGCACCGCCCACTCGAGCAGGATCTCCGCGAGCCGCTCGCCGCGCGTCACCGGCGGATGCATGGCGGCGCGTGCCAGCCGGTCGCCATCTTCCTCCACGACGCGTTCGGCGCTCAGATTGCGGCTGTCCTTGACCAGGCCGAGGCCGATGGCATCGGCGCGCGAGTCCCAGTAACGCGCCAGCCGCAACGCCTCGCTCATGCTGCCGTTGGTGCCGCGGCGGCGCACCCGCAACTCTTCGCCCTGCACGTGGGTCTTGAATTCGAAATCCTGGCTTTTTGCGCCCAGGCTGATACTGATCACGTTTTTCATGGAGATTTGCTGGCAAATTAGACATGTCCATATTGGAGCAAAGTCAACATGCAGAATTTGATCGGCGACATATTTCGTTCAGTTGGCCTGCCGCCGCTGAAACGCGCGGCCGGCGTGGTCACGCGGCGGATTCCCATCCCGCAGCCGCTGCTGATGGTGGGGCCCGGCGCCAGCGTGCGCATGGCCGAAGCCATCGCTGATTTCGGACACCGCCGGGTGCTGATCGTCACCGACAGCGTGGTCAAAGGGCTGGGTTTGCTGGCGCCGATGACCAAGGCGCTGAAGAATGCCGCCACGCCGTTCGTGGTGTTTGACGCCATCACGGCCGACGCGCCGATCCCGCAGGTGGAAGCCGGCATCGAGCTGTTCAACCACAAGCACTGCGACGCCATCATCGCCTTCGGTGGCGGCTCGGTGATGGACGCGGCCAAGGTCATCGGCCTGGCCGCCGCCAACAAAAAGCACCCGCGCGAACTGGTCGGCTATTTCAAGGCGCTCCACGGGCCGACACCGCTCTATGCCGTGCCAACCACTGCCGGCACCGGTTCGGAAGTAACTGTTGCGGCTGTGATCTCCGATCCGGCCGACGGCACCAAGCTGGTGATCAAGGACACGCGCATCGTGCCCGACATGGCCGCGCTCGACCCCACCCTCATGGTGCGGCTGCCGGCCGGCGTCACGGCGGCCACCGGCATGGACGCACTGACGCATGCGATCGAGGCCTACCTCAGCGACTGGCGCACGGAAGGCAGCGATCGCATGGCGCTGGCCGCGGTCAGCCTGATCTATCGCTACCTGCCGGTGGCGTTTCGCGACGGCGGCGATTTGTTGGCGCGCGAGAAAATGGCGCTGGCCGCCACCTATGCGGGACTGGCCTTCACCCGCGCCAACGTCGGCAATGTGCACGCCATCGCTCATCAGCTGGGCGCGCGCTATCACACGCCGCACGGGCTGGCCAACGCGATCATGCTGCCGCCGGTGCTGCACTTTTGCGCCGCAGCGGTGACCGCCCGGCTGGCCAAGCTGGCGGTGCGCGCCGGGGTCGGCACGGCAGGCCAGGACGAGAAGCTGCTGGCCGGCAAGTTCATCCGCTCGGTGGAAGCCATGAATGCCGCGCTGGGCATTCCGCGCCATCTGGATGCGCTGGTGGCTGCCGACATCCCCGCGCTGGCTGCCGCGGCGTGCGCGGAAGCCGACATGGAGTATCCGGTCGCGCAGCGCATGACCGAGGCGGACTGCGCGCACATGCTGCGCGCCGTGCTGGCGCCGGCGGCTGCGAAGAAGAGCGGCCGGCGCAAAGCGGTCGCGAGCAGCAGGAAACCGGCCGCGAAGCGCAAGACGGCTTCTTCCACCGCGGCCACCGCGCGCCGGCGCGGCTGATCATCGCCCGGCAGGCACTCGCTCGCGGCTGCGGCAGCCGGCGTGCGATGACGCGAAGGTGTGGTCGGTTGGACCAGCAGGCCGGGCAAATGATGGGGAACTTCTAGAAACCGTAGCGAGCGGTCAAAGTTCGTGCCGAGGAGCGGACGCGTACGAGAGTACGCAGAGCACCGGAGGCGCGAAATTTGATCGCGCAGTAGGATTATGGAAGGTCCCGAAAGGCAAACACCAGCATTGGCGCGGTGTTCCGGGCATTTTGCCGCGGGAAGGCGCGCCAATGCTGGTGTTTAGCCTTTCACTGCCTTGTACATCGCCAGCGCCTTGTCGCGCTGCACGGCATGGTCCACCACCGGCGCCGGGTAATCGCGGCCGATCACGACGCCGCGTGATTGCTGCTCCAGTGGCGGCAGTGTCCACGGAGCATGGATGAATTTGTCCGGCACATCTTTCAGTTCCGGCAGGTAGCGGCGGATGAACTTGCCCTGCGGATCAAAGCGCTCCGACTGGGTGATGGGGTTGAAGATGCGAAAGTAGGGTTGTGCGTCGCAGCCGGTGGAGGCGGCCCACTGCCAACCGCCGTTGTTGGCGGCGAGGTCGAAGTCGTTGAGCTGGTCGGCAAAATATTTCTCCCCCCAGCGCCAGTCGATGAGCAGATCCTTGGTGAGGAAGCTGGCGACAATCATGCGCAGGCGGTTGTGCATGTAGCCAGTCTGGTTGAGCTGGCGCATGGCAGCATCGATGATCGGGTAACCGGTGCGCGCCTCGCACCAAGACTCGAACAGCGTCTTCTCGTTCGGCCAGCGGATGGCATCGTACTCAGGACGGAATGCCGACGTCGCCGCGTGCGGATGGTGGTGGATGATCTGGAAATAGAAGTCGCGCCAGATCAGTTCCGCGAGCCAGGTCTCGGCGCCGATGTTCTTGCCGCGAAGCGTCTCGGCGTAGGCGATGGCGGCCAGTTCGCGCACCGAGACCGTGCCGAAGCGGTTATGCACCGACAGGTAGGACACGCCCTTGACCGCCGGGAAATCGCGTGCGGCCTTGTACTGGTCCATGCGCGGCACAAAATCGGCCAGCAACTTGCGTGCGCCACTGGTGCCGGCTTCAATGCGGAGCGCATGGAGGTTGGTGCGCGCGAAACCCATTTCCTCCAGCGTCGGCAGCGCCACCGGCCTGGGCGGTTTGGCGAGGTGCCGGGTGTAATGCTCGACCGGATAGGGCTTGAGATAAAAATCGTCGAGCTTTTTCAGCCAGGCGTTCTTGTACGGTGTGAAGATGCTGTAGGTACCCCCCATCTGCGTGAGGATTTCGTCCTTGGCAAAGATGACGGTGTCCTTGAATGCCTGGAAGGCGATGCCGCGGACGTCCAGCGCGCCCTGCACCTGCGCATCGCGCGCCACGGCGGCCGGTTCGTAGTCTTCGTTGGTGAATACTGCCTCGACCTTCAGCTCGGCGGCCAGCGCGGGGATCGCCTCACGGGCGTGGGCATGGCGCACAATGAGGTCGCCGCCGCTTGCCTGCAATTGAGCCTTGAGCTCGCCAACCGACTCCCGGATGAACTCGACGCGACGGTCCTGCTTCGCGGGCAACTGATCGAGGATCTCGCGGTCGAAGATGAAGGTGCAGTAAACCTTTCGGGCGCTTTTGAGGGCATGGTAAAGGCCGGCGTTGTCAGCGAGCCGAAGATCGCGTCGGAACCAGAAGAGTGCGGCGCCATGCATAGGATTTTCCATGGCGGTGAACAGCGCCAGAAGGTAGAATGGAGGGGTGAATGGATAGCATCGATCTTACCAATCATTTCCTGATCGCCATGCCCGGCATGGCCGACCCGTATTTTTCCAAGACCCTGACGCTGATCTGCGAGCACTCCGAAAAAGGTGCCATCGGCCTGGTGGTCAACAAGCCCATTGATGTCTCCCTCGGCAATCTGTTCGAGCAGGTGGACATCGAGTTGCAGGACGAGGCGCTGCGCATGGAGTCGGTTCACTTTGGCGGCCCGGTGCTGGTCGATCGCGGCTTCGTGCTGCACCAGCCGCTGGCCGACTGGAATTCGACACTGAAGGTCAACGAAAACACCGGGCTCACCACCTCCAAGGACATTCTTGAGGCCATGGCCAAGGGCAACGGTCCCGGCCGGGTGCTGGTGACGCTGGGCTACGCCGGCTGGGCACCGGGCCAGCTGGAAGACGAAATCAAACGCAACGGCTGGCTGTCGGTGGCGGCCAGTACCGACATCATTTTTGACCTGCCGGCCGAGCAGCGGCTGGGGGCGGCCATGGCGCTGCTGGGCCTCAATTACGGCAACCTTTCCGACGTAGCCGGGCATGCCTGAGGTGGAGCACCTGAACCCTGCGGAAACCATCCTGGGCTTCGACTTTGGCGAAAAACGCATCGGCGTCGCGGTCGGCAATACGCTGACGTCGCTGGCCGAGCCGCTGACCACGCTGCACGTTGAATCGAACCGCGACCGGCTGGAGGCCGTGGAGAAACTGGTGCACGAATGGCAACCCGCGCGCTTTGTCATCGGCCAGCCGGAACACGACGACGGCCACCCGCATGAAGTTGCCCACCTCGCCAGGAAGTTCGGCAATCGATTGAAGGAGAATTTCCGCCTGCCGGTCGACTACATCAACGAGACGCTCTCCTCCGACGAAGCGGCGCGCACGCTGAAAGCAGCGGGCATCACCGGCATTGCGCAAAAGCAGCATCTGGACGCGTTCGCCGCGCAGGTTATCCTGCAAAGTTACCTCGACCAGCGGAGCACCCATGCAGCTTGATGCCGAACAACTGGTTTCCGCCCTCGCCGGCAAGATCGGCCCGCTTGCGCCCGATGTGGCCATGGTGGGCATTCATTCCGGCGGCGTGTGGGTTGCCGAAAAGCTGCACGCGACGCTGGCGGTCGCGCAGCCGCTGGGCAAGCTCGCCGTCACGCTGCACCGCGACGACTTCAGCCGCATCGGCCTGCACCCGCAGAAAAAATCCACCGACATACCGTTCGCAGTCGAAGGCCGTCACATCCTGCTGGTGGACGACGTGCTCAACACCGGCCGCACACTGCGCGCGGCGCTGAACGAGCTGTTCGATTTCGGCCGCCCGGCCAGCGTGAAACTGGCGGTGCTGGTGGATCGCGGCCGGCGCGAACTGCCGTTTGCCGCCGACTATGTGGCCGCCACCATGACGCTCGACGCCAGCCAGGAGCTGGTGCTGACCAACGACAACAACATCCTGCGCTTTGACGTGCAGACCAAAACCTGACGTTCGCCGGAAAACACACTGATGCCCACCTACCATCCCCAGCTTTCCGCCGACGGCAAGCTCAAGCACCTGCTGAGCACCGAAGGCCTGCCGCGCGCGATCATCGAGAACATCCTCGAGTCGGCCGATCAGTTCGTCAGCGTCGGCGACCGCGAAGTGAAAAAAGTGCCGCTGTTGCGCGGCAAGTCGGTGTTCAACCTGTTCTTCGAGAACTCGACGCGCACCCGCACCACCTTCGAGATCGCCGCCAAGCGCCTCTCGGCCGACGTCATCAACCTCAACATCAACGCGTCCTCGACCAGCAAGGGCGAATCACTGCTGGACACCATCGACAACCTCTCGGCCATGAACGCCGACATGTTCGTGGTGCGGCATGCGGAATCAGGCGCGCCGCACCTCATCGCCCAGCACGTGAAGAAAGGCATTGCCGTGGTCAACGCCGGCGACGGCCGCCACGCGCATCCCACGCAGGGCCTGCTGGACATGTACACCATCCGCCACTACAAGAAGTCGTTCCACAACCTGTCGGTGGCCATCGTCGGCGACATCCTGCACTCGCGGGTGGCGCGCTCCGGCATCCATGCACTCACCACGCTGGGCTGCCCCGACGTGCGCGTGATCGGCCCGAAAACACTCATCCCCACCGAAGTCGAGCGCATGGGCGTCTCGGTGCATCACGACATGCTGCGCGGCCTCGAAGGCTGCGATGTGGTGATGATGCTGCGGCTGCAGAACGAGCGCATGAACGGCGCGCTGCTGCCCTCGGCCCATGAATTTTTCAAAAGCTACGGCCTCAACGCCGTCAAGCTGGCGCGCGCCAAACCCGATGCCATCGTCATGCACCCGGGGCCGATGAATCGCGGCGTGGAAATTGATTCGCCCATCGCCGACGGTCGGCAAAGCGTGATCCTGCCGCAAGTCACCTTCGGCATCGCGGTGCGCATGGCGGTGATGGCGATGGTGACGGGGGCCTGAACAATAGCTCCTTCCCCCTCGATGGGGGAAGGCCGGGATGGAGGTGAGTGTGGATCAAGCACTAAAACAGAATGCAAGAAGGCTGCGCGCCAACATGACTGACGTCGAGCGCAAACTTTGGCATTCGCTGCGGCAGCGGCAACTGCTGGGTTGCCGTTTCCGCAGGCAAGTGGTCATCGGCGGATACATTGTCGATTTTGCCTGCCTGGAATCACGCCTGGTCATCGAGGTCGATGGCGGACAACACAATGGAAGTGCTGCTGATGTGAACCGAGATGAAGTTCTGACGCGTAATGGCTTTCGCGTACTGCGGTTCTGGAATAACGATGTCTTGTTGAACATCGATGGCGTGTTGCAAGCCATCGCCGAAGCTGTTCAATCACCACCCCCATCCAACCTTCCCCCGTCAAGGGGGAAGGCTATATCAGCCCGCACAGGGCATCATTCAGCATGAAAATCGAAATCAACAAAGGTCGCGTCGTCGACGCCGCACAAAAACTCGATGGCGTCCAGTCGCTTTACCTGGCGAACGGCAAGATTGCCGCGATCGGCAAGGCTCCGGACGGCTGGAAGGCCGAAAAGGTCATCGATGCTTCCGGCAAGATCATTTGCGCCGGCCTCGTCGACCTGTGCGCGCGCCTGCGCGAACCCGGCCTGGAACACAAGGCCACGCTGGAAAGCGAATTGCTGGCCGCGATCGCCGGGGGCGTGACCTCGCTGGTTTGCCCGCCCGACACCGATCCGGTGCTGGATGAACCGGGGCTGGTGGAAATGCTCAAGCGGCGCGCCACCACCATCGACCAGGCACATGCCTATCCCCTGGGCGCCCTCACGCCCGGGCTGCGCGGCACGGCATTAACGGAAATGGTCGAACTTACCGAAGCCGGCTGCATCGGCTTCACCAATGCGGACGCGCGCATCGTCGATACCACGGTACTCTACCGCGCGCTGCAATACGCGGCCACCTACAGCTACACCGTCTGGCTGCGACCCGAAGATGCTTACCTTGGCAAAGGCGGCATCGCGCACGATGGCGAGGTGGCATCGCGCCTGGGCCTGGCCGGGGTGCCGGTCTCGGCCGAAACAGTGGCCATCGCCACCATCGTGACGCTGATGCGCGACACCGGTGCGCGCGTTCACCTCTGCCGCCTGTCCAGCCGGCTCGGCGTGGACCTGGTGCGCGCCGCAAAGGCCGAGGGACTGCCGATCAGCTGCGACGTTGGCATCCATCACCTGCTGCTCACCGATCGCGACATCGGCCACTTTGATTCGCACTACCGCTTCACGCCGCCCTTGCGCAGCCCCAGCGATCGCGACGCGCTCAGCCGCGGCGTGCTGGACGGCACCATCGACGCCATTTGTTCCGACCACACGCCCGTGGACGATGACGCCAAGAATGTACCCTTCGCCGAAGCCGAACCGGGCGCCACCGGGCTGGAACTGCTGCTCTCGCTCACGCTTAAGTGGGCCGAGCATGCGTCGGTGCCGCTGCCGGTCGCACTGGAAAAGGTCACGGCGCGCCCTGCCAAATTATTCGGCCTGCCGGGCGGCGTCATCGCCGAGGGCGCACCGGCCGACCTGTGCCTGTTTGATCCGGTCGCTTTCTGGGCCGTCACGCGCGAAACCCTGCGCAGCCAGGGCAAGAATTCTCCGTATCTGCGGCGCGAGATGCAGGCGCGCGTTGCGACAACGATTGTTGGCGGACGGGTGGTTTACGCGGGCTGAGTGTGCATTTCGGCCTCACGCGTTTGGCTGATAAGTAAAGCCTTTCTGCACCCGCGCAAATCGCGGGGATTTGCTTCGGCTAGAATCAGCGTCTGTTAACACATCACCGGCGAATTTCCAATGCTGCACTGTTCCCGGGTCCTGGCCTTGCTGGCCGCGCTGCTGCCCGGCGTGGCCTTCGCCCAGTCTCCCAAAATCATCCTGCCGCAAGCCATCAGCGAGGTCGAGTTCCTGCGCGGGCGCGTGACCGACTTTCCGTTGCCCAGCACAAGCCAGGCGGTAGTGGGTGTTGATGTGCAACTGGCCAATGGCACATTGCAAGTCCGGCCGCGCTTGGCCGCACTGCCCGTCGGCACCACCAGTCCGGGACGCGCGGACTTTGATTTTGATGTGGGCAGGATGCTGCACGGCAACTACAAGGTCGAACTGCTTGCGCCCGGCGGCAGTGTTCCGCTGGCCACGACGTCCACCACATCCACCGCCAGTGAAAACGTGGGCATACGCGACCTTTCCGGCCATTGGTGGAACCCCCAGGAACCGGGATGGGGACTGATGGTCTGGCACCGGGTCAAGGACAATGCACTCTTCTCGGCATGGTTTACCTATGAGGCGCAGGGCAAGCCAATATGGGCGGTGCTCAACACCGATGCCTCGCCAGCACTTCTGCCTGGAACCGCCGCCGATCAAGACATATCCCGCGCTTTCAGCGCGCTGCTGCCGCAAGGCTCGCCGATGGGCGGACCCTACGACAGCACGCTGCAGCGCGTGAGTTTTCTGCCCGGGGCGTCCACCCAGGGGAAATTCGCGGGCGCCGGTATCGTCCACTCAAACGTAGGTATTGCCGGCCCGCCCAACATCGCGACCACGGGATATCCCCTGCCCGGAATTGGCGTTCTGCAATTCGCGCCGTTTCCTGAGAAAGCGGCTCGGGGCACCACCCCAATTCAGGCATTCCGTGCGCCCGCTTCGATCAATTACCCCACCACCGCAAACGATATCAAGCCCAATCCTGCAGGGCCAATTGTTTGGTCGGTTGCGGCCGGTTTGCCCGGCGCCATTTCCTTGAACTATGAGCGCAACTATCCTGCCCCGTCGGTTTCGTTCATCAAATGGAACTGGTCTGCGGGATCGAAAGACCAAAAGTTCCAGTTTCGCGCGACTGGCAAGGAAACGCCCACCGGCAGCGTCATCTGCAACGTCACCTGCCCGCAACAGCCTGCTTTCAGCAGGGTGGAGGCGGAAACATTTCAGGTGCCAGCCGTGCCGCCCGGGAGGTACACCGCCGAGTTCTTTGGCGCCGACAACACCACCGCCCAGCCAGACTATGTCGCTGCCATTGCCGTCGATGCGACCGTCAACCCGAACGGCGCGCCGTGGATCAATTACTCGGATCATTGGTGGAATCCGGCTGAACCCGGCACCGGACTGATGGTGTGGCACGACGTCGCCAGTGGGCAGGCTTTTCTGGTTTACTTTTGCTACGACACCAATGGCAAGGCGTACTGGTTCAGCCTGCAGGGCGGCGCATGGCAGGCCATCACACGCGGCCAGGCCACCGTTTTCCGCTATGCCGGTACGCTGTATGAAAGTTCGGCCTCCGGGTACCTGGCGGATTTCTTCGCCAGCAAGGGTGCCAAAGTGATTGGCAGCGGCAGCATCGAGTTTACTGATGGCGTGAACGGCACGTTTACGTTCGACATCACCGGCTTGGCCAGCAAGTCCATGCCAATCACCCGCTTCAACCCCTAGGCGTCGCCTGCGCCGACCCGCGCGCGTCATGCGGGCAGAGACGCCTGCAAAAAGCTACGGCGGCGACCCGCCGGCCGCTTATAATTCCCGGCGACCCATTAACACCAGCTAGCCCGATGAGCCAGCCCACGCCAGCCGCCAACCCCCTGCTCGATTTTTCCGCGCTGCCGCGCTTTGCGGCGATCACGCCCGCGCACATTGCGCCGGCAATCGATGCGCTGGTCACCTCCTGCAAGGCGACGGTTGAAAAGCTGGCGACAAGTGATGTACCGCCGACCTGGGACAACTTCGTCTCGCCGCTCGATGATGCGACCGAACAGTTGGCGCGTGCCTGGGCGACCATCAGCCATCTCAATGCCGTGGTCAATTCACCGGCATTGCGCGAGGCTTACAACGCCGTGCTGCCGGTGGTGACGCAGTTCTGGTCCGAACTTTCGCAGGACGAGCGCCTGTTTGCCCGGTACAAGGCGCTGCGCGCCTCGCCTGCGTATGCAGAACTGAGCGCCGCGCAGCATCGTTCGCTCGAAAACGAACTGCGCGATTTTCGGCTGGGCGGCGCGGAGCTGCCCGTCGACAAGAAGGCGCGCTTTCAGGAATTGCAGGAAAAGCTGTCGACGCTGATGTCGAAGTTCAACGATAACGTGCTCGATGCCACCAATGCCTTCGCCCACCTGGTCGAGCACGAGAACGAACTGGCCGGCCTTCCCGACGATGCCATCGCCGCGGCGCGCGAGGCCGCCGCCAAAGAGGGCAAGGCGGGCTGGAAGTTCACCCTGCACGCGCCCTCGTACATGCCGGTGATGCAGTACGCCGCATTTCGTCCGCTGCGGGAATTGATGTATCGGGCCTATGTGACGCGTGCGTCCGACCTGGGCGCCCGACCCGAATGGAACAACAGCGCGGTGCTGAGCCAGATCCTGGCGCTGCGCGCCGAGGTGGCGGCATTGCTGGGGTATCGCAACTATGCCGAGGTTTCCCTGGTGCCGAAGATGGCGCAGTCGCCGGACGAGGTGATCGCCTTCCTGCGCGACATGGCCGCGCGCGCGAAGCCGTTCGCACAGCGCGACTGGCAGGAGTTGGAGGCTTACGCGCGCAGCGAGCTCAACATGGCGGACATCGACGCCTGGGATGTGGCCTACGTGTCGGAGAAATTGCGCGAGCGCCGCTATGCGTTTTCGGACAATGAAGTAAAGCAGTACTTTCCCGAGCAGGCCGTGCTCGGTGGCCTGTTCAAGCTCATCGAGACCCTTTACGGGCTGCGCGTCTCGCCGGCCGACGCCGAAACCTGGCACGGCGATGCGCGTTTCTTTGACCTGCGCAATGCCGACGGCGCGCTGGTCGGGCAGTTCTATCTGGACCTGTACGCCCGCGAGGGCAAGCGCGGCGGCGCCTGGATGGATGACGCCATCAATCGCCGCCGCAAGCAGGGCAAGGTCCAGCATCCGGTGGCTTTCCTGACGTGTAACTTCCCCTCGCCGGTGGGTGGCAAACCGGCGCTGTTCACCCACGATGACGTCATCACCCTGTTTCATGAGTTCGGCCACGGCCTGCACCAGTTGCTGACCGAGGTCGACGAGCTCGGCGTGTCCGGC
Organism: Usitatibacteraceae bacterium; assembly: GCA_044229235.1. Taxonomy (GTDB): domain Bacteria; phylum Pseudomonadota; class Gammaproteobacteria; order Burkholderiales; family Usitatibacteraceae; genus UKL13-2. Next base: position 12,598 of record JBGATH010000024.1, read on the forward strand.
ATCAACGGCGTGGAGTGGGATGCGGTGGAACTGCCCAGCCAGTTCATGGAGAACTTCTGCTGGGAATGGGACGTGCTCCTGCACATGACCGCGCACGTTGACAGCGGCGAGCCCCTTCCCCGCGCGCTGTTCGACAAGATGATCGCGGCCAAGAATTTCCAGGCCGGGATGCAGTTCGTGCGCCAGATCGAGTTCGCGCTGCTGGATATGCGCGTGCACGCAGACTTCGATCCCGCCCAAAACGACCTGCTCGCCGTGCTGGCCGAGGTGCGGCGGGAGGTGGCGGTCATGCGCTATCCGGATTTCAACCGCATGCCGCATGCTTTCAGCCACATTTTCGGCGGCGGCTATGCGGCCGGTTATTACTCCTACAAATGGGCCGAGGTGCTGTCAGCCGATGCCTACGCGGCATTCGAGGAAAGCGGCGTGCTCAGCGCCGACACCGGCGCACGCTTTCGCCGCGAGGTGCTGTCCCGCGGCGGCAGCCGCCCGGCGCTGGAGTCGTTCGCCGCATTCCGCGGTCGCAAGCCGGACATGGACGCCCTGTTACGCCATAATGGCCTCAAGCTCGCCGCCTAGCGCGCGGGTCATCACGACTTGAGGAGGTTCATCATGCGTTTATCGACAGGCGTCATCGCGCTGCTCGCCGTTGCGTTCAGCGTCACCGCCGGCGCCCAGCTATACAAGTGGGTGGACAAGGACGGCCGGGTTTCCTACTCGGACACGCCGCCGCCAAAGGATGCGAAGGACGTCAAGCAGCGCAATTTTGGCGATGGCGTGACCGCCAGCACCGACGACCTGCCGCCGCTGGTGCGCGAAGCGGTCAAGAACAATCCCGTCACCCTGTACGTGAATAAATGCGGCGAGGCCTGTGACGGCGGCCGCGCCATGCTCAACAAGCGCGGCATCATGTTCACCGAACGCAACCCGGAGACCGACAAGGCCGGTTTTGACGCGCTCATGAAGGCGACCGGCGGCCAGCAGACCGTGCCGGTCCTGACCGTGGGCAGCAAGGTGCTCAAGGGCTTTGCCGAAGGCGAATGGCAGGAGGCATTGACCGACGCGGGATATCCGCGCGTCAATCCCGGCCTCAAGACCAAGCCGGCGCCGGCTGCCGCGCCGGTCGCTCCCGCCGCGCCCAACAAGTAGTCCCCGGCGTATGGAACTGTGCCGGTGAAGCTCGCCGCGTGGAACGTCAATTCGCTCAACGTGCGCCTGCCGCATGTGCTCGACTGGCTTCGCCAGCACCAGCCGGACGCCCTGTGCCTGCAGGAACTCAAGCTCGAGGATGCGAAGTTTCCGCTGGCCGCGATCGAGGACGCAGGTTATTCAGCCGCTTTCGACGGCCAGAAAACCTATAACGGCGTGGCCATCCTCACGCGCAAGCACGCCGAGGATGTTGCCAGGGGCATGCCGGATTTTCCCGACGAGCAAAAGCGCGTGATTGCCGCCACCGTTGATGGGGTGCGCGTGGTGTGCGTTTACATTCCCAACGGCCAGGACACCGAATCCGACAAGTACCAGTACAAGCTGCGCTGGCTGGATGCGCTGGCCGGCTACATGCAAAAGCAGATCGGCGAATACAAGGACGTGGCGCTGCTGGGTGACTACAACATCGCGCCGGACGATCGCGATGTACACGATCCCAAGGCCTGGGAGGGCAAGGTGCTGTGCAGCGTGCCGGAGCGCGCCGCATTCCAGCGACTCATCGACCTGGGCATGAAGGACAGCTTTCGACTTTTCGAACAGCCTGAAAAGAGTTTTTCGTGGTGGGATTACCGCATGAATGGATTCAGGCGCAATCTCGGCCTGCGCATTGATCACGTGCTGCTCACCGATGGATTGGCGGCCCGCTGCGCAAGCTCCACGATCGATGTCGAACCCCGCAAACTGGAACGCCCTTCCGATCATGCGCCGGTGATGGCCACGCTCAATTGACGCCGTGAGTGCAGGCCTGACATGACAGCACGTGACCTGGTGTTGCCGGCGACGCGCGAGTCGCTGGAACGGCTGGAGATCCTCGACACCAAGCCCGAACCGTCGTTCGACGACCTGGTGCAGCGGGCTGCCGCCGCATTGCAAACCACCATGGCCGGTATCTCTTTCTTCGATGCGCCGGACACACCGGCGCTGCCGTGGCGCGAATGGTTCAAGGCACGGGTCGGTTTCCCGGCGCAGACGCTGTCGCGAAGCGAGAGTTTCTTCCTGCCCGCAGCGGACCCGGCCAGCACGCTGTCGCGCGTATTCGTCATTCCCGACCTGCTGGCGAGCAAGCGCCTGCGCGATCATCGGCTGGTCAGCGGCCCGCCCAACCTGTGCTTCTACGCAGCAGCGGCGATATTGTCGCCGACGCGTGAAGTGGTGGGTGCGTTTGCGGTAATGGATACGGTGTCGCGTGACCTCGATGCGCGCGACACCGAGATGCTCATCAACCTCGCCGATCTCGCCGCCGCGCGCCTGGAAGCGCGGGTCCATGCCCGTAATGAACAGCGGCGCGCGCAAAGCGGCGAGTACAGCGATTTCACCGAATCTGCCGAGGACCGGATTCAGGAACTGACGGCCGAGTTCCTGCGCATGGAGCAGCTGCTGGAGGACGAGATCGTCGCCCGCAAGGATGCCGAGGGCAAGCTGCGCAACGAGAAGGAGTTTTCCGAGGCGGCGGTGCGCAGCCTCCCCGGCGCGTTCTTCATGTTCGATGTCGGCGGCAAGATGGTGCGCTGGAATGAGAGCTTCGCCGAGACCACCGGCTACTCGCAGTCCGACATCACCACCAAACGCGCGCTGGACTTCATCGCCGAACGCGACCGTCCGGCAGTGGGAGAGGCGATACGGCGAATCCTCGAGCACGGCGAGGAGGCGACGGTCGAGGCGTCGATGCTCGACAGCAGGGGACGGGCGATTCCGTACGCGTTCCAGGGCCGCCGCCTCGAAATTGGCGGGCAGCGTTTTTGCCTGGGTGTGGGGCGCGACATCACCGAGCGCCTGCGCGCCGAGCGCGAGATTACCCGCGCCAAGGAGCGCCTCGATCTGGCCCTGAAGGGCTCGAACCTGGCCATCTGGGACTGGGACCTGGCGGCAAACCAGGTGTATTTCAGCGATGACTGGAACACGCTGCTCGATGCGCGGCCATCGGACAAACCCGGCAATATTTTCACCGGCGAAGAAGTCGTTTCCTGGAACCACCCGGACGACAGGGAGCGTTTTCGCGCGGCGCTGGCAGCCGCGGCCAAGGGCGAGACAGCGGACTTTTCGGCGGAGTATCGCGTGCCCAACGCCAGCGGTGACTGGGTGTGGATGCAGAGCAAAGGCAAAGTGGCCGAGCGCGGCCCGACCGGGCGGGCGCTGCGCATGGCCGGCACCACCGCCAACGTCACCACCCGCAAGATTGCCGAAGACCGCGTCGAATTTCTCGCCACACGTGACCCGCTGACCAAGCTGCCCAACCGCATGCTGCTCAATGACCGGCTGGAACAGGGCGTGGCCAATGCGGCGCGCAAGAAATCGCGGCTGGCATTCATGTTTATCGATCTTGACCGCTTCAAGACCATCAACGACTCGCTGGGGCACGATGTCGGCGACGAATTGCTCAAGCGTGTCGCGGGGCGGCTGTCGGCCTGTGTGCGCGCCACCGACACCGTCGCCCGACTCGGCGGGGACGAATTCGCGGTGATCCTCGAGAACCTATCGCAGGGCGAGGATGCCGAGGACCAGGAAGACGCCCAGAACGTGGCCGACAAGATGATCGCCTCGATGGCGGCACCCATCATGATCAAAGGCCAGCACCTCAACACCTCCTGCTCAATCGGCATCAGCGTGTATCCGGGCGACGGCCAGGACACCCAGACGCTGATGAAGCACGCCGACGTGGCGATGTACGACGCCAAGGCCAAGGGCCGCAACAACTACCAGTTCTTCTCGCACGAGATGAATGCGCGCGCCCAGGAGCGCCACTCGATCGAGACCTTCCTGCGCACGGCGTTGCGACGCAATGAACTGCTGCTTTACTACCAGCCGCGCGTGTCGTTTCTGACCGGCAAGGTCACGGGCGTGGAGGCGCTGATCCGCTGGCAGCACCCGCGTCGCGGATTGCTCGCGCCCGACAAATTCATCGGCGTGGCCGAGGACGCCGGACTCATCGTGCCGATTGGCGAGTGGGTGTTTGAAAATGCCTTCAGGCAGATTGCGCTGTGGCGGCAGAAAAGCGACCTCGACCTGAAGCTGGCGGTGAACCTGTCCGTGGGGCAGATGTTTGACGGCGAGCGCCTGCTGAAAGCGATCGCCGCCGCTGCCAAAGCTGCGGATCTCGACCTGACCGTGGTGGAACTGGAGCTCACCGAGAGCATGCTGCTGAAAAACATCGATGAGAACGCCGAACTGCTCACGCGCCTAGGCGGCATGGGCCTCGGCATTGCCATCGACGATTTCGGCACGGGTTACTCCTCGCTCTCCTACCTCAGGCGCCTGCCGGTCGATTCCATCAAGGTCGATTCCTCGTTCGTGCGCGATATCGGCAACGACGTCAACGACGAGGCCATCATCCGCGCCATCATCGCCATGACGCACAGCCTCAAGCTGAACGTGGTCGCCGAGGGCGTGGAAAGCGAGGACCAGTACCGTGTGCTTCGCGACCTGGAGTGCGACGAATACCAGGGCTATTTTTTCTCGAGGCCGCTGCCGGCCGCGGAGTTCGAGGCCGAGTTTCTGGACTGATTGTTACCCAGCACAAAGCAGACGAACTCAAGCACTGGCGCGGCTTTCAGGCCACAAATGCCACGTAATCCGCGCCAGTTCTTGAGTTTGGCTGAAAAGTCTCCTGCTCCCTTCAGGGCAGGAACATCTCCAGCAAGTCGTTCAGGAACAGGCGGCCCTTCTGCGTCGGGCGAACCGTCAGGTGATCCCGTTCGACCAGCCCGCGCGCCTCGGCCGCATCGAGCCGGGCGGTGAGCGCCGTCACCGGCAAGCCGGTGCGTTCGACAAACAGCGCCAGCGGGAATCCGTCCGTCAGGCGCAGGGCATTGAGCATGAATTCGAACGGCAGTTCGGCGTGGCCAATGGTCTTCACCTCCTGTGCAGCGTTGCCCTGCATCGCCGCATCCATGAACGCCTGCGGCTGCTTGAAGCGCGCCTCACGCGTGACGCGATCGTGAAAGCTGATCTTGCCGTGCGCGCCGGCACCAATGCCGAGGTAGTCGCCAAATCGCCAGTAATTCAGGTTGTGCCGGCATTCGCGGCCGGGCCGGGCATAGGCCGAGGTTTCATAGTGCGCATAGCCGGCGCCGGCCAGCCGCGCTTCGATCATGTCCTGCATGTCTGCGGCCAGGTCATCGTCCGGCAGCGATGGCGGGAAACGGTGGAACAGGGTGTTGGGTTCCAGCGTGAGGTGATAGAGCGAGAGATGGCTGGTGCCGAACGACAGGGCCGCGTCCACATCCTGCTCGCATTCGGCCAGCGACTGCGTGGGCAGGGCGAACATCAGGTCAAGGTTGATGTTGTCGAAATTGTCCTGCGCGATGGCGATGGCACGACGGGCTTCGTCACTGTCGTGAATGCGGCCCAGTGCCTGCAGGTGGGTATCGTTGAAGCTCTGGATGCCGATCGACAGCCGGTTCACGCCGGCGTCGCGAAAGCCGCGAAACTTTTCTGCTTCGAAGGTGCCAGGGTTGGCTTCCAGGGTGATTTCCGCCGCCGAGTCCAGTGTGACGCGCGCGCGTACCGCGGCCAGTATTTCGTCGATGGCGGCCGCCGACAGCAGGCTCGGCGTGCCGCCACCGAAGAAGATCGAATACACTCGCCGGCCCCAGATGCCGGGCAGGGCGTGGTCCAGGTCTGCGATCAGCGCGTCGAGGTACTGCTGTTCCTGTGGCGCCGCCGTGGCGGCGTGCCGCACGGGAATACCCGCCAGCGCGCCGCTGGCCGCTCCCGTATCCTTGACCTCGTGCGAGTTGAAATCGCAATACGGACATTTCTTCACACACCAGGGAATGTGGATGTAGAGCGACAGCGGCGGCAGCGACGCGAACGCCAATGCTGCCCGTCCGGGCGGGGCGATCAGCGCCACGCGTCGAGCTTTTCCACCAGCCGGCGCATGGCCTGGGCGCGATGACTGACGCGATTCTTGGTCTCAGCTGGCAGTTCCGCCGCGGTGCAAGCAAATTCGGGCACAAAGAAATAGGGGTCGTAGCCGAATCCACCCTCGCCAGCCGGCGTGTCGACGATTTCACCATGCCACTCGGCGCCGGCAATGAGCGGGTGCGGATCATCGGCGTGCATCAGCATGACCAGGGCGCAGTAATAGAAGGCCCGCCGGTCTGTCTGGCCCTGAAGGGCAGCCACCAGCTTGAGATTGTTGCGGGTGTCGGACCGCGGCTCGCCCGCATAGCGCGCTGAATAAACGCCGGGAGCGCCGCCGAGCGCCGGCACGCAGATGCCGGAGTCGTCCGCCAGCGCCGGCAGGCCGGAAGCGCGCGCCGCATGCCGCGCCTTGGCCAGCGCGTTCTCGACGAAGGTGATGTGCGGTTCCTCGGCGTCGCCGATGCCCAGCGCCGACTGGGCGATCACCGTGACCTGCAAGGGCGCCAGCAGGGTGGCGAATTCACGCAATTTGCCCGCATTACCGGACGCGATGACGATTTTTTTCATGTTGCGGCGATTATCACGTGCTTTTGCTCCGGTCGGCCCGGCGGCGGCAGGCGGAAATGCCCTTGGGCCGCGCGGGGTCATGCGGTAAAATGATGGGCTCAGTCCCGGCAATCATGCAAAGCCCCGCGCCACAATTTGTCCTCCCGCGTTTCAACCTCAAACCCGCACTCGGAAAGCCATTATCATGACCATCAAAGTCGCCATCAACGGATACGGCCGCATCGGCCGCAACATCCTCCGCGCCCACTACGAAGGCAACAAGAAGCACGACATCCAGATCGTCGCCATCAACGACCTGGGCCCGGTGGAAACCAACGCCCACCTGACGCGCTACGACACCGCGCACGGCAAGTTTCCGGGCACGGTGGTGGTGGACGGAGATCACATGGTGGTGAACGGCGACCGCATCCGCGTGCTGGCGCAGCGTGATCCGTCGCAGTTGCCCTGGGGTGAAATGGGTGTCGACGTGGTGATGGAATGTACCGGCTTCTTCACCACCAAGGAAAAGGCCTCGGCTCACCTCAAGGGTGGCGCCCGGAAAGTCATCATTTCCGCCCCCGGCGGCAAGGATGTCGATGCCACCGTCGTCTACGGCGTCAACCACGGCGTGCTGACCTCGGCCATGACGGTCATTTCCAACGCCTCCTGCACCACCAATTGCCTCGCGCCGCTGGTGAAGCCGCTGCACGAAAAAATCGGCCTGGTGAACGGCCTCATGACCACCATCCACGCCTACACCAACGACCAGGTGCTGACCGATGTGATGCACGAGGACCTGCGCCGCGCCCGATCGGCCACCATGTCGATGATTCCCACCAAGACCGGCGCCGCCGCCGCCGTGGGCCTGGTGATGCCGGAACTCAACGGCAAGCTCGACGGCTATGCCATTCGTGTTCCGACCATCAACGTCTCGGTGGTTGACCTGTCATTCATCGCTGCGCGCGACACGACGGTGGAAGAAGTCAATTCCATCATGAAGGCCGCCGCCGCCGAACCCGGCATGAAGGGCATCCTCAACTACAACACCGCGCCGCTGGTGTCGATCGATTTCAACCACGACGCCCATTCCTCGAGCTTTGATTCGACACTGACCAAGGTCTCCGGCCGCCTCGTCAAAGTCTCATCCTGGTATGACAACGAGTGGGGCTTTTCCAACCGCATGCTGGACACCACGGTTGCGTTGATGGGTGCGAAGTAACATGGGGCACGCCCCGCTCGTTGCGGCGCAGGCTAACCTGGCGGCTTCATGCCAGGTTAAGGCCCATGGGGCCGGCCGGAGCCACAACGAGTGGGGCTTTTCCAACCGCATGCTGGACACGACGGTGGCGTTGATGGGTGCGAAGTAGCGGGCTCCGCTGCAATTGCGGCGCGGCGCGAAACCGCATTGCGCCATGCAAACCGGCGGGCCATTCAGGTCCGCCGAGGCAAGGCGGTGCCGGAACGACACCGGAATCACACAGAGGTAATCGACACTTCCATGCCCAATCCCTTCACCCAGCATCCCAACGCCGTCAACGAGACCTACCGCGAACATTTTGGTTTCGCGCTGCGTTTCGGTGTAAAGATGCTGGGCGGCGGGCTGGCTGCCGTGATTCATGCCGTATTGCCTTTTCTGTTCGTGACCACCGCCGGCCGCATCAACGACGAATTACAGCAGATGCGGCAGAATTCACCGGGCAGGCGCAAAGTCGCGCGCACCGCCTAGCTTCAATCGTTCGATTTTTTCGACCTACCCACTGGAACTGCCATGAAAAACAATCATCGCTTCCTCGCCATATTCGCCATCCTGCTGTCTGCCACCCTCGTGGCCTGCAAAGACAAGCCGGCGGCACCTGCTCCCACCAGCGCCGCGACTGCCGGCGATTCGCTCAAGCAACAGGAACGTGAGACGGCGAAGCGCCTGGAAGAGCAAAAGTCCGCGGCCGACGAAGCAGTGCGCGCCGAGCGCGCCCGCGGCGAGCGACTGCAGAACGCCGACGCGCTCTCGGCCATCATCCGTCGCTGGAAAGACACCCTGGGCGAAGCCACCAGGACCGGTCGCGGCGAAATCGGCGGGGTCATCCAGAAGATGACGGCGATTCGCTCGGACGCGCAGGCGCTGCAGGCTGATGAATGTGTGGGCACGGTGCGCACCGCGCTGATGGCGTCGATGGGCATGTATATCGACGCCTACACCCAGTTCAGCAAGGAAACCGGCGCACCCAATGACGCGCTGCAGCCGAAATTGCAGGAAGCAGCCGGCGAGTTTGTGACTGCCGAGAACTCGCTTTCCCGCTGCCGCCAATAAACATACCCCTCACCATTCGCCTCCGGAAATGAACTTCAAACGACTCGTCGACCAGGAGCTGGCCGGCAAGCGCGTATTTATTCGCGCCGACCTCAATGTGCCGCAGGACGACGCCGGCCGCATCACCGACGACACGCGCATCCGCGCCTCCGTTCCGGCCATTCGCATGGCGCTCGAAAAAGGCGCGGCAGTCATGGTGACCTCCCATCTGGGCCGCCCCACCGAAGGCGAATTCAAGCCGGAGGATTCACTCGCGCCGATCGCCCGCCGCATGGGTGAATTGCTGGGCCGCGAGGTGCCGTTGCTCGCCAATTGGCTCGACGGCGTGGATGTCGCCGCCGGCCAGGTGGTGATGCTGGAAAACTGCCGAACCAACAAGGGCGAAAAGAAAAACAGCGATGAACTCGCCCGCAAGATGGCCGCGCTTTGCGACATCTACGCCAATGATGCCTTCGGCACGGCGCATCGTGCCGAGGCCACCACGCATGGCATTGCCAAGTTTGCCGGGGTCGCGTGCGCCGGCCCGCTGCTAGCCGCGGAGCTGGACGCGCTCGGTGCGGCATTGAAGACCCCGACGCGGCCGATGGTGGCCATTGTTGCCGGCTCCAAGGTTTCCACCAAGCTGACCATTCTCAAGTCACTTGCTGAAAAGGTCGATCAGCTGGTCGTGGGCGGTGGCATCGCCAACACTTTTCTGCTGGCGATGGGGCTGCCAATCGGAAAATCCCTCGCCGAGCCCGATCTCGTCAACGAGGCCCGATTGATCATCGACATGATGTCCGCGCGCGGTGCCGCCGTTCCCATTCCGACCGACGTGGTATGCGGCAAGGAGTTTTCCGCGACGGCCACGGCAACAACCAAGCCTGCAGCCGAGGTTGCGGCAGACGACATGATTTTCGACCTGGGCCCGCAGACCGCGGCGACGCTTGCGGGCATCATGAAGAACGCCGGCACGATCGTCTGGAACGGACCGCTCGGTGTGTTCGAGTTCGACCAGTTCGGCCACGGCACCGAGACCGTTGCGCGGGCCATCGCAAATTCCAGCGCATTTTCCATTGCCGGCGGCGGCGACACGCTGGCGGCGATCGCCAAGTACGGCATCGCGGACAGGGTTTCCTACATCTCCACCGGTGGCGGCGCATTCCTCGAGTTTCTTGAGGGTAAAGTTCTGCCTGCCGTGGACATACTCGAGCAACGCGCTTCGGCGTAGGTTGCCTTTCGCCGTACATACAAGACTGGATTAGCCATGCGTCGCGCCACAAAGATTGTTGCCACCCTCGGTCCTGCCACTTCCTCGCCTGAAGTCCTCGATCGCCTGATCGCGGCTGGCGTGGATGTCGTGCGCATGAATTTCTCGCACGGCACCGCCGAAGATCACCAGAACCGCGCGAAGCTGGTGCGTGAACTGGGCGCCAAGTACGGCAAGCCCATCGGCATTCTCGCCGACTTGCAAGGCCCCAAGATCCGTGTCGGCAAATTCGCCGAGAGCAAGATCATGCTCAAGCCCGGCGACAATTTCATCCTCGATGCGGACTGCCCGCTTGGGGACCAGGAACGAGTTGGCATCGACTACAAGGAATTGCCGCGCGACGTGAAAGCCGGAGACCTGCTGCTGCTGAACGACGGCTTGCTGGTGTTTGAGGTGTCCAGCGTCAAGAAGAACGAGATTCATTGCATCGTCCGGCAGGGCGGCGTGCTGTCCAACAACAAGGGCATCAACCGCAAAGGCGGCGGCCTGACCGCGCCACCGCTGACCGCCAAGGATATGGAAGACATCAAGACGGCCGCGCTGCTCAATGCCGACTTCCTGGCGGTGTCGTTTCCCAAGAGCGGCGCCGATATGTACATGGCACGCGAACTGATGCGGGCAGCCGGCGGCCATGCCATGCTGATCGCCAAGATCGAGCGCACCGAGGCCGTCACCAACGAGGCATTGGCGGACATCATGAAAGCCTGCGACGGCATCATGGTGGCGCGCGGCGACCTGGCCGTGGAAGTGGGTGACGCGGCGGTGCCGGCACTGCAGAAACGCATGATCCGCATGGCGCGCGAGATGAACAAGCTGACCATCACCGCGACGCAGATGATGGAGTCGATGGTGTCTTCGCCCATTCCCACCCGCGCCGAGGTGTCGGATGTGGCCAACGCTGTTCTGGATGGCACCGATGCGGTGATGCTGTCGGCCGAGTCTGCCTCGGGCCAGTACCCGGTGGAGACGGTGGAAGCGATGGCACGCATCTGCGTGGAAGCCGAGAAGAGCGCGGAGGTCAAGCTGGATCGCGAATTCCTGGATCGCGTGTTCACCCGCGTGGATCAATCCATCGCCATGGCCGCCCTGTTCACCGCGCATCACCTCAACGTGAAGTGCATTGCCTCGCTGACGCAATCCGGGTCGACTGCCTTGTGGATGTCGCGCCTCAATTCCGGCGTGCCGATCTATGCGCTGACCCCGGAAATTGCCACGCTGACCAAGGTCTCGCTGATGCGTGACGTCCGGCCTTTCACGCTGGCCTACGAAGGCCACGATCGCGAAAAGTTGATGATCGCGGCGGAGCAGGTGCTGCTCGAAAACGGCGTGGCCAAGGTCGGCGACATTGTGGTGATCACCATGGGCGAGCCGATCGGCCAGTCGGGCGGCACCAATACCATGAAGATCGTGCAGCTCGGCGAACACCGCCGGGCCTAGCTGCTGCCCAGGTGCCGTCAGGCGGCGTCAATCGACAGGTTGTCCGGCACGACGACAGCGTCGCTGCAGCCACTGTTGACACCCATTGCCGTCCTGGCGCGCGATCGCACTTCGTCGATCGCCTTGTGCTTGATGGTGCCAACAGGATCGAGTGCGAATCCGACCCATGCGGGAATCTTGACGATGTGGTCGTTCACCAGCTTCACCGCCAAACCCTGAGGCGTGCGCACGTAACCCACGATCTCCTTGATCGGCTTGACCTGGTTATTCAGCGCATCAACCTTGTTCACCAGCGACTCACTGCAACCGCTCGCGGTCGCGGCGGGTGCGTCGTTCGCCTGCAGCGGTTCCGCGGCAGCTGGCGCCGATTGCGTGCAAACAGGGAAGCAGTCATCCGCTGTTTCAGCGAACGCTGCGGTGACGCTCATGGTCAGCATGGCGGCAAGCATCAGTCTGGATTTCATGGCGGACTCCCGTTCGGGTGGTTGGTGAAAAGGATTGTGGTCGCGGCTTCAAGCGCGCACAATACTTTTGTGGTTTAGTATTGTCATTCAATACCACCCGCATCGAGCGCCACCATGCCAGCCAAAGCCAACACCAGCACCCTGCTCGCCGCACTGAAGACCGCGCTCAAATCGCGCGGCATGTCCTATCGCATGCTGGCGGCAAGCCTCAAATTGTCCGAAGCCAGCGTGAAGCGGCTGTTCGCGGAAGAAACCTTTACGCTGCGCCGGGTCGAGGAAATCTGTGAAGTCCTCGAGATCGATTTTTTCGAATTGGCGCGGCAGGCGCGCGGCGCCTCAACCGACACCAATGAGATGAGCAGCACCCAGGAACAGGCCCTGGCAAAGGACCCACGCCTGCTGGGACTGTTCTACCTGGTATTCAATGACTGGGATATGGAGGCCATTCTGGAAACGTACGTGCTCACCAAGGCGGAATGCCTGTCCCTGCTGTTGAAGCTGGACAAACTGCGCCTGATCGAGCTAGGCCCCAACAACACCGTCCGCCTGAAGGTTCCCAAGACGCTGCGATTGCAGCGCGACGGACCCATACGCCGTTCGTACGGCAAGTCAGTCGTGGCCGATTTCATTCAGGCCGATTTCCTCGCCATGGGTGCGTACTTTCGTTTCGAGTTCCGCGACCTGTCAAAAGCGTCGGTGTCACACCTGGAACGCAAACTCGAGCGCATCGCGCACGAGTTTCATGAACTCGCGGAGCTCGACAGCTATCTGCCCGCAGATCAGCGCCAGACCGTCGGCATGGCGCTCGGTGTCAGGCCCTGGACCATGTCCTGGGTGACAGGCCTGAAGCAACGCAGCATTCGTTCCGCCTAGATCAGTTTCGCCAGTAGTGCCAGCAACCAGGGCGCAGCGGCCAGCACCAGCGCTACGAGCAGGGCACCCGCCCCAACCGGATGCGGAGACGGACCAAACTGCACGGCGGACGGGCGCGACGGCAGGAAAACCAGCAACGCCAGAATGACCAACACCAACGGTACAAAAAACAGGCAAACGACGAAGATGCCGGCCGTTGACAGCGGCGCCCAGCCGAGGTCCCGGCCGCGTCGGACGGCGCAGGCGGCGGCGACGGCAAGACAGGCCAGCGCCATTGCCAGCGGCAACAGCCAGGTGTAGCCGCTGCCGATTCGAAACGTCGAGTTGAATGAGACAACTAGCATCGCCAGCGCATTGATGGTGGCCGGCACGCCCAGAAATGCAAAATGCGCACGACCGATGCGCCTCAAGACAGCGCTCCCACTTTGCGACCCGGGTTCATTGCGTGGCCGCCATCTTTGCCAACTCGCTCCAGGTCTGGCAATCATCGACGCCACGCCGGCGATTGTCGCGCACCCTGCCCTTAAAATCCGGTGGCTTCCTCTCGCTGCGCGCAATTTCGGACGCAATGGCCCGCTCAGTCTGTTCCACCTGCTGCAGAAAACCATCTATCGCGGCCCCGCATCGCCGTTGCTTCTCAACCTGGCACGATGCGGTGTCGGAAAACTTGCAACGGTCGCGGCCGCCATTGAGTTCGTAGTATGTCTGGCACTCGGAGACGCCTTCGCGCCGATTCTGGCTGATGCGCGCCCGCGCCTCCTTTTCGAGGCGTGGCAGATCAGCCGCCGCAACCTGTCCCGCCAGCCGTTCCGTCCATGCATCGATATCGCGCCGGCATGCCTTTTCCCGGATAGCGCGGCACTCCGCGCCCGCATCGGTCCTGCAATCGGCTGGCGCGGAGGCCAGCAGGTAGTCCGGCGGCAGGATGATGGCCATTGAAAGTAGGATCTGCAACATGGCAATCTCCGCTGCTAACGTGGGCGATGCGTGAACCACGCAAAGAATGCCGCGCCATCGGCACGCCGGTCAAGAAACATGCCCTCCCCCGAACGCGAATCGCCGCCCCACCAATGCCCATTGACCCAGCTCTTGTCGGCGGCGGCGATGCCCTGCTGCAGGCAACGATCGGTGGCCTCGTTGACAAAAAAGCGGCTGATTTCATAGGCGCCTGATCCGAAGTCAGCACTGCCCGGGCCGGTCGAGTCCCAGCTGAACTGGGCACGATTGCACGAAACGAATTCGATGCGGACACTGCCCCAGCGCTTTACCGCCAGATCGCTGAAGCGAAGATCCGGGCCGAACGCGCTGCCGGTCGCGCTGAACACATCGGGAACCGACAGAACGTTTCCGGCGAAACTGCTGTTTCCCACCACCCAGTACTGCGTGCCAATCTGCGAACGGTCCGGGGTCCGCGTATTTGAATTCGGCAACACCGCGATGAACGTCGGCCCGCTCAAACCCCCGGAGCCTGCGGCCACCAGCGTGCCCAGGTTGGTGCCGGTGAGGGGGTCAAGCCGCGCCACACCGCCGTCGTGCACCACCAGCAGCTTGCCGTCTGGCGCATACGCAACCATGGTGGAGCCGCTCAGCCCGCGTGCAAATTCGCTCAGGTTGCCGTCGGCAATTCGCAGGCGCATCAGTTGCCCCGTGCCCTCAACAGCAAGCAAGAAGGATTGGCCGTCCTTGTCCAACAACAGGCCGCGGGGACGAAAAATTCCACCTGCCCGCGGCGCGACCACCACGCTGGTCTGACCCGTGCGGGGGTCAAGACGAATCACGTTGTGCGAGTTGTAGCCGGGCACGTAAAGATTGCCGTCGGGCCCGAACATGGTACCGATCTCGGGGCCGCTGATACCGGAGGCGCCAGCGGCGAACGCCGCACCAATCAATACGCCGCTGCTGTCGTATTTCTTTACGTCGTTGCTGTCGTAACCGGCGACATAAACACTTCCGTCGGCGGCAAAATCAATGCCAAGCGGTCCCATCGCTGGCGTACTGGCGAACAGGCCAACGTATTCGAGCGTATCCGGACGATATTTGTGAATTGCGCGTGCCGATTCGGCGACGACATACAGCAATCCGTCCGGTCCCACACGCATGGCCTGGGCGCCATTGAGCCGCGTACGCGTGTCGAGATTTCGCAGAAAAGCGCCGGTGCAGGCATCGTAGATGTGCACGGTGCTGAAATAGCCGCTGACAAACAAGCGTGAAGGGCAGGCCGACTCCTGCGCCGAGGCGGTACCGGCAAACAGGGCGAGCAGTAACAGCAGGCAGCGTTGATACACGGACGATCTCCGGGATGTGAAAGTCGATAATGCTCGGCCCCGTGAGGCGACGTTGCGCGGTCATTCCCCTCCGTTTTTTCTCCAATTTGTTGCACCTGAGCCGATAGCGGGTGCGCGAACGTAGAATCTGCGCATGACAGCAACCCCCAGGCCCGCATGGCGCAGTGAGCACCCGCTTTGCATAGGTGCATTTACCGCTGACCCCGCAACCAATGAACTCAGCGGTCTGCGCGGCGTGCAACGCCTGCGACCGATCCTCATGGACTTGTTGCTGCGGCTGGTTTTCGAAAAGGGCAAGGTGGTGTCGCGCGAGACGCTCATCAATGAGGTCTGGCCGCGACGCATGGTCAACGACGAAGTGCTGTCGCGGGCCATCGGCGAGCTGCGGACGGCGCTTGCCGACGATACCCGCGAGCCACGCTACATCGAAACTTTGCCGAAAATCGGTTACCGCCTGATCGCTGACGTCGTTGGCGTGAAGCCTGCGGCGCACGCTGTCGACGCTGGCGCCACCCGTCCGGCGCCGCCAGTCCCGCCTCAGCCGAGCATTCCGCCTGGGCCTGCTTCACCACCGGCGCCCACAGCAGGCCGCAGGTGGAGGATGGCTGGTGCGTTTGCTACGGCTGTGGCTGCCATCGCCGGCGTCGTCGTGCTCGTCCGGCAGGGTCCAATGCCGGCGGCGGCTGGCGCGGTCTTTCTCGAACGGCAAATCGCGGCGGCTGTGCCATTCACCGCTGATCCGGACCTGGAATTTCATGCGCGCTTTTCCGCCGATGAAAGGCGCATCGTGTTCGTCAAGCGCAGCGAGTTGCAAAGCCAGTTGATCGTCCAGGAGGTCGCATCGCGCAAACGGGTCGTTGTCACCAGCAGCGCGGCGACTCTCGCGTCGCCGGTATTTTTCCCGGATGGCAAGCGCATCGCTTACTTTCGGCGCGACGCTGATGGTGTGGATTGCGGCATCTTCTCGCGCGCGCTTGCCGAATCCCGGGACACGCGGCTGGTCGAGTGCTCTGCCTCGCTGCGCGCCCTGTTCGATTTGTCCGCTGACGGCAACTTCCTGGCATTCGCCGCGTCACCGCGGCCGCAAATGCCCTCGGCGATTCAGGTTCTGGACCTGCGATCGGGCGCAATCACCGCCCTGATCGCTCCGCAGCCCGGGGAAGGCGAGGACAGCGCACCGCGCTTCAGCCCGGATGGGCGGCGCGTGGCATTCTTCCGCGGCACCCAATCACACAGCAGTGCGTGGCTGGCGAATGTCACCCCGCCGTTCGCACCGCAACGTGCCAGCAAAGTCGACGGCCTGGTCTACGGCCTTGCCTGGCTGGGTAGCAGCGGGCCGCTGATTGTCTCGGCAGACTGGGCCGGATTTCGCGCCCTGAACTTGCTTGATCTCGCCACCGGCAGGGCCACGCTGCTCGGCGCACGCGGCGCGCGCCATCCGGATGCCGGCCGCCATGGCGCCATCAGTTTCGAAATGGCGACATTTCGTGCAGACCTCTGGCTGACCTCCACCGCCGACCCGGGTCGCGACGCTCGGCCGCAGTGGGCGTCGACGCGTTACTCCAACCAGGCGGAGTTTTCGCCGGACGGGAATCAGGTTGTGTTTGCATCCAATCGCGACGGCCTGGAGGGCTTGTACGTGGGCACGAGGAATGGTGACGCCCGCAGGCTGCCGCTGCCGGCCGGCTTTCGCTATATCCGCCCGCACTGGTCGCGGGATGGACGCGCCATCTACGCCACGCGCATTGCCCTGGACGGTCCGCTACCGACCAACCAGCAGGCCATCAGGCTGACGCTGGCGGATGGACGGGTTGACGTCCTGCTTCACTTGGGCGGCAGCGTCAACGACATCCAGGAGATCGGCGGCGGCGACCTGCTCGTGAGCGAGCTGGTAAACCATGCCGCGCGGCTCAATCGCGTGAGCCGGGGCGGCGCTAGCATCCGCTTGCCCTTGCCGCTGGTGTCCCAGTACGCAATTGCCGGCAATGCGCTCGTGTTCACGCAGCCACAGCTTTCCGGCGCGACGCGCTGCCGCCTCGACACCCTTCAGTGCGAGCCGGTCGCAATCGGCCTGGATGACAGCAATCGTTTTGACTGGGCGTTGGGCGGCGATGCCATCTGGTACCTGTCGCGCGGTGACGGCAAGCTGGTGCGCCATGATCTGGCGAGTCATGCCGAGCGGCGCTTCGCCTACGCACCGACAGCGGTGGGCACCAATATCGCCGTCAGTCCCGACGGAAAGCTGCTACTGCTCGCGCGCGAGGCACCGCCCCTCATTGACCTGATGATTGCGCCTGCGCTCCGCGAAAACTAGCGCGCGCGGCCAACCCGCAGCACGCGCGGCTCGCGGCATGAAAGGCAACGGCTGCCCGGACACGCCAGTGCTTGCGTTTGATCCATGGCAATGCTTTTTGCCTGGTTCGCCGCAACGCGTGCAACCCTTTGACCGGCGCCGCGCGGTAAAATCTTGCATCAGACCCACCCTCGCCCCGCGGCTCGCGGCCGCCTGCTTCCGCACATTCCCTGGAGATTGAAATGCCCCTCGTATCCATGCGTCAACTGCTCGATCACGCTGCTGAAAACAACTATGGACTGCCCGCATTCAACGTCAACAACCTCGAGCAGGTCCAGGCCATCATGGAAGCGGCATCGGAAACCGATTCACCGGTAATCATGCAGGCCTCGGCCGGTGCGCGGAAGTATGCGGGCGAGACCTTTCTCAAATACCTCATCGAAGCGGCCGTGGACAGCTTCCCCAACGTGCCCATCGCCATGCACCAGGACCACGGCCAGAGCCCGGCGGTATGCCAGCAGGCCATGCGCCTGGGCTTTTCCAGCGTGATGATGGACGGCTCGCTGCAGGCCGACGGCAAGACCATCGCCAGTTATGAATACAACGTCGATGTGACCCGGCGCGTAGTGGACATGGCACATTTCATCGGCGTTTCCGTGGAGGGCGAGCTGGGCTGCCTTGGTTCGCTCGAGACCATGCGCGGCGACAAGGAAGACGGCCACGGCACCGATTCCACCATGACGCGCGAACAATTGCTGACCGACCCGAACCAGGCGGCGGACTTCGTCAAGCTCACCGGCGTGGACGCGCTGGCGATCGCCATCGGCACCTCGCACGGCGCCTACAAATTCACCCGCAAGCCGACTGGTGACATCCTCGCCATCGATCGTATCAAGGCCATCCATGCGCGCATCCCCAACACGCATCTGGTGATGCACGGTTCGTCGTCCGTCCCGCAGGATTTGTTGCAGATCATCCGCGACAACGGTGGCGACATGAAGGAAACCTATGGCGTGCCCGTAGAAGAAATCCAGGAAGGCATCAAGCACGGCGTGCGCAAGGTCAACATTGATACGGAC
Source organism: Usitatibacteraceae bacterium (assembly GCA_044229235.1). Taxonomy (GTDB): domain Bacteria; phylum Pseudomonadota; class Gammaproteobacteria; order Burkholderiales; family Usitatibacteraceae; genus UKL13-2. The sequence continues at coordinate 31,204 of JBGATH010000024.1, forward strand.
ATCCGCCTCGCCATGACCGCCGCAATCCGCAAGTACATGAACGAGAACAAGGGCGCGTTTGACCCGCGCGACTACCTCAAGCCTGCGCGCGCCGCCGCCAAGGCCATTTGCAAGCAGCGCTACGAACAGTTCAACTGCGTCGGGCAGGCATCGAAAATCAAGGCCATCAACCTGTCGAAAATGGCCGAGAAATATGCCAAGGGCGAATTGAAACAGGTTGTCAATTGACCGATACGGCCGAACCTCCGGCAGGACTTTCGGTCGACAGTTTGGCCTATTGCCTCAACTGCAATTTTGTTCTGGGAGACAAGCGCGGCAATTTCTGTCCCAACTGCGGGCAGGAAACGGCGCGCCATCCTGCCCCGGTTGGCCAACTGGCACGTCGCTATGCCGCGGAGTATTTGCTGCCGGGCGGGCGGTTTTTTCGAACGCTTGCACTATTGCTGTTTCGCCCGGGCGAACTGACGCGCCGCTACTTTGCCGGCCGAAAGCGCAGTTACCTGCGGCCGCTGCGGCTGTACTTCGGCGCCAGCCTGATCTTCTTTCTGGTCGTGAAGATCTTCGGTGCCGGCAATTTCGTGCGCAATGAAGTCGGCAGCGCCGCCCGCGACCAGGCGGCGGCCCTGTCGTCGGGGGCTGGCGAGACGAAGCCCGGCCTCAAGGTCAGCAAGGCCGGACCGATCGGCAAGGTGAAGTTTGATGCGGGCGAAGGCGACTGGGATACACCGTTTCTTGCCAATATCACCTGCAGCAAGGACAGTGTGCAGTGCCTGAAAATCCGCGCCTACATGCACGAGAAATACGGCGATGCACCCCTGCGCGTGGTGGGCGCACAGGTGCGCGACCGGGTGATCGGCTATGCCCCTAATGCCATGTTCGCAATGCTGCCGGTGTTCGCGCTGTTCACGTGGATCCTTTACTGGCGCCGGAAGATTCCCTACGGCGACCATTTCGTCTATGCCTTGCATGTGCACTCCTTTGCATTCCTGCTGCTGCTGGCGCTGGCACGGTTGCCATCGGCCATCGGGGACTGGCTGTCGCTGGCGGGTATGATTTACTTCGCCGTCGCCATGCAGCGCGTGTTTGACGGCCGCAAGTGGGCAACCGTGCTGCGCTATGCACTCATCGGCATTTGTTATCCCATCCTGCTGTCAATCGTCATCCTGCTGACGCTGGCGGCGGCCGTTCTCATCTAGCGAGGCAATTCCGTGTACCAGTCTTCCATTTCCTCACTGCCGCTGGTCGCACGCGGCAAAGTACGGGATATTTATTCCGTCGGTGACGACAAGCTATTGCTGGTTGCCAGCGACCGACTGTCTGCCTATGACGTGATCCTGCCCACGCCGATTCCGCACAAGGGGGAAATCCTGGTGGCGCTGGCCAACTTCTGGTTCGGCAGGCTGGCGCACATCGTGCCCAACCAGCTGACGGGCATCGACCCCGAAACAGTGGTTGCACCGAACGAGCGCGAGCAGGTTCGTGGGCGCGCCATCGTCGTCAACAAATACAAGGTGCTGCCCATCGAGGCGGTGGTGCGTGGCTATCTGGAGGGCTCGGGCTGGAAGGAATACCAGCAATCGCAATCGGTGTGCGGCGTGAAGCTGCCGCCGGGGTTGCAACGCGCCTCAAAACTGCCGGAACCAATATTCACGCCCGCCACCAAGGCAGAGGCCGGCGAACACGATGAAAACATCGATTTCGCGACAACCGAAAAAATCATCGGCGCCGCGCGTGCGGCCGAAGTTCGCGACACCGCCATACGCCTTTACACCGAAGCGGCGGATTACGCGCTCACCAAGGGCATCATCATTGCCGACACCAAATTCGAATTCGGCGTCGATGCAAGCGGTCGCCTGCACCTGATCGACGAGGTGCTGACCCCGGATTCATCGCGCTTCTGGCCACTCAGTTCCTACAAGGTCGGCGAATCGCCGGAGAGTTTTGACAAACAGTACATCCGCAACTGGCTGGATTCGATCGGATTCAACCGCAAGCCGCCGGCGCCGGATGTGCCGCCAGAAATTGCCCAAAGAACCAGCGACAAATACCGCGAGGCGCTCACGCGGCTTACCGCCGTCTAAAGGAAGGGTCAGTCGTCGCGGGTGCTCTCAATGCGCTGCTTGATCACGTGCAGTACGCGGTTGTTGTCGTTGATCATCACGCTCAATTCGACCCAGTAGCCCCAGAGGTCCTTGTAGCGGTAGTCCCAGGCGGTGGCTTCAAGGTTGTCAAAGCGCATGCGCTGGTAGGGCTTGCCCAGTATTGCCTCCACCTGCTCACCGGTCGCGTTACGCAACACGCGGCCGACAATCTCGTCATTGAGGTCAATGCGCCATACCCCTTCGCGCGGACCCGGCATGCTTGTACAGGCACTCAATGCGGCCAGGCAAAGCGCCGCAATGGCGCAGCGCAGTGAAGTTGAATTCATGGTCGGGCTCCTGGCCGCTTGGACACTGGCGGCCTTTGGTAAGATGGTGTTCTGGTCATCGCTTGCTGCGACCCAAACGCAATTCGATGTTCGGACGTGCCCTGTATTTTGCGTCAAATCGGGTGCCACCCGACGTGGACAACCATCATGCCGCAAAACCCGCTGCACCTGACTCGCGACCTGCTGCATTACAACACGATCAATCCGCCCGGCCAGGAGCGTGACTGCGCCCGGCATCTGGGAAAGCTCCTGGAGTCGGCTGGATTCACGGTGGCCTACCACGAGTTCGCTGACGCACGTACGAGCGTCATCGCCACCATCGGCGGCCGGCAGGACAAACCGCCCATCTGCTTCACCGGGCATATCGATATCGTGCCGCTTGGCGCTTCCGTCTGGTCGCGGGATCCGTTCGCCGGCGAGATGGACGGTGACCGTCTGTTCGGCCGCGGCGCCACGGACATGAAAAGCGGCATCGCCGCGTTTGTGGTGGCGGCCATCAAGCTCGCGCCGCACCTGCGCAATTCCCCCGGCGTCACGCTCGTGCTGACCGCATCCGAGGAAGTCGGCTGTGAGGGCGCCAAATACCTGGTCCAGGAAAGGCTGCTCGACCGTGCCGGCGCCATCGTCGTCGCCGAGCCAACCGCGAACTATCCCTATGTCGGCCACAAGGGCCTCATCTGGGTGGAGATCGAGACCAAGGGCAAGACGGCGCACGCCTCCATGCCGGAGCAGGGCGAAAACGCCATCCTCAAGATGGGAAAGGTCATCGACAAGCTGTCGCAGTTTGACTGGAAACACGAGTGCGGCGTCGATTGTCACCATGTGATGGGCAAGCCGACCATGAACATCGCCACCGTGCACGGCGGCCTCAATACCAATTCGGTGCCGGATTCAGTGAAGATGACGGTCGACATGCGCTCGGTGCCCGGCATTGACCACGTACATCTTTGCCACTCGATCGAACACCTTATCGGCGGGCTGGGGACATTGCGCAAGATTGTGGAGACGCCACCGCTGTACTCGGAGCCGCACGAGTGGATTGAAAGCGTGTACGACATCACCTCGCCATTCAACGATGCGCGCCCCACGCCAAAGACCATCATGTTTTCCACGGACGGCGCGGATCTGCAGCGCGGCTATCTGCAAAGCGGTGTCACCAGCGTGCCCACAGTCATCGTCGGACCGGGTCAACCGGAGCTGGCGCACCAGACCGATGAATGGTGCTCCGTGCAACGCATCGGTCAATCGGTGGAAATCTTCGAGCGCATCATGCGCGATTGGAACGGTCTCTGACCTGCGAATTCCCTGACCGGGTACTCGACGCTGCCTAGACCGAGATCGCCATCTTCGCGGCCAGGCCGACCAGGAACACCACGAAGATGCGCCGCAGCACGACCACCGGCAAGCGATGTGCGAGCCGCGCGCCGAGCGGCGCAACCACAAAGCTGGTGACGGCAATGCCGGCGAAGGCGGGCAGGTAAACGTAACCCAGGCTCCATGGCGGCAACTCGCGATCCATCAGGCCGGTCGCAATGAACCCCACCGTGCCGGCAATGGCCAGCGGGACGCCGATGGCCGCCGCCGTGCCAATGGCTTCATGCATGCGCAGATTGCACCAGGTGAGAAAGGCGATCGACAGCACCGCGCCACCGATGCCGGCAAAACTTGAAATCACGCCCATGAGCACACCAAATGCAAACAGGCCGCCGCTGCCGGGCAGCGCGTGGCGGCTTTTTGGTTTGAGGTCAAACAACAGCTGGACGGCGAGAAAGCAGATGAAGCCCACGAAAAACAGTTTCAGAAAAGCCGTGCTGGCGAAATGCGCCGCGATGGCCCCGGAGAAGGTACCGGCGAGGATTCCCGGCACCATTTTCTTCAGCACCTCCCAGTTGACCGCCTGATGCTGGTGATGCGTCCAGGCACTGGCGAACGAACCGGGAATGATGGTGGCCATCGAGGTGGCCAGCGCCATGTGCACCACGTGGTCGCTGGAGAATCCACGCGCGGCAAACGTCAGTGAAAGTATTGGCACCATGACCGCGCCGCCGCCGATGCCGAGCAGACCGGCAAAGAAACCGACGAATATGCCCACACCCAGATACGTCAGCCAGAACGTGATGTCCATGCGCTAGCCCAGCAGGGGGGCAAGCAGCGGGATCAGCACCGCGCCGGCAATGCCGTGCAGGCCCATCGCCAGTCCGGAAAATGCACCAGCCTCGGCATTGACCGACAGCGCGCGCGACGTGCCGATTCCGTGCGCGGCCACGCCGATGGCGAAGCCGCGCTGCCACCATTCGGTCAGGCGCAGCGCATCCAGCACATACCGCGCCACAATCGCACCCATCACGCCGGTGGTCACCGCAAACACCGCGGTCAGTGTCGGTGAGGCGCTGATGCGTTCAGCGACACCCATGGCGATCGGCGCGGTGACCGACTTGGACATCATGGCTTTCTGGATGATGCCATCGGCACCCAGCAGTCGCGCAAGGCCCACGGCGGTCAGGATCGAGACCCCGCCACCGCACAACAGCGACACCAGCAGCGGAAACACCCGGCCGCGCAAGGCATCCCAGCACTGATAAATCGGCACGGCCAGCGCTACCGTGGCAGTGCCAAGCAGGAAGTGAATGAACTGCGCGCCCTCGAAGTACTTCGCGTAGGGCATGTCGATCAGCGAGATGGTGATCGCCACCAGAAGCACGGCAATGGCCACTGGATTGGCGAACGGATGTCGATCCAGCCTTTCGTAGACGGTCACGCCTGCTTCATAGGCGAGCAAGGTCAGCAGCAATGCAAACAGCGGGCTTCCGGCGAGGTAAACCCAGATTTCGGCAATGGGCAGCGCGACGTCCATGCTATCGGCCTGCCGCGGGTTTGCCCGGCCAAAACCTGAGCACGGCGGCACTTGCGGCAATGGTGGCGATCACGCTCACCGCCAGCGCGATTACCACTGCCCAAAGGTGCAATCGCAGTTGCGGCCAGAACATCACCACGCCCACTGCGGCCGGCACGAACAGCAGCCCGAGGTGCCTGGTCAGGGTGGAAGCAACAACGGCAACGGGCTCATCGGTCTTGCCGCGAACCACCTGGAATGCCAGCAGCAGGACCAGGCCGATCACCGGCCCGGGAACCGGCAAGGCAAGCAGCCGCGAGACCAGTTCGCCAGCGCCCTGGAACGACAACAGGATGATCAGGCCGCGGATCACGCTGCAACCAACCGGCAGCCAACCGGCGCGGCCATCAGAATTTCGCGTCCAGCAGCTTGAGCACGTTCTTGAGTTGCCCGGGTGTCACCGGCGTGATCGACAGCCGGTTGCCACGCTGCAGGACGATCATGTCCTCGAGCCCCTTGGCCCGGCGCAATTCTTCGAGGGAAAGCAGCCGCGTCTTCTTCACCAGCTTCACGTTCACCAGCATCCAGCGCGGCGTTTCACGCGTGGCCTTGGGATCAAAGTATTTGCTCTTCCGGTCGAACTGCGTCTCATCGGGATAGGCGGCTGTCGATACCCGTGCCAGACCGGCGATGCCCGGCTCGGGACACGAGGAGTGGTAGAACAGTACCTCGTCGCCAACCTTCATCTGGTCGCGCATGTAGTTGCGTGCCAGATAATTGCGTACACCAAACCAGGGCACCGATTTTTCCCTGACCAGATCGTCAATGGAGAACTCGGCCGGTTCCGACTTCATCAACCAGGCGGCCATATTGCGGTTTCAAGGCTGTGGAAAAAAGGAACGGCATGCTGCATTTGAGTGTTCGCTCAGGCCCGCACTCTTGAACCAGGGGTTCAAGGCGGTCACTCTCTGCCTGCCTTCAGGTACATCCGCGTGGGACGCGCACACCGGCAAAGCGATCAAGCAACCTCGACGTAAAGTCTATCGGTTCAAAGGATCTAAGACCTGAGCGAACGCGCAAATGCATCATGCCATTGCTGCATGATAGCGCGAACGACGAGTGGTACAACCCGGAACCAGCCTAGAACAGCTTTTCCTGGTCGGCGACGGCCTTTTCGAGGATGCCCTCGAAGGCGTCGAGTTTGCGGCGCACCAGTTCGGAATCGGCGTCGACCGCAGCTGATTTGGCGGGCTTGTGGGACACCGGCGCGCCGGCCTGCAATTGCAGGTATTCGTGGGCGATGTTCAACGCTGCCATGATGGCGATGCGCTCGTTGCCGACCACCTTGCCGGTGTCGCGGATCTCGCGCATTTTCTTGTTGAGGAAATCCACCGACGCAACCAGTTGACGTTCTTCGCCGCCAGGTGCCGCCACGCGGAATTCGCGGCCCATCACGTTGATGGTCACGCCTTTCACATCCCTGGTTTCCTTGCTTTCCTTTGAATCGCTCACGAGCGCTCGCTTTCGCTTTCTGGCATATGCCCCAGCAAGGCTTCGATGCGCGTTTTGGCCTGGTCGAGCTTCTCGCTCAGGCGCTTGACCTCGTCGGCCTTGGCCGCAACGGATTGGCGCAGCTCATTGTTCTCGGTTCGCAGGCGCTGAAACAGCGTCACGAAATGATTGAGCTTGTCCTCAAAGCGTTGGAGGTCGTGTTCCATCTTTAGGAATTTAGCCAAAAAACCCAGTCTGGTCAATGGTTAACAGCGGAAATTGAAAGTTTTCTCGAAATTGACTTCCGAGGCAAACTTGTCCCACGGGCGATAGCCCCCTATAGTGAAAAAACAACAACGATTCGCTCATCATGCCGCCCGCCCTCGATACACGAAACCCGGCCATTTCAGGCGCGCTGCTGCGCCTGCTCGCCGATAACGTGCCGGCGCTGATTTCGTACTACTCCGTTGACGGTCTGCGCTGCGAGTTCGCCAACAACGCCTATGCGCACACTTACAGCAGCGATACCACGTCCATCATCGGCAAATCGGTGGTGGAAATCATCGGCGAGCCGGCCTTTGCCGCCATCAAGCCATACATCGATGAGGTCATGGTCGGCAAGAGCGCGCGCTATGAACGGCCGCTGACCTTTCCCAACGGCCAGCCCGGCGTCATTGAAGTGACGCTGGTGCCGCACTTCGGCGCCGGGGGCGCGGTGCTCGGCGCCTTTGTGCTGATCAATGACATCAGCAAATACCGGAATTCGGAGCAGGCGCTGCGCGACAGCGAGGAGCGGCTGCGCAAGTTTTCGGATGCGACCAGCGAGGGCATCGTTTTCATCGACAACGGCATCGTGGTGGACTGCAACGAGGCGGCCGCGCGCATGGTGCGCCTGTCGACGGCGGAACTGATCGGGCGCACCAATGCCGAGTTCATCGCGCCGGAATCGATCGAGACGGTGATCAACAACATCCGCTCGCGTTTCGAGCGGCCCTATGAAGTCACGCTGCTGCGCGCCGATGGCTCGCGTTTTGCGGCAGAGCTGGTCGGCAAGGACGTCGTCAGCGGCGGCAAGACGCTGCGCATGACGGCCATCCGCGACATCAGCGACCGCAAGCAGGCGGAGGCGCGCATCCAGTTCCTCGCGCATCACGACACCCTCACGCACCTGCCCAACCGCGCATTGCTGATGGATCGGCTGCAGGTGATCCTCTCCGGCGCGCGGCGCCAGGGATCGCAGGTTGGCGTGCTGTTCATCGACCTCGACAATTTCAAGACCATCAACGATTCGCTCGGTCACTATGCGGGCGATGAGCTGCTCAAGCGGGTTGCCGGCCGGCTGCAGGGCTGCCTGCGCGGCGCCGACCTGGTGGGCCGGCTTGGCGGCGACGAGTTCGTGGTGATCGTCACCGATATCGGCCGCGCGGAGGATATCGCGCCGCTGGCGGAAAAAATTTCCGAGGCCATCAGCGAGCCGTTCTCGCTGGAGGAACAGATGCTTTCGGTATCGGGCTCCATCGGCATCAGCGTGTTTCCGAAGGACGGCGAAACCCCGGAGACATTGATACGCAACGCCGATGCGGCGATGTACCTGGCCAAGGAACATGGTCGCAGCAATTTCCAGTTCTTCATGCCCAGCCTCAACAAGTCGGCCTTTCAGGCGCTGGCCATGGAGTCCGGCATCCGCAAGGCCATCCGCCAGCTCGAGTTCCTGCTGCATTACCAGCCCGAAGTCGAAACGGTTAGCGGCGCCGTGAACTCGGTTGAAGCGCTGATCCGCTGGCGGCATCCCGATCTCGGCCTGCTCGGCCCCGACCAGTTCATATCGGTTGCCGAGCATCGCGGCCTGATCGTGCCCATCGGCCGCTGGGTCATCAACGAGGCCATCCGCCAGGCACGGGCCTGGTCGGACCAGGGCACCCGCACACCCATCGCCGTCAATCTCTCTGCCATCCAGTTCAAGCAGAAGGACCTCGTCGAGGACATCGCCGCACGGCTGAAGGAACACGGCGTTCCCGGCGACATGATCGAACTGGAGCTGACCGAAAGCCTGTTCATGGAAGATGTGAACGCCATGAGCAGGACGCTGGGACGCCTCAAGGATCTGGGCGTTTCCCTGGCGGTGGACGATTTCGGCACAGGCTACTCATCGCTGTCCTACCTGAAGCGCTATCCGATCGACAAGATCAAGATCGACCGCTCCTTCATCCGCGATGTGCCGGGCGATGCCGATGATGTGGCGATTGCGCTGGCCATCATCGGCCTCGCCGCCAGCCTTGGCATTCAGGTGGTCGCCGAGGGCGTGGAGACCGAGGTTCAGCGTACCTTCCTCGAGGCGCACCACTGCGAGAATATCCAGGGATTTCTGGTCGCGCGGCCGATGCCACCGGAGGACATGCTGGAGTGGCTGAAGCGTCGCACCTGAAGGGAGGTGCCGCTTTGCACTGGCAGCGCGCCGCACCACAGCAGCTCACCCACGCGGGACCGGATGCAGCCAACCGGCGCAGCACCGATCGGGCCGTCCGCGCATGGGACAATGCCGCGCATGACAACCTGCATTGCACTGCTGCGCGGCATTAATGTCGGCAAGGCCCGCCGCATCCCGATGCGCGACCTGCGCGCCCTGGTATCGGACCTCGGCCACCACCATGTCCGTACGCTGCTCAACAGCGGCAATGTGGTGTTTGACGCGGCGCGCGCCGGCACCGGCCGGCTTGCACGCGAGCTGGAGGCTGCGATCGCGTCCCGCTGCGGATTTGCAGTCAAGGTGGTGGTCATCACCAACGCCGAGCTGGCCGCCGTCATCGATGAAAACCCGCTCAAGGATGGTGTCGCCAACCCGTCGCGCTTTCTGGTGGCATTTACCACCCGGCCCGCGACGCTCGCCAAGCTGACCACGCTATCGCAGCAGGCCTGGGGCGAAGATCAACTGGCCATGGGCCCGCGTGCCGCCTACATGGCTTGCACGACCGGCATATTGGCCAGCCCGCTGGTGCGGGCGTTCGTGCGCGCAACCGGTGACGGCGCCACCACCCGCAACTGGTCGACGGTACTCAAACTGCGCGATCTGGCCGCGCGAGCTCCGGCACCAAAAGTACGCCTCTAGAAACGGTCGCGGGTCGCTCACACCTGCGTCACGCAAACGCCAGCGCGCCGTGCATTACCTGAGCGCGTGCCGTCGCCCACAAGAATACGCAGACCCGTATGCCAAATCCGGCACGCGCGAAGTTTGGCCGCTCAGCACCGAGGCGCCCAAAAACCTGAACTCAAGCACCGATGCGGCTTCCCAGCCACTTTTGGCCTGGAAAGCGCGCCAGTGCTGGACTTTCTGATTGGGCGCAACCAGATCATCGGCGTGTAAACAGCGCTGCGGGCGAGATTGCCGGCACCTGCGCCCGATGCCGGGACGGCCCCTGCTGCTGCCGCGTTCAGCGGCGCGGACTACCTGCGGTTTGATCCATCACAAACGCATCCGGGCTTCGACTGCGAATGCTTCCCGTAGAATGCCAGCGTGAATGGTGCCTGCCCGGTCGCAAGGCTGTGCAGGTTAAACGGGAAGCCCGTGCAGTTCGGGCACTGCCCCCGCAACGGTGATTGGCAATGCTGTGATGACTTGGCCACTGGGCGAGGTTTGCCTGGGAAGGCCATCACGGTGCACGCAGTCTGTCTGCTGCGTGCCTGCCATCAGTCCGGATACCGGCCTTCGCAATGGTGTGTGCGCCTGCCCATTTCCAGGTGCGCATTAAGCGCTCGTCACGAGCATCAAGGCCTGCGGGGACGCTGGCCGCTTGCAGAGAACTTCACATGTCAAAACCAAAGCTGTCGCCGCTATCGAGCATAGCGTTGCTGTTGCCTGTCACATTTTCACTTCCCGCTGCTGCGGAAAACACGACACCGGCCAATCCTGCACTTAGCCGGATCGAGCAGGTGCTGGTCACCGCCACCCGCACCGAACAAACCCTGGACAACACGCTGGCGCTGGCGACCATCATTCCGCGCGACGAGATCGAGGCCGCGGGCCCGGCCACCCTCGCCGAGCTGCTGCAGCGCAAGGCCGGCGTCGAGATCCGCGCCACCGGTACCGCCGGACAGCCGTCGGGCGTGTTCATGCGCGGCGCCAACGGCACGCACACGCTGGTGCTGGTCGATGGCATGCGTATTGGCTCGTCCACCACCGGTTCGACTGCCTTCGAAAATATTCCCCTCGATGTGATCGAACGCATCGAGATCGTCAAGGGCGCGTTGTCCGGGCTGTATGGATCCGACGCGATCGGTGGCGTCATCCAGATTTTCACGCGCAGCGCCGGCAAGCCGCGGCTTACGGCGACGGCCGGCGCGGGCAGCGAATCGGCAATATCCACCAACCTGGGCTTCAGCGCCACCGAGGGCAAGACCTCGCTCACCTTTGATGCCGGCTACCGCGATGTCAAGGCGCGCTCGGCCACCAATTCTGCCGCCGGCGCATTCGTGTACAACAGCGACCGCGACCCCTATCGAAACACGCATGCGCTGCTGAAATTGCAGCACACGCTCTGGCAGGGCGAGGTCATCAGCCTCAATGCCTGGCAATCCAAGGGTCGTTCCGACTTCGATTCGGGGAGCGACCCGGGTGCCCGCAATACCCAGACGCTGTCCGGCGCGCAGCTCATTTCCGAGAACCGGTTCGCGCCGTACTGGAAATCGCGCCTGCTGCTTGGCCAGACGCGTGACGAGAGTGTCGTCACCTCCAGCTTTCCCGGCAACTTCAAGACCCGCCAGGGTCAGGCCAGCTGGTTCAACGAATTCAAGACCTGGGCGGGCAGCATGAATGCCGGCATTGAGTGGCGCAGTGAAAGGCTCGACTCAAGCACCGGCTACACCGCCAGAACGCGCGAAACCACGTCGATATTCGGCGGCTACATCGAGCGCATCGACCGCGGCCAGTTCGAATTCAACGTGCGGCGCGACGAGGAAGAACAATTCGGCCGGCGCAATACCGGTTCCGTGGCGTACGGCTATACGCTCGATGGTGGCCTCTCCGCTTACCTGCGCGGCGGCCGCGCGTTCCGGGCGCCCAGCTTCAATGACCTCTACTACCCAGGTTTCAGCAACCCGCGCCTGCAACCCGAAAGCAGCGACCAGGCCGAAGCCGGACTGCGCTGGCGCGGCCAGGTGCAGCGCGTGCAGCTGGCCTATTTCGAAAATCGCATCAATAACCTCATTCAGTTCGACCTCGCCACCTACCTGCCGCAAAACGTCGCGCGCGCGCGCATTCGCGGCTGGGAAATGCAGACCGATCTGACTGTTGCCGGTGCCAGCATCCGCGGCGCGCTGACGGTTCAGCGGCCCGAGGATCGCGACAGCGGCGCGCGCCTGCGCTCGCGTGCGGCACGTTTCGGCTCGGTGAGCGCGTCGCGCGGATTTGGCAACTGGAATGTCAGCAGTGACATCGTCGCCAGCGGTCACCGCTACGACTCGGGCAACGCGGCGGCGAATTCGCGCATGGGCGGCTACACGCTGCTCAATGCAACGGTCGGATATCGCATCGACAAGACCTGGCGCGTGGAGGTATCCGGCCAGAACCTGACGGACAAGCGCTACGAACTGGCGCAGGGTTACAACACGGCGCGGCGCGGAATCTTTGTCACGCTGCGTGCTGTCGCATTCTGACGGTCGCCGCAGGGCAAACTCGAGCACTGGCGCGCCTTGCCGGGCATTATTGGCCTGGGGACCGCGCCAATGCTTGAGTTTGGCCATCCGACCCCAAGCTATTGCGAAGCGGCGCCTCGTGCCCGCCCGCGCCTGCGTTCGCGGTGACACCGACCCGGCAACGCCAATCTGCTATCTTCCCGCTCATGGTTCCTGACGCAATCGACCTCTCGACAATTCGCCGCGCACTGGTGATCAAGTTGCGCCATCACGGCGATGTGCTGCTGACCTCACCGGTATTCCAGGTGCTGAAAAATCGCGCGCCGCACATCGAGTCCGATGCGCTGGTGTATCAGGACACGCGCGAGATGCTCACCGAGCACCCGGCGGTCAGCCAAGTCTTCACCATCGACCGCGGCTGGAAAAAACTCAACCCGTTCGCGCAGGCGGGGCACGAACTGGCGCTGCTCCGCAAACTGCGCGCGCGCCGCTACGACCTGGTAATTCACCTCACCGAACATCCGCGCGGCGCGTGGCTTACCCGCCTGCTGCAGCCGAGGTTTTCGGTGGCACAACGCGCGCAGGGCATCAACGAGGGCCGCGACTCGCGCCTTTGGAAAACCAGCTTCACCCACACCTTCCCGTCACCCAAGGCCACCTTCCGGCACACGGTGGAAACCAATCTTGATGCCTTGCGCCGCGTCGGCATCTACCCGCAGGCCGCGGAGAAGCAGCTGGTCCTTGTGCCGGGTGCCGCTGCCGAAAAGAAAGTCGATGAGCTGATGGCGCTGCACAACATCAGCGCCCGGCGTTTCATTCACATTCATCCGACCTCGCGCTGGTTCTTCAAGACTTGGCCGGCCGAGAAATTTGCGCAACTCATTCTGGAACTCGGCAAGAGTGGTGAGCGCGTGGTGCTGACCGCCGCCCCCGCATCCGATGAGCGCGACATGATTGTCGCCATCAAGAAGGAACTGAAGGCGCCGGTGGTGGACCTGACCGGCTCGCTGAGCCTCAAGGAACTGGCCGCCCTCACGGCGCGGGCACGGGCGTTCGTCGGTGTAGATTCAGCACCGATGCACATGGCTGCAGCCATGCAAACGCCGACCGTGGCGTTGTTTGGTCCATCCGGCGAGGCCCACTGGGGGCCATGGGGCGTGAAGCATCGCATCGTCGTCTCGCAGGATCCGCGGCATACCTGCCGACCCTGCGGCAACGATGGCTGTGGCGGCTCCAAGGTCAGTGAATGCCTGGTGGAGCTGCCCGTGGCGCAGGTCCAGGCCGCGCTCAACGATCTGCTGGCGACTGCCTGAGCTCGCAACAAAATTACCAATGCGACTGGCACTGATTCGCGCGAAGTACGATCCCTTCGGCGGCGCCGAACGTTTTGTGGAAACGGCCGCCGCCGCCCTTGCCGACCAGGGCGTGGACCTCACCATCCTCTCCCGCACCTGGCCCGACAATGCGCGTGACGGGGTCAGGCATCACATCATCGACCCGCCTTACCTCAACTCCACGGCTCGCGACCGCGGCTTCGCCAAGGCGGTCTGCGCGTACCTGAAGACCGAGAAATTCGACCTCGTGCAATCGCACGAGCGGCTCGCCTGCTGCGATGTGTATCGCGCGGGTGATGGCGTGCATGCTGAATGGATTTCGCAACGCCGGCGCGTGGTCGGAGGCCTGAAGCGCCTCGAAATGTCTGTGAGCCCGCACCACCGCTACCTGCTGCGCGCTGAACGCGAGCTTTTTACCTCGACGCGTCTGCGCGCGGTGATTTGCAATTCGCGCATGGTGCGCGACGAAATCGTCCGGCACTTCGGCACCGATGCCGGCAAGCTGCATGTCATTTACAGCGGCGTGGATACGCAGAAATTCCATCCCGACTCCATCCGCGGCCTGCGCCTGCCGACACGGGAGCGGATGGCGATCCCGCCGGATGCAAAGCTGGCCCTGTTCGTCGGCTCCGGGTTTGAGCGCAAGGGCGCGTCGGCATTTATCGACGCCGTGGCGGGAATGCCGCAGTTGCATGGCGTGGTGGTGGGCAAGGACAAACGCCTGAACGCGACCAAGCAATACGCAGCCGCAAACGGCTGCGCACGCCGCATCCATTTCACCGGCGGCGTGGCGGATGTGCTGCCGTACTATGCCGCCGCCGACGTACTGCTGCTGCCGACCCTGTACGACCCGTTTCCAAACGTGTGCCTGGAGGCGCTGGCCTGCGGACTGCCGGTCATCACCAGCACCAAGTCGGGCGCAGCAGAGTTGCTTCGCGAGGGCGAGAACGGCTTCGTCACGGATGCGCTCGATACCGCCGCCATGCGCATGGCCCTGGAGAGAGCGCTGGCCGGCCCGCAGATGGGCGCGGCGGCCCGCGCCAGCGTGCTGGACTACACGCCGGAAAACATGGCGGCGCAGTACCTTGCCCTCTATCGCCGCCTGCTTGGCCTCGGTGAGCACGTAAAATGACGCTTTCGCGATTCCACGCGGGTCATGCCTGATCACCCTTCCAACCGCCAGCTGTACGCGCGCCTGCTCAGCTATGTGAAGCCCTACCGGCTCGCCTTTGCCGGCAGCATCGTCGCCATGGCGGTGGGTGGCGCGGTGCAGGGTTCGTTTGCGCCGTTCCTGAACGCCCTGCTCGAAACCCTGTTCGTAAAAGGCCAGGATCAGTACGCCGCGCTGGCGGCAGTCGGCATCGTGCTGATCTTCGTCCTCAACGGCGTCTCGCATTTCATCGCCGGATACGGCATGCAATGGGTGGGCAACAAGGTCATCCTCGACTTTCGCAGCCAGATGTTCCAGCGCCTGATCCGCATGCCGGAACCATTTTTCAGCAGCAACACCTCGGGCTCGCTGATGTCCAAGCTCACCTACGACGTGGTGGGCATCCAGGAAGCCACGACCAATACGCTGAATGCCCTGATTCGCAGCAGCGTCACGCTGATCGTGGCCCTGGGCTACATGTTTTATGTCAGCTGGAAACTGACGCTGATCATCTTCGTTACGGTGCCGGTTCTGGCGCTGGTCATCCGCATTTTCGGCAAACGCCTGCGCCAGGTCAGCCGCGATTCGCAGGTGGCGTGGGGCGCGATGAATGACGTGCTGGAAGAATCGATTCGCGGCCACAAGGTCATCAAGGTTTTCGGCGGCGAGAAGTACGAGTCGGCCCGATTCGATGTCACCGCCAATCACATCCGCAAGCTGAACATGAAGCAGAGCATCGCGGCGGCGGCTTCCACACCGTTCGCGCATCTGTTCGTATCGATGGCGATCGCGCTCATCGTCTACCTCGCCGCCAGCAAGGTGCTGGGCACCGGCCTCAATGTCGCGGAGTTTGTCACTTATATCGTCGCCGCTGCCGGCCTGGTGCCGCAGATCAAGGGCCTCAGCGGCGTCAATGAACAACTGCAGAAGGGTCTCGCGTCCGCCGAAAGCGTGTTCGCACTGATCGATACGCCGCCCGAGGAAGACCATGGCGCGCTCGACCTCCTGCGGGCCGAAGGCCGCATTCATTTCGAGGCCGTGAGTTTGCAATACGAACACCAGACCACGCCGGCGCTCGACCAGGTGACGCTCACCATCGAGCCGGGTGAGACTGTCGCGTTCGTCGGCGAGTCCGGCGGCGGCAAGACCAGCCTGATCAACCTACTGCCGCGGTTCTTCACTCCGGACGCCGGCCGCGTGACGCTGGACGGCCATGCGCTCGCCGACATCAAGCTCGCCGCCCTGCGGCGGCAGATGGCGCTGGTCAGCCAGGACGTGGTGCTGTTCGGCGATACGGTCGCGGCCAATATTGCCTATGGTGTCGATGGCCCGATTGACCGCGAGCGCGTGGCACGCGCGGCGCATGCGGCGCACTGCCTTGAATTCATCGACGCCCTGCCGCAGGGCCTCGACACGCACATCGGCGAAAACGGCTCGCGCCTGTCCGGCGGCCAGCGTCAGCGCCTTGCCATCGCCCGAGCGATTTACAAGGATGCGCCGATCCTGTTGCTCGACGAAGCCACTTCGGCGCTGGACAGCGAATCGGAACGGCATGTGCAGGCGGCACTCGAAACGCTCATGCAGGGCCGTACCACGCTGGTGGTTGCCCATCGCCTCTCGACTATCGAGCGCGCCAACCGCATCGTGGTCATGGAAAAGGGTCGCATCACTGAAATCGGCACGCATGCCGAACTGGCGGCACGCGGCGGCGCGTACACCAATCTGCTGCGCCACCAGGTGGACGCCGGCTAATCCAGTTTGTGATGCGCTGCCGCGCGGCCGCGCGGCACCAGCAGCGGCCGGCGACGCGTGGCAAGGCCCATCAGCATCCCGCAGCCGATGCCGAAGAACAGCACGCCGTGGCGGCTGAAGAAATCGTCGACGGTATTGCGCAGCAGCACCCCCGCCACCAGCACCAGCCCGCAGGTTGCCGCCCAGCGCGCCAGCGCGCCGCAGCGCCGCTGCCGCAACATGCGGACGAATGCGCCGGCCAGCGCAACGAATACCGCCGCCAGCAATGCCGCGCCCACCAAGCCCATCTGCAGGGCGTGATTGAGCAGGATGTTGTGCGGTTGCCGCACGAAGGCGCGAAACCAGGGTTCAGCGAAGCGCGCAGAAAACAGATCGCCGATGGCCTCGTTGCCATAGCCAAAGCCTGTCCACAGCCGCTCGCTGATCATCGCCGCCGCTTCGCGCCAGATCAGGTTGCGATGATCCTGCAAGGCAAAGGTTATGGCATCAATCTGCGCTGACTGTGTGGCGGCACGAAACTGCATCGTCATGGCCAGCATCAGCAGCAACCCCAGGAGCAGCAATGTGCCGAAGCCCAACGCATGCCGTCTCTGCAGTCGCGCTTCGACGCCCGGCAGGCTGACGGCCATGCCCAGAACCAGCATCGCCGCGAAACACAGCCAGATCATGCGGCTTCCGGACATCCACGACGCGATGCAGATGCAGGTGATGGCAATTCCGAGCAGTAAACGCGCCTCGGAACGCCGGGCCTGCGGAGCAAGCAGCAGAACTGCAAACAGCGGCGCCAGCGTAACCAACCAGGTCGTGAGCCAGCCGACATTCAGATAGGCGGGGTTTTGCGCGAGCAACACCGGATCAAAGGGTTCGCGAACCACCATCACCGTCAGCGCCAGCAGGCCCGCTGCCAGCACCCAGCACCAGCGCAGCACGTCGTGGCGTGTGCGGGTGAGGGCAAAAAACACCAGGCCAGCAAGCGCCGGCGTGAGTATGTCGCGCTTCAATACGCCCAGCGCCTCGCCGATCAGCGGTGTCGTCAGTGCCGATGCGCCAGCGGCAACGATCCACAGCAACAGCACCAAGCCCAACCATGGCGTGCGCGGCCAAAGCAGCGAAAACTGCCGGGCGCGGATGTGGACAACCAGCAGCGCGCTGGCCGCGACCAGCAGCATCGCGCCACGCAATCCGGCGCTGCTGCGAAACGGCGTGACCAGCAACACAATGCATGCCGCGGCCTGGGCGACAGACATCCATGGATCGCGATGCCAATGGCCAAGCCCTGTCCACAAGCGCGCCATCATTTTCCCCATGCCTCGCGCAACGCAATTCGCAGCAACTGCCGTTTGCGGGTGAGCGTGACGGCATCGGGCCAGAGGCTGCGCCAGAAGCGCTCCAGGGCAAGCAAGCGCGAGACCACCGCACGCGTGGCGCCATCGGCAATGCGCCGCCGCAAGTAATCGACCTGGATCCCCTGCCCGACCAGTTCGGCCTGCAGCAGTCGCCGTGTGGCCGGTTGCATCTCGCAGCGCCGGTTGATGTCCTGCAACTGCCGCACCACCTGTACCAGGCTTTCGGCCCGGTGCAGCAGCGCGGCGTCGCCGTCGACGCGTGTGAGCGAGGCTGGATTGCGCACGTACTCATACAGCACCGCATCGACATAGCTGAACCGGCTGGCGCGCAGATCGCTTTCGGTAATCCAGGCGATATCCTCGTGCACGATGCCCTCGCGAAACTGCAGGCCGAGCGCCTGCAGGTAAGCCCGCCGGTAGAAGCGTTGCCAGACGTAGTGGCGGCTCTCCTTCTGACGGCAGCACAGCGCCAGCCACGCCTCGCCGTTCACCTGGTGCGCGGTTTTTTCCTGGCGGTAGATGGGGTTGTCGGGCAAGCCCGCACCTGTCTCCACGGCATTGAACGCAACCACATCGGCGTTGCTGGCGCGCGCCGCGGCAAGCAGTGTCGCAATGGCGCCGGGACGCAGGCGGTCATCGGCATCGACGAACCAGAGGTACTCACCCTGTGCGAACGCCATGGCGCGATTGCGCGTGGCGGCAACACCATGGTTGCCGCGATCCGCATGCGTGACAACGCGCAGGCGCGGCTCTTGAGCTGTAAGGCCCGCCAGCACCGCGGCGGTTGCATCGGTGGAGCCATCGTCTGCCACGATGATTTCGAGGCCCTCTTGTTCTTGCGTGCTGATGCAGGCCAGGCAGGCCTGGATGTGTGCGGCCGCATTGTAGGCAGGTACCACGATGCTGACGCTGGGAAGGGACAATGATAGCTCGCAGGATGAGCCGCTTTCAGAGCGGCCGTGAGGATTCAGGGATCAAGCAATGTGGCCGCACATGATGTCATGCGCAGCGCCGGCAGGTGTCGCTGCCCTCCGGAAAGCGAGCCTTTGCGCTGAGATTTTATCAAACACACCTGCTATCCTCGCGCCATGCCCCTGCCAGCCCCCTCGCCACACGCACCGGCCCCGGCCTCCGCGGGAACGCTCGCCGTTTCGGTGGTTGTCTTCCACCCGGACCGGGCATGGCTGGAAACAACGCTCGAATCGCTCGCAGCCGCCATTGAGTTCGCGCGTCAAGCCGGCATTCTGGAACGGGCCCGCGTGTTCCTCGTCGACAATTCGGCGCCGGGCAATGCCTCGCCCTGGTCCGCAATGCTGGAGGCAAAATTCTCGGCGCATGCGGGGCGGGTAGAAACCCAAACCCTGGCCGGCCAGGGCAACCTGGGTTACGGCGCGGCCAACAATCTCGCCTTCAAACAGGCCACCGATGCCGACTACCTGCTGGTACTGAATCCGGATGTCAGGCTCGACATTGCCGCTGTCGCCAGTGCCATCGCATCCCTGACGCTGGATTCGGGCTGCGGCATGGTAACGCCGGTCGCCAGCGCGCCCGATGGCGCGGCGCTGTTTCTTGTAAAAAGCTATCCACGCGTGTGGGTGCTGGCCGTGAGGGGATTTGCCCCGTTGTGGCTCAAGGACCTGCTACGGCGGCGGCTGGATGCCTATGAGCGCGCGGACCGGCCACATGATTCCCCGCTTTCCGATGTGACGCTCGCCAGCGGCTGTTTCCTGATGATTCGCCGTAGTGTCTTTGACCGGGCCGGCGGTTTCGATCCGGCTTTCTTCATGTACTTCGAAGATTTTGACCTGAGCTATCGCATCAGCAGGTTTGCGGCGGTGGCGCGCGTGCCGGAGTGCCGCATTGTGCATGCCGGTGGCGGCGCGGCGGGAAAGGGACTGGCGCACACCCGCATGTTCATGCGCTCGGCACTGCGCTTTTTCAACAAGCACGGCTGGCGCTGGTAGTGATGTTGGCGCCGGTCAGCATCATCGTTCGCAGCATGGGGCGCAACGTGCTCACGCGCGCGCTGGCTTCCATCGATGCCCAGCAGCTGCGGCCACGCGAGGTGATCGTGGTGGCGGCATCGGGCGCCGGGCATCCGCCGCTACCCGCCATGCATTCGTCCATCAGCGTGCGCCTGGTGATGCCACCGGACGGCGTTCAGCACCTGCCGCGCGCCCGCGCAGCCAACGTCGGCCTCGATGCCGCCACCTCGGACTGGATCGGCTTTCTGGATGACGACGATGAGTTGCTGCCGCAGCATCTGGCAACACTTGTGCCGGCGGCAACGAAGGCCTTCGCCGCCCGTGGCGCGGCGGGCAGACTGGTCTATGCCCTCGCGCAAGGCGTGGATGAACACGGCAATCAGACCGATGTTTACGGGCGCAGTTTCACCTGGGTAAAGTTCTGGGCCAGCACCATCATGACGATCATGAGCGCGCTGTTTCACCGCAGCCTGCTTGCCGAGGGCTGCCGCGTCGACGAACAGCTGGATATCCACGAAGATTGGGATTTCTGGTTGCAGTGCGCCCAGCGCACGCAGTTTCAGTACATCGAACAGGTCACCAGCCTCTGGCACGGTGCCGTGGGCAACTCCGGTTGCGGATTCGGCGCCAACGAGGACAGCGCGCGTTATGTGGCCGGCCAGGAACGCGTCAAGGAAAAATGGCGGCCGGTGCGCGAGCAGGTGCTGGCAAGAATTGCCGAGGCGTCACGTCAGGCGGTGGCTGCCCGCACCCGCGGCGACTTGCCGGCGGCGATTCGCCTTTGCCAGGACGTGCTGCGGCAGGATCCGGAGAACGTCAACGCCGCGAACCTGCTCGGCATGATCTCGTTGCAGCGCGGTGACCTGGTCAGCGCGCATCAGCTGCTGACCGTAGCCATCGCCAACTCGCCGCCGCACTTCGGGCTGTTTTACAACATGGGCCTGGTTGAAGAGGCCCGCGGCAATGCGGCCGCGGCAAGAAGCTGGTTCGAAAAGGGGCTGGCGCTGAACCCTACACACGCGGGCCTTCAGCAAAAGCTCGCACGCGCCTGAGCAACCAGCGTGCATGCCTGTGCCTAAGCCTGCGCTCAGGCTTGATTGCCGGATGATTGTTGCGGCACGGCCGCAGCCAGCATCGCCAATGATTCGTTGAGTTGCCTGGTCGGTCGCGGATCATCGAACAATTGGTGGCGATTGGCGCGAATTTTCTCGGCCAGCTGCCGCCGGCGTGCCGCATCCTTGCCAAGCGCAACGGCGAGGTTCACATATTGCGTCGTGTCGGCGGCGACCAGTTCATGCATGCCGATCATCGACAGCATGGCGTACGACTGCCGGCCGCGCATCATCGCACCCGGCAGCGTGATGATTGGCAGTGCGGTGGCCAAGGCATCCAGCGAGGTGTTGCCACCGGACCAATGCAGGGAGTCGAGCATGACATCACACAACTCGTTGACGCGCTTGTAGTCGCCGTGCTCAAGGCCCGGGAGGATCTTGACGCGGCCGGCTGACGGCAACCCGGCGGCGGCAAAGGCGCGCTGCAATCGGGCCACAAACCGCTGCGTGACGCCGGGACTGTGGCTGGCAAACATGACCAGGATGGCATCGCTGTTTTGCGCGAGGATGTCGACCAGCAGGCGGTCGGTATCCGGGTGCACCTTGAACAGCGACTGCGGGAACAGATAGAGCACCTTGCCTTCGGGCAACTGGAAGTCGGCGCGCGTCTTCAGCTTCGAGGCGGCAGGCACTTCGGGCATGCGATAGCGGGTGCCGATACCCGGCAGCAGCAGCAGCCGTTCGTTGTAGTGCGCCTGCGCATCAGTAGGCTCCATCTCGGCGCAGGAGATGTAGTAGTCGATGGCGCGATGGCCCGGCGTGACCGGATGACCCCAGCCACAGGCCTGCACCGGAGCCAGCCGCAGCGAAGAAAGCAGAAATGACGCCTGGTCCATGCCGATTTCCGGGTAGACCAGTACGTCGAGCGAATCGGCGAGAATTTTCCGCGCCAGCTCCTGTGCGGTATTTTCCTGCTGGAAGAAGTGATCGGACGCGGCGAGGATTGCCGAGGACAGGTGGTCGCTGGTATTGCGCCCGTAGTAGACAAAAATTTCGAAGCGGGACCGGTCGAGATCGGTGATCCAGCTGGCAAAATAGTTTCCCACCGTGCTGTTGTAAAAGAACCGGCTGCAAAAGCCGATGCGAATCCGCTCCCCGGGTGGCCGCGCTGCTCGCTGATAGGTCGCGAACTCGGGCAACGCGTGGGCCAGGGTGCGCTCGACCAACTGGGCATATTTTCGTTGCGGCTCGCGGTCATTCAGCCCCTGGTAGGCGAGCAGGAAATTGGGCGGCAGGGACTTGTTGAGATTCTCGCGCGTGACCGATGGCAGCAGGGCGTCAATGTCCGTCAGCAGCGCATCCAGACCTTGTGAAAAACGTTGCCGGCAGGCCGCCAGATGCTCGGTGCTCTGGTAGATGCTGGGCAGCAGCAAGGCATGCCTGACACGGGTTTCGAGGTCGCCCGGCCGGATGGCCAGCGCGCGCTGAAATGCAGTTGCTGCCGCGTCCAGTTCATCCTGTTGGGCCAGCAACTCGCCCGCAGCCACCCACAAGTCGGTGCGCCCGGGAGCGATGGCCAATCCGCGCTGCAGGGTGTCCAGCGCTTCCTGGTAGCGAAACTGCGATGACAGCACGCGCGACAGCAACAGCAGGACTTCGACGTACTGCGGCTGTAACTGCAGGGCACGCCGTAGCGCCTGTTCGGCTTCAGCATTCTTCTCCAGGACACGCAACGCCTGTCCAAACATATGAAAGCCATGGGCGTAGTTCGGATCGGCCTCGACAGCCCGTGCCGCAGCTTCGCGGGCGCGTTCGGGCTGGTTGGTTCGCAAGCAGGCGCTGGCCAGGTTCGCCCAGGCCCGCGCGTAAGCCGGGCGCAGGCGCACCGCGCCACTGAAGGCGTCCAGTGCCTCGCCGATCCGGCCGGCGTCGGAAAGCAGGATACCGAGATTGTTGAACGCCTCCGGATAGTCCGGCTGCAGCCTGACGGCGCCCTGCGCCATCGCGATGGCATTGTCGAGCGCGCCGAGGTCCTGTTCGATGTTGGCGGCAGTCAGGTACATGCCGGCTGTCGGCGCAAGTTTGAGGGCGGCGGCGATGGCTTCCCGGGCAGCTGGCAAGCGATTGGTTTTCGCGTAGGCAAGGGCCAGCAGGTTCCAGCCTTCCGCGTGTGCCGGCTGGGCCGCGACCAGTTTTTCAAGTGCCTGGCTGGCCACCTGCGCATGGCCCTGCTGGAGCTGTGCTTTCGCCGCCTGGATTTGCTGTTGTACGTTCATGCGGCAAGCCCGCGCTTCATAGCCATTTGTGCTTCAGGCGCACCAGCCCGTGGTCGCGCGTCTTGCCGTTGATGGTTATCTCGACTGCCATCGAATCGAACAGTCGCAGCCCGTGCACATCGAGCGTATGCGCTTTCAATTTGTACTTGCCCGGCAACATGGGATTGGCCTCGATGAGAAAGCGAAATTCGAAAGTGCTTTTTTCAATCCGCGCGCAGGTGTACGCGGCGTCATTGGAAAAGGTGCCGTAGACAGGCGTGCCGTCGATGCGCGTGACCCCTGTCATGACCACTGTGGCCTGATCATCCGGCGAGTGGTAGCGGCCGGTGATCAGGATGTCGTCACCGCAGTCGAAGACGTTACAGGGTTGACCGTCGGCGCGCGCCGCCCATACCGATTCCAGGCAGGGATAGAGCGCCTGAAAATCACTGCTGGGGCGCGCTTCGCCTTCCCGTGCGTTCTTTTCCTCGTGATAAGCAAGGTAGGCCTGCGTCACCGCATAGGCTTCACCTTGCATGCGGGCGCGGCCCTGGTGTATCCACACCGCTTTCTGGCACAGCGACTGGATGTGGTACATGCTGTGCGAGCAGAGCAGCAGCGCACCGCCGTCCGCGCGGTAGTTCTCCATCCAGCGCAGGCACTTCTTCTGGAAGCTTTCATCGCCGACCGCCAGCACTTCATCGGTGACCAGCAAATCCGGCTTGAGCGAGGTGGCAACTGCGAAGCCGAGGCGGACGACCATCCCGGTCGAGTAGGTCTTGATGGGCTGGTCGATGTGGTCGCCGATGTCTGCAAACTCGAGGATGGCATCGAGATTGGCATGCGTTTCCGCGCGGCTCCAGCCCATTAGCGCCGAAGCGAGATAAATGTTTTCGCGGCCGCTGTACTCGGGATGGAAACCAGTGCCGAGCTCCAGCAGCGCGCTCAGGCGGCCATTGACGACCCGGGTGCCACGCGAGGGACGAACCACGCCCGCGATGATCTTCAGCAGCGTGGATTTGCCGGCGCCATTTTCACCGATGATTCCCCAGCTTTCGCCCGGCAGGATGGACAGGTCGAGTCCGCTCAGGGCGCGCTGATAGGAATGGACCGCCCTGCCGGTAAGCAGTTCGAACACGGTCCTCAATTTGCTGGTCCTGGGGCCGAACACCGGATAGTCCTTGCCGATATCGCGCAACTGGACGAGCAATGCCGCAGGCATACCCGATGGCGTCGTCAGGTGGGCCACTTCGCCAGCGGGTAACAGAGATTGTGCTAAGGGGTTTTGCAAGCGGGAGTCCAACAGGAATGGCCTGGCGAATGGCTACACTGGCAATTATATCGGCCGGGACCCGGCCATCCTTCGCGGATGGCGAGCGTCCAATGCGTGGCACGCCGATGAGCGCGCAAGCAGGCGCTAGAGAAAGTCCTCGAAGTAGGGCGACAGGCGTGCGAATACCCAGAAGCCCGCGCAGATTGCCGCCAGTGCGATGAACGGCGGCCCCAGATCGGCCGGAACGATAGCAGGATTGGTCAGCAGGGCGCCGCGGATGCGCGTGACAATCAATGCGAGCGGATTCCAGTCCAGCCAGCCGCGGTAGTTCTCGGGGATCATCGACAGCGGATACAGCACCGGCGTGAGATAGTGAAGCATCATGATGGCCGGATTGACGGCCTGTTCGACGTCGCGAATCAGGGTCTGCAAGGCGGCAAGCAGCGCGGCAATACCCAGCGTGAACACAAACAGAATGACGATGTAGGCCAGCGCCAGCGGCACACCACCGAGGTGAATGGGCGAGCCGCCCGCAGCCAGCGCCACGAGCACCGCCACATAGCCAATGATGTGCAGCGTGAATGCGGCAGTCACGGCGGACGCAACCAGCAGGAAGTGTGGAAACGCCACTTTTTTCACCAGGCTGGCGTTTTGCTGAATCGATTGCATGCCACGCGATACACCATCGGCAAACATCATCCACGGCCACAGCGCGGTGGCCACGAACAGCGTGTAACTGTCGGTCTCCAGCGCTACCGCACGTTGTTTGAAAATCTGGCCAAAAACGAAGGAGTAAATGCCGAGCAGCAGCAAGGGACCCAGTAGCGCCCACAGCAAGCCCAGCCCGCTGTCGGCGAAACGCGATTTGATCTCGCGTTCGGTGAAGTGCAGGAACAGTCTGGAGTGGGCTTGCATGGCCACGCGCGCGACGCGCTGTTTTCGTCGTTACTTTTTCGCGGGTTCCGCTACCGGCGGCGGCGGGATTTCGGGGACCTTGGGCTTGACTGCGTCGAGGGCCTCTGCGTTGACTTTGATAGAGGGGTCGTTGCGGATGCCGTTGACGTGCTGTTCCCAGTAAGCCTGCAGATATTGCGTTTCGGCTTCCTGCATCAGCTCTCGTTTTGCCAGCTCGTACGGCGGGCGGGACTCAGGCACCTGACCCTTGAGCTGAATAATGTGAATGCCGAAGTCAGTTTCGACGGGCGCGCTGAATTCGCCCACCTTGAGTTTCTCGGCGGCGGCAACAAATACGTTGTTCAGTGCCGCCTTATTGGTCAATCCGAGGTTGCCGTTGTTGATATTTCGCGACTGGTCGTCGGAGTATTCCAACGCGATCTGTTCCTTGTTGGCGCCCGCCAGCAGCTTGCTGCGCACTTCTTCGGCCCGCGCGATGGCTTGCGCCTTGGTTCGGCCCTTCAGGCTGATCAATGTATGCCAGGTATCAATCTGGGCCGGGCGCAGGAACTTGTCCGGATTGACGACGTACATTTCGCGGGCCTTGGGTTCGAAATTCACCTTGGGCGCGTTTGCCTGGACTTCCTGCCCGCGATACTTGGCAAGAACCTTGTCGATTTGGTTCTGCATTTCGGCCTGAATGGCGGGTTTCTTGTCGAGACCCAGCTCGCGAGCTTCCAGCGCGAGGGTTTTGTTGATCAGGATATTCTCGACGACCACGGAAAGCCGTTGGCGGCTCATCAGGAATTCGAACTGGTCCCTGGCTGGGATGCGTGATATTTCGGCCAGCAAATCGGCGTAAGTCACCTGAGTTCTTTTGCTGGATGCGAGGACCGTTTCAGGACCGACCGTCAGAGAATCGGCGGCCGCAGGCAGCGCCATGGCGCCAACCAAGCTGAAGGCGAGGACAATGGGGAGTCGTAGTTGTTTCATGTTGCTGACAGTTCTAGAAGTTAAAAGACTCCGGGCGACCGCAGTCGCCCGGAGTGGCCTGATGTGCTGGTACAGCTAGCGTATCTGGAAAATACCGCCGCAAACGGGGTTGGAGCAGCTTTCCGTTAGGTTGGTCGTGTCAACTGACCGCAGGTTGAAGTAGTACGTCGTCCCTGGCGTCAGTTTGCAGTAACCCAACGTTCCCGCACCTGAAGTGACTTCAAAACGAAGCGAACTTTGGTTCGAGTAGCAGAATTTCTTGCTGAAGGGCGCCCCCGCCTGCGTCATCGTGACGTCGAAATCACACGGCGTGGTCGATAGAGACAGTAACGTTCCAACCGAACCAGGGTAGGAGTTTCCGCCCGCCAACTGAATTTCCCCGGTGGGCGGTAGCGCAATATCATTCGTCGCCACAAATCGATAGGTGATGGCGTGACGCGGCGGAATGCCAAACTCTTCCAGCGTCTGGCCTTTGCGGTATGCCACCCAGTCAACATTGTGCTGCCAACGCGTGGTGACGCCCTGGTTGGCTCCGAGTTGTGCATTGGACGCTGCGCAGCTGGTGGCCACTTCGGCCGAGTAGGCACCCAGCGGCGAGAATGGCGCCGGCGGACCGCTCAGGCGATTCGGTTCCGTTGCAAGCACGACTTTGGTAGCGGATCTGGACGGATCGAGCATGCAGAACCCGTCGGTAGACAGATTGCCAGGTGCGCAGGCAACGCCGCCGGAAACTGTGATTGTGATTGAGGCAGACGTCGCATCCGGTGACGTGCCGTTGGCAGCCTTAACTGTGAATGTCGCGGCACCTGCAGCCGTGGGCGTGCCCGACAGGACCCCCGCCGTGGACAGGCTCAGACCGGCCGGGAGTGCTCCACTGGCGATAGACCATGTCGGTGTTGGCGTTCCGGTGGCTGTAAACGTGTAGGACGTATATGCAACACCCACTGTGCCGGTCAAACCGGGTGCTTGCGCGGTAATCGAGGGTGCAACTGGTGTCGACACAATGATCTGACCAGTTTGTGTCGAATTTGGCGCCGTACCGTTAGCGGCCTGAACAGTAAAGCTATAGGTCGCGGGCACTGTCGGCGTTCCACTTACCGTGCCAGTATTGCTATCCAGCGTAAGACCGACAGGCAGCGCACCTGCTGTTACGGTCCAAGTCAAGCCTGTCTGAGAGCCGCTCGCCGTGTATGTAAAGGCAACAAATGGGACATTGGTCACGACGCTGCGATTGAGCTGCGCGTTTGTAATTACCGGAGGACCCGACGCGGGGTCGATGGTAATGGCGATAGTCTTGAAGTCCGAACCGGCAGAGTTGGTCGCGGTGACCACAATACCGTTATAAGTGCCGGCAGTTGTCGGAGTTCCAGTCAATACGCCGCCGCTGCTCAGGCTCAGGCCGGGGGGCAGGCCGGTGGCCGACCAAGTTGGCGTCGGCGTGCCTGATGCGACGAAGTTATAAGAGGGATAGCCTGTCGCAACCGTTCCGGTTGCCGATGGCGCGAATGCGGTGATAACGGGCGCTGTAGCCGTGACGCCGCCGCAATTTTGCGGGACGACCAGGTTGACGATTCCTTGCGCGATATTCACAGATGCGTTGGCGCACGCGGATCCGTTTACCTGCATGGTTTGAGACGAAGCCGCTCCGGCAAATGCCAGCGCAGCGAATACGAGCGCGAGCTTGGCTTGCAGCATCGAGAAAATTTTCATCTGGGATTCCTTATTTTGTTACGACTGCACGACAGGTGCATCAGACAGTGTATTTTGACAGTTGTCGATGCGATTGGTTCTTCCCATCATCGCTCTGTTTGCGCCGCTCATCAGTGAAGCGCCTCACTCAGAAAACAAAAAAAAAGGGGTGGTTACCCACCCCTTTTTTGTCTAGCATGAACCGAGATTCCGGTTCCAACTCATTACGGCAGGATCTGACGCGTGTAGCGATGCGGGATCACGCCGCCGTACTGGGAAACAACGCCAGAACGGTTGAAGTTGTGGAACATTGCGCCTACAACCGGCAGGCCAACGTGTACACCGGAAACCAGAGCTGCGCCGTTAAGCGTGGCAGCGGTCGGTGCAACGGTACGCTGGTTAGGAGCGGTTGCCGGAGCGGTAGGCACTGCGTTGAACGAGAACAACAACCAGCCGTTCGGGCCATTGGTAGCACGCAGCGACGGGGTGGTCAGCGAGCCGGGGGTCGACAGACCGGACGGCGAGCTGGTGCCCTGAACGAACGATGCCACTACGTTGTTATTGGTGTTGGTGGAGCCGAGCAAGCTCGACGTACCGAACGCCACAACGTTGGCTTCCCAGCACAGCTGTGCACCAGCCGGGGTCGAGACCGGCGGACGCGGCGACGGCAGGATCACGTTCGGCGCAGCCGAGGTGGTCTGTTCTTCGCGGTTGTACACGGCGATACCGTACGGGTCGCAAGAACCGGCGGCGCTGTTCGGGAAGTTGTTGGAGAAAGGCTGCGAGGTTGCTGCCGGCACGCCACCGTTACCCAGGCTGAACACGTAGTCGCGCTTGGTCGGGAAGGTGATAACCCAGTCGGTCAACGATGCGGTACCCGTGTCGAGGATGAACTCGTTCATCAGGGTGTCGCGCGTGATAGCTGCGGACATTGCATCGCGGCCAAGTGCCCAGGTTGCGCTGACAACACCGCCACCGGTAAACACGTTGCTGGTCGACGGTGCCACGCCAGACAGCGACGGGGTGATGAAGCCGGCTTGTGAGTAGTTGACAGCGTTCGACCATGCATCAACAGCGGTCGAGTCGGTCGTGTAGTTTGCACCGGTCGTTGCATTGATGATGCTTGCACGGCCAGCCAGACCACCCGAAGGAGCAGCCAGGAACACGCCGATGTTCGGGAACACCGTCAGGTTGCCTGAACCCGGATCAAGAGCGTCCAGGGCTGCACAGTTGGCCGGAACACCGGTTGCGCCGTGCTTGATGTAGCCTTGGATCTGCTTGTCGATCACGGTGCCCATTTCGATAACTTCGAAATAGCCTTCGCGGGTGCGATCAAGCGTCGGGAAAGAAGCGCTGTCCAGGAACGCGCCGGTGTACTGGTAGTTCTTGAACGCGTTCAGGGCGAGACCGTTCGGGTCAGAACGGGCTTCCGTGAACAGGTCGCTCGGGGTCACGCAGGAATTGTCGTTCGAGACAACGCGCGCGCCGTCGGTGGTGGCGACAACTGCGCCGGTCCAGACGTCTTGCGGAGACAGGAACAAGTTGAAGTCAAGTACTTCGCGGCTGTTCTTGCCTTCCAGGAAGCGAACTTTGACAGCCTTGGTGGTGCTGCCGGTGTTGATCAGGGAAACCGAGGTCACCTGGCCAGCGCGTGCCGTGTAGTACGGGAAAATCAGCACTTGACCCAGACCGTCCGGGTTCACGTGTACAGCGTTAGCTGCACCGGATACGCCCAGCGCGCCCAAACCGGCGACGATCGCTGCTTGCATCGACTTCATTTTGAAAGTCTTCATTTTTTAAGATACTCCTTATTGAGGAAAAGTGATCACTTTAGAAGCTACAACAGGAAGAGTTTATACCAGCTGCTATCGTTTTTCAAACGATTTGCTAGGCACGACCCCGCTACTACGAACTGCAACACAACCGTTCCGGCCACGGCCGGTATGACGAGCCAACTGCAAGTCAGCCCCGGTAGATGAAGTACCACTCCCCATCCACCAAAATCCATTTTTCGGACACCACGTTCGAAAGTGGCATCTCAGCTACCGAAAATTCGATGTTCACCGATGCGTCACACACATCCGATTCACATTTGGCGCCTGTAACCGTCACTTTTCGCCAATAGCCCGGGTTTACGCGACCCCGGTACACGTCTACGGGCATTGTCGAACGCCCTGCAGGCGAAATAAATGTGTAGGCCAAGTCCAAATTGCGAGATACCAACGCATCCCACCTCGCTTGGGCCCGCTTCACTACTTTTTGCTCAGGCGTGCTGGGTGCAAAACTCAAACTAGTGCCACAACCCAACAGCAAAACCGCTTGACTTGCGGTCAAAACCGCGCCCAACCAAATCTTCAATTGCACAATATATCCGAACCTTCTGGGGGAAACTTAAAGTGAATTCTGAACTGCATTGTTACGCACAGAGTAGTCAATTGCAACTGGAACGTCAACCGCTATTCGCCCCTTGGAAACAGTTTTTGCGCTTCAGAAGACAAAGTATAGCTTTTTGATACCGAGGGTATTACTTAGGACTCCTTGGGAGGTAGCTTTCCAGTGACGGCAGCTTGCGGCGCAGTTCCTCCGTCGCCGCCCTGGCTTCGTCGGCATTAGTCACTACGATGGGTGTAATGAGCAATACCAGTTCGGTGCGCTTCTTGGTAAATGATTGGGTGCCGAACAGTCCGCCCAACACCGGAATCTTGGAGAGCAGTGGTACACCTGACGAACCGGAGCCATTGGTTTCCTGGATCAAGCCGGCCAGAACCATTGTTTCGCCCGAGCTGACCGTCACCACGGTCTGTGCCTTGCGTGTGGCGATCGGCGGATTGCCGGTGGTAACCGAGGTGTCCGCCGAGGAAACCTCCTGGTTAACCTCAAGGGTCACCCTGCCGCCGGCGTTGATGCGCGGCGTCACCGTGAGGATCACACCGGTACTGATGTATTGATTGGTGGTAACAATATTGCCGCCGGTGCCGGTGCCGGTTGACGACCCGGTGTTCACCGAGATTTGGTCGCCGACGTTGATCGACGCCTTTTCATTGTCCAGCACCATGATCTTCGGTGTGGAGATCACACGCGAACGTCCATCGCTGCCCAGCGCCTGCAGCACGGCGCGAATGTCGCTGCCCAGTACATTGATCAGCTGCAAACCGGGGATGGTCGGTACCAGCGAACGCGGATCGACCAGCGAGCCGGTGGAGTCCGTGGAACCCGGCAGGCGCGGCAGCGTGCTGTTGGTGGCATTGCGCAGGGAGCCCACGGTATTGAGGCGCGCATTGATGAACCACTCGACGCCAAACTTCAGGTCATCCTGCAGTGTCACTTCCGCCACCAGCACTTCCACCGACACCTGGCGCCTGGCCACATCCAGCTGCCGCAGCGCGGCAAGGATGGTTTCGTAATCCGAAGGCGAAGCAAGGATCAGCAAAGCGTTGTTGTCGTTGTCCGCAATGATCCTGACGTCTTTTGAAACGGAAACACCACTGCCGGCGAACGAAACGAGTGCCGAAGATGCCGCGGCAGCGGGCGCGACGCCAGTGGTCGCACCGGGAACCCCCGTGGTGCCGATCTGTGCCGGGCGCTGACCGGGCGCAAGAGTGGGCGCGGTTGATCCGCCTTGCTTGTTGCCATAAATTTCGCTGAGCAGTTGCGCCAGCTTTTCTGCCTTGCCGTGCTGCACCGGGTAGACATTGAGGCGCATGCCGCCCGAAACACCGCCGGCCTTGTCGAGCCGCTCGATCCACTTCTTGGCTTCCTCGAGATAGCGGGGCTGCGTGCTCACCACCAGCAAACCATTCATGCGCTCGATGGGAATGATGCGCACAATGCCGGCCAGCGGGCTTTTGGTTGCGTCGCCAAAAATCTTGTCGAGGTCAGCCGACAGCGCTTTGACATCGGTCGACATCTGAAACAGCCCGACGGAGTAACCCGACAGGAAATCCACATCGAACAGATCGATGATGTCGAACAGGTGCTTGAGCTCGCGTTGCGTGCCTGAAAGGATCAACAGATTGCGGATCGGATCGATCTGCACGGAAACCATCGGGTCGGTTGCATACGGCAGCAGGATGCGCTGCATGTCCACCACCCCGACAAATTTCAGCTGCACGATCTGCACCGAATAGCCGGCGGGCAGCGTCGCGGAAGTCGTGCTTGCCTGCGGGGAAATCGTCCCCCGCGTGCCCAGGGTCGCCGGCATGATCTTGTACAGCCCCTCCTCGCGCACCATCACCTGGCCGTTCTGGCGCAGCAACATTTCGAGGATCGGGATAAGGTCCTTTCGGGAAACCGGTTTGGAAAAGCGAATCGTCGCCGACCCCGTGGTCTGGGGATGAATGGTGAAGGACTCGCGCAGATGGTCACCCAATATGGATTGCACGATCGCGCGAATGTCGGTTGCCTCAAAGTTCAGGTAGATCTCTTCGGGACCGGCAGGCGCCTGCGGCGCGGGCGGCGCCTGTTTGACGAAATTTCCACTGCCCACGTGGACCAAAGCCTCCTTTGCCAATGAGGACGTGCCAGCCGGAGACGGCGTCTGCGGGGTGGCAGGCAGTTCGCGGCCGCGCGGACCTGCAAACAGCTTGTCGGGCTCCTTCGCGGGCGAAGCGGCATCAGGCGCCGGCTTGACCAGCGCGCAACCGGAAATGCCGGCCAGCATCGCGAGCGAAATTGCCAGGCGCAAGCGGCACGGCAATGCCGTGGCGCGCTCGTTGTGTGGCCTGTTCAGCAAGTGCGCCGAACGGCTGGAGTGTTTCGGCAGCTGCGCGCCGAGATCGCGGGTAATGACATTGTTCACGTGAATGGTGACCTGTAATTATTGTTGCGGTAAGTTCTGGAATCGACGGCGGCGCTGCGCTGCCGCATCGGCGGCGGGCGCAGCTTGCCCGGCCGCGCCTGCGCCTTGCGGAACAAAGCCTGGCATGGCCGACGAGCCTGGCGCTGCGCCTGTGCTGGCGGGTGCCGGCGCTCCGGCGACAGCTGGCGGCGGCGCGAAAAATGCCGGGACGGCTTGCCGGGGTTGCGCCGGCACCGGGGCGACTGCCGCCACGCCCGGCGCGGCAGGCGTGCCCGGCGATGCATTGGTGCCCGGCGGGGTTGCGGGTTTTGGCGGCGACGCGGAGGTGCGAAGCTCCAGCGTCTCGGTATCGTCGCCCGATTTCAGCACGACCCGCGTTGCTTCCACCTGGTCCACCATTAGCCCGGGACTACCGACAATTTCTTTGCCCTTGGTGACGCGTACGCTTTTGTTGGTGGCAGTTTCAACAAGATAGGCCACCGCCAAGTCGCTTTCCACGCTCGTGCCGGAAAGTTTGTACTGCCCCTTTTTCATCACCTGCGTCGATGCACTTGGCCCGACGGGGATGGGCCTTCGATTCGGCAGGAACAAGGGACGTTCAGCCGTCTCAACAAATCCGCCATTCAGGGACGGTATTGAAAAGTTCGGATAGGTCGCCACGATTTCCGGCTGGCGCGACGAACCCGCGCCAGCGTTCGTCGACGGCAAGCGCACCGCGCTGCCCCATTGCGTCTCGATGCCGATCGCCACTGCGCCACCAAGAGCGGCAACCGAAAGCAGCGCACTCAAGCCATGCTGCTGCCAAAAACGGGCCAATGCGGGATTCATGATTTGCCTGCTCCCGTGGCGCGCGCTGGCGCGGTCGCCGGCACCGTCGCGGCTTCAGCAATGCGCGCGACTGCCGACACATCCATCTGCACATACACCTCCGGTTCCGAATACCCTGGTGGCGCGCGAAAACCTGGTGGCGTCAGGGAACGAATGGTGAGGTTGTCGACGAACAAATACGGCTCCTGCGTTTCCAGCGCATGCAACAGGCGGCGCAGGTTGGCATTGCCGAGGTTGATCTGGAAGGTCGCCGCGACGGTACGATACTGCCCATCATCCTTGTGCGCCATTCCGGTCGACGAGATGAATCGGCCGCCGCTCGATTCCACGATCGTCTTCACTTGGTCCTGCAGTTCCGCCGAAGCCAACGCGGCCGTATTCCCTTTCAGAAACAGCCGCGACGCATCGCGTGTCTTCAGTGATTCGAGCGCCTGGGCGACCTTCGGCCCCAGCGCGTTGAATGCCGACTGGGTCTGCAATTGGCGCGTCATGCGCGCGATGTGCTCATCATAGTGCCGGTGCAGCAGCACCACGGGTACGGCGATCAACGCGAGGACGACAATCACCACCAGTGCCAGCAAGGCCACCGCCAGCACGCGGCGATCGCGCCCGCTCGCGGGTATCCAGCCAGTATTTGCCAGGGTATTGCTCATGGGGCCTTCCGATTGCTTGATTCGGCGCTGCCGGCCGTCTTGCCGGGTGCAGTTGCGGGCGGGGCCACCACCGTGGCCGCACCCGGCATCGCGGCGGGCGCGGCAGGCGCCGCTGCGCTCGCCGGCGCCGGGGCAGCTGCTCCGGCGGCGGCATTCGCCGGGCGAAGCTGCGGTTCGGCGGGTGTTAGCGGCGGCACAGCGGGTGGCGCGACAGTTTCAACCAGCGCCACGGACATGGGCGGCAGCGGCTTGGCCTTCACCTCGGTCGACACATGGTAGCGCTCGGTATTGGGCTGGCTGCCGCGGGTTGTTTGCGCCCGCTGGGAGGCGTTCTGGAACAACGGCGACTGTTCGAGTCCCTCCAGCACTTTGGAGGCGGACTGCGCTTCGCCGAGCATGGTGACTTCACGAATCTTGCCGGTGGATTTCAACTCGAGACTTTGAAAGTAGGTGGTATCGGGCGATATCCGCGCCAACTCTTCCATGATCACCAGGACAGGTTGCTGCGCGTGCTTCTTGCCGGTGATGTAGTTGTACTGGGCGGCAAGCTTCGAGTACTCGTCGTACTGTCGCTGACTGCCGGTGAACTCCGCCGAGGTCTTCGCCACCTGCGGAATCAGCTCGAGCACTTTTTCGCGCTTCTGCCAGATCGGCAGCAGAAAGGCGACCAGAGTAAACCCGAGCGCAACAGCCAGCAGGATGACGTTCAGCCGCAAGTGCTTGCCCCATTTCTGGGCCGGTTTCTCGTCTGCCGGCAGCAAATCGAAATCGTCGCCGCTGGCCACTCCTTTTGCGGCACCGACCGCACCCACCGACAACTCCAGCCGCCGCAAGGTGGCCAGCAACGGGTCAACAACGGCGCGCGGCGCGACGCCGAGCTGAACTTCAATGGACTCCTTGTTCGTGTCGCGGCGCAAGACGCGTGCATCGTAATAGGCCTGGTCCGCCTTGAAAGGCGTGTAGCGATCCAACTCAAAGCCGATCGCTTCCCGCAGGTTTTCTTCAATTGCCATCGGCAACTGCAGCCGCTTTACCAGCAGCTGCTCACCGGTCAGCAACAACCGAACGCTGTCACGCCCTGAAGCCCGCATCGCCAGCAAAACAGCGCTGGACTTCGCATCTGCCACGTTGATGGACTCAACCGCGGCTTTTCCGTCAGCGGGCAAGACATGGATGCTGGCACCATCAACCTTGACGTCAACCAGCGTGGTATCACCCACGAACCAGCTGCGGACGCCGACGGGAATCATCGCTTTTAGCTCGCTCAGCCACCAGGCGACGAACGCCTGGATGCGCGTCGGTGGTGCAGCGGTGGTGGTGGCTATGGCAGTCATGGGTTGCACTAACTCAATTCATCTAGGTGTTGGCAGGTTTCGCCGGCATTGGCGCAGCATCGCCTGCCGCAGCCTGCTGGACGCCCTCCTGCCAGCGCAGAAAGGTATAGGATCGCTTGGGATTGGGCAACCGCAATGCAACAGCTTCACGCACAAACACCGATCCGTCCTCGGACTGCGCGCTGGCGCGGATGGTAACAACGCCGTTTCGAAATGACTGGAAGTTCTGCGCCGGGGCGAATACCGGGATCGGCAGCTTGGCGGCGCGCGCCGCCTCGCGCTGCGCCAGGTACTCGTCAACCTGGGCATCGGTAACCCCCGGGACCGCACGCAGCACATCGCGCACGGCGATTTGCGTATTGATGCCGGGCTGTCGGGAAAATATCGTGATCAGCGGCGCCACGCGCTGGTACAGGTCCGGCGTCATGCCGATTACCAGCCGCAGCTCTTCAATCGACTGGAACGGTGCATTGTTAGGCTTGTAACCGAGACCCTCTGCAGTGTATTCCGGTTCCTCAGCGCCGCGGGGGCGCTTCAGGGAATCCAGGTCGCGCCAGTCGCCAATCGCGTCCGACAAGGATGCGGCCTGCTCGTCGGTGAGTCCCTGCGAACGCAACAAGCCGCGGATCAGGGCTTCATTGCCGGCGTTGATGTCGATCTTGCCGGACTCGTCGAGGATGCTGACCTGCACGGCCTGATCGCGGAATTGCCAGGACAGGGGCAGTCCGTCGGTCTTCCAGCGATCGGCAAACTGTTCGGGTTTGGCCATCTCCAGCAGGGCGCGATGCACCGCCGCGTTGGTGGCCGCCTCCAGCTTGGCACGCGTGACGGTATTGCCGACGATATTGATGTCGGTGCGCATGGCGTGAATGAACGACGAGGCGATCAGGGTCAGCAGCGTGGTGATCCACAACACCAGGATGAGCGCGATGCCCGACTGCGATGCTGCAAAGCGTGCGCGAGGAATCATGCCCGCCTCGCTCCGCATTGACGCTGGAAGCCGTTTTCGTAGCAGCCCGCCTCTTCACCGAGTTTTAACGCGACCACCAGTTCCGGCACATCCCGGCTTGAGTCGGACTTCACGCTGATCTTGATGGCTTGCGGAACGCGCAACGGAAAGCTCCACTCGCTGTACCACTTTGGCTCGGCCTGGTCATTTTCGCTGCCGTAATAGCCAATCTCGATCTCCTTGACGCCTTCGACCAGCCGCGTCGGTTTGGCCGCGCCAAGGCCATCCCAATCCTTGGCCTGCAGGTCGAACACTTCCCGCTTGAGGAACAAGGTCCGCCGACGCTCGCCGTCGCGGCTGTCGTCGGCGACATAAAGGTGTCCCCATTGCAGGCCGCCTTCCTTGACCGAGGCGCCGAGATTGAGCGCCGTCACGAATTTCAGCTCGGTCTTGCCGCCCTCAAATGCAATTTTTGATTCCGGGATGCCGCGCCAGCGCACCGGGAACACCTGGCTGAGCTCGCGGCGCAGGAAGCTTTGCACGATGCGCTGGTGCGACGACTCGGCGATGCGCCTTTCACCACTGTCCCAGGCGCGGATGCCGAGATTCAGCGCGGAGTAGATCAGCACCATCAGCACGCCCAGCAGGGTGAGGCCGATCAAGGTCTCGAGAAGCGTAAAGCCCCTGGCTCCTCCGGGCATGCCGTTGCGGGCCGTCATGTGCGCGGCCCGAGCTGCAGGGTGACCAGCTTGACGTTGCGCGGCTGGCTGTCATCGGTGGCAAACGTGACCGTGGTCTCAATTTCATAAAGCTGCGCGAAGTACTGCTTCTCGAAATCCAGAGATTGCTGGTCGCGAGGCGCCGGATCGTTGTAGGCACGGATCAAGACCTGCCAGGCGAAGCCGTCTTCGAACTTGCCGCCGGAGATCCCCTCCTTCAGCGGCATTTCGCTGCCAACGCCCGCCAGTTTCGATTCGGCGTACATCGCGGCGCGCGCGTAATGGTCGGCGACGGACGCGCCGTTGACGCCGCGCGAAAATATCTGCATCAGCACGGCCATGGCCAGCGCGAACAGCGTGAAGGCAACGAGTATCTCGAGCAGGGAGAACCCAGCCTGCGCGCGCCTGCCCTGGGCGCATGATGAACGTGACTTAACCACGGGCGGCATCCGCCGGGGCTTCATTGATGGTCACGTGCCCGGTCAGCCAATCGACATCCACTTCGAAGTTGCGGCCGCCCGCGCCGACCGTGACGCGGCCGCCGTTCGATGATCCATCGGGATAAAAGCGAATGACGCCCACCTTGTCGCTCACCAAGTCAGCCTGCGAGGTGTAAAGCTTCACGTCCAGCTTGTCGTTGAGCTTGTGTACGCGCGTTTCCTCGCCCACCGTGAATTCGCGGCTGTCCAGGTCCAGCTTCAAGGCAGACTCGCGCCGCTTGTTGATGGCTGTGTCGCGCGCCAGCCGCAAGCCCGTCGCCACGGCGCGAACGTTTGAACGCAGTTCCGCTCCCGTAACGCCGGAAAAGGCCATTTTCGGGATCAGCGTGTAGGCCATCGCGATGATGATCAAAACCACCATCACTTCCAGCAGGGAAAAACCGCGTGCGCGCATGGGTTTCAGGAACCGGGATCACTCCCAGGACTTGATGTCCTTGTTGGGTATGGCATCGCCGCCCTCCTGACCGTCGGAACCCAGCGACACGATTTCATACGGACGATTGTCGCTGCCCGGCGAACGGTAGACCAGCTCATTTTTCCAAGGGTCCTTTAGCGCGTCGGCATTCTTCACGTACGGGCCGACCCAGTTGGTCACGCCCGAAGGTTGTTGAATGAGCGCCTTGAGCCCTTCCTGCGTCGTGGGATAGCGCCCGGTGTCGAGCTTGTACTGGTCGAGCGTGGCGCCGAGTTGCGTGATCTGGCTCCTCGCAACACGCCACTGTGCCTGGTCCTGCTTGCCGAAAATGTTGGTGGCGGCCCAGCCGACAATCAGGCCGATGATGGTGATGACGATGATGATTTCGATCAGCGAAAAGCCGGCCGAGCGGTACATGGAGCGGTGTGAGGTCATTTTCTGCCTGCCGTGTCGAGTCAAAATTAGAAGGGCAAATCCATGAGGTCGAACATCGCGACCAGAATGGACATGATGATGCCGCCGATAAGCAGCGCCAAGCCGACGATCATCACCGGTTCCAGCAGCGCCAGCGCGCGCTTGACGGCAGAGGCCACCTCGCGGTCGTACACGTCCGCCACCTGGAACAGCATTTCGTCGAGCTTGCCGGTTTCCTCGCCAACGCCGATCATCTGCACGGCGAGCTTGGGGAATACCTGTGCCTCAAGCATCGGCTTGGCCATGCCGCGCCCCTCCTTGAGGTCGCGGGAAACTACATCGACCGCGCCGCGGAAAACCGCATTACCGAGCGTCTCCTTGAGAATCGCCAGGCCGGTCAGCAGCGGCACGCCATTGAGCAGCAGGGTACCGAGCGAGCGCGAAAAACGCGCCATCTCCACCTTTGCGATCAGATTGCCCAGAATCGGCCAACCCAAAAACCTGGCATCCCAGCGGGCGCGCGACTCCGGCTGGGTGAGCGATCGACTGAGCAGCCAGATCGCAGCCATCACGCCGGCGAGCATCAGCGGCCAGTTCTTGCGCAGGAAAATGCCGGTAGTCAGCACCACGTCGGTGGCGAACGGCAGCGCCTTTCCGGACTGGTCAAAGATCTGCTTGAACTGCGGCACCACAAATACCACCAGGATCAGCACCGACGCCACCGCCACCAGAAACAGGATGGCCGGATAGATCAGCGCCGACACCACGCTTTCCTTCAACTCGGCGGCACGCTCCATGTAATCCGCGAGCCGCATGAGCACATTGCCAAGGGAACCACCGGCCTCGCCGGCCTTCACCATGTTGATGTAGAAGCGAGAGAACACGTCGCGATGCGAATCCAGCGCCTTCGACAGCGCCGTGCCGCCGCGTACCTCGTTGCGGATCGCGGACAACAGCTCCGACACACTTTGCTTTTCCGACAGCCCGATGAGGATCTCCATGCTGCGATCCAGCGGGAGCCCCGCGCGCAACAGCGTGGCAAGCTCGCGCGTGACCAGCGAAAGATCCGATTGCGAAACCTTGCCCCTGCGCGTCCATGAAAATCCTTCGCTTTTGCCGGCGACCGGCGCGCTCGCAGACTTGGGGCCGGCGGCGGTTACTTCGGCCGCGCGAATCGGGATCAGGCCCAGCGACTGCAGGTGCGCGATCACGCCGGCGTGGGTGGCGCCTTCGAGCACGCCCTCCTTCACTTCGCCGCCGGGCGAAACCGCCTTGTACTGGAACATCGGCATGATCGGCCCCGGTTA
>JBGATH010000025.1:0-71759 GCA_044229235.1 Usitatibacteraceae bacterium
AAGGTGAGGGGCGAACCACTCATAGCGGCTTCCTTTCGTGTCAGAAGCAAAAGGGTACCGCGGTTCGTTACCTCACCCCTCCTTGCGCACGCCCTGAAGTGTCGGGACTCGTGGTTGAATCCGCGAAAATGGCCTGGGAGGCCCGCCAGTGCTCGAGTTTGACCATCGAAGCGAAACTCGAGGCAACTGACCGAGTCACTGTCAGGCGCCGTCAGGAAAAGCGACCAAACCAACACCCCGACAAGGGAAACAGCTGAGAGGAGCCGGTATGACGCAACCGCAAATTGCCGCCGCCACACGCGATCCTCTGGGGCTGCGTAATCGCTTCCGCAGAGTGCGCGCCGCCACGGAAGGGCTGGCTGCTCATCTGTCCGAGGAAGACTGCGCCTTGCAGTCGATGCCGGACGCGAGTCCGATCAAGTGGCACCTCGCGCATACCACCTGGTTTTTTGAGACATTCCTGCTCGAAAGCTGGCAGCCCGCATTCAAGCCGTTCGATCCGGCATTCCGGGTGCTTTTCAATTCCTATTACAACGGGGTCGGCGACAAGCACCCGCGCCCCGAGCGCGGGCTGATTTCGCGACCCGGTCTTGCCACCATCCGCGAATACCGGCAACACGTCACCCGGCGCATCGACGACCTGCTCGCGGTAATGGGCGGCAATGCCGAGTTTGAGTCGCTCATGTGGCTCGGCTGTAATCACGAAGAGCAGCACCAGGAACTGATACTCACCGATCTCAAGCATCTGCTCTCCCGAAATCCCGCCAAACCCGCGTACGGCGAACGCTGGCCGCTGACCGCGATTGAAGCCCGGCAACCGCGCTGGATTTCCCATGCCGGCGGCTTGGTCAACAGCGGCCACGAGGGGGCTGGATTCGCTTTCGACAATGAGGGACCGCGCCACCAGGTATTCGTGCAGCCATTTGAACTGGCATCCCACCCGGTAACCCACGGCGAATTCGCAGCCTTCATCGCCGACGGCGGTTATTCCCGGCCGGAACTGTGGCTTTCCATGGGCTGGGACTGGGTGCAAGCGCAGCGCATCGGCGCACCCATGTACTGGCAGCGCGAAGGCGAGAATTGGGCGACGTTTACACTGCACGGCATGGTCGCCATCGATCCACATACGCCGGTGAGCCACATCAACTATTTCGAAGCTGACGCCTATGCGCGCTGGGCCGGCGCGCGCTTGCCGCGCGAGGCCGAGTGGGAGCTTGCGGCGGCAGCGGTCCCCGTCACCGGCAACTTTCTGGAGTCAGGCGCCTTGCATCCGCTGGCATTTCGGGAGGAAGGGCCGAACAATCTGCCTGCCCAAATGTTCGGCGACGTGTGGGAATGGACGCAGAGCGCCTACCTGCCCTACCCCGGCTTTCGCAGCGCGCCGGGTGCGGTGGGCGAGTACAACGGCAAGTTCATGTGCAATCAGTTTGTTCTGCGTGGCGGGTCGTGCGCAACGCCGGCAGCACATATTCGCGCCACCTACCGCAACTTTTTCCCGCCGGATGCGCGCTGGCAATTTTCCGGGTGCCGGCTGGCGCGGGACCTGAGTTGAGTTCGCAGGTCGACCGCGCCCGGCTGTTGTACGCCGCGCTCGCGGCCAATTATGACGACGAGACCCGCTTCATCACCGGCATCCGCAAGCAGGCGATCTGTGCACTGAAATTGCGGCCGGGCGAGACGGTTCTGGACGCGGGCTGCGGAACCGGCTGGTGTCTGCCGCTGCTTTCCGAACAGGTTGGCGCAAACGGCAAAGTGATGGGATTCGAGCCATCACCGCACATGCTGGCCGTCGCGCACGGCCGATCACGCCGGCTGCCTCTGGCAAACGTGGAACTCATTGAGGCTTGTGGCGACAGCGTTATCCTTTCCAGCCCTCCCGACGCCATCCTGTTCAGCTATACGCACGACCTGCTCCAGTCGCAATCGTCGCTCGAGCACATCCTTCGACAGACCAGATCGGGCGCACGCGTGGTCGCCGTGGGAACCAAGCTGTTTCCCAAATGGTTTGTGCCGGGCAACTGGTACCTTCGGCACACGCATCACATGACCATCACCAACTTCAGCGACTTTGACGCACCCTGGCGCAAGCTGTCGCTGTTGTGCGCGCGCCATGACGTGCGCTCGACCGTGCCGGGCAGCCGCTACCTGTTCACCGGCACAATCGCCTGATCACTCGGCAAAGAACACCCAAAACGCCTGTTCGGCGCTGGTCCAGGCGGTGACGCGTTCGAATCCGGCCGCGCCGAGCATGGCAGCAAACTCGTCACGTCCGTATTTGTAGGAGTTCTCGGAATGAATACGCTCGCCGACGCGGAATAGCCGCGCCGTGCCATCGATCGTGACCAGCTGATCCCTGGTCGCTTCCAGATGCATTTCGATGCGGCCCAGCGACTCGTTGTAACTGCCCTGGTGGCGCCAGAGCTTTTCATCAAAGTCCGCGCCAATCACGCGATTGATGTGGCGCAGGGCGTTGAGGTTGAACGCCGCCGTCACGCCCAGCGCATCGGCATATGCCGCATCAAGCCGGCGCTTGTCCTTTTTGGCGTCAACGCCGATCAGCAAGCCGCCGGACGCGAAGGCGCGCATTTGGCCCAGGAAAGCGGTGGCCGCTTCGGGTGTGAAATTGCCGATGCTCGACCCCGGGTAAAACAGCGTTGTGCGCCCGGAAAGCAGTTCATCGGGAATGTCGAGGCGGCGCGAGAAATCTGTAACCAGTCCGATCATCTCCGTATGCGGAAAATCAGGCGCCATCGTCGACAGCGCGGCTTCCAGGGACGCGCCGGCGATATCGATTGCCACATAGCGCCGCGGCTCGATGAAGGGCAGCCAGCCAAGCGCCTTGCAGCAATCGCCCGCCCCCAGGTCGACAAAGGTGTCCACCTTGCCAAGGGCCTCACTGATCTCGGCCCGATGTTGCTGGAAGATGGCGCGTTCGGTGCGCGTCGGATAGTACTCATCGAGCTGGCAGATTGCCGCGTACAGCGCGCAGCCCATCTCGTCGTAAAAGTACTTTGGTTCAATGCTCGCCGATGTGGCGAGCAACCCCGCCTTCAGCCTCGCGAGCTCCGCATCGTGATCAATCTGCAGCCGGTCGACAATTCGGTATGGAATCATTTGGGATGGATGGCGGCCTTGCGCGCGGGTTCCGCGCCGTTCAGCAGTTTTATCACCGCAGATTCGATCGTCGCATCGGCAAAATCTGCCTGCCCGACCAGTGTCTGCCGGATATTGCCTGCGCGATCAATCAGAAAGGTACTCGGC
This sequence comes from Usitatibacteraceae bacterium, assembly GCA_044229235.1. Taxonomy (GTDB): domain Bacteria; phylum Pseudomonadota; class Gammaproteobacteria; order Burkholderiales; family Usitatibacteraceae; genus UKL13-2. The sequence goes on from JBGATH010000025.1 coordinate 3,262, forward strand.
ACACCGTTGATACGCCAGGCTTTTTTCGCATCCCCGTCACGATCCAGCAGCAGCGGAAACGTGGTGCCGGACCGCGCTGCGAAGGGCTGAATCCGGGCTTCGCCTTCGCCCAGGTTCACGCCGAGGACGACCAGCGACTTGTCGGCGTGGCGATCGGCGAGGCGCTGCAGGGATGGCATTTCCTCGACACAGGGCTCGCACCACGTTGCCCAGAAGTTCACCACCACCACGCTGCCACGAAACTCGGCCAGCGTCCGCACTTGTCCCTGCATGTCCTTGAGACGCAGTGCAGGCGCCTTGCCGCCTCTCCACGGTTTCCATTCTGCGGAAGTGGCGGCGGTCACGGCGAACAACAGGCAGAGCAGTGCGTACTTCAGGAGTCGATTTGGCAAGAGAATAGTCCGCGCCCACGGCGGGGAAGCCGCGGGCGTCCGTGACGAGCGCAATCAGGCCGACAGTTCGCGCGAGGTGATTGTGTATTTGAAGTTGTCCGGGTCGAGCTGATCCACGCGACCTTCCGCGGTTTCGGCGTTCGGATACATGAAAAATCCCAGCTTGCTTTTAGCCGATCCCGGCAACGCTACATCGTGCGCAAAATTCAGCGCAAGCCAGTTCATTTCCCAGTTACCCCACAGGAATTGGCGGGCGGCGACCACCTTCGGGTCGTCGATCTTCTTGCCGCCTTCCTCTTCCAGGATGACTTTTCGCACATCGGCCGGGTCGACCGGAACCCAGCCAATGTTCTGCGCATAAAACTCGGCACGGCAATGCTGCGCCTTGGTAATATCGCCCGCCTTGCCCAGCGACTTGTAGCCACGCCTGGAATCAGCAACCCGGATACCGTAAACGTCGCGCGCGGGTATGCCGGAGGCCCGCGCCAGCGCCACAAACAATGCATTCAGGTCGCCGCACTTGCCACCGAACGATTTGTTCTCGAGCATGAACTTGACATCGCCAACGCCGCAGCCGCGCGTCTTCGGATCACGATACGTGTTCTCAACGATCCATTCGTAGATTGCGCGTGCTTTGTCGATGTCACTTTTTGCGCCCTTGGTGATGCTGTCGGCCGTGGATTTGACGATACCGTCCGTCGGCAGCAGGTCCGACGCCTTCAGGAATCGACGCTGTTCGTCGACACCTGCCATGGTGCCCTTGCCCCTGGACGGGTCAACGCTGTAATTGCGTGTCGCAAACCGGCTGGTCACCGTCAAAACCGGCCGCACGCCCTCAGCAAATTCCGCCGACGCCACGCCCAGGCCCCACTCCTTGTCGGAGATCTGGCCCTTGGCATGCATCACGCCACCGTCCGCCACGGCCTGATGCCCCAGATTCTTCTGATAGGCCGTGTCCACCGTCAGCGGCGTGGGAATCCAGATCCGGGTCACGCCGGCTGGTTTCGCCACCTCGACACGGGCAACCACCTCAAAAATGCGCCATGCATCAGCCTCCGGCGCGCCCTGTGCAAGCGCGGATGAAACAGCGCCGGGCAACGTGCCCGCAGCCAATACCACGGGCACACCTGCGCCTGACTTCAAAAAAGAACGTCGATCCATGGCAGCCTCCTCGGTTGGTTACAGTTCAGCGGGCAATGATACCCGCAGATAATCCTTGAAAATCATGTGGTATTTCAGGCACGAAGGTACCTCCATCCACGGAAAATCGCCCGGCAGCCGATGCTCATGCTCAGGCAGCGGCACTCCTGGAGAACCCCGGCAGCGACGCATGCGAGTAAAATATGCCCCTGTGCGGCGCGGCGTTGCAGCAAAAGACCGACCGACAACAATAATCATTCCCCAGCCCTTTTTCGCCGGACAATCTCATGAACCCCACGACATACCGCTCTGCCTCCCACGCCAGGCTGCCTTCGCTGGTACTCTCACTGCTGCTGACCGGATTCACCGGGCTGGCGCTGGCCCAGGCGACACCACCGGCCGAGGCGCCCAAGGAAACCATGCGCGCGGAAGTCGGCAAGCCGCTGCTGGCCGCCGAAGAACTGGCCAAGGCCAAGAACTTCAACGATGCACTCACCAAGATCGCCGAAGCCGAGGCGGTGCCCAATCGCACAGCCTATGAAACCTACTTCATCAACCGCCTGCGTGCCACCACATCACTGAGCGCCGGCAAGGACGAGCAGGCGGTCAAATCCTTGGTGCTGGCCTACGAGTCGACATACATGCCGGCTGCTGACAAGGGCAAGATTGGTGACGCCATCACCCGGATTTTCTATCGCCTGAAGGATTACAAGCAAGCGGCGGAATGGGGTGGTCGCACGCTAAAGGAACCCGGCGCGCCACAAGACCTGCGTCTGCTCATCGGACACTCGCTTTACCTGCAGAACGACTTTCCGGCTGCGATCAAGGAACTGGAAGCGTACGTCGCTGCCACCGAGAAGGCCGGCAAGAAAGTGCCCGAGGAGCAGTACCGCCTGTTAGCCAGCTCCGCCAACAAGGCCAAGAATGATGCAATGTACGTCGCCGTTGTCGAAAAACTCATCCAGACCTATCCCAAGCGCGACTACTGGGCCGACCTGATCTATCGCACCGAGTCCAAGAAGGGCTTCAATGACCGCCTGACGCTCGACGTGTACCGCTTGAAAATTGCCACCGACGTCTTGTCGGAGCCGAGTGAATTCATGGAAGTGGCGCAATACACGCTCCAACTGGGCTTTCCCACCGAAGCGATGAAAGCGCTCGACGCCGGCGTCGCCGCTGGCGCGCTGGGCAAGGAAGGCAACCAGGATCGCTACAAGAAGCTTCGCGACAACGTCGAGAAGGAAGTCAAAGAGGAGAAAGCCCGTGCCGCCAAGGGCGGTGCCATCCCCAACACCAGCGTGGCAAAACTCAACAATGGTTTTGATCTGGTCATCAAGGGCGATGGCAAGAAGGGGCTGGAGCTGATGGAAGCCGGATTGAAGCTGCCCGACCTGAAGCGCCCCGAAGAAGCGAAGCTGCGTTTCGGTATCGCCCACGTGTTGGCCGGCGAACGCGCCAAAGCCGTCGAAGTTCTGTCCACTGTGCAAGGGGCGGACGGCACAGCCGATCTGGCCAGACTCTGGATCCTCTTCGCGAAGCAGCCGAAGGAATAGATCTACAGCGTGGGCTCAGTTTTGCCCACATTCCGCGAGCCAAGCAGTTGGCTTTCGTAATGTGGCGGAAGGGGCGGGATTCGAACCCGCGGTAGGCTATTAACCTACGCACGCTTTCCAGGCGTGTGACTTAAACCGCTCATCCACCCTTCCGAATTCAGTGGCTTCGCTCGGTCAGGCGAAGGGCGCGATGATAGCCGACTACGCGTGATTAGGCAATTGCGGCGATGCCTAGCGGCGAGCGAATGCCAGCCACCTGAAGGAGAAAAGCTGGCGCGAAAACAGGAACAGCAGCGTGGCAATCATGCCGAGGTGCACCGGCCAAAGGCCGATCCATGGCGACAACCTGCCCTGTTGCGTCCAGGTCTGAAACACGCTGAGCAGGTTGTAGTAAAGAAAAAACACCAGCATGGCAAGGAACAGGTTCCCGGACGTTCCGGATCGCGGGTTGACGAAGGAAAGGGGAATCGCCATCACCGCCAGCACCAGCGCAGCAATCGGCAATGCAAGGCGCCAATGGAGCTCCGCCATGCGCTCGGCATCAGGTGCGCGTACCAGCCCCAGAGTCGACATCTCCCGTGCCTTGGGATCGTCGGCCTTGACCTGTGTGGCTTCGACGCGAATCATTTGCCGCTCGAAATCGATGATGCGAAAGTCGAGCGCGCCCGGTGTGCCTTCGTAGCGCCTGCCGTTGAGCAGCACCAGGAATTTGTCGCCGTTCGGGTCGATCTGCTGGAAGCCCTTTTCAGCGACGACGACGCCGTTGCGGCCACCCTGGGTGTACTGCACGAACACGTTGTTGACGACCTCGCTGTCGCTTGACGTCTTGTCGACGAAAAATACCCGATCCGATCCGCGCGACTCCATAAAGCTCCCTGGCGACAGGCGCGCGACATCATCCTTGCTGCGCAACAGCCGTTTGTATTCAGAGCTTTGCGACAATGCCCACGGCGTCAGAAACAGGCTGAGCAACGCCGTCAGCGCCACAATCGGGCCGGCAAACCGCAGCACCGGGTTCACCCACGACGCCAGCGACAGTCCGGAGGAAAACCAGACCGGCATCTCGCTGTCCCGATAACTGCGCGACAGTGTCAGCAGCACGGAAATGAACAGCGTCAGGGCGAGCAGCACCGGCAGGTAACTCAACAGCGCAAAACCCATCAGCGCAATGACTGCCTCAGGCTCGACCGTGCCGATGGCGGCGCGCCGCAAAAACCAGACCAGCTGCTGGACCACGGTAATGGCAACCAGCACGCCCACGACCGCACCGCCGACGGCGGAGAACTCGCGGGTCAGACTGCGTGTAAAGATGGTCAAGAGGCGCCCACGGAGAATTGTTGCGGCGATCGAAAGAAAAGCGAAGCCAAACTGTTTTGACGGGCAACGCCCAAAAAAGCGATAATTTCGCTTTGACTTTTCATGTCGGCGCCGCGATTGTTTGTCGGCGAACGGCGATCAACGGCCCTAAGGAGATTTCTCGTGGAATTTAGCATAAACAGCAGCGACCTTTCGAAGCTTAAGACCGATTGCATCGTCGTCGGGATTTTCGAAACGGGGAAGCTCTCCAAAGTTGCCAAGGCGCTCGACAAGGCGGCCGGCGGCGCGATCACTGCCGCAGCGACCTGTGGAGACATCACCGGCAAGGTCGGCTCCACCCTGATGATGCGCTCGGTCGCAGGCATTGCCGCCAAGCGCGTGCTGCTGGTGGGATGCGGCAGCGAGAACGACTACGGCAACAAGGTGTACGCGTCGGCGCTGACCGCAGCTTTCAAGACACTCAAGTCCACCGCGGCAACCGAGGTCACGATTCCGCTGGAAACGTCATACGGCGCCGCCGACCTTGAATGGAAAGTGCAGCAGGGCGCCATGCTGGCCATCGACGGCGCATACCGCTTTGATTCACTGAAAAGCAAGAAGGACAAGCCGGCGATCGGCAAGGCCGTCACGTTCCACCTGGATGGCAAGGCCGATGAGAAGGCGCTGAAAGCCGCCATCAAGCGTGGCGAAGCCATTGGCGAAGGCATGAAACTCACCAAGGACCTCGGCAACCTGCCACCGAACATCGCCACCCCGACCTATCTCGCCAGCACCGCCAAGGACCTGGCCAAAGCCTACAAATTCGGTTGCACCATCCTCGAAAAGAAGGACATGGAAAAGCTCGGCATGAACACGCTGCTTTCCGTGTCGCGCGCGTCCTATCAGCCGCCGAAGTTCATCGTTCTCGAGCACAAGGGCGGCAAGAAGGGCGCCGCTCCTGTTGTGCTGGTTGGCAAGGGCATCACCTTCGATACCGGCGGCATCTCCCTGAAGCCGGGCGCCGAGATGGACGAAATGAAGTACGACATGCAAGGCGCAGGCTCCATGCTGGGCGTGATGAAAACCGTCGGCATGCTGAAGCTGCCGCTGAATATCGTCATGCTGGTGCCGACCTGCGAAAACATGCCGGGTGGCAATGCGTCGCGGCCAGGCGACATCGTCAAGTCAATGAGTGGCCAGACGGTCGAGATCCTCAACACCGATGCAGAAGGCCGCCTGATCCTGTGTGATGCTCTCACCTATGCCGAGCGCTTCAAGCCGGCCGCGGTGGTCGATGCAGCGACCCTCACGGGCGCCATGGTTATTGCGCTCGGACATGTAACGACAGGCATATTCGCCAACGACGACAAGTTGGCCCACGAACTGGTGGCTGCCGGTACATTTGCGCACGACGCGGCCTGGCACCTGCCGATGGGACCGGAATACGACGAAGGCCTGAAGAGCAACTTTGCCGATATTCCGAACATCGCCGGTCGCCCTGGTGGCAGCATCACGGCCGCTTGCTTCCTGGGCCGCTTCACCAAGTCGTACAAGTGGGCGCATCTGGACATCGCCGGCACCGCATGGAAGTCAGGCGCCGAGAAGGGCGCGACCGGCCGCCCGGTGCCCCTGCTGGCCAACTTCCTGTTCAAGCGCGCCGGCATCTGAGTCTTGCGGCGTCCTCCCGGCAACCGGGAGGACGCAAGCGAGCGAAAATCCAGTACATGACCGAAATAAAGTTCTTCTTCAATGTCGACAGCAAACTGGTGTTTGCGTGCAAGCTCGCCAAGAAGGCCTACGAAGGCGGGCGCAAGCTGGTGGTGTATGCGCCGACACCGGAACTGGCGGATCGCTTTGACCGGGAACTCTGGACTTTTTCGCAGCTGTCGTTTGTACCGCATGTGAAAGCGCAACATCCGCTGGCAGCCCAAACGCCCGTCGTCATCACCACCGACGCGGACGAATTACTGCATCACGAGGCGTTGCTGAATCTCGGCGATGAACCACCCGCCTTCTTCAGCCGCTTTGAGCAGTTGCGCGAAGTGGTTAGCGTTGACCCGGACGATCGCAGCCGCGCACGCGAACGCCTCAAGTTCTACAAGTCGCGCGGCTTCGAGATTTCCACCGAAGACATGGCCGCCCGATGAGCATCGACCGCGAGCGCGAACTGGCCGAGAAGGTTGATGCCCTGCTGGGCAAGCACGATGCGACGCCGCGTCCCGGGGACATTTTCGATGACCGCAATGTACCGCTGCTCACGGATGTGATCAGCGCGCCGGACTGGCAGCCCGAGCCGGTGGATACATCGGCGACGCTGCAGCAGATGTCCGAACCGGAGATCGATGCCTTGTCGCAGGAAATTTTCAGTCGCGTGTACGGCAAGATCGACCGCGACCTCGCCAACAAGCTCGAAGACCGCATTGCAGCGCAGCTCGCCACGCAGATCAATGTAGCCATCACCAGCGTCATCAGCGACATGCGCCAGGAAATCGCCAACGAAATCGGCGATGCCGTCAACGGCGCGCTGGCCGACAAGCTGCGCCAGAAGTAAGCCCTTTTCGCGGCGCCGAACCCGGCGCTGCGCCTGATTCAACCGAACCGAAATCAAGTGTCATGACCCAAGTTTCCACGCCCCAGCCCAACGCGCTCGACAACGCCTTGGCCAAAGCCTTTGACCCGATCGCGATTGAATCGCACTGGTATCCGAAGTGGGAACAGGCGGGCTATTTCAAGGCTGCGGAGGGGAGCGACAAGCCCGGCTACTGCATTCAGCTGCCGCCACCCAATGTGACCGGCACGCTGCACATGGGGCACGCTTTCCAGCAGACCCTGATGGATACGCTCATCCGCTATCACCGAATGCTGGGGCACAACACCAACTGGGTGGTGGGAACCGATCACGCCGGCATCGCCACGCAGATCGTGGTTGAGCGCCAGCTGCAGGCCGAGAACAAGACCCGCCATGATCTCGGTCGCGATGACTTCATCAAACGCGTCTGGGAATGGAAGCACGAATCTGGCTCGACCATTACCCGCCAGATGCGGCGCCTCGGCGACTCCGCCAACTGGACCTACGCCGACACCGAAGGCCACCAGGGCGGCTACTTCACCATGGACGCCAGGATGTCTGCGGCGGTGGTCGAGGTGTTCGTGCGCCTGCACGAGCAAGGCCTGATCTATCGCGGCAAACGACTGGTCAGCTGGGACCCGGTACTGGGTACCGCCGTCTCCGACCTCGAAGTGGTGAGCGAGGAAGAGGAAGGCAAGCTCTGGGAAATCCGCTATCCCTTTGCCGAAGGCGAAGGCGGCATCGTGGTCGCCACCACGCGCCCGGAAACCCTGCTGGGTGACGTCGCCGTCGCGGTCAATCCAACCGATGAGCGCTACCAATCGATCGTGGGCAAGCAGCTCAAGCTGCCGCTCACGGGGCGCACGATCCCCATCATCGCGGACGACTACGTCGACAAGGAATTCGGCACCGGCTGCGTAAAGATCACGCCCGCACACGATTTCAACGACTTCGCCATGGGCCAGCGCCACAAGCTGCCGATGATCGGTGTGCTCACACTGGACGCCAAGATCAGCGATGCCGCGCCCGAAGCCTATCGCGGCATGGATCGCTTCGTGGCCCGCAAGCAGGTGCTGAAGGACCTGGAAGCACAGGGCCTGCTGGTCTCTGAAAAGAAGCACAAGCTCAACGTGCCACGTTCCGATCGCACCGGCGTCGTGCTCGAACCCATGCTCACCGACCAGTGGTTCGTGAAAATGGATAGCCTCGCCGCACGCGGCCTGAAAGCCGTGGAAGACGGAGACATCCGCTTTTTCCCGGATCATTGGTCGGCCACCTACAACCACTGGCTCAAGAATATCCAGGACTGGTGCATTTCGCGGCAGCTGTGGTGGGGTCACCAGATCCCGGCCTGGTACGACGATGCCGGCAATGTCTACGTGGCGCGCAGCGAGGAAGATGCCCGCAAGCAGGCCGGCGGCAAGCCGGTCACGCGCGACCCCGACGTGCTCGACACCTGGTTCTCCTCGGCGCTAGTGCCGTTTTCCTCACTCGGCTGGCCGCAAGACACGCCAGACCTCAAGCAGTTCCTGCCCTCTTCCGTGCTGGTCACCGGTAACGACATCATCTTTTTCTGGGTCGCGCGGATGATCATGATGACGCTGCACTTTACCGACAAGGTGCCGTTCAAACATGTGTACATCAACGCCATGGTGCGCGATGCCGAAGGCCAGAAGATGTCCAAGTCCAAAGGCAATACCCTGGACCCGCTGGACCTGATCGACGGCATCTCGCACGACGCGCTGCTGGAGAAATCCACCAAGGGTCTGATGCTGGCCGCCCACCAGGAGCGCGCCGCGAAGTACGTGAAGAAGAATTTCCCCAAGGGCATCCCGGCGTACGGCACCGACGCGCTGCGCTTCACCTTCACCTCGCTGGCGCCGCTGTCGCTGACCCTCAACTTTGACCTGAGCCGTTGCGAGGGCTATCGCAATTTCTGCAACAAGCTGTGGAACGCCACGCGCTTTGTGCTGATGCAGGTCGAGGGCAAGAGCGACTTTGACCGCGGTATTGAAGAATGCGCCGGCGACTGCGGACCGGATGGTTACAACGATTTCTCGCAAGCCGATCGCTGGATCGTTAGCCTGCTGCAGCGCGTCGAGGCCGATGTGGCGCAGGCGTTTGCCGAGTACCGTTTCGATAATGCCTCCAGCACCATCTACAAGCTGGTGTGGGACGAATACTGCGACTGGTACGTGGAACTGGCCAAGGTGCAGATGCAGAACGGCACGCCTGCCCAGCAGCGCGCCACCCGCCGCACCCTGCTGCGGGTGCTGGAAACCATGCTGCGACTTGCGCACCCCATCATCCCCTTCATCACCGAAGAGCTGTGGCAGAAAGTCGCGCCACTGGCCGGCAAGTCCGGCGAGAGCATCATGCTGGCGCCCTATCCACTGTCTCAGCCTGAGAAGATTGACGCCAAGGCTGAAGCATTCGTGACGGTGCTGAAGGAATCGATCAACGCGGTACGCAACCTGCGCGGCGAGATGGGTGTGTCGCCTGCCGAGCGCGTGCCGTTGTTTGTCAGCGGTGACGCCGCGCAAATCGCGCCGCAACTCCCGTACCTGCAGGCAATGGGCAGGATTGCCGAAGCGCGCATCGTCGAACAACTGCCGGACGCCAATGCGCCGGTCGCGGTTACACCGATTGGCAAGTGGATGCTCGACATCAAGATCGATGTGGAAGCGGAACGCGCGCGGCTCGGCAAGGAAATCAACCGTGTCGAAGGCGAAATCACCAAGGCTGAGGCCAAGCTGGGCAACGCCAGTTTTGTCGATCGCGCGCCGCCCGCCGTGGTCGCACAGGAAAAACAGCGCCTGGAAGATTTCCGCACCAAGCTCAAGGACCTGCGCGATCAGGCGGGAAAACTGAAGTAACCGGTGAGATTCACCGTTGAAGCGCCAGCCGGTGGTCAAACTCCAGCATTGGCGAGCCTTCCGGGGCAAAAATGCCCGGAGACGCCCGCCAATACTGGTCTTTTGACATGTTGTGCTGGCTAGCGATCAGCCAGACATGCAACTCCCCGCCAGCCTTCGCGCCCTCAACCACCAGAACTTCCGCCGCTACTACATCGGCCAGACTGTTTCGCAGCTTGGCTCGTGGATTCAGTCCACGGCCATCATGTGGCTGGCCTACCGCCTGACCGGTTCCACCGCCGCGACCGGCACCATCGGCTTTCTGGCCATGGTGCCTTACATCGTCATCACGCCGATCGCCGGCGCGGTTTCCGACCGCGTCAGCCGCCGCAAGTTGCTCATGATCGTGCTGACGCTGTCGATCCTGCAAGCAACCGCGTTGACGTATCTCACTGCGACCGGTCAGATCACCATCGTGTCGCTGGGCGTGCTGGCGTTCATGCAGGGCATTCTCAATGGCGTGGAAGTGCCGACGCGCCATGCGTTTTTTGCCCAGCTGATCGAACATCCGGAAGACCTGCCCAACGCCATTGCACTCAACTCCATCAACATCAACAGCACCCGGCTGATCGGTCCGGCGATCGGCGGGCTGCTGATCAGCGCGGCAAGCGAGGCACTGTGCTTCGGACTCAATGCGTTTTCGTATATCGCGGTGCTGATTCAACTGGCGCGCATTCATCCGCGTGAAGCCGCGCCGCATTCGCGAAAAACCTCGTTATTCGGCGATCTGGTCGATGGTTGGAAATTCGCGCTGTCACAGCCGGTAATCCGCGCGCTGCTGTTCACGCTGGGCGTGGTGTCGTTTTCCATCAGCGCCTATACCAGTCTGATGCCGGCAATCTCGGTGCAGGTATTCAGTAAGGGCGCCGAGCTCAACGGCCTGTTCATCAGCTGCGTCGGCTTCGGCGCGCTGGTCGGCGCGATCGTGCTGGCGCGGCGTCCCAGCGTGCGCGGGCTGACGCGCTGGCTGCTGGTCGTGACGTGGATGGCGGCCATCGGCGTGCTTGGTTTCTCGGTTTCACGCAACGAATGGCTGTCGTTCGCCTGCATGGCGCTGACCGGCATGGGCCTGATGGGCTCATCGGCGACGGTCAATACCATCATCCAGAGCATCGTCGACGAGGACAAGCGCGGCCGCGTGGTCAGCATCTACTCGACTTTCTTCATCGGCGCTGCGCCGCTGGGGCACCTGGCCGCCGGCTGGCTCGCGGAGCACATCGGCGCACCACGCACATTCACGGTATGCGGCGCGATCTGCGCCTGCGCGGCCACCGCCTACTGGCTCTACCTGCCGCGTTTACGCATCCATATCCGGCCGTTGTACGAGCAGCGCGGTATCATTCCTTCAACGCCACCTCCGCCCGAAAAATGAGCGCAACCGTCCTCTTCGAACAGCATGGCAGCATCGGTACGCTGACCTTCAACCGCCCGGCCGTTTACAACGCCATGAACGAGGAACTGATCCTGGCATTGCGCGATGTCACGGCGTCGCTATGGGACAAGCCTTCGCTGCGGGTACTGGTCGTCAAGGGCGCAGGCAAGGCATTTCTGGCCGGCGGTGACGTGGGCACATTTCGCCAGCGGCTGGATGTCATCGCTGACGAAATCAAGCCCATGGGCGATGCCTTGCATGACGGCATCGTCAACTTGCGTACCCTGCCCTTCCCGGTGATCGCGCAGATTCACGGCGCCGTGGCCGGTGCCGGTTTCAGCCTTGCGCTGGCCTGCGACTTCGCGATTGCGGCCGACAATGCGCACTTCACGACGGCCTACGCGAAGCTTGGCGTCTCGCCCGACGGCGGCAGCACCTTCTTCCTGCCGCGACTGGTCGGCATGAAAAAGGCCGCCGAACTGATCATGCTGTCCGAAACGCTCACTGCCGTGCAGGCTGCCGAACTCGGCCTGGTCAACCGCGTGGTGCCGCCCGAGCAACTCGATGCCGAAGTCGCCGCGCTGGCGGAACGCCTCAGCCGCGGCCCGACCCAGGCTTATGCCCGCGCAAAGTTGCTGCTGAACCAGTCCTCGCACACACCCATGCGACCGCACCTCGACGACGAAATCGCCCGCTTCGCGGAATGCGCGCGCACGGCCGATTTCCGGGAAGGTGTCACCGCCTTCGTCGAAAAGCGCAAACCCGAATTCAAAGGTAGTTGAACCATCCGGACAGGAATCATGACCACTGGCGAATACCCGCTGCGCGGCAAGACAATCTTCATCACCGGCGCATCCCGCGGCATCGGCCGGGCCATCGCGCTGCGGGCGGCCCGCGACGGCGCCAATGTCGCCATCTGCGCCAAGACGGTGGAACCGCATCCCAAGCTGCCGGGCACCATCCACACGGTTGCGGCGGAAGTCGAGGCAGCCGGCGGCCATGCGCTGGCCATCCAGCTGGATGTGCGCGAACCCGACAACATCACGCAGGCAGTGGCTGCCTGCGCTGCGCATTTCGGCGGCATCGATATCTGCATCAACAATGCCAGCGCCATTTCCCTCACACCCACCACCGATACACCGGCCAAGCGTTTCGACCTGATGTTCGATTGCAATGTGCGCGCGACCTACCTGGTTTCGCAGGCCTGCATCCCGCACCTGCTGCAGAGCGCCGCAGCAGGCCGCAATCCGCACATTCTCAATCTCTCGCCGCCGCTGTCGATGAAACCGGGCTGGTTTGCGCCGCACGTGGCCTACACCATGTCGAAGTACGGCATGAGCATGTGCACGCTGGGCATGTCCGCGGAATTCCGCGATCGCGGCATCGCGGTGAACTCGCTATGGCCACGGACCACCATCGCCACCGCCGCGGTGGAATTCAACTTCCCGGAAGAAATCCTCAAGGCCAGCCGCAACGCCGACATCATGGCCGACGCCGCGCATCAGATTCTCACTGCCGATGCGCGTTCGCATACAGGCAATTTCTATCTGGACGAAAGAGTGCTGCGTGCTGCCGGCGAGACTGATTTCGAGAAATACGCCATCAGCCCCGGCACGCCGCTGTTCACCGATCTATTCGTCGAACCCTAGGAACCAACCACAAAACTCCAGCATTGGCGGGCCTTCCAGGCCGAAAATGTCCTGAAAGGCGCGCCAATGCTGGGGTTTCTGTTTTTTGTGCGCCGGGAAAACGCGCGAGAGGTTCAGCGCTTGGAAATGACGAAAGTGAACTCGGACGGCGATTCGTCCGAGGACAGCAGCGGATTGCCGGTCTGCTTGCAGAAGGCGGCAAAGTCCTTCACCGAGCCCGGATCGGTGGCAATCACTTTCAGCACCTGGCCCGACTCCATGTCCGCCAAGGCCTTCTTGGCGCGCAGGATGGGCAGCGGGCAGTTGAGGCCCTTTACGTCGAGTTCTTTGGTAATTTGAGCGGTAGTCATGGCTGTATTGGCAGGCGGTTTTGCCCGCACTATAGCAGCAAGTCGTGGCGCGATTGCCGTTTTCAAGCGGCTTGCCGCGACCACGCAATCGCGCTACATTTGCGCCACGGGATCGCAGACTCCCGTTGCATGCATTCTGCAAGACGGTGTCCCGTCCAAGCGCTGCACCTGAAAACATTTCAAGGACATCCATGGACACCATTTCCCGCCCCATCTCCGTATCCGATTTCTATTCCACGCTTGGCAGTCCGCGCGCACCTCTGCTGGTCGATGTGCGCCGGGAGGTTGCTTTTGCCGCGGATTCCCGCCTGATTGCTTCTGCAACCTGGCGCGATCCGTTTGCGGTGCAGGACTGGGAAAAATTCCTGCCGCGCCACCGACCGGTAGTGGTGTATTGCGTGCACGGTCATGAGATCAGCCAGAACACCTGCGACGCGCTGCGCGAGAAGGGCATTGCGGCACGCTTTCTTGAAGGCGGCATCGAGGCATGGAACGCACGGCAACTGCCGACCGTGCTGAAAAATCCTGCGCTGGGCATTCCATCGGCCATGAACGCCGCTTCCACCTGGGTCACGCGCGAGCGTCCGAAAATAGACCGCATCGCCTGCCCCTGGCTGATTCGCCGCTTCATCGACCCGATGGCGCGGTTCATCTATGTTCCGGCAGGCGAAGTTCTCGAGGTGGCCAGGCAGGCGGCCACGGCCTATGACGTGCCTGGTGTGCAGTTCACGCATCGTGGCGAGGCCTGCAGCTTTGATGCCTTCATTGCCGACTTCGGCTTGCATGACCCGGCGCTCAACCGGCTCGCCACCATTGTTCGTGGCGCAGACACCGGCAAACCGGAACTCACACCACAGTCACCCGGGCTGATTGCGATGTCGCTGGGCCTTTCCGCCCTGTACAGCGATGACCTGGAAATGCTCGAACACGGCATGTCCCTTTACGATGTGCTGTACGCCTGGCTGCGCCACGCCACGGGCGAAGTTCACAACGCCGACCTGTTCCGGACCAAGGCATGAGCGCGTCCACCATACCCTTTGGCGAGGCGCTTCGCTTCTGGCTCAAGCTCGGTTTCATTAGCTTCGGTGGCCCGGCCGGGCAGATCGCCATCATGCATCGCGAACTGGTGGAGCAGAAACGCTGGATTTCGGAAAAGCGCTTCCTGCATGCGCTCAACTACTGCATGTTGCTGCCGGGGCCGGAAGCGCAGCAGCTGGCCACCTATGTCGGCTGGCTTATGCACGGCACCTGGGGTGGTATCGTCGCCGGCGCGCTATTCGTACTGCCGTCGCTGGCAATCCTGATCGCGCTGTCGTGGATTTACATTTCCTTCGGCAGCGTGCCCGCGGTCGCAGGCGCGCTCAACGGCATCAAGCCTGCCGTCACCGCAATCGTCCTGTTCGCGGCCTGGCGCATCGGCTCGCGCACGCTGAAGAGTCCCGCGCTGGTCGCGATTGCGCTGCTGGCATTCGTGGCGATCTTCGCCGCCAACGTGCCATTCCCCGCCATCGTTCTTGGTGCCGCAATCCTCGGCGCCGTCGGCGGCAAGGTGGTTCCGAAGCAATTTGATTCCGGAGAGGCCACGCACCGTGCCGAGCGGGATTCCCCGGCGCTCATCAGCGACCACACGCCGCCACCCTCGCACGCGATTTTTCGCTGGAGTCGATTCGGTGCTTACCTCACCGGCGGCATTGCCCTTTGGGCAGGCGCGATGGCCCTGCTGGCCTGGCACAGCGGCCTCGCCGGCACCTTGGCCCAGATGGGGTGGTTCTTCACCAAGGCGGCCCTGCTCACCTTCGGCGGCGCCTACGCCGTATTGCCCTACGTTTACCAGGGCGCGGTGGATAGCTTTCAGTGGCTCACGCCGCAGCAGATGATCGATGGCCTCGCCCTGGGCGAAACCACGCCGGGCCCGCTGATCATGGTCGTGGCATTCGTTGGCTATGTAGGTGGCTGGACCACGGCGGTGCTCGGAGCCGATAACCTGTTCGCCGGCGCCGCCCTGGCCGCCGGCGTGGTGACCTACTTTACCTTCCTGCCCTCCTTCCTGTTCATCCTGGTCGGCGGCCCACTTGTGGAGTCCACCCACGGGCAGTTGCATTTCACCGCACCGCTTACCGCGATCACCGCCGCGGTGGTCGGCGTCATCGTCAACCTCGGGATGTTCTTCGCATGGAAAGTATGGTGGCCGCAGGCCTCGGCCGCCCAACCGTTTGCCGGCACCGTGGAATGGTTTTCGATCGCGCTGACGGTCGTCGCCGCAGTTGCACTCATGCGCTTCAAGGTCGGCGTCATTCCCGTCATCGCCGCCTGCGCACTGGCCGGCATCTGCCGCGGGCTGCTGGGCTAGGTTACGGTGTAGTCGCCCGACTTGCCGCCGCGCTTCTCCAGCAGGTGGATGTCCGAGATCACCATGCCGCGATCGACCGCCTTGACCATGTCGTAAATCGTCAGCAGGCCGGCGTTGACCGCCATCAGCGCTTCCATTTCCACGCCGGTGCGGCCAATGGTCTGCACCGTGGCACGGCACTCGATCGACAGGCTGGCGGCGTCGGATACAAACTCGATCGCCACATTGGTAATCGAAAGCGGGTGCGCCAGCGGGATCAGATCCGGTGTGCGCTTGGCGCCCTGTATGGCAGCGACACGGGCAATCCCCAGCACGTCGCCTTTCATTGCGCTGCCACTGCGGATCAACTCAAACGTTGCCGCCAGCATGCTGATGCGCCCGCTGGCCGTCGCCGTTCGGCGGGTCTCGGTCTTGTCGCCGACATCCACCATATGCGCTTGGCCACGATCGTCAAAGTGATTGAGCTTTTGCTTCGTATCATCCATGGTCTCGTCCGAAATGTCCTGGTCCGACGTGCGGCAAGTGCGTTGGTACAATGCAAGGCTGGTGAATTCATTCGGGCATCGCGGGTACCTTCCGGGAACCGAACCAGGCCTTGTGGGCCTAAGGATTCATGATTCCCAATACAGCAATGCCCGCCAGCAGCAACAGACTTCCGAAAGTTGCATGAAACTGCATCACGCGATATCCCGGCCTTCCCCGTCCACTTCGCCGCCCATCAAGCGCCGCGCAGCCATTCTGGCGGTGCTCGCCTGCCTGGCATTGCCGGGTTCGCTGCATGCCGACGGGCTGCCGGATCTGGGCGATGCCTCCGATGCCAGCATTTCCGAGCTGCAGGAAAGGAATATCGGCAAGCGCATTATGCTGGAAGTGCGCGGCGACCGGGCGTTCGTCGATGATGCGGAACTGCAGGACTACATCATGTCGATCGGCAATCGCCTGGTCGCCGCCAGCCGCGGCGCAACCAACGACAACCGGCGCGATTTCGAGTTCTTCCTGCTCAATGATGAATCCATCAACGCGTTCGCGCTGCTCGGCGGCTTTGTGGGAACGCATACCGGCCTGTTGCTGGCCACGCAGAATGAGTCCGAGCTTGCCGGTGTGCTCGGTCACGAAATCTCTCATATCCTGCAACGGCACCAGTCGCGCGGCGCCGATGCGCAGCGCAAAGGCAGCTACATGCAGTTGCTGGGCCTGGCGGCGGCCATTCTCGCGGCTCGCTCAAATTCGCCTTCCAGCGGGCAAGCCACCGAGGCCGCGATCATGGGCACGGCCGCGCTCCAGTACCAGAACCAGCTCGACTACAGCCGCGAATTCGAGCGCGAGGCAGACCGGCTGGGCATCCAGGTGATGTCGCGGGCCGGGTTTGATCCGCAAGGCATGGTGGCTTTTTTCGAAAGATTGCTGCGCGCCAACCGCCACAATGACGGCAAGGCGCCCGGCTACCTGCGCACCCACCCGCTGACCACCGAACGCATTGCCGACATGCAAAACCGGGTGGACCAGCTCGGGCCGGAAGCCAAACGCGCGGTGCCTGACAGCCTCGAATACAAGTTTGCCCAGGCCAAGTCGCGCGTGGTGGGCATGAACGCCAAGGACGCCGTGACATTTTTCCGCGGCGAAGTCGCACAGCGTACCGTGCTGCGCAATCGCGCCGACATTTATGGCCTGGCGCTGTCGCTGGCGCGCGCCCGAGATTTCGATGCCGCCGAAAAGGAACTCAACTCGATTCGCGGCACGCCTAACCCGTGGCTGCTCAATCTCGCCGCGGAGATACAGGTGGGCAAGCGCAACTGGCCCGAGGCGATCAAGCAGTACCGGGCCGGCATGCTCGCCTACCCGCAGGACCGTGCGCTGTTTTACGGCTACATCGACACCCTATACGAAGCCGGCCAGGTGGATGTCGCCCTGACGCAGTTGAACGAACGCCTGAAGAATGTGACCGACGACGCGCGAACCTATGAGTTGGCGGCCAAAGGCTATGAGCGCCAGAACAAGCGCCTGGCGCAGCATCGCGCCATCGCCGAGGCCTATTTCCGCAAAGGCAACCTGCTCGGTGCGGTCGAGCAGATGGAAATTGCCGTGAAGGCCAAGGATGGCGATTTCTATGAAGTTTCCAGCGCCGAATCGCGGCTGCGGGAATTGAAGCTCGCGTTCCGCAATCGCCCGCTCATGCCCGGTGAAAAGAAGGACACACCGCGCGACCGCGACGATGATCGCGAGACCCGTCCGCTGGCGGGCCGTGCCGCGCATGGCTGAGGGCAAGCGCTTCGCCTGCCTGGCCACAGGATTTCTGCTGGCGTTGCCGGCGATGGCGCAGGATGCGGTGGACACCGGCCGCCGCGTGTTCGCCAATCCCGACAAGGGCAATTGCATCGCCTGCCACCTGGTGCCGGCAGATGCCGGCCTGAAAAGTTTTTCCCGCATCGGGCCCTCGCTTGCCGATGTCAAAACCCGCATCCCGGATCGTGCACGGCTGCGCGCGATCGTCTGGGACCCGGTCGCGAGCCAGCCCGGCACGGTGATGCCGCCTTACGGCCGCAACCGCATCCTGACTGAGGCCGAGATTGACGCTGTGGTCGCTTATCTGGAGACCCTTTAGCGTGCGGTCGGGCCATTGGCTATTTGCGGCCGCGCTGGCGTCGGTTTCAACCGCCGCCAGCGCCCAGGCTGCGCCCGAGCAGGACCGCCAGGCGATCATTCAATCCATCAAGCAACGGTTTCCGGGCGCCTCGCCCAGCGAGTGGACGATCGGCGCCGAGGGGCTGACCGCCACACCGGGCGATGTCGTGACCGCCATCCCCTTCAATGCCGAAAACGCCACCAACAGCGCCGATATCCTCGCGATCGGCCGCAAGACATGGGAGCGCAAATTCAAGAACGGCAAATCGATGGCATCCTGTTTCCCCAACGTCGGCAAGCGCGTTGCGGCCACCTACCCCCAATTCGATGCCAAGAGCAAGCAGGTGATCACGCTGGAGGGGGCCATCAACCGCTGCCTGCAGTTGCACCGCGAGCCGGAAATCGACTTCGCCAACCAGGCCCTCATGGGCCCCTTGTCGGCCTATCTGCGCAGCCTGTCCGACGGGCAGAAACTGGCGGTTCGCATCGGCACCGCCGGCGCACGCGACCGATACGATGGCGGCAAGGCCCTGTTCCAGCGTCGCATCGGGCAATTCAACTATGCCTGCGCATCTTGTCACGTGCAGCACGCCGGCGGCCTGTACGGTTCATCCGGCTTGTCGCCGGCCGTCGGCCAGGCTGCCAACTGGCCCAGGCTCGAGCCGGGAGGTAAGGTGCGAACCCTGCAGATGCAGTTTCAGCGTTGCATGACGCGTGCGCGCGCCGAGCCGTTTGCACTTGGCTCGGACGAGCTCAACAATCTCGAGTATTTCCTCACCTACCTGTCAAACGGCCTGGCCATGAAAACGCTGCCGACGCAGCGCTAGCCGGACGCGGACGTAACAAGAAATTTACGTTAGTCGCCAAAGCAAACGGCGTGCGGCGGCCAGCCGGGCAGGTGCCCCGCTAGAATAGCGGTATCCGGACCCTTTAGCCGACTGCCACCACCTCCATGCCATTCCTGAAAAAGCTGTTTGCCTTCCTGTTTCGCGCCAAGGTACTGGTCCCCCTGCTGCTGGTCGGCGGGATCGCCGTCGGCGGCTGGTACATGCAACAAAAGGCGGGAAAGGTCAACGCCGAGCGTTATCGCACGGCAGCCGTCGATAAAGGCACCGTCCAGCAACGCATCACCGCCAACGGCACACTCAATCCGGTTACGGTCGTCAATGTCGGCACGCAGGTGTCGGGGACCGTCATCAAGCTATACACGGATTACAACCAGCCGGTAAAGGCCGGGCAGGTGCTGCTGGAACTGGACCCGGCGCTTATCAAGGCCTCGATCGCCCAGATCGAAGCCAACCTGCGATCGGCCGAAGCCACCCAGCGCCTCGCTGAGAGCACGCTCAAGCGCAACCAGGAGCTGGTCGCAAAGGGATTCATTTCACCGGCCACGCTGGAACAGAACCAGAAGGAAGTGGATGTGGCCAAGGCAAGCGTGGCACAGGTCAAGTCCCAGCTGGATCGCGAGCGGACCAATCTGGCCTACACCATCATCCGTTCGCCGATCAATGGCACGGTGATCGACCGCAAGATCGACGTCGGCCAGACAGTGGCGGCCAGTTTCAGTACGCCGACCTTGTTCCAGATCGCCAAGGACCTGCAGAGCATGCAAATCGACACCAGCGTGGCCGAGGCCGACGTCGGGCGCCTCAAGGACGGCATGCCGATCCGCTTCACGGTGGACGCATACCCCGAGCGCGAATTCCAGGGAAAGATCCGCATGGTGCGCCTTAACCCGACCATCCAGCAAAACGTGGTGACCTATAACGTCATCGTCGATGTGCAGAACGAAGGTAACCTGCTCAAGCCCGGCATGACGGCGCAGGTATCGATGGTGGTGGCGACGCGCGCGGACGTGGTGCGCATTCCCAATGCCGCGCTGCGCTTCAAGCCGCCGCGGGATGACAGCAAGAAGGATGACACCAAGAAAAAGCCTGCAGAGGCCAAACCCGCTGCAGCACCGGAAGCACGCGGCGACGGCGGCAAGGCCGAAGAAGGCGCAGCCCGCTTGCGCCGTCCGCCGACGCGCGTCTACAAAGTCAACGACAAGGGCGAACTGGTGGCGGTGGACATTCAGACGGGCGTGGCCAGCAACCAGTTCACCGAGGTTCTGTCGGGTGATATCAAGCCAGGAGACGAACTGGTGGTGCGCGATGTTCTCGACAAGAATGCGAAGAAGTGAACACGGCAATGACATCAAACTCCAGTATTGGCGCGCCTTTCAGGCAGGAAATGCCCGGGAAGGCGCGCCAATGCTGGAGTTTTGCTGAGCGGGCAGGCTGAGCATGTCTGCCCTGCCCGCCACCGATACCCGGCCGCTGATTGAACTGGCGAACATCTGCAAGAGCTACTTTTCGGCGGACGTCGAGACACCGGTGCTGCACGGCGTCAATGTCCGGATTTTTAACGGCGAGTTTGTCGCCATCATGGGTCAGTCCGGCTCCGGCAAATCCACGCTCATGAACCTGCTCGGGTGCCTGGACACCCCCACCTCGGGAAACTACGTCCTCAATGGCAAGGAAGTGGCACGGCTCAACGACAACGAGCTCGCCAGCGTCCGCAACCAGACCATTGGTTTCGTCTTCCAGGGATTCAACCTCCTCAAGCGCATGCCGCTGGTGGACAACGTCGCCCTGCCCCTGCTGTACGCCGGCGTGAGCATGGCCGAAGCCCGCAAGCGCGCCACCGCAAAGCTGGAACAGACCGGTCTTGGCAAGTTCACCAAACGACTGCCCAACCAGATATCCGGCGGGCAGCAACAGCGCGTGGCGATCGCGCGCGCACTGGTATGCGACCCGTCGCTGATCCTTGCCGACGAACCAACGGGCAACCTGGACACGGCCACCAGCAAGGAAATCATGGAGCTGTTCACGCGACTCAATACCGAGCAGAACATGACGATCCTCATCGTCACCCACGAACCCGATGTCGCGCGCTATGCGAAGCGGCTGGTGCGGCTGAAGGATGGACTGGTCACGTATGACGGGCCGGTGGCGGATGCGCACCTTTGAAACAGGACTGAAATCATGAATTTCATGCTGGCGATGGTTGAAGCGTCTCACGCCATGAGCACTGCCGGGAGCGCACGGCGGCAGGACTCTGCGAGCGCAGCGAGTGGAGTGCGCCCAGCGCGATCCGGCATGGGTGCTCATGTCCACGGCCTCCGCAGGAGACAAAAATGAATTTCATGCAGGTGATGGTTGAAGCATTTCGCGCCATGAGCATGAACCGGCTGCGCGCCGGACTGACCATGCTTGGCATCATCATCGGCGTCGGCGCGGTGGTGCTGATGCTGGCAATCGGCGAATCGGTGCGCATGGACATCAACCAGCGCATTTCGGCGATGGGCTCAAATCTGTTCATCATTTTCCCCGGATCGCAGACTTCCAATGGCGTTCGCGCCGGTCGCGGCGCGGCACAGACGCTGACACAGGCCGACGCGCAGGCGCTGGCGGGGGTCGACAATGTGCAATACAGCGCGCCGATCCTTTCACAGCCGTTCCAGCTGGCAGCGGGTAACAACAACTGGAACGCGATGATCTACGGCGTCACACCGGATTATTTCTCGATCAAGACCTGGGAGACCGATAGCGGCAGCCTGTTTGGCGATGTGGAGATGCGCTCGATCTCGCGCGTGGCCGTGCTGGGCCGCACCGTGGCGCAAAACCTGTACGGCGAAATGAACCCCATCGGACAGACGGTACGCATTCGCAATAAACCTTTTGAAGTCATCGGCGTGCTGAGCGACAAAGGCAGCGACCTCGGCGGCGGCGACCAGGACGACGCCGTGTTCATCCCGCTGTCCACGGCGCGCCAGCAGTTGATCCGCACCTGGTTCCCCGGCAGCGTAAACCTCATCATGGTGCAGGCCGCAGCCGCCGACCGCATGAAGGATGTCGAATACGATCTGCGGCAAACCCTGCGCATCCGCCACCGCATCCGCGAGGACCAGGAGGACGATTTCACGGTGCGCGACCTGTCGGCCATCGCCGAAGCCGCGCAAGGCATCGCCACCATGCTCACACTGTTGTTGGGCGCGATCGGCTCCATCTCGCTCATTGTCGGCGGCATCGGCATCATGAACATCATGCTGGTATCGGTGACCGAGCGGACGCGTGAAATCGGCATTCGCATGGCACTGGGCGCCAAGCGCCGCGACGTGCTGCTGCAGTTCCTCACCGAGGCCATTGTCATCTGCGTGTGCGGTGGTGCCGCCGGCGTGGCGCTGGCGTATGGCGGCAGCGTGGCGGTCACCAAATTTTCGCCGCTGGCAGTGAGCATTTCTGCCACCGGTATCGCCATCGCGTTCACATTCTCCGCGGTAATCGGCGTGTTCTTCGGGTTTTATCCCGCCAAGCGCGCTTCGGCGTTGAAGCCGGTGGAAGCGTTACGCTACGAATGATGGGCAGAAAGTCATGAGCTTTCCCGGCACGGAGTTTTATCACGACCGCAATCTAGGCTGGATTGCACGAGTCTATTGCCGGTTACTGGGAATACCGATCATCGGCCTGCGCATTCGCCTGCGCCGCCTGAAGCAACTCCTGCCGGCAAGCGCGACGACGATTCTCGATGCAGGCTGTGGCCGCGGCGTCATTTCGCGCACGCTCGCCAGGCATTACCCGTCAGCTTCCGTTGACGGCGTGGACCTGGACGAAAGTGCGCAGATAACCAACGCACAGCTCGCAGAAAAGATGGGGCTGCGCAACATTGCATTCAAAGTTGCGGACGTGACCACCTATGTGCAGGACGGCAAGTACGACCTGATTGTGTCGGTAGACAACCTGGAACATGTGGAGAATGATCGGGCAGTGATCGCCGGTTTCCACCGTTCCATGAAGACCGATGGAACACTGGTGGTGCATGTGCCGCACTACTACCGGCGTTGGCCGGTATTCAAGTGGAGCAGGAATTTCGACGTTCCCGGGCACGTTCGGCCTGGCTACCACCTTCCGGAATTGATTGAGCGCGTACGCGGCGCCGGCTTCACCATCGAACGCTTCGGCTTCAGCTACGGGATGCTGGAGAACCTGATCAACAATCTCTCCTATGCGATTACCGGGGCGCGCGAGCAACGCAAGGCGGTAATGGCTCTGCTGTTTCCGATACTCAATGTTCTGGCGTGGCTGGGCCAGTGGTCGAGGCCGGGAATGGGTGCGGGCGCATGGGTGATTGCGACCAAGCGGCAGGCTGCCGCGGCGGCCGAGCCGCCGGACGACGCCGGCGAGCCGCTGACTTGATTTCGGCAACCGTCCTGGCAATGCCTGTGGAACGCCGGCCGCTGCCGCGGCATTTGCGCCACCCGCTCTGACCGGATTGCCTCGCCGCATGCTCTCACGGGTAAGCATGTTTAGATTGCTGGCAGGCATTGTCCTGCTGGTGGTGCTGGTCGCGGTTTTTGGCTGGCGACCTATCGCTGAGAATATCGCCGGCATTCCGCTCTTGTGGTTGATCGGCGCTTTGGCGCTCATCGTCGCGGCGACCCTGGTCAGCGCCTGCAATCGGTTCTTGCTGATCAATATCGATCGGCAGGTCACGCTGCAACAGTTCCTTCCGGTTTACTGGGTGGCGTGGGCCACCGGGCTGCTCGTCCCGGGCCAGGTTGGAGATGTTGCAACACTGGCTGCGCTGATGCGGCGCCGGGGCATGCAAGTTCACCAGAGTCTGGGCCGGAGCCTGCTGGACAAGATGATTTCGTTTTGCATTGTCGGTGCCTTCGGAAGCGCTGGAATTGCCATGCAACTGCAACAACTCGAGCTCGGTAAACGATCGCTCAACGGACCTTTGCTGGTAGCCGTGCTGGTGCTGGTTGCCACCCTGTTCGCGGCGTGGGCCCTCCCCCAGTCGCGCCAGCGGTTGACACACTTGATGGGCCGCCTGAAACAGCTGTTGACCGAATCCCTGATCGAGTGCCGGCGCACGGCGACGGCGCATCCGGCACGCGTGACGGTGAACGTTTTGTTGAGCGTGTTGAGCTTCCTCATGCTCGGCGCATCCTACTGGTGCATGTTTCGCGGCCTCGGCTACGACAGCATCAGCCTGGCAGCGACCGTGCCCGTCGTCGCCGCCTGTTCACTCATCGCCTATTTGCCCATCAGTTTCAACGGTATCGGCACGGCGGAAGCGGGCGGAGTGCTGCTCTTCGGGCTGGCAGGCGTGGGTGCCGCAGCCGTCATTTCGGCCTTCATCTGCCTGCGCCTCCTCGTCTATGCAGTGGCATGGATACCCGCGGCAGCCATATTGCTGTCGTCGAGCGCCGTCGAACGATCCGAATCGGTAAAATAGTTGCTTCGATGAACTCACCCGCACACTACAAGAGCGAGCAGGAATTCTGGGACCAAATGGGTCAGCAGGACTATTGCTCCCTGTCGATCGGCGATCAGCAACGCGTATCTGGGTGGATTGGCTGGGGTGGCGGCGGGCGGGTGTTGGATATCGGTGGTGGCTCTGGAATGCTCAGCCGCATCCTGGTTCGGCAGCCGGACACCCATTGCGTATGCATGGATATTTCACATGCGATGTTGAGCCATTGCCCGGTGCCTGCGGTACAAGGCGATGCCCTGCGCCTGCCGTTCCGGGATGGATCATTCGACCTGGTCATGGCGGCAGCATTTTTTCATCACTTGCCCGGGCTTGAAGGTGACTTGCTCGCCGAGTGCCATCGCGTACTGAAGCCTGGCGGCCGACTGATTGGCTATGATCCCAACGGTCGATGCCTGCAGAACCGGATCTTCATGTCTCAGAATGCGTTGCGCCTCAAGGTATTCAGCCCGGACGAAAAGCCGGTCATGCCCGATGTGCTTGCAGCGCAGACCGCAACAGCAGGCTTCGTCCGCTTCGATTTCTTCGAGTTTTCCTTCAGGAATCGAAAAATCACGTCCTTTGAAGCCGTTCAGCGTTACCTGCTGACCCCCTTGGCGATCGGTCCGCTCAGACCCTTGCTTGAACGGTGGATCTTTTGGCAAACATGGAAATAGACCGCGTGTTCGTTCCGCTCCAACCGGCGAATCTGCACCATGCTTGAATTCACCTGGCGGCAAAAACTGCGCATGCAGATTGCACGGATCCCGGGAATGCGTCGCCTGTACGACATGTTGCGGCTGGTTTTCGCCCCGACCTTCCGGGAGGACGGCCTCGCCACGACCCACAATTGCGATTTCCTGCACCGACCCGACTTCCAGCGCGCCTATGCCGCCGCGCAGCGCCACGAAAGTGGTGTCAACATTCGCTGGCGCATGCATGTGACCCAATGGGCCGGCCACCACGCCATGCAAGTGGCAGGCGATTTTGTCGAATGCGGTGTCAATCGCGGCTTTTTGTCCGCATCGGTGATGGCTTACCTGAATTTCGCGGCGCATCCACAGCGCACATTTCACCTGATCGACACCTATTCGGGGCTGGTCGAGTCGTTGATCACCGAGGAAGACGTGGCAGCGCACCGGCACCCCTACCCAGACTGCTACGAGTTCGTGGTCAACGCCTTCAAGGACTACCCCAATGCCAATGTTGTCAGGGGTGCGGTTCCGGAAATACTGCCTTCGGTCAACATCGGCAAGGTTGCATACCTGTCCATCGACATGAACTGCGTGCAACCGGAAGTCGCTGCCCTGGAATACTTCTGGCCGAAGCTGTCGGCCGGCGGCGTAGTCATCCTCGACGATTACGGTTTTTCGGGCCACGAGGCACAGAAACGCGCGGCGGACAGATTTGCCGAATCAGTCGGCTGCCAGGTACTGACCCTGCCTACAGGCCAGGGACTCCTGTTCAAGCCCGCATAGGGCAAGCGTCAGGCTTGGCGGTCCTGCGGCCCCAGCAAGGTGATGCCGCGCTTCAGCGAATTGCCCAGCGTCGGCAGGAAACCTTCGGATGACAGCCGCAGGTTCTCCTCGCCATAACATGACAGGAAACACTTGGGGCAGTTGCCCAGATAGGCATCGTCGCGGGCCTGCCGGTGCTTGTCCGAATTCCAGATCTCTTCCATGTCCTGCTGCACCAGGTTGCCCAGTGGCTCTGTCACGAATGAGCACAGCGTGACATTGCCGTGGGCGTCGATTTCGATACGGTTGGAGCCCTGCAGGCACGGCACCGGAAAGTAGCTCTTCTGGTCCCGGTAGAAGGCAGTCACGCGGCGGAGATAGGCCTCGCTGTTCTTGACAATACCCGTCTTGCGCTTCAACTCGATCAACGTGTCTATCTGGCGCTCCACCAGTGCATGATATGTCGGGTCCAGGTATTCGGAGCCGAGCGGGTCGGACTGCGGATTGAAATAGGCATCGTGATAGGCCGTGAAACGCACCCCGGACAATTTTTTCTCCAGCGCAAATTCTGCCAATGCCACCCAGTCGTAGACGTTCTCTTTCATGAGAACCGACCCAATGCCGATGTTGTGAATGCCTTCGCGCTGCAGGTTTTCGATGTGCCGCGTCACCTTGGTGAAGCCGTTCTTGAGCCCTCGCGTGACCATGTAGGAGGCGTCACCGACCCCATCCAGCCCGATGGTGACCGCGCGCGGGCCGAGCGCTGCAAGTTTTTTCGCTCGCGTGGGCGTGAACAGTGTCGCGTTGGAGTTGACCCCAAATCCCATCCCCAGGGCGCGGATGTGCCCGAGGAGATCAAACACATCGCGCCGGGTAAACATTTCGCCAGATGCGTTGACGCCGACAAAATCCACACCGAACGCCTTGAGACGCGAAAACACCACGCCCCATTGCTCACTGGTCAACTCGGAAGGATCGGCCTCATTCTTCCAGAAGTCGCACATATTGCAGCGCGAGTTGCAGAAGCGCGTGATGTAGATGGCGGCGATGGTCGGGCGAATATGCGCAGACGCCCGTCCGCCAGTCAGCGGCGACAGGACGGCGCGCATGGACTCATTTTTCAGCAGGTGCAGTGAAGCCATGGATTTCCTCGATTTACTTTGTTGCCACAATCATGATGTGCCAGCCCCAGTACTTCGACAGCAGGCGATGCAGCCACACCGGCGTCAGTTTGAACAGCGCTCCGTAGCCCTCGCCGAACACATATTCAAGCGACTGCTCTGTCTTCGCGAACTGATGGAACATCGCGGCAACTTCCGCTTCGGTAAAGCGGCGAACGACCGGACACAGTTCGTCGCGCTCCTCGAATGGCACGCGCACCAGCCGGTGAACCAGCTCATTCAGGGAATGCCGGTTGTAGAGCATGATCCGTGCCTGGCCGCCCGGTTTCAGAACCCGAAATACCTCGCGAATGCTTTTTTCCGTATCAGCCGTGTGATGGAGCACGCCGAACGAGTAGACGTAGTCAAAGGTGGCATCGCCGACGGGCAGGTTGCACGCGTCGCTGACTGCAAATCTGCCGGACAATCCGTGCCGCGCGAATCGCGCATGGGCGGTCGCCACGCCAACGTGCGTCAGGTCAAGGGCCGTAACCTCAAGCCCGTGCTTTGCCATGGTGAATGAATCCAGCCCGACGCCACTGCCTATCTCAAGCACGCTCTTTCCCGGCACCATCGAGGTGATCCAGGGGATAAGGTGCCGATGAGAGCGGTAACGCTGAACTTCCAGATCGGCGAAATACGCTTCCTCACCACGCGCATGCTCGGTAACGTCCTTGCCCATGATGCGCTCGGCGTTGACGCGGCGCGACCAGAAATCCTGGATTTCCTGGGTCAGTCCTTCATGGACGGCGGGGTTGGTTGATTCAATTTTTTTCATAAGGAGTCGTGTTTCAGCTTGGCCGACAATGCGCGGCACATCCAGCCGTTGCACCAGCGCAAAAAGGTGGTCCGTTTGGTGTAGTACCTCGTCTGCTGGTAGTAGAAGCGGCCCTCTTCATGGTACATGTTGTCCAGCGTCCATGCTGCAATGCGATCGGACAACCCGGGAAAACGTTGCCGGTTGCCGGGATCGCTGAAGGTCAAAATGCCCTGGGCCGCACCATGGATGTCGTGCGGATAGTCCCGGTCGCTCATCCAGCGCGGCGATCCGTCAGCATTGAAGAGATGCCTGGCATAGAAGTCAACGCCGCGATCGTAATTGTCGTCCCACTCGCTGCTGCCTAGGGCGGCGGCCGTGCGCTTGAGCGCATCCAGAATGAAGCCGGTATGGTAATTGTCGATCTTGACCGGCGAATCACCGGGCGGATCGGTGTAGTACCACGCACCCTCGCGCGTCTGGCAATTAACGACAAACTGGCACAGGCGACGCGCTTCCGCGCCGGCTGACGGACACGCGCCAAGCTGATGTAGGCGCGCCAGCACGGAGGCGATGAGAATGCTCACGTCCATGACCCGCATGGTCATCGGCAGCGGCATGTAGGCGACGCACTTTTCCGTATCCGTCGACTTCAGGACCACCAGATCCTCCAGGAAAAACCGTCGCGCCGAGACGACCGGCTCCAAATACGCCGCGTTGCCGGTCAGCGCGTGCGCCTTGAGAAAGGCTTCGCAGACAAAGGCCGTGACCACGGCATTCGGCGTGCCCTTCGGGGCGAAGAACCCGAGGTCCTGCCAGGGATACTGGTACCCCCAACAGTCGCCATGCCAGCTACCTGGCGAGCGCAACTCCAGCAGGCGGCCCAGAATCCGTTCTGCTTCGCGCAATGCATCCAAGTCCCTCGTGCGCTCATGCAGGTCCAGCAAAGCCAACACAAACAACGCCAATCCCTTGGGGTTGGCACTCTTTGGCACCCCCAGGATCGGTCGCAGATTGATGGGGAACCGCATGACAGCCTGCGTGGCGAAAATCCGCGACAAGCGGCTGAAGCCGAAGATGCCATACAACAGCGGACTGTTGAGGGCGTCGTGTTTGGTGTGCTCCAGATAGTCCTGCGCCTTGCTCCAGGCCAGGGTTGCGGAAAGCACAGCTTGCAGCCTGGACGGGTCAGGAGAGTTCATATGCATCCATGAAGATGTGCGTCTGCGCCATCAGGTAAAGGAGAAAAAAGTGCCAGCGCCATCTGCGATCGCCGCGGTGCTTCATGACTTCCTGCACGAACGACATGCTGAACAGTCCGTGACGGCGAACGGTTGCATCGGACAGATAGGCATCAAACAGTGGCGCAAGCGTTGAACCGGAGGCATCAACCACGTCGAGTTGGAAACCACTCTTTCGGCGGTGCAGGACCGGCTCGGGCACGACACCGCGCGCCAAACGCTTCAATGCGTGCTTGGCACGGCCCATTGGCATCAGTTCACGCACCGATTTGCGATTGCAGGCCGCAGCCAAGTCCCAGTCAAGAAAAGGCACGCGGACTTCCAGGCCGACCCGCATGCTGACACGGTCTTCGTTCCAGAGCAGGTCATTGACCATCTTGTTCCGGAACTCGAACTCGCGCGCCGCCTGAACGCCCCCCACGCCCGCTGGAAAATGTTCTGAAAGCCATTCGAAACTTGCGGGAGGATTGGCGTCCAGCATGCGCGGCCCATATACCGCCCGACGCATGGCCGGCGAATCCCATACGTTGCGCAAAATCCCGTAGACTGCCCCCCAATCCGGCATCGCGCGCAGCATCTCGACAGCGCGCGTTCGCTCACCCCATGGAGTGCCGTCGTCCACCAGCCCGCCAAACGTGCCGGCCAACCACCGATTCATGCCGAACGGCATCACGCGATGCGCGCTCTGCGCCGCCCAAAGTATGCGGTGGGCGTTGTACCCGAGGAACAGTTCGTCCCCGCCCAGCCCCGAGAGCGCCACCTTGGTATGCCGGACAGCGTGCTCGGCAAGAATGGCGCTTTGCACGGCATTCACCTTTGGCGCCTCCAGGTGCTTCACCAGGCTTTGGTGGAATCCCACGACATCGTTCAGGGAAAAATCGAAAGCGGTATTCGGCAACCCCAACAGCGCCGCTGTTTCAGCCGCGTTCTGTCTCTCGAGAGGATCATCACCGACGTCAAGGGTGAAGGTCTCAATTTTCTCCTGCCGGCAGGCGACCGCAGCAATCAGGGCGGAATCGATGCCGCCAGAAAGAAAACATCCGACTTTAACGTCGGCGACGAGGTGACGTGACACCGCTTGCGTGAATGCCTCGGTGGTACTGAGACCCGACTGCGAGTTCCAGGACGGTGTCCAGCGCCGCGTCTCGCTGCCGGGCTGCCATTCCAGAATTTGGCCTGGCGGAACCTGGCTAATTTGCGAAAACAGGCTGGCGTCGCCAGTGACGTAGCGGAAGTTCATCAGCTGGTGAAGAGAGCCGACGTCGAGGCTCGGCTTGAGCGCCCCGCCAGCCAACAGCGCCTTTGCTTCGGATCCGAAGTACAGGCGTTCATCAGCCATGCAGAAAAAGAGCGGCTTGATGCCGACCGGGTCGCGCAGCAGCCAGCCCTTTTTTGCGCGGGAATCCCACAGGGCAAGCGCGAACATGCCGCGCAACTGGGTTAACCCCTCAATACCCTCGTTCATGAACACCGAAACGATTACTTCAGTGTCCGAGTTTGTACGGTAGGCGAAGTGTGGATACCTGGAACGCAGTTCGCGATAGTTGTAGATCTCGCCGTTGAAAACAATCGTCACGGCGCCGGACGCATCCGACAGGGGCTGCACGCCCGCGGTGGGATCGATGATCGCAAGACGGTTATGCGCAAATGCCGCGTGTTTGAAGAATGCGATGCCGCTCCCGTCCGGGCCGCGATGCCGCAGCGCCTCTTGCATTCGCAGAAGCACCGGCTCGTCCGCCTCCCTCACGACCGGCGCGTCCGAAAAGAACCCGCTGATGCCGCACATCGACCGGTCCGCCTCAGGCCCGCGCGTTTTTCAAAATAGACTCGACGACGAAGGGTGCCACTTCTATCGTGTCCGCCAGCATCGCATCCCGCTTGGCTCGCCAGCTTGCCGGCGCATCTTTCAGCATGTCGACAATCACGGCATGCAGGCTGTCCCAGTCAAAATTACGCAGATTTCTGACCAGCCCGTATTTCGTTTCCTGCTCATCCGTATATCCACGCCCGGTGTTTGCCGCATAGATGGCCGGCACCCCGAGGACGGCGCATTCGGAGGCCATGGTCGCGCTTTCACCGACAAAAAGGTTGCAATACGCCATCAAGTGGTGGACGTCCGCAACCTTGCCTCGATACCTGAATTGGGCAAGCCGGGCCGGCAACTCGGCTTCAGACGAGATGTGAACGGTCCCGGTCCTGGACAGTTCCCGCGCGAGCTTCTCCAACAAGCCTTCGTTCCAGCCGCGCTCGCCGATATCGTGATTGGCATTCCACGAGACCGTGCGAAGAAAGAAATTGGGCCGATCCGGGTCGAGGCCGCAGGCCTTTGCGATGGCAATGTCTGGCGTAAAAAGTGCCGGATGCAGGTAAGAGAGTTCGTGATAGCCCGGGTAACGAACCGCGGAACGCGGAGTCCAGGCGGCATAGCAGCGCGGCACAATCACGCGATGTGCAAAGGGATAAGTAATGGCATTCTGCAGGGAAGCGTTTTCGGTGTCGTAGAACACGAGCGAAGGCACCCGGGTTACGAAACCGACATGCGCGATGAAGGTACCGCCGATCGCAGCCATGGCATTCGGCTTGAATTTGCGGACCACACGGTAGAGTGCGAGATCCCGAGCAACCAGCTCCTTGCCAAGCGCTACCAACCCACCACTCTTTTTCTGCACGCTCAGCATGTGATGGCTGATACCCAGGGCATCCAGCAGCGGCACGGCCATTTCCTTGTCACGGCTCGTCACTGCAACCTCATGGCCGGCTTCGGTGAGCAGACGAATCGGATTCCGGAAAAAATGGACATGTGCCGGATGATTGATGTCGACCAGTATCTTCATGGCTGTGCCGGCCGTCGGGTACGGGTCCGCACCACTGGCGCTGTCGTGCCCTGACGCGTCACGACTATGGCTCCCGGTCGCTATCGCGGTAATTGAGTGCGCTAATCTGCTCGGAAATCAGCCCCATCAGGAAGACGACCACCGCGGTAATGAACAACAGGCCGCTCATGTTTGTGAAGCGATGATCGGTCAGGAACGTATAGATGTAATAGCAGAGACCGGTAATGAAAAACATCACGCTGACCGGCAAGAAAAGTTTTAGCGGAGAAAAAAGCGTCCCAATCTTGAAAATGATCAGGAAGAACCGTACGCCGTCGTTAATGAGGCGAACATGACTTGTGCCGATACGGCGCGGCGCAAATATGGGAACGTACGCGACCGAATATCCCGCACGGAAAAAACTCATCGTAATAGTGGTCGGATAGGAAAAGCTGTTTGGCAACAGATACAGGAATCGTTTGAAGAGCCGCGCTTTTACCGCGCGAAACCCCGAGGTAAGATCGGCAACCTTCTGGTTGACCATCCAGCTCGCGAGCCAGTTGTAGAACGTATTGGCGATGGCGCGGTGCGCGCCCGCCTGTGATTCATAGGACCGCGCACCAACCGCCATGTCGTTTCCATTGTCCAACTCAGCGAGCAACCTCGGGATGTCTTCCGGCTGGTGTTGCCCGTCAGCATCCATGAAAACGAGTATGTCGCCTGCCGCGGCACGCGCGCCACTCTTGATCGCTGCGCCGTTACCAAGGCTCTTGGGATGCGAGATGACGCGCACACCAAACGCATTCGCGACGTCGATGGAATCGTCTGTCGAGCCATCATCGACGATCAGGATTTGCGCATCCGGCATGACCTGTTTCAATGACGGCAGCAGTTTTCGGAGTCCCGCCGACTCGTTTTTTGCAGGGATGATGATCGAAATCTGGGACATGCTACCGGCTTTCTGTAGAGGTACCGAGGTTATGCGGCAGCGCCTGTTTATTAATGTCGCGCCGCAATTTGGATTGCTCCGACTCGATCTGCGACTTGTAGACACCCATGGTGTCCGTTCGGGACGCGGTATTCAAGAGCTGTTGCGCAAGCTCAAATTCGCGGACAACCCGATACACCCGCCCCGCCGCGAGATTTAGTGCGGGCGATTCCGGATCCTTTTTCAGCGCGGCACGCAAGGTCGCCACGGCACGATCACCATCGCCCATTTTATCGATGTAGTACTGCGTGAGAAATATCGCGATCTGCGTAGTAACGCTGGGCAAGCCTCGCGGATTGGACAGGGCAGCGTCCCCGAGCCTGATGACTTCAGAATCGGGCAGCTTGCAGTAGGCAAATAATTGGCAATCCACCAGCACCCTGATCGATGGCGACACGGCGGGTGGAATGGGGCCGTGGCCCAGCAAATTCACGGCGGCGTCAAGAACGGACTGATCGTAGGGTCGATTGGTCAGGAATGCCAATTGAACCAGCGAGACATGCGCGGCAATATTACTCTTGGCAAGCGTCGCACTTTTGGTCAAAGCCGCCTTGGCCGCCTCGTAGTACGCATTGTTTGGCTGGTCCATCAGCAGAATCATGAACATTCGCCCGAGTTGCAATTGCGCGCGCTCGGATTCCGGATGATTCTCGACTTCTTCCGCAGAAAGCGTCAGCGGATTTCCCCACTGCTCGGCCCGCGCAAAAGTCACCGCGGAGAGCAACACCCAGTATGCAGCCGCAAAGCCGACGAGCAGTCGCCGAGGTAGATCACGCGGGCTGTTTTCCAGCAGCAAGTAACACGACGAAAAAATCAGCCCAAAGACAGGAAGGTAGTTCCGGTGCTCGTGGGCAATTTCCAGCGGGATGACCGTTGACTCAAGAAGGTGCCCCCCAAAGAACCACAACAAGCCAAATGTGACTGCCGGCTGGCGCCGCCTGCATAAGCCCGCCAACGCCAGCAGGCCAACAATGCCAACCCAGGCGAAGAGAGTTGAAAGCGGCTGAAACAGGCTGGCCGACAGTTCCATATCGTCATGGTAGACACCCAAACTTGAACTGCGAGGTGCAAGCGCCATGAAGATATAGAACCAAATCACCCTGCCCTGTGTGAAAACACGTTCCCAGATATCGAAGTCGCGGATCTTGTAGGAACTGAAGAGTCGAGGATCCTGCACGACGGTCGCCAACACGAAAAGGCATCCCGGAACAACCACGAGCAATACCCCGATGACGCCCAGACTGATTCGGTCCCTTTGAGCGAGTGCGCGGTAATCAAACGCAGTAAGCTCGATGGCACACAGCAGAACGGGAACAAGTATGCCGTTCTCTTTCGACAACACGGACAACGGCATCGCCACCAGCAGTGCCAAGCCAATTGCGACCCAACCGTATGCTTTGCGCCTCTCAAGGCGCACTCGCCCGACGCAATAGAGACCAGCGGCAGCAAACGCAAACAATGCGGACAAACTGGTCATTCTCTGTACGATGTACAGGACCGTCGTGAGATTGAGCGGATGCAATAACCATATGCCCGTGATCAGCAGACGCGTCCAATCAATTCTCGCTGGAGCAACACCAGCGGGGAGCGGCGGCCTGAATCGATCGAGGAGCAGCCCCGTCAACCAATAAACCGCAACGCCGCTAAGCAAATGGACGAACAATCCCGTCAATTTGAAATACAACGGCGCACCAAACCCGGTGGTGGATGCATTAAAAGCAAAACTGAGCATGCTGACCGGGCGCTTGAATGGCCCGGAGAAGCTGGAAACGGCGGCGTCCCAGAGTGACTGCCAAGTCAGGGACTCGATTACCAGCGATGAATTAGTGGTGATATTTGCGAAATCGTCGAAGAGGTAATCGCCGTACAGTCCTGGCTGGTATACCAGGAAGGTGATGGCCAGCAGCGCAAACAGGAGAAGAACCGTTCCCGGTACATATCTCAAACGGGAAGATGGCGGCATTTCGTCGCTCGGCAGTTGATCGGCAATACGCAAAGTCATTCCTTTTGATGATCGCTCAGGTGCAAAAGCAGTTGCCTCAACGCGCGGCATCCACCGTATGGACGGGATGGAGGAAGTCACTGCCTGCGATACGCGCTTCCGGCACCAGGTGAGTCACGATAGCATCAAATAATTGCAAAACCGTTTATGACGGAATCAGGGCCGACAATGAAAAAAACCCCGCTTTCGCGGGGTTCTTTCTTTGGAGATTTCCTGCGCTTAACGGCAAGAAGAAGGCAGCCACTGATCCTTCATACCGCCTGCACCCTTTTTGCAAGTCCACTTCACGCCACCAACACCAGTGGTCGGCGAGAGAATTACTTCAGCCGCAGCGAGCACTTTCGTGTTGTAAACGATCGTCACAACACCAGCCGCAACCGTTACGCTGGTCACCGCGTTACCCGTGATGGACGGGCCAAGAGCCAGACCGGCGGACGTGTTGTTCGGCGGCAGGGTACCCTTGGAATTGTAGAACTCCGTAATTGCGGTCTTCGCCGAAGATGCCAGCGACAGCCCTTCAGTTACGTGCGCGCGCTTGGTGTAATCCTGATAAGCGGGAATCGCCACAGCAGCCAGAATGCCGATGATCGCAACAACGATCATCAGTTCGATCAGGGTAAAACCTTGTTGAACTTTCTTCATTTGATTCTCCATAACTTGTTTGGGTGGTTTCAAACACATCGCAATGTGTTCTGCCGACTAGATGCAACCATCGTGCCACACCTTGGATTCAATCTGCAGCTTCCCGAACCGGACGATCTCGGTTGATTAGGCAATAGCCTTGCTGTCATTAATATCACTGTAAATTCATGCACTTAAGCATAAACATTGCGACATCAGCGGTTTGAGCCCCACGGCCATGTTTGACAGATATTTACATTCGGGACGCTTCTGCTGACCGAGGTATCGACCAAGTGCCGTTGTCCTCAGCTTGACGCCACGTGACCCCGCAGCCGCCCAGCCCACTGAACCATTATCAATGTGACATTCTATGTCACTGACTGCGCCTTTTTGACTCACCCCCGGCTGCTGGCCGGCTAATTTGCTTAAGGACTAGCGTCAGTTTGCGCGCCGGCACTCCGGCTTCGGTCGCCGATCCTCGCGAGGCACAAGCCGGAACGCACGCATACCCCAGCCGGCAATTCAGGTCAGGTGCCTGACGGCTCTGCAAACCCCGGGATTCTCGATACATCGATCGAATCAATCTGCGACTTGTCGAGATATTGCTCGGCGTACTTCAGGTATACCTTTTCGCGCACAAAGACGTCGAACAGATCAGGGTCTATATGGCCATTGAGCTTCAACTTGGCGAGAATCTCCAGTGACTCCGAGAGCGTCTTCCCGGGCTTGTAGGGTCGATCCTTCGCGGTAAGCGCCTCAAAGATGTCTGCAATCCCCATGATGCGAGCCTGGATGCTCATCTGCTCGGCCCGCAAACCACGCGGATATCCCTTGCCATCCATGCGTTCGTGATGCCCGCCAGCGTACTCAGGTACGTTCTTCAGATGTTTGGGCCATGGCAATGCTTCCAGCATGTTGATGGTCGCTTCGATATGGTGATTGATGACCTTGCGCTCTGCAGGCGTGAGAGTGCCGTACGGAATATTCAAGTTTTCGCGCTCGTCCGTCGTCAAAAAGGGTATTGCCTCGCCTTTCTCATTCCGGAACGAATACCCGGCGATCCGATCGACGCGCGCCTGGTCGTCCGGGCTCATGCGTTCACCACCAATGTTCATACGGCGCAGAAACGCGCGATCCTCATCCAACTGACGTACCAATGCCTGGTAGCTCTGCTCCGCCTCCGTCACGTCCGCTGTGTTGCCGGCAGCGGTCGACGCCAAAGCGGTCCTGAGCATATTGATTTCCGCATCCCGCTTGAGGATTTCGAAGCGCTGGGACACCAGTTCCACACGGTCGAATATGGTTTCGAGCTTGGTAGCCTTGTCGACGACATGCACCGGCGTCGTGATCTTTCCGCAATCGTGAAGCAGGCCGGCGATCTTCAGTTCATACCGATCCTTCTCGGTCATGCTGAAACCGGCGAGCGGGCCAGTCTCGGTCGCGGCGGCGGCTTCGGCAAGCATCATGGTCAAGCTCGGCACGCGCTCACAGTGCCCCCCGGTGTACGGCGACTTCTCGTCAATGGCGGTATTGATCAACTCGATCAGTGACTCGAACAACTCCTCGAGCTGATTGATCAGCATGCGATTGGTCAGGGCAATCGCAGCCTGCGACGCCAATGACTCGGCGAGACGTTGATCTTCGACGGTGAATGCCACCACCTTGCCCTGCTCATCCAGCGCATTGAGCAATTGCAGCACGCCGATAATCTCGCCTTCGTGATTCTTCATCGGGACGGTGAGGAACGACGTCGACCGGTAGCCGGTCTTTTTGTCGAAATTTCGCGTACCGGAGAAGTCAAACCCCTCAGCCATGTAGGCATCCGCAATGTTCACCGACTCGTCATGCAGCGCGGCATACGCCGCGATCATGGAGTTATTGGCGACGCCGTCCGGCTGGTGCAGCGGAATGGGATAAAAGGGAATTTCCTTCCCTGACGTTCCGCCCATGGCGATGTCGAGACTGTCGTTCAGCACGATCTCGAACTTCAGCTTGTCGTCGATCAGCCGATAAAGCGTGCCGCCGTCCGCATGGGTTATTTTTTTCGCAGCGGTAAGAATCGTTTCGAGGAGCCGGGTAATGTCGCGCTCCTGCGAGAGCGCCACGCCAATGCGGTTGAGGTACTCAAGGGACGTGAAGAGCCGGTCGCGGATTTGCGCATCCGGCGTATCGCCAAAGGTCCTGCTGATGGCATTCGCGTCGGCGTGAGAGGTCATTTACTTGATACAGACCGCTCGAACCTGTTTCATGTCGGTAGTACCCATCATCACTTTTTCCATGCCGTCCATCTTCAGTGTGGACATGCCTTCATCCACGCTCTTTACGAAGATTTCGGCGACGCGCGCCTTTTCCTGGATGAGCTTCTTCACCGGATCGCTGGCAATCATCAATTCGTGAAGGCCGACGCGCCCCTTATATCCGGAACCGCCGCAGGCATCGCATCCCTTCGGGCGATAAAAAGTAAGTTTTCCGTCCTTGCCGTATTCCTTTAGCCAGTAATCGTAGAGCTTCTTGGCTTCTCCCGCCGCATCCTTTTTCCAGGGCTCGGTCTGCCGAAGGTCATTGGTGAACTCGTGCATGAACTGCTTGAGTTCCTCGGCATCGGGCGTATAGGCTTCCTTGCACTTGCCGCACAGACGCTTGGCCAAACGCTGGGCGAGAATGCCGACCAGGGCATCTGCAAAGTTAAAGGGATCCATTCCCATGTCCAGCAGGCGAATGATGGCTTCCGGGGCGGAGTTCGTATGCAGCGTCGCGAACACCATGTGACCGGTAAGCGATGCCTCGATGCCGATATGTGTCGTTTCGGCATCACGCATTTCGCCCACCATGATGATGTCCGGGTCGGCGCGAAGAAACGCTTTCATTACCGCCGGAAAATCGATCACCTTCTTGTTTACCTGCACCTGCCGCAGACCTTTCTGCGTGATTTCAACAGGGTCCTCAGCCGTCCAGATCTTGGTGTCGGGCGTGTTCAGCGAACCAAGCACCGAGTGCAGCGTCGTGGTTTTGCCGGAGCCGGTTGGACCGCAAACAAAGAACAACCCATAAGGCTTGGAAACAGCCGCAACCAGGTTGTTCTTGTTCTTGGTCGTCAATCCCAGCTTGTCCAGCGGAATGGGTTCGCCTGCCGCGAGAATACGCATGACGACGTCCTCGACGCCGCCCGCAGTGGGAATCGTTGCCACGCGCAACTCGATGTCAAGTGGCCCGAACTTCTTGAACTTGATCTTGCCGTCCTGCGGCTTGCGCTTCTCGGAAATATCGAGGTCGCACATGATCTTGAGCCGCGCCGACAACGCACTGCGGTAACTCGACGGAACCTCGATATACGGCGACAGCGTTCCGTCCTTGCGAAACCTGATGCCAGTCTTGCCCTTGCCGGGCATGGGCTCGATGTGAATGTCCGATGCGCCCTGGTTATAGGCATCGACGATGATCTTGTTGACCAGCTTTACCAGTTCGTTGTCGGATGCGGCGGAAACCTCGTCGGAGGCACCAATGCCGTCCGACTCGGACTCGTCGTCAAGATTGGACAGCAAATCACCGATGTCTTCGGCACCCATGCCTTCGCCGCCGAAGAACTGGTTGAGCGTCGCGGCGAAGTCCCGCGAAGTACAGATTCGGTAGGCAGGCCGCTGCTTCGGAAAGATATTTTCGACAACACGCGAGCTCTTGACATGCTCGGGGTCGGTCGTCATCACGATCAACCCCTCCTTGCTGTCCTCGATGGGCAGCCAATTGGCCGATTCGGCGTAATCCCGCTTGAGGTTTCGCAGCAGGTCAATGGGTTTGATCCGCTCCGGCTTGAACGGCTCGTAGGGCACGCCAAAGTACTTGGCCAGTGCGGCGCCCAGTGCGGGCGGTTTCACCTGGAATTCATCGATAAGGATGTCCTCGACATTCTTGTTCTTGCGCCGCGCGGTACGCGTGGCCAGCTCCAGCTCTCCCTCGGAAATCACGTTATCGATGATGAGATATTCAAATTTCGACTTGATCTGGCCTGGAATCTGCTGGCGCACGCGAAATGCGATCGCCAAGGTCTTGGAAAGCTCCACCAGACCTTCTTCAGCCAGGCCGGTGAATGGCGTTCCCGGCAGATGATTGATCACCTGGATCACACCCAGCAATTCCCCGCCGCCTTCCCCTCCGACGATTGGCGCGACCATCATCTGCTTGGTGCGATATCCGGTGCGCTGGTCAACCGCCTTCAGGAATGACAGGTTCGGCGAAAAGCTCTTGAGCTCCGCGTCGTCATATACGTCCTTGATGTTCATGAAGCGCTTGTTCAGCGCAGCACAGCCGGCAATCGAGCTTTCGGAAAGCGGCAGCTTGATGTCCTTGAACGAATTCAGGCCGGATTTGACCTTGGAGACGATGGACGTGCCATCCTCGGACATGGTGTAAACGGTCAGGCGGTCAGCATCGAACAGCTGGCAGATGTCGCGGGTGACATCCAGCATGATCTCGTCGATGTTCGTCGTTGAATGGATGCGGTTTGTAACCGCCTGGAGCTTTTTCGAAAACGCCAGCTTTGACGACATGTCCGCCACGTTGGCGGCGCCTCCGGCCTTGGGTTCCAACACTGCACTCATGAAAGTTCTCCGAATCGTTCCATGCATTATGCCGGACACCACATCCGGCTATATCGTGAGTTCCATCCCGTTTTCCAGCATGCGGGGACGCCACTTGCCGGCATTGCGTCCAATTTCGCTCATCGTCAGATGGATTTCGCCGGGCTTGAGATGCGTCACCATGACTTCAACCGGGCGATTCAGCTTTGCCAGTTCCTCGGCGAGCATGCTCGGACAAAGATGCTTGGAAAGCACGGCGATATCGCGTTCCTTGTTCGGGAAAGCGGTCTCGATGATGAGGTACTTGAGGTTATGCACCCGATTGGCGATCTCCCACAACGCGTCGTTGGTGGTGGTATCGCCGCTGAAAATGAGCGTGGCGTTGCCGCTGTCAAGGAGAAAGCCGGTAGCCGGTACCGTGTGAACGGCGGGTATCGCGGTAATTTTGCGTCCGTCAAAATCGAGTGTTTCGCCCACCGTGATCTCGCGGTAGACCATGCACATTTGGTCACCATTCGGGATTTCCGAAAAATCCGGCCAAATCTTCCAGTTGAACAGATGTTCCTTCAACACCTGGATGGTGGCGGCGGTGCTGTAAATGGTGATGGGCCGGTCACGCATCCAGCACACGGTGTCCACGAGGAAAGGGATACTGGTCACATGGTCAAGGTGGGCGTGCGAGACAAACACGTGATCAACCTTGACGAGTTGCTCGATGGACAGATCTCCCACGCCCGTGCCGGCATCGACGAGTATGTCGTCGTCGATCAGCATGGAGGTCGTGCGAAGGTCTCCGCCGATTCCCCCGCTGCATCCCAGCACCCTTATTCGCATGTCCCCTCGCGCGCGGCGCGGCGCGCCGACCGGCGTGCCACATTGTTTTTACCGGCTCGCCGTTCCAGTACTGCCGAACGACAAAACCCACCAGCCTGATTATGAACTTTTCGCGAACAAAAAGATGTGCACCACCTCACAGGGGCATACCGCGATCAGGCGGCACATTCACCGGGCGCAGGCACGCATGCTCCTGGTCGCGTGACGCACGGATTCGGCGCGCGTCAAGGCTTGTAGAAGAACTCCATTTTCACGCCGGCGATTTCGATCAGGTCGTGGTCACCCAACTGCTGCGCATGCGCGCCCAGCGGTGCGCCATTCACGGTTGGGAAACTGGTCCCCTCAACGTGGGTAATGAAGAACCCCGTGGGTCGACGGGTGATGACGGCCACTTGCACGCCGGGTTTGCCAATCGTCGTCAGGTTTTTTGTCAAATCCAGTGTGCGGCCGGCCGCTGCGCCGGAAAGCACCTGGATCGCGGAATCGCGCGCGGGATTGTTCGGGTCGTGAGCAGCTGCTGCTGCCGGTGCGGCCGGCGGCGGTGATGGCGGCATACCCAAGGGTTTCAGATTCGTCTGGGTGTCGGTGCCGACTGCGGGAGGCGCGGCGACCGGTGGAGGAGGCGCCATTGCGGCTGGCGCCGGCGTGGGGGCGGCGGCCACGACTGCCGCGGGTGCCGGCGCAGCCGCCGGCGCCGGCTTGCGAATGATCATCGTCTTTTCGAAATCGCCAGCCGCGGCCTGGGCAGGCGCATCATTGAAATACTTGAGCTTGTGCTTGCCGATCTCGATGACGTCGTTGTTCTGCAGAAAATGTTTCTTGATCGGCTTGCCGTTGACAAGCGTGCCATTGGTGGAATTCAAATCCTCAATGAATGAGTCATTGAGGATGGTGATGATCGCCGCGTGCTCACCGGAAACCGCCAGATTGTCGACCTGGATGTCATTGTGAGGTTTGCGCCCGAGAGTGGTCCGCTCTTTGGTGAGCGTAATCTCCTTCAGCACGGTGCCGTCCACACTTAAGATCAGTTTTGCCATAGCCGTAACCCTAGAAATTAACCTTCAATTGTCTGTTGCCGGGCGGCGCCCGGACTGAAAATATTTCTCAGTTGAACCACGATTTCACGGTTGCCCAAAAACCCCGCTCCACGCCAAATTCCTTTTCGATCCTGACCAGCATGACCGAGACATTATCTCTGCCGCCGGCATCGTTCGCAGCCTGTACAAGCTGTTGCGCGGTCAAGTCGAGATTTGAGCGCAATGCAATCAGCGTCATCTGGATTTCATCGTCCTCGATCATGTCATTCAATCCGTCCGAGCAGAGCAGGAAGATGTCGTCCTTCTGCACATCGTAGGAGTGAATCTCGGCTTCAACTTCGGGATCAATGCCAACCGCGCGGGTAACCAGATTCTTGTTGTGTGACGACCGCGCGTCTTCCTTGGTAATCAGCCCGGAATCAATCTGCTCCTGCAGCAGAGAATGATCGCGGGTAACTTGCTCCAGGACGTCGCTGCGCATGCGGTAGAGGCGCGAGTCCCCGATGTGGCCGACGGTAAGAAAATTGTCGTAAAACACGCATGCCACCAGGGTCGTACCCATGCCTGCGCAATGCGGATCCTTCTGTGCCGCCTCAAAAATGGCCTTGTTGGCTTTTGCCACCTGCTCCTGCAGCACACGCTGCGAAAGCGCCATCGCCGCATCGCGGCTGAGTTTCTTCAA
Source organism: Usitatibacteraceae bacterium (assembly GCA_044229235.1). Classification (GTDB taxonomy): domain Bacteria; phylum Pseudomonadota; class Gammaproteobacteria; order Burkholderiales; family Usitatibacteraceae; genus UKL13-2. Next base: position 45,933 of record JBGATH010000025.1, read on the forward strand.
CGCGTCCTTGGTCCAGGCCTCCTGCAGGCCCGAGGCGATCAAGGACGTGGCCATGCCACTGGCAACCTCGCCAGCGTTATAGCCCCCCATTCCGTCGGCAAGCACCACAATCCCAAGTTCCGGCCGAGACTCTACGCAGTCCTCGTTATGGCCGCGCACCCGGCCCGGATCGGTGATGCTTACTATCTGCAAAGCATCCGTCAGCGCCACGAATCCTCCCAACAACCAAGTTGTCGTTCATGCATCTTGGTAGCTTCGCCTTTACATTCTTATTCAACAAGACGCAAGCAATGGCACGCATTGCCCGTCAAGCCAGTCGCCACACCCAAATGCTCTTATTAATAATAGCTTAAAATAACTATTTAAGAAACACTTACGAAAATAGCGCAATGTGCCTGATTTTACAAGAAGAAAATACTCAACCCTAGGCAAATCCACCGCCTGTTGACCGTACATCCCGCCGCTACCCGCAGCCTAACTTTGCGCAGGCCGCAAGGCAAGTGCGAAGACACGCCCTCCCGCAATCTTCCCGTTGCAACTCAAAATGCCGCGGCGCCGGGGATGTACCCCGAAACGCCACGCCCAAAACTGATCCTTTTCCGGGCGAAACGTTGACGCAACCGGTCCTTGCCAGCCGATGCTGGTTTGAAACGTATATTGCATCGCTCATTTCCAAGGTGCTTTTCCCGTCCGCACCTTGGCACCTCCATCGTCTATAAGGTCTAATATCGGCGACACCCAACAAAAATAGACGAGGAGCACTTCAATGGACCGCCCCGCTTTCCTTGAAACTGACGTGGACCCGCAGGAAACGCGGGAGTGGCTGGAAGCACTGGATGGCGTGCTGGAGGCCGCAGGCCCGGAACGCGCACACTTTCTTCTCGAAACCCTGGTCGACAAGGCCCGCCGCTCGGGAGCCCACCTTCCCTATTCGGCCAATACTGCCTACATCAATTCGATCCCGCCGCACGCGGAAGAGCCGATGCCCGGAGACCCCGAGATCGAGCACCGCGTCCGCTCCCTGATCCGCTGGAACGCCATTGCCATGGTATTGCGCGCCAACAAGGAAAACTCGGAGCTTGGCGGGCATATTGCAAGTTACCAGTCGGCTGCCAATCTCTATGACATAGGCTTCGACCATTTTTGGCATGCGCCGTCCGCTACGCATGGCGGCGACCTGATTTTCATGCAGGGCCATTCCTCGCCCGGGGTGTATGCCAGAGCGTTCCTCGAGGGGCGCATCAGCGAAGAGCAGCTCGAGAATTTCCGCCGTGACGTGGACGGCAAGGGCGTCACCAGCTACCCGCACCCTTGGCTGATGCCGGACTTCTGGCAGTTTCCGACGGTGTCCATGGGCCTCGGGCCCTTGCAGGCCATCTACCAGGCCCGCTTCATGAAGTACCTCCACAACCGTGGCATCGCCAACACCGAGGGCCGCAAGGTCTGGGCGTTCATGGGCGATGGTGAAATGGACGAGCCGGAATCGCTGGGCGCCATCGCCCTGGCATCACGCGAGGGTCTGGATAACCTGATTTTCGTCGTCAATTGCAACCTGCAACGGCTTGATGGCCCGGTGCGCGGCAACGGCAAGATCATCCAGGAACTCGAGGCCGATTTCCGCGGTTCCGGATGGAATGTGCTGAAGGTGATCTGGGGACGCTACTGGGATCCGCTGCTGGCGAAGGACCGGGACGGCCTGCTGCAGCGGCGCATGATGGAGGCGGTCGACGGCGAGTACCAGAACTACAAGGCACGCGACGGCGCCTATGTGCGCAAACACTTCTTCGGCAAGTACCCCGAGCTGGAAAAGATGGTCGCGTCCATGACCGACGACGACATCTGGCGCCTTAATCGCGGCGGCCTTGATCCTTACAAGGTATACGCAGCCTACTCGAGCGCCGTGAATCACAAGGGCCAACCCACTGTGATCCTCGCCAAGACGGTCAAGGGCTATGGCATGGGCAAGTCTGGTGAAGGCCAGATGGCCACGCACCAGCAAAAGAAGATGGATATCGGCTCCCTGAAGCAATTCCGCGATCGCTTCAATATTCCACTTACCGATGAAGCACTGGCCGACATTCCCTTTTTCAAACCGGCCGAGGACAGCCCAGAACTCAAGTACCTCAAGAGTGCGCGCGAAAAACTGGGCGGCTCGCTGCCCGTCCGGCAGCACAACATCCCGCCATTGAAGGTGCCGGATCTGTCGATATTCGAGCCGCTGCTGAAAAGCACGGAAGAACGCGAAATCTCCACAACCATGGCTTTCGTGCGTGCATTCACCGCGCTTACCCGCGACAAGGAACTCGGCCCGCGCCTGGTGCCGATCGTCGCCGACGAGTCGCGAACGTTCGGCATGGAGGGCTTGTTCCGGCAGCTGGGGATCTATTCCTCCGTCGGCCAGCTGTATGAGCCGGTCGACTCGGGCGAACTGATGTTCTACAAGGAAGACAAGGCCGGCCAGATCCTGCAGGAAGGCATCAATGAGGCAGGCGCGTTCTGTTCATGGATGGCGGCGGGCACCAGCTACGCCAATCACGGCCAGCACATGATTCCGTTCTACATCTTCTATTCGATGTTCGGCTTCCAGCGCATCGGCGACCTGGCCTGGGCGGCAGGGGACATGCAGGCACGCGGCTTCCTGCTCGGCGGAACCTCGGGGCGCACCACGCTCAATGGTGAAGGCCTGCAGCACGAAGATGGTCATTCGCACCTGATGTCGGCCACCATCCCCAACTGCATTTCGTATGACCCGACGTTCAGCTATGAACTCGCGGTGATCATGCATGACGGCCTCAAGCGCATGTACGAAAAGATGGAACCCATCTATTACTACATCACCGTCATGAACGAGAACTACACGCATCCGGCAATGCCCAAAGGCGCCGAGGCGCACATTCTCAAGGGCATGTATCTGTTCCGCGATGGCAGCGATGCGAAGAAGCCGCGCGTACAGCTGCTGGGATCCGGCACGATTTTCCGCGAGGTGATTGCGGCAAGCGAACTGCTGGAACTCGACTGGGGCGTGGCGTCGGACCTGTGGAGCTGCCCGTCATTCACCGAACTTCGCCGCGACGGCATGGCAGCGGAGCGCCACAACCTGCTGCACCCGGAAGGCGAGCAGCAACTGCCGTTCGTAGCCCAGATGCTGAAGGGCCGCAAAGGGCCGGCTGTTTCCGCCACCGATTACATGCGAAGCTTTGCCGACCAGATCCGGCCCTTCATTACCGACCGGCGCTACACCGTCCTGGGCACGGATGGATTCGGCCGCTCGGATACGCGAAACCAGCTGCGCAAATTTTTTGAGGTCAACCGCTACTACGTGGTCGTGGCCGCACTCAAGGCACTGGCCGACGACGGTCAAATCCAGGCCAAGGTTGTGGCGGAAGCCATGAAAAAGTACGCCATCGACCCCACCCGCCCGGCACCGTGGACGGTTTGAGTACGCCGACAAGAAAAAGAACCTGGAGGAAGAACAGTGGCAAACCTCGTTGAAGTAAAAGTACCCGACATCGGCGACTTTGCGGATATTCCGGTCATCGAAATCCTGGTCAAGCCGGGAGACACCGTCAAGAAGGAAGATTCGCTGATTTCGCTCGAGAGCGACAAGGCCACCATGGAAGTGCCTTCGTCGCATGCCGGCGTCGTCAAGGAGATCAAGCTCAAGCTGGGCGACAAGGTATCGATGGGCAGCGTGGTACTGGTGCTGGAGGAATCGGCTGGCGCAGCGGCGACTCCCGCCCCGGCGCCTGCGCCAACCCCGCCAGCGCCAACGCCCGCGCGAGCCGCGCAGCCTGCGGCGGCACCTGCGCCCGCGCCAAAACCTGCGCCGGCTGCCACCGCGACGCTCGCCGCGGCCGAGCCGATTCCCGCCAGCGTGCATGCAAGTCCCTCGATCCGCGCCTTCGCGCGCGAGCTCGGCGTGGATCTGACCAAGGTGAAGGGTACGGCGCCGAAGGGCCGCATCACCAAGGAAGACGTCCAGGGCTTCGTCAAGGCAGAACTGTCCAAGCCCAAGGGTGCTGCGTCCGCCGGCGGCGGCTTCGCCTTCCCGGAAATGCCTCCGGTCGATTTCACCAAGTTCGGCGAAATTGAAACGCGCGCACTGTCGCGCATCAAGAAGCTGTCGGGTAACAACCTCGCCCGCAACTGGGTGATGATCCCGCACGTGACGCAGCAGGACGAGGCCGACATTACCGAGGTCGAGGCTTTCCGCGTCAAGACCAACGAGGAGAATGCCAAGAGCGGGGCAAAGGTGACGATGCTCGCCTTCCTCATCAAGGCCAGTGTCGCGGCACTCAAGAAGTTTCCCGAGTTCAATGCGTCCCTCGAGCCCGGCGGCGAGAACCTGATTCTGAAGAAGTACTACAACATCGGCTTCGCCGCCGATACGCCGAACGGCCTGGTGGTGCCGGTGATCAAGAATGCCGATCGCAAGTCGGTGCTGGAGATCGCCCGGGAAATGACCGACCTGTCCGCCAAGGCGCGCGAGGGCAAGCTCTCCCCCACCGAAATGTCGGGGGGCTGCTTCTCGATTTCCTCGCTGGGCGGCATTGGTGGCACTTTCTTCACGCCGATCATCAATGCCCCGGAAGTGGCTATTCTCGGCGTCTCGAAGTCATCGATGAAGCCTGTGTGGAACGGCAAGGAATTCGTTCCCCGCCTGATCCTGCCCCTGTCGCTTTCCTATGACCACCGTGTCGTCGACGGTGCGGCCGGCGCGCGATTCACCACCTATCTCGCGGGGTTGATGTCCGACATCCGCAAGCTCGTGCTGTAGGGGGCGCGCCATGGCCAATCTGGTTGAAGTGAAGGTTCCCGATATCGGCGATTTCGCCGACATTCCTATCATCGAAATCCTCGTCAAGCCTGGCGACACCATCAAGAAAGAGGACTCGCTGGTCTCGCTGGAAAGCGACAAGGCAACGATGGAAGTGCCCTCCTCGCACGCCGGCGTGGTGAAGGAGCTCAAGGTCAAGCTCGGCGACAAGGTCTCGATGGGCAGCGTCATCCTGGTGGTCGAGGCAAGCGAGTCTGCGCCAGCGCCCGCGCCGGCTGTGGCGGCCCCGCCGACCGCGACAGCGGCGCCTGCTGCCACCAAGGCCGCAGCGCCTGCCCCGGCAGGGTCGTACACCGGAAAGGTCGACGCCACCTGCGACATGCTGGTGCTTGGCGCCGGTCCCGGTGGCTATTCGGCAGCATTTCGCGCAGCGGATCTCGGCATGAAAACGGTCATCGTCGAACGCTATGCGCAACTCGGCGGCGTGTGTCTCAACGTCGGCTGCATTCCCTCAAAAGCGCTGTTGCACGTGGCGGCGATCGCCGACGAAGTGCGGCAGATGGAAGCCCACGGCATCATTTTCGGCAAGCAGGAAATTCAGCTCGACGGCCTCAGAAAATACAAGGAAAAGGTAGTCAGCAAGCTGACCGGCGGCCTCGCCGGCATGGCCAAGATGCGCAAGGTCGAAGTGGTGCGTGGCGTGGGCCAGTTTCTCGACGCGAATCACCTGGTGGTGGAAATGACCAGCGGCGACGGGCAGGAAAAGACTGGCGAGAAAAAGGTGGTGCGCTTTGAGAAAGCCACCATCGCCGCCGGCTCGCAAGTCGTGCGCCTGCCCTTCATCCCCGATGACCCGCGCATCGTCGATTCCACCGGCGCGCTGGCGCTGAAGGAAATTCCCAAAAAGTTGCTGGTGATCGGTGGCGGCATCATCGGCCTCGAGATGGGCACCGTCTATTCCACCTTGGGCGCGCGTCTCGATGTCGTCGAAATGCTCGATGGACTGATGCCGGGCGCCGACCGCGACCTCGTCAGGGTCTGGCAGAAGATGAACGAATCGCGCTTCGACAACATCATGGTGAAAACCAGGACGGTGGGCGTTGAGGCGAAGAAGGATGGCATTTATGTCACTTTCGAAGGGGAGAAAGCACCGAAGGATCCGCAGCGCTACGACATGGCACTGATGAGCGTCGGCCGCTCACCAAACGGCAAGAAGATCAGCGCCGACAAGGCCGGCGTCGCGGTCACCGATCGCGGTTTCATCCCGGTCGATTCGCAGATGCGCACAAATGTGCCGCACATCTTCGCCATCGGCGACATCGTCGGCCAGCCGATGCTGGCGCACAAGGCCGTGCACGAAGGCCACATTGCCGCCGAAGTGGCCGCCGGACAGAAGTCGTTCTTCGATGCGCGCGTAATCCCCAGCGTGGCCTACACCGACCCGGAAGTGGCCTGGGTGGGAGAGACCGAAGACAGCTGCAAGGCCAAGGGAATCAAGTTCGGCAAGAGTACGTTCCCATGGGCCGCGTCAGGACGCGCGATCGCCAATGGTCGCGACGAAGGCTTCACCAAGCTGATCGTCGACAGCGAAACCCATCGGGTCATCGGCGGCGGCATCGTCGGCACACACGCCGGTGACCTCATCAGCGAACTGGCGCTGGCCATCGAGATGGGCTGCGACCCAACCGACATCGCCAAGACGATTCACCCGCACCCGACGCTGGGCGAATCGGTCGGAATGGCCGCTGAAGTGTTCGAAGGCACCTGCACCGACCTGCCGCCGGCGAGGAAGTAGCCCGGCCATCAAACTCCAGCACTGGCGCGGCTCCCAGGCCATTTTCGCGGATTCAACCACGAGTCCCGACACTTCAGGGCGTGCGCAAGGAGGGGTGAGGTAACGAACCGCGGTACCCTTTTGCTTCTGACACGAAAGGAAGCCGCTATGAGTGGTTCGCCCCTCACCTTACGTTAAATTTATTCACGCTGGCCGGAAATAATCTGCTGCCAGATCCGAGATTGCCATTGCGCTGGGCTGCAATTTTATCGGCGGTCTATGACGAGTGAACACTTACCGGATCGGGCGTGGACGGTACTGTCCGCATCGGGCCCAGCGGCATCGCAACGCGGCTGGAAGCGCGCAGCAAGGCGCGAACGCGCGTGGTGCCCGCCAGCGACTGGTGCGGAACGGGCTACGATCAGCAGGCTGGTCGCCGGAACAAACTGGTGGTCGCAAGCGTACAGCGATTCAACACCCGGTGCCGGTCAGCTTCCAGGCCATCCATCTGGTGGCCAAAGCCACGGTTAATCGCGGCGCACACCGCCCCGGCTGCGCCGTCATCTGGAAGCGGCTCACCCGGCGCCGGTGGAACGGTTTCCGCACAGTCGATCCACCGGCGCGCCATGAGGTTCTGCTAAAAGATCGAGATCGGTCATTGAAGCCGATACCGCCATTGGCAAGAAGAAGGATAAAGCGTTTGTTACCGCGCATGATGGGCGAGTTTGCGTACGTGGTGCGGAAGGTGCTCGAACGGGATTGAGGTCGAGGACTAACGGGCGATCGATGAAAACGACGCCTGGATCACTGTGGATTGGTTTGAAAGTGTGGCCACTGGATCGCGGTCCGGAGTTCAGGGCAACGGCGAGGTCATGGTCGACAAGGCTTTGTCTGCGATCCTCGTGCATCGCAACCAGCGCGGCACCAACGAGAACCAGACGGCATGCTGCGCGTGGATTTACCCAAGGGGTGAGCATGGACAACTACCCCGGCGGTCAGGCGTCTACAGGAAAAATACAACCACAGGCCAAGGAAATGTCTCGGCTTCCTGACCCCATACGAGGTAGCATTCAACCGCCCACCGCGTGTCGGGACTCGTACTTGAATCCGCGTTTTCGGCCTGAAAGGCGCGCCAGTGCTGGAGTTTGCCATTTTGTTGCCAGCTTTGGCGGATAGGGTGGCGAATCCAGCATTCGCGCCACGTAGAATTCGCCCATGTTTTCCAGACCTGTTTTCCGCACTGCCGGCATCGGCATCGTCGTCGCCATCTGGGTGTTGTCGCTGATCCCGCTTTCGCAGTCGGGCGTTCCGGGATCGGACAAATTCCACCATGCCTTCGCCTATTTCACGTGCATGTTCTGCTGGGGCCAGGTCTTTCCACGCGCCGCCACGCGCCTGAAGCTGGCATTGATTTTCACCGCCATGGGCGCGTTGATCGAATGCGCGCAGGGACTCACCAGTTATCGCTCGTTCGAATGGCTGGACATGGTTGCCAACGCAACCGGCGTCATCATCGCCTGGTTGGTGGTGACGCTGCAGTTGTCAATCCAGCGCCGCTACCGGATCGGTGAGGCCGGCAGACAGGGTCGCCAGTGACCGCGCTTGATCACCTCGTGCTGGGTACAGCCGATCTCGACCGGGGCGCCGCGTGGTTGGAGCGTTTTCTTGGTGTGACGCTGTCGCCGGTCGGTACCCATGTACGCATGGGAACCCATAATCGCCTGCTGTCGCTAGGCCCGGATTGCTATCTCGAACTCATCGCCATCGATCCGGCGGGCGGTGCGCCGTTCATGCCGCGCTGGTTCGGACTGGACACGCTTGACGTCCAGGAGCGCATTGCCAGCCGGCCGCGGCTGCTGGGCTGGGTGGCGCGCACCGACCAGATCGAGTCGCTCGATCAGAAAACCGGCGGCATACTCGGCAGCGTGCACGCCATGGAACGTGGCGACTTTCGCTGGCGCATCACCATTCCTGCCGACGGCTATCCGGTCGAAAGCGGCCTCGTGCCTTCACTCATCCAATGGGACGTGGCGGTCCATCCCTGCCATCGCCTGCCGGACCAGCAATGTCGCCTCGAGTGGATGGAGGCGGCGCATCCCAATCCGGCAAAAGTGGCGTATCTGCTTGACGAACTAGGACTGTGCGGGCAACTCAAGCTCACCCCCACGCCGCCCTACTCCGGCATGACCATGTGCGCCTACATCCGCACCCCGGCTGGCGTGAAGACGCTGATGAGCTAGACTGGCGACAACATGATGAAACTGCTGAAACGCCTGCTGCTCGCCGTCGCTGTGCTGGTGGCGCTGGCCGCACTCCTGGTCGCGATTGAATACTTCGGAGGACAACCCATGGGCCTGTTTGCCGGTTCCCGCCCCGCCGCGCTCGGATTCAACGCCGGCAAATTCTCGCCGCCGTCGTGGAAACCCAACTGCGTCTCGTCGACCGTAGAAAAGTCCGACAGCCACTACATCGAACCGATCGTGATCCGCGGTTCGGCGACCGATGCATGGAAAAAACTGGCGAGCGTGATCAAGGCAACGCCGCGCACGACGGTCGTTACCGAAAACGCCGGCTACCTGTATGCCGAGTTCAAATCCGCTGGCATGGGTTTTGTCGATGACGTGGAATTCGCATTGGACGAGAAGGCCGGCGTGATCCACGTGCGTTCGGCATCGCGCCTTGGCGTTCGCGATTTCAACGCCAACCGCAACCGCATCGAGGCCATTCGCGGCGCAATGCAATAGGCGGATCGCCAGATGCGCTTCCTTTAGCCACTGCCGATCACACTGTTCGGCGCCGTGCTGGGCATCATCGTCATGACCTTTGGCGGCACTTTCCGGCGGGAAGGCATCGCGCTCGAGGGCAGCGGTGGCCCCGCAGCCGGCATCCTGTGGCTTTTCAATCCCCGCAGTCGCATCGAAGCGATCACGCTGGGACACGTGATCATTGCCCGCGATGCCGCTGTGGCGAATGCGCTTCGTTCGCACGAACATGCACATGTCCGGCAGTATGAACGCTGGGGTTTGGTGTTTCCGCTCGTGTACCTCGCCGCCGGCGCGTGGGCGCGCATGCATGGCGGATGCGCCTATCGGGACAACTGCTTCGAGCGCGAGGCGCGCGCCGCTGCGGGGCGTTGATCAGGGCAGCAGGGCCGGCGCGACCAGCGCCATCGCCACGATCACTGCCTGCCGATCCGCAGTGAAGAACGCCTCCGGGGCGGCCTCGGCGTCGATGATGCCAAGCACTGTGCCGTCCCCATCCAGGATCGGCAAACACATTTCGGATTGCACAGCGTCATCGCAGACGTAGAAACCGCCACCTGCCGCCCGATGGGCAGCGACGTTGTCGATCACCATTGCCTGGCCGGACATCCCGACCGCGCTGTTGGTACTGCCTTTGGCGAACTCGGCCGTGAGCGGAAATTCCGCGCGGCTGGGCCGGCCGCGATAGGCGAGCTTCACCAGCGCATCGCCGGCAGGCACCTTGCGGCATTGGTAGATCCCCACCCAGTCCGCGCCGGTGACCATGTCGGCGCGCGTGACCAGAATATTGAGCAGCTTCAGCTTGCGCGTGTTGGCCTCGGATTCACCACCAATGACGCGGGTGAGATCGTAGAGCACCGGATCTATTTCCTCGATGATCGAACACGCACCATCCTCGGAAAGCGTCGGCACTTGGTAGCGGTAAAGGGCGTCGGCCGACACGTCCATAGGCGTGGCCAGCTGGGCGATGAAGTCGTGAATCGCCTTCTCGATGACGGGGATGTGATCGGACAGCGCGTCCAGCCCGGTCGCGAACAGGTAAGCGCGGATGCGCTCTTCTGTACTCACTTGCGGTGCCCCTGAAGCAATGCTTCGTCCAAATCGTCGATCAAGTCGTCGATGTTCTCGATGCCCACGGACAGGCGCAGCAAGTCCGCCGGCACCGGTGAATTGGCGCCCTCCACGCTGGCGCGGTGTTCGATGAGGCTTTCCACGCCGCCGAGCGAGGTGGCGCGCTTCCAGATGTCGACGTGGGCCGCCGTGGCAATTGCCGCCGCCTCGCCGCCTTTCACGCGCACCGACAGCATGCCGCCGAAGCCGCCCTGCATTTGCCGTGCCGCGATATCGTGCCCGGAGAATGCCGGCAGGCCCGGATACAGCACTTCCTCCACCAGTTCATGCCCCTGCAAATACTCGGCAATCTCCTGCGCGGAACGGCTGGCGGCTTTCACCCGCAAAAACAGCGTGCGCATGCCGCGCTGCAGCAGCCAGGCTTCAAACGGGCCCAGCGTTCCGCCAATCTGCGCGCGGACCGCTTTGATGCGCTGCCAGTAGTCGGAATCCTCGCGCGCCACCAGCGCACCGGCGATGACGTCCGAGTGCCCGTTCAGGTACTTGGTGGCCGAGTGCATGACGATATCCGCGCCAAGCGCGAGCGGCTTGGTCAGTACCGGCGACGCGGTGGTGGAATCGACCGCCAGCATGGCACCGCCCGCCCGGGCGATTTCCGCCGCCGCCGCGATATCGGTGATGGTCCACAACGGGTTGGCCGGCGTTTCCACCCACACCAACCGGGTCTTTCCCAGCCGGACGGCGCGGCGCAGTTCGTCCGGGTTCGACATGTCGATGAACTCGACCTGCAGGCCCCACTGCACCGCGAAGTTGGCCAGCCAGTTGCGCAGTGACCAGTACATCACTTTCGGTGCCAGCACATGATTACCTGGCTTCAGCGCCATGAAAACCGCGGTGGCAGCGGCCATTCCCGAGGCGAACACGGCGGCCTTGGCGCCTTTCTCCAGCTCGCAAAGCACCGCCTCCACCTGGTCAAACGACGGATTGTGGTCCCGCGCGTACACGCGGCCATTGCGGTACTGGTTGTCCGCATCGCGGATGTACGTCGTGGATGTGTGGATCGGCGGCGAGATCGCCTTGGTGGTCTCGTCCACCCAGCCCATCGCCTGCGCTGCCACCGTTTCCGGCATGACCATCTTGGATTTCATTTCACGCCTTCATGTTTTGTTGACCGCGTTGACCTGGATGGGCGGACGATCGACGAATTGCACCTCGAGCCCGCGCGAGCGCATCCAGTCGGCCACCGCGAAACCGGTGGCGCGCGGCCAGGGACGCAATTCGTGCGGTTGGTAGCGCTTGACCTCGACCAGTTCCGGGCTCAGGTGGATTTGCCCCGTTGCCACCACGTGGTAGCAGAGCATGATCTCGTTCTTGCGCTCGAAGATGTAGTTGCCGATGAGGTTGGCCTCGACCACGTCGAGGTTCATTTCTTCCTTGACCTCGCGCGCCACGCCGGCTTTCGGATCCTCGTTTCGCTCGAGGTAACCGGTCACCAGTGCGAACGCGCCCTCCGGCCAGCCTGCGCCGCGCGCCAGCACGATGCTGCCCTCGTGCTCCACCAGGGCGCCCACCGCCGGGGTCGGATTCTGCCACTGGATGAAGCCGCAAGCGTCGTCCGCGCAGGCGCGGCGCAACTGCGCGCCGCCGTCGTCGGCAATCTGCCGATCGATCAGTTCCCGCGAACAGCGCGGACAGAAGCGGAATGTCTCGAACAAGTCTGCTTACGCGCGCTGCGCGACCCAGTCTGTGACGCTGGCGAGCGCTGCCGGCAGCGTCTTGGCATCGGTGCCGCCCGCCATTGCCATGTCCGGTTTGCCGCCACCCTTGCCGCCGACCTGCTGCGCGACGTGGTTGACCAGCTCGCCGGCCTTGAACCTGCCGACCAGATCCGCCGTCACCCCGGCGGCAAGGCTGACCTTGTCACCGTCCACCGTGGCCAGCACGATCACGCCCGACTTCAGCTTGTTTTTCAACTGGTCCATGGTCTCGCGCAACGCCTTTGCGTCAACGCCGTCCAATTTGGCGGAGAGAACCTTCACCCCTTTGACATCCGCTGCGGAATCCGCGAGCTCATCACCGGCGGACGCGGCCAGCTTCGACTTCAACTGTGCCAGCTGCTTTTCCAAAGTCTTGACGTGGTCAACCATCTGTTCGATCTTGTTCACCACGTCCTGCGGCTGCGCTTTCAGCAGGCCCGCCGATTGCGTCAGCTGCCTTTCCATGCCCTGCACGTATTCGAACGCCACTGAACCGGCCACCGCTTCAACACGACGCACACCTGCCGCCACACCACCTTCCGAAACAATCTTGAACAGGCCGATGTCACCGGTACGCCCGACGTGCGTGCCGCCGCAGAATTCCCGCGACGAGCCGATGTCCAGCACCCGCACCACATCGCCGTATTTTTCGCCAAACAGCATGGTCGCGCCCGATTTCTGCGCCTCCTCGATCGGCATCACCCGCGCCTGCGTGGCTTCATTTTTTAGGATCTCCACGTTGACGATGCCTTCAACTTTTGCAATTTCATCAGCCGTCATCGGCGCATTGTGCGCAAAGTCGAAGCGCGTTTTGTCTGCATCGACCAGCGAGCCTTTCTGCTGCACATGCGCGCCCAGCACTTCGCGCAAGGCCTTGTGCATGATGTGTGTCACCGAGTGATGGCGCATGGTGCGCTGGCGGCGATGCATATCCACATTGGCCGCGACCGCGTCGCCCACCACCAGTTCGCCGGTGGTTAGCGTGCCGTAATGGCCGAACACATCGGCCTGGATCTTTTGCGTGTCATGAACCTGGAAAAGTGTGAGGCAGGTGCCACCTTTGCTCAGTTCACCCGCATCACCCACCTGGCCGCCGGATTCGGCGTAGAACGGCGTCTTGTCCAGCACCACCACGCCTTCTTCGCCCGCGGCCAGCCGGTCGACCGCGGAACCACCGCGATAAAGCGCGACCACGCGCCCCTCATCGGACATGGTGTCGTAGCCGCGAAACAGTGTCTTTGCACCGCTGTAATCCAGAGCGGCGTCGGCCTTGAACCTGGAGCCCGCGCGCGAGCGCTCCTGCTGCTCGGCCATCGCCTTGTCGAACCCGGCCATGTCGACCTGGAAACCGCGTTCGCGACCGATGTCCGCAGTCAGGTCAATCGGGAAACCGTAGGTATCGGACAGCTTGAAGGCGGTATCACCGTCAAGCCGCTGTGGGCTGGCTTTCAAGGCAGCATCAAGAATCTCCATGCCCTTCTCCAGCGTCTCGCCGAAGCGCTCTTCCTCCTGCTTCAGCACCGCCATCACGCGTTCCTTTGATTGCGCGATTTCCGGGAAGGCATCGCCCATCACCTTGGCGAGGTCGTCGACCAGCTTGTAGAAGAATGGTTTTTTCTGGCCCAGCTTGTAGCCATGGCGCATGGCGCGGCGCGCGATGCGCCGCAACACGTAACCGCGACCGGCGTTTTCGGGAATCACCCCGTCGCACACCAGGAACGCGCAGGCGCGGATGTGATCGGCGATGACCCGCAGCGAAGGCAAAGTCAAATCCGTCGCGCCGGTTTCCCGCGCAGCCGCCTTGATCAGCGCCTGGAAGAGGTCGATTTCGTAGTTGGCGTGCACGTGCTGCAGCACCGCCGAGAGCCGCTCCAGGCCCATGCCGGTATCCACAGCCGGTTTTGGCAGCGGAATCATCGGGCCGTCAACAACCTCGCGGTTGAACTGCATGAACACCAGGTTCCAGATCTCGATATAGCGGTCACCGTCTTCCTCGGGCGAGCCCGGCGGGCCGCCGGGAATATGCGGGCCGTGGTCGTAGAAGATCTCGCTGCACGGGCCGCAGGGGCCGGTGTCGCCCATCATCCAGAAATTGTCCGAGGCGTAGCGCGAGCCCTTGTTGTCGCCGATGCGGATGATGCGCTCCTTCGGCACGCCGATATCATTGGCCCAGATGTCGTAGGCCTCGTCGTCTTCCGCATACACCGTGACCCACAGTTTTTCCTTGGGCAACTTGTAGACCGTGGTGAGCAGTTCCCACGCGAAACGAATGGCGTCGTGCTTGAAATAGTCGCCAAAGCTGAAATTGCCCAGCATCTCGAAAAAAGTATGGTGGCGCGCCGTGTAGCCGACGTTTTCGAGGTCGTTGTGCTTGCCGCCGGCACGCACGCAGCGCTGCGACGTCACGGCACGTACATAACTGCGCTTTTCCTTGCCAAGGAAACAGTCCTTGAACTGGTTCATGCCGGCATTGGTGAACAGCAGGGTGGGGTCATCGCCCGGCACCAGCGAAGACGAAGCCACATGCGTGTGGCCCTTGGAGACAAAATAGTCGATGAATGCCTGGCGGATGCCGGAGACGGTGCTGAGGTTCATGGCGCTTTGCGATGGAAGCCCGCAGGAGCGGGCACGGTCGATGGGGAAAACATCAATTTTACCCGACGACACCCGGCAACACGAGCCAAAACCAGCCGTATCGGGGTCTGAATGCCCTTGACCTGCCCGGTGCGGGTCAGCCGGCCTCGAAGCCCAGCGCGTGCGTGACCGTCCGGTACTTGTGCAACAGATCCTCGTCGGAATGGCCGCCCATGTTCAGGGTGGCATAGCGATGGCTGCCCAGCCACTTCATTTCGCGCTTCAACCCGCCGCCGGTCTTGACGAACATGGCCAGAAACGCATCCGGATCGAATTCCTGCAACCAGCGCAGCTTTTCGCGGGTCGGCGGATTTGCCAACGGCGCGCCATCAAATTTGCGGAAGACAAAACTGCACGCCAGCTTGTATTTGCCACGCCCCGGGGTGAGATCTGGTTTGGCGCCCAGCGCCAGCTGCAGTGCGATGTCGTGCAGGTTGAGGCCGTCGACTTTCTCGTACAGGTCGGAAAACTGGGCCGCCATGCGTGGATTCACCTCGATCATGCGGCATTCGCCCGTGTTGGGGCAGACGCGCATCTCGACGTTGAACAGGCCATGATCGATACCCAGCGCCTGCACGATGCGGCTGGCTGTTTCGGCGGCGCCCTGCGCCCACTCGGGCCGCAGGCGCGTCGGATATTCGAAGCGCATGAACTGGTCGGTGCCCGGGTACATTACCGCATCGACGATGCCCAGAATGTTCACCTCGCCATGCACGGCAACCCCGTCGACATTGACTTGCAGTCCGTCGATCAGTTCTTCGGCCAGCATCCAGTGCGCATCCACGTCGAAATCCGTCAGTCGCCGCACGACATCGTTGAACGGCCGAACCAGCCGCTTGATGATGTATTTTTCCCATGGGTGGAAGGTCATGTGGTCCTGCAGTTCCCGGAAGTTGTCCACGCGTCGCGCCAGCACCGAATAGGCCGCCTTAACCGGCTTCACGTAAAACGGGAACTGCAGCGATATGTCTTCCTCACGGGTGAACGTGTAGGGAAAGGCCGCGAAGCGCACGTTGGCCTCAGGCACCTCGCGTTCCAGCACGCGCCGGGCGACGTACTTGTGCTGAGCGGCGATGATGGCCTTCGGATCAGCGCCGGGCAGTCCGAGTTTCTGCGCAAGCAATGCACCTGCCAGCGCGCCAAACTGCTCATTGCTCGAGGTAATGCCATGCAGCGGCAGGTGGCGGTATTTGCGCGCGAGCTGAGCGACAAACTTGAAAATATCGAACGTCAGCAGACGCGCATTGCTGGGAAAGCTGAACAGGTCAAAGCCTTCAAAGTAGAAGCGGTAACCCCCGGCTTCGCTCCTGGCCGCGGCTTTTTCCAACTGCTGCCTGTCCCAGTCCGCATCGAACAGGACGAGAATATTCTTCAATCAGTCTGCCCTTGTTTGTTGTGTTCTTTTTTGACAATACGCTTGGCGAGCTGCGTTGGATTCTAGCAGGCACGTCATGGCTCTCGCAGTCGAGCGGAAAGCAGGAAGAGCGACCGCAATGCCAAACTCAAGCACTGGCGCGGTCCCTGGCGAACTTTCGGCCTGCGAGGCGCGCCAGTGCTTGAGTTTCCCGGTTATCGATAACCTTGCTTTTCCACGCTTCACCAATAAGAAACGACCATCTTTGTTGCCAGCACATACATCAGTACTGCAAAGATCCGCTTCAGCGTTGCCACCGGCAAACGATGCGCCATGCGCGCGCCCATCGGCGCGGTCAGGATGCTGCCAACTACCAGCGCCGCCAGTGCGGGCAGGTACACAAAACCCAAATGAAATTCCGGCAGGTCGCCAACGCGCCAGCCGGAAGCAATGTAGCCCAGGGTACCGATGGCCGTCACCGGGATGCCGATGGCCGCCCCGGTGCCAATGGCGGTATGCATGGCAACGCCACAAAAAAGCATTACCGGCATCACCAGGAATGTGCCTCCGGCCGAGACCAGCCCCGACAGGACACCAATGAAAACGCCGATTGCGAACAGTGGCAGCGCGCCAGGCAAGGTTCGCGACGCATGCGGCTTCCTGCCCAACAGCATTTGCGTGGCCGCGCCGTAAACAATGAAGGCAAACGCCATCGCCAGGCTGCGCTGGGAAATCCAGCCGCTGGCGAGCGTGGAAAGCAATGAGCCGGTGACCATCCCCGGCACCATGCGTTTCACCAGCGCCCAGTCGACCGCCTGGTGGCGATGGTGTTCGCGCACGCTGGCACTTGAGGTGAATGCTGCGGACGCCATGGCCGTTGCCAGCGCCAGATGCACGTTGTGGTCGCTCGACAAGGCCTGCGCGGTGAACAGCGTCGCCAGGATCGGCACCAGCGTCATGCCGCCACCAATACCCAGCAGCCCGGCGAGAAAACCGACCAGCGCGCCGGTCGCGGCGTAAGTGACAAGCCAGATCATGCGGCATTGTAGATCGCGGCCCGCTCCCGCCGGCAGCGCCGCGGCAATAAAAAAGGGGCGCCCAGGGCGCCCCAGTCTCACTCATGACCAACTGACAACGTTATTGCTTCTCGCGCTTGGGCATGGCGGCCATCATGCACTTCTTGTGCTCTTCGCCCTGCTTGTCCTTGCAGCTCTCCATGGCTTTCTGGCGGGCTTCGCAGCGCGCCTTCATTTCGTCATTGGGCGCTTTGCTGCAATCGCGCGGGGGATGCGGGCGTCCACCTTCAGGACCACCTGGCGGCGGACCGGGTGGCTGCTGGGCAAAGGCGAGGGATGCGCCGAAGGTGAGCGCGATGATCAGGCTGCTGAATTTCTTCATGTTGGGTCTCCACAACGTGGCGGTTAAGGGCGGCGGGATGCAAGCAAAAGCATACGCCGGCACAGCCACCGGGTCACAGCGTGTTTGTAACAAAATGCCGCAGGCTGCGGGCACACATTGCGGGATGTTGCTACGGGACCGGCTGCAACGACTGCTTACGCAGCGCCGGCCAATTCACGTTGCCGGCGGGCTTCGAACAGGCACACGCCCGACGCCACCGACACATTCAGGCTCTCGACCGCACCGAACATCGGAATGCTGACAATCTCATCGCAGTTTTCACGCGTGAGCCGGCGCAGGCCCTCTCCTTCCGCGCCCAGCACCCAAGCCAACGCGCCGCCGAGCCTGGCACCAAACAGTGACGACTCGCCGCCTTCGTCCGCACCGACAATCCAGATATCGCGATCCTTGATTTCGCGCAGCGTGCGCGCGAGGTTGGTCACCGTGATGTAGGGCACCGACTCCGCGGCGCCGGACGCAACCTTCATGGCGCTGGCCGTCAGCCCCACGCTGCGATCCTTGGGCGCGATCACGGCGTGCGCGCCCGCCGCATCGGCAACCCGCAGGCAGGCGCCAAGGTTGTGCGGATCAGTCACCCCGTCAAGCACCAGCAGCAATGCCGGCACGGTCAGCTCATCAAGCACATCGTCGACGAACTGCGCCAGTTTGGAAGGTTCGACCATCGCCACCACGCCCTGGTGGCGAATGGTACCGGTCATGCCGTCCAGGCGTTTGCCATCCACCGCCATCACCCGCAGGTTTTTGGTCTTGGCCGTTTCCAGCAAGGCCAGCATGCGTTTGTCATCGCGCTTGGCGTCAACATAGATTTCGCGCACGCTGTCAGCGCGCGTGCGCAGTCGCGCACCCACGGCGTGGAATCCGAAAATGACCTGCGGCTTCATTTCTTTTTCCGCGTCAGCAGTGCGCCCATCTTGCGACCCTTTTCAGCCGGCGGTGAAGCCGCTGGCGGCGCCTTTACCTTGAGCTTTGGTGCCGGCTTGGTCGCGGCGCCGCCGGCAAGTCCCTCCATGGGGGTGGTCGGCGGGTTGCTGCTGTCGAACGACATGACTTTCTTTTCGCTGCGCGGCGGACGCGGTGGCTCCACCGTGAGCGGTGGCGCAGAGGGTTTGATGGCCCCTCTCGGCGCCTTGCCCCCCGGTGCCGCCGGAACCGCGCTGGCGTTTCTGACCACCTTTTCAAGTACCGGTGCGGCGGATTTGCCGCCGCCGGTCCAGGGTGATTCCGCAGCGGCCTCAAGCGGCATCGGTACCGCCTTTTTCAGGCGGTCACCGGTGAGCATGAAGTCGATCTTGCTGGTTTCAATGTCAACGCGTGCCACCTTGATGTTGACGCGATCGGCCAGCTGGTATTTCTTCTTGGTGCGCTCGCCGACGATCTGGTGGCGCTGCTGGTCGAAGTGGAAATAGTCCTGGCCAAGCTCGGAGATATGCACCAGGCCTTCGACGAACACTTCATCGAGCGTAACAAAGATGCCAAAGCCGGTGACACCGCTGATGGTGCCCGCGAATTCCTCGCCGAGGCGATCCTTCATGTAGTAGCACTTGAGCCACGAGGTGACGTCGCGGGTGGCTTCGTCGGCGCGCCGCTCGGTGGCCGAACACTGCATGCCGAGCGTGTCCCATGGCTGCTTCGGGTCGTAAACCTCGCCTGCCAGCACGGCCTTGATGGCCCGGTGCGTGAGCAGATCGGGATAGCGCCGAATGGGTGAGGTGAAATGCGTGTAGGCATCGTAGGCCAGGCCGAAATGGCCAATATTGTCGGGGCTGTAGACGGCCTGCTTCATGGAGCGCAGCAAGACGGTCTGCAGCAGCGGTGCATCGGGCCGATCCTTGATCTTCTTCAGCAGTACCGAGTAATCGGCAGGTGACGGGTCCTTGCCACCCGGCAGGCTCAGCGCGAAATCCTTGAGCATGGCGCGCAAGGCCTCCAGCTTTTCCTCGCTGGGCCCGGCGTGAATGCGGAACAGTGTCGGATGCTCGTGCTCGATGAGGAAATTGGCGGCGCACACATTGGCCGCCAGCATGCATTCCTCGATCAGGCGATGGGCGTCATTGCGCACTGTCGGCACGATCTTGTCGATCTTGCCCACGTCATCGAACATCATGATGGTCTCAGCCGCATCAAAGTCGATGGCGCCGCGTTTGTTGCGTGCCTCCAGCAGCACCTGGAAAACCGCATCCAGCTGGCGCAAGTGCGGCAGCAGAACTTCCTCGATGCCATGATCGGGTTCCAGCGCATACAGCGCCTTGGCCACGGCCGTGTAAGTCAATCGCGCGGCGGAATGAAATACCGCTTCCTTGAACTGGTACCGCTTGATCTCGCCGGTGGCCGATATCGACATCTCGCATACCAGCGCCAGGCGGTCCACCTCCGGCTTCAGCGAACACATCTCGTTCGACAGCGACTCGGGCAACATGGGAATCACGCGCCGCGGGAAGTACACCGAATTGCCGCGCAAGCGTGCCTCGCGATCGAGTGCATCGCCGGTCTTCACGTAATGCGATACGTCGGCGATCGCCACCATCAGGCGAAAACCCTTGCCCTGTTTCTCGCAAAACACCGCGTCGTCAAAATCCTTGGCAGTTTCGCCGTCAATCGTCACAAACGGGAAGTCACGCAGATCCTCGCGCCCCTTGATGTCGGACGCGGTGACTTTCCTGGGTGTTTTCTTTTCGAGCGCTGCGACATCCGCAGGCCAGATATGGGGGAGATCGTGCTTGCGAAGCGCGATCTCGATTTCCATGCCCGGGTCGGCGTAATTGCCCAGCACTTCGATGACGCGTGCCACCGGCTCGGCATTGCGCGCCGGCTGCGCGACCAGCTCCACCATCACCACCTGGCCCGCCTTGGCGCCGCCGGAATGTCCCGGCTCAACCAGGATGTCCTGGCTGATGCGCTTGTTCTCCGCCACCACAAACATCACGTTGTGCTCGACGAACAGGCGCCCAACCACCTTGCTGTTCTTGCGCTCGATGACTTCAACGATCGAGGCTTCGCGGCGCCCGCGCCGGTCAATGCCGACGGCACGCACCATCACGCGGTCGCCGTCGAGCACCTTTTGCATCTGTTTCGGACCAAGGAAAAGATCCTCGGAACCGTCGTCGGGAACCAGGAAGCCAAACCCGTCCGGGTGGCCCTGCACGCGGCCGGGGATCAGATCAAGCTTTTCGACCAGGCAAATATCGCCGTGGCGGTTGGTCATCACCTGCGCTTCCCGCTCCATCGCGGAAAGGCGCCGGGAGAATCCCTCCATCTCGGTCGCGCCGATTTCGAGCTGGGCCGCCAATTGGGCCGCATTGATGGGCACACCGGCCTGCTGGAGTACTTCCAGGATCAATTCCCGGCTGGGCAGCGGATTCTCGTATTTCGCTTGCTCGCGGGCAAGATGAGGGTCGGTCCGGCGGACCGACGGGGAGTGGCTACTGCTTTTCTTGTTTTTCTTGGTCAAAATTTCTTTCGGATGTTGAGAGAATGTTTATTTTCGGTGTGGACAGGATGGTTGGATTTCGCTATCATTCGGCCTCATTTTACGCGAAGCACCGGATTTATCTGGGGTTTTTCGCGCCATCGCCCAGATGGCGGAATTGGTAGACGCACTAGGTTCAGGTCCTAGCGGTGGCAACACTGTGGAGGTTCGAGTCCTCTTCTGGGCACCAAAACACAAAAGGTCGCGATAGCGGCCTTTTTTGTTTTGGGGACCAGAAGCAACACACCTGCGTGTGTTGCGTGAGGACTCGAAGGGCGCGACCTACCGGGAGCGCCGGGCCCGCGGCACGTGGGCGAGTCCTCTTCTGGGCACCAAACATAAAACGGTCAGCGCAAGCTGGCCGTTTTTGTTTGGGGAACAGAAAGCGAAGCCCTGCGGCTTCGCGTGAGGACTCGAAGGGCGCGACCTGCAGGAAGCGCCGGGCCCGCGGCACGTGGGCGAGTCCATCGTACGCATGGCTAAGCGACGCAACTTCCACGATTTAGATTGCTCCCATTTCAATCAAATCAACCCCGCGACACAAACCCCAGCATCCACGGACCTCCCAGGCCAAAAGTGCCCGGAACACCGCGCCAATGCTCGATCCTTGCTTTTACATGGGCACGCTGCAGAACGAAACCACACCAGCCTCATTCCTTGACGTTTCTTAAGGCTGAGCCGCCTGCGCGGGCTTATCGTTCGTGCATGGAACTCTGGGATACCCCTGCAGGCTTCGATGAACCGCTGGCCGCGCTCGCGGCTTGCCACCGCCGCATCGAGAAACAGATGACCACGCTGGCGCGCCTGCAGAAGCACATCGGTCGTTACGGCTTCGACAAGGACGCGCAGACCGCCGCGAGCTCCATCCTCCGCTACTTCATCGAAGCCGCACCGAATCATCACGCCGACGAGGAGATCGACCTGTTCCCGCGCGTGTTGCGTGCCGCAGAGGCGTTGGCCGATCGTTCAAAGTCATTCGAATTGCTGTCACATTTGCTGGTCGAACACCGCGACATGGAAACGGTCTGGGGTACTGTCCGCGACGCCCTTGAAGGATTGCAGGCAGGCAGGCAGGCCACACTGGATGCGCAGCTTTGCAAGGAGTTTTCGCGCATCTACGCCACGCATATCGACCGCGAGGAATCGCAGTTGTTTCCGCTGGCCGCACGACTGCTGCAAAAAGCTGACGTGATTGCGCTCGGCACCGCCATGGCGCAGCGGCGCGGCCTGCCACCCCCGGCATTCGCTTGACTACGCAACAGTTGGACCAACCGCTGCCGAAACTGTCATTACGCCGGCTCGCGGATGCACCGCACAGGCTGTTCTTCTTTTTGGGCGCAACCTGCCTGCTTGCCGTCAGCGGGTGGTGGCTGCTGGCGATGCTGGCGCGCTACAGCCATTGGCTGGCGGCGACCGGCGACCTGTCCTCGCGATTGCATCCCGTGCTGATGATTTACGGCTTTTTTCCGTTTTTCATTTTCGGCTTTGCGTTCACCGCCGGGCCGCGCTGGCTGCAGGTGCCGGCGCCGGCAACGCGTGACTATCTGCTCGCCGGCGGCGGCATGGGTGCCGCCTTCCTGTCGCTGTTTGCCACGATGTTCAGTGGCGACGCCGGGGTCGCGCTGTCGCTTTCGCTTTACTTCATCTGCGCGATGGCGTTGTGGTGGCGCTTCAGCCTTCTGGTCGGACGCAGTCGCGTGCCGGACAAGGTGCATGCACGCTTGCTGCAGGTCAGCCTGGCGGTTGGCGGGTTCGCCCTGCTGGTGGCCATAGGCGGCCTCGCAGGGGGCCGGGAATGGCGCGGCATCGTCCGCAGCGCGGGATTGTGGGGCTTCCTGGTGCCGCTGTTTTGCACGGTGTGCCATCGCATGCTGCCCTTCTTCACGGCTTCTGCGCTCGACGGCCGCTTCATGTGGCGCCCCTGGTGGCTACTGGGGATCCTCATTGGCGGCTCCTGGTTGCACGGCTTGCTGGAAATAATGGGCTTGAGCCGCTGGCTGTGGCTGATCGATGGTCCGATGGCGATGGTCTGTTTTCATCTCACCTGGCGCTGGGGCCTCATGCAGAGCCTCAACAATCGCCTGTTGGCCATGCTACATCTGAGTTTCGTCTGGCTGGCGATCGGCTATGCCTTGTCGTTCGTGCAGGCACAGGCTGCGTTTGCGGGCACCAGTATTCTCGGCCTCGGACCGCTACACGCCATCTCAATCGGCTTTCTCGCCTCTCTCGCCATCGCCATGGTGACGCGGGTAACCTGCGGGCACTCGGGCCGCACGCTCGCCGCGGATCGCGTGACATGGGCACTGTTTGTCGTGTTCCAGTTGGCAGCAGTTGCGCGCGTGGCGGCAGAGACTGTTGGCACACACTACGCGGACTGCATTTTGCTCGCTTCAACAATCTGGTTCGGTTGCTTCAGCGTGTGGATATTGCGCAACGCCCCGACATACCTGGTCGAGCGAACCGACGGCATGCCGGGATAACGGCACCCGGGCTGATCCGCGATCAGGACAGCTCGTGTGCCAGCACCAGTGCGGTAGTGAACAGCACCAGCGCACCCGCCTGATGCGCCGCTCCCAGCACCACCGGCACCGCCATCAGCAGCGTCGCCACGCCCAGGCTGAACTGGATGACGAGGGCGACGAGCAGCAGATGTGCCGCGACGCGGACTGACCGGGCCACGGGGGCGCGCAGCACGCGCCACCACAGCAGCGGAATCAGCAGCGCAAGCGCCCATGCGATCAGGCGATGGTCAAACTGGACCGTTCCCATGTTGCCGATGAAATTCATGAACCACGGTTCGATTACCCACATGTCGGTCGGCATGAAGTGGCCGTGCATCAGCGGGAAGGTGTTGTAGGCCAAACCGGCACGCAGGCCGGCCACCAGTCCGCCCGAAAGAACCATCAGGAACACGAGTACCGCCAGACCTTGTGCAGCCCGTGCCAGCCCCCGTGGCGCCGCCGGTTTCGCCCGCCGCGGCCACAGCAGGTCCAGCGCCACCCACAATTGCGCAGCGAAAATCAGGAAGGCAAGTCCCAGGTGTGCGGTCAAGCGCAAATGGCTGACACGTGGCTCGTCCACAAGGCCGCTGGCGACCATGTACCAGCCCATCGCACCCTGCGCCGCCCCGAGCAGGAAAATGCCGCCGAGTTTCCATGCCAGGGTTCCCGTTACCTTGCGCCGCGCCAGAAAGACCAGGTACGGCACAAGGAACACCACGCCGATGAGCCGCCCGAGCAGGCGGTGGAAGTACTCCCACCAGAAGATCTCCTTGAATTCATTGACGCTCATGTCGAAATTGCGCAACTTGAACTCCGGGGTCTGCTGGTACTTGGCGAAGGTGGCCTGCCACTCGGCGTCGTTCAGTGGCGGAATGGCGCCGACGATGGGCTGCCATTCCACCATCGACAGGCCGGAGTGTGTGAGGCGCGTGACGCCGCCGACCACCACCATCGCGAACAGCATCGCGCAACAAACCAGCAGCCAGACGGCGATGGCGCGTGACGAATCCCCGTTCGCGACGCGATCCCGGGACAGCGGCGGAATGGGGTTGGACAAGGCGTGTGAATGATTCATGGCGGACTCCTGGTCGGATTGGCTCCGGCGGCATGGCAACGGCGACAAGTAAAGCATGGCGCAACTGTCGATTTCTTAAGACACATCAAGTAAATCTGCGAACCGTCTGCCTACAGTGACGGCACGCAACAAACGTCGCTGCTTCAGCGGCTCCGACCATCTTTTTTCAGGGAGTACGACATGTCCGCACACGACCAGACCGAACCCACTTCGCACGACATCGACGACCCGAACGAACCGGTGCCCCTGATGCAGCAACTGCTGGATAACCCGTTCCTGCTGCTGTTCCTGGGCGTGATGATCCCGATGATCGTCTATTCGCTCTGGGGCGTCATCGACATCCTCACCGTGCCCACGTCCAAATGAACAGCGTCGCGATCGCGCGCAATCATCCCGAACAAAACAGGAGGAAATTCATATGAGCGCAATCTTGCCACCGGCAAAACGACTTTGGTGGAAGCACCCTCTGGACCGCGTCGAAGGAACCTGGATCGTCATTTCGCTGATCTGGTGCCTGATCATGTTCGCGATGATGGTGGGATGGCACATCTACGGAAAGCAGAACCTTTCCACCGAGACGTACAAAACCACGCCGGAACTGTTTTCGACGAAGACGCAGGCGATGGTCGACAAGTACACGGTACGCACCGAAACCGACCAGAAGATTCCGGTGGTGGCGCCGCCCGTGGGCAGCGACGTGTACCTGATCGCGCGCCTCTGGAGCTTCTGGCCGATCCTCGAATTGGAGAAGGACAAGACCTATCGACTGCACATCACCTCGATGGACTACAACCACGGCTTCTCGCTGCAGCCGGCCAACATCAACATCCAGATCGTGCCCGGCTATGAGCATGTGGTGACGGTAAGGCCCAACCAGGCCGGCACCTACTCGGTCGTGTGCAATGAATTCTGCGGCATCAACCATCACACGATGGTCAGCCGCATCTACGTGAAATAGGAGGGGTGGACATGAACGCAACGACTTACCGTACCTGCCCCCGTTCCGGACTGCAGTTCGAATCGCAGGCCGAGAAGCTGATGATCGTGAACGCCGTCACCGCGGTTGTGGCATTGCTGGTGGGCGGCATCCTCGCCGTCGGCGTGGTGCTGACGCGCTGGCCGGCCATTCACTGGCTGGCGGCCGACACGTTTTACATGGTGCTGACGGCGCACGGCATCGACATGCTTATTTTCTGGATCATATTCTTTGAGGTGGCGGTCCTGTACTTCTGTTCGT
>JBGATH010000074.1:0-9555 GCA_044229235.1 Usitatibacteraceae bacterium
CTGTACGGGGAAGCGCCGGCGCTGAACCGGCTGGATGGCAACGGCAACCTGCCGTTTGCGGTGGATTTCCGCAGCATGTACGCCACCGTCATCGACAAGTGGTGGGGCGGCGACGCGGCCCGGGTTCTCGGCGACAAGTTCCCGGCCATCGATTTCCTGAGCTGATCGCCACAGCCATTTCGGCAGATGGGGCCGGGGTGCCGGCTTTCTAGGATAATGGGGCTCATTTCCGAATGACGCTCCATGAATCTGCTGGCCCTCGAAACTTCGACCGAAAGCCTTTCGCTTGCCGTATTGCGCGGCGAGCAGGTGTTTGCGCGCGATGTCGACGCCGGCCAGCGCCACTCCGAGCTGACGCTGCCGTTGCTGCATGAGCTGATGGAGGAGAGCGGCCTGGCGATGAAGGATCTCGACGCCATCGCCTTCGGCCAGGGTCCGGGTTCCTTCACCGGCGTACGCATTGCCTGCGGGCTTGCGCAGGGAATTGCGCTGGGGCTCGGCAAACGCGTGTTGCCGGTCGAAACACAGATGGCGCTGGCGGAGCAGGCGGGCGGCGAAAAGGTGCTGGTGGCGCTGGACGCACGCATGGGCGAGATCTATCTTGCCGCCTACCGCGCCTCGGCAAACGCGGCTTGCGGGTGGGAGGCGGTGATCGCGCCCTGCCTGGTCAGGCCGGATACCTTGCCCGCATTGGCGGACGACGGCTGGATCGGTATTGGCAGCGGGTTCGATGCGCCGGCGCTGGCAGCGGTGCTGGACCGGTCGTACGGCACCAGACTGGTGGCGCTGCGTGATGCCGCGCTGCCTTCCGCGGCCGACGTTTTGCGCATTGCCGCGCGGAAAATGGCGCGCGGCGGCGCCGACGCGGCACTGCCGCCGGCGCTGGCCGCGCCGCTTTACCTACGCAACAAGGTGGCCATGACCATCGACGAACGGCGCGCGCTGCATGCGCAGAAACTGGCGGGGGCGGCCGGATGAGCGCGGTGCTTTCCACCGACTTGTCCGAGGCACCGCAGTGGAAGCCGCTGCGCGAAGAGGATCTGGCGCGGGTGGCGGCGATCGAGGCGGGCGTGTACGTATTTCCCTGGTCGGTGGGTAATTTTCGCGACTCGCTGTTCGCTGGCTACGAGTGCACCGGCTGCTGGGTGCGCGGCGAACTGGTCGCTTACGCCATCGTCATGTCGGCGCTGGATGAAGCCCATATCCTCAATATCGCCGTCGCCAGCGAATGGCAGGGGCGCGGCATCGGCTCGCTGTTCATGCGCTGGCTGATCGAATCCGCCCGCAAGCGCGCGCTGGAAATGATGTACCTGGAGGTGCGGCCGTCGAACAGCGTCGGCCGCCACCTGTACCATCGCTTTGGCTTTCGGCAGCTTGGCCTGCGCCGCGACTATTACCCGGCGGTGACGGGCCGCGAAGACGCCCTGTTCCTCGGCCTGAGCCTGTCTGAGCAATGATGGCGCTGCCTGGTAACTTTGACGAAGACGCGCTGCGTGAGCTCGAGCTGTGGCCCTACCTGTCGCTGGGCGCGAACAGCGTCGTTAGCGGGCCGCCAATGCCGGCCGCGCGCGCGGCGTCGCCTGCGCAGCAGGATGTGCTGACCGCACCGCCGGCCGCGCCACGAACCCGCGCGCCGGTCCCATCGCCTGGCGCCCGGCGCGTGACGGTTGCCGCGCCTGCCGCGGTAGTGGCAGACCCGCAGCGCGCGGCGCGCATCGAGGCGATGGATTGGCAGCAACTTTCGGAGGCTGCCGCTGCCTGCGATGCCTGCGGACTATGCAAGCAGCGCAAGCAGGCCGTATTCGGTGTCGGCGCCCAGGACGCGCCGTGGCTGCTGGTGGGCGAAGGTCCGGGCGCTGAGGAGGATCAGCAGGGCGATCCATTCGTCGGGCAGGCGGGAAAGCTGCTCGATGCCATGCTTGCCGCGGCGGGGCTGCTGCGGGGGCGGGAGGTGTACATCGCCAACGTGGTGAAATGCCGGCCGCCGGGCAATCGCACGCCGACGGCGGACGAAGCCGCGGCCTGCGCGCCCTTCCTGGACCGGCAGATTGAACTCATCAAGCCAAAGCTGATCATCGCGCTGGGCAAGACGGCCGTCACCCGGCTGACCGGCTCGGAGGCAAGCATGGCATCGCTGCGCGGCAAGCTTCACGACTACCGCGGTATTCCGGTGATCGCCACCTACCATCCGGCCTTCCTGCTGCGCAACCTGCCCGACAAGCTAAAAGCCTGGGAAGACCTGATGCTGGCGCGTCAGACCTTTGGCGGTCAGTGACGCGCGTACCGTATCCGCAGGTGCCGGTCGGTCGCCGTCGCCGTTCATCGCGTGGTGTTGCAGCCGGTCGCAATCCTGTGTTGCGGGCCTTGCAAACGTTACAATCGCAACTATCTACACGGCGCGACCATTTGGTCGGCCATTTTTCTCAGGAGCAAACATGCGCAAACTGGCTTTGTGGTTGGGATTGACCGCGATCCTCACGCTTTCCGGCTGTGGTTATAACGATTTCCAGACCAAGGACGAGGCCGTCAAGAAGTCGTGGGCGGAAGTGCTGAACCAGTATCAGCGCCGCTCGGACCTGATTCCGAACCTGGTGGCAACGGTGCAGGGTTATGCACAACAGGAAAAGGATGTGCTGCTCGGCGTGACCGAGGCACGTTCACGCGTCGGCCAGATGAAAATTGACGAAAGCGTGCTGAACAATCCGCAGGCGATGCAGAATTTCCAGAAGGCCCAGGGCGACCTGTCGAGCGCCTTGTCGCGCCTGCTGGTGGTGGCGGAAAACTATCCGCAGTTGAAATCGGACGCCAACTTCCGCGAGCTGCAGTCGCAACTGGAAGGCACGGAGAATCGCATCACCGTGGCGCGCAAGCGTTACACCGAGACCATCGAGAGCTACAACGTGCTCACCCGCCAGTTCCCGACCAATCTTACGGCGATGCTGTTCAGCTACTCGGTGAAACCGCAGTTCACGGTGGAAAACGAAAAGGCGATCTCGGTCGCGCCCAAGGTGGAATTCGGCGCCAAGCCGGCTGCTCCTGCTCCGGCGCCTGCACCAGGCAAGTAACGCGCGACCACTCACCGGACCGGGGCTGTGCGCAAGGGCACATTGCCGCTGCTGACGCGCGGACTCGCGTGGCTGGCGGTGGCGTTTGCCGCCATCGTCTTTCCGGCGTTTGCCGCTGAGGGCGATCCGCAGCCGGTCCCGGCGCTGAAGGCCCGCGTCACCGACCAGACGGCAACATTATCGGCGGCAGAGGAAGCCCGCATCGAGTCCAAACTGCGCGCGTTTGAAGCGCAGAAGGGCGCGCAGATTGCCGTGCTGATCGTCGGCACCACCCAGCCCGAGGCGATCTTCGACTACGCGATCCGTGTCGGCGAAGCGTGGAAGCTGGGACGCAAGGACGTGGATGACGGCGTGTTGTTTGTCATTGCCAAGAACGACCGCAAGTTGCAGATCCTCACCGGGCCCGGCATCCAGGGATCGCTGACCGATGCCATGTCGAAGAGAATCATCAGCGAGATCGTCGCACCCCGCTTCCGGGCCGGCGATTTTGCCGGTGGCGTCGAGCAGGGCGTAGACAAAATAATTTCCGTGCTGCAGGGCGAGGCGCTGCCGCCTCCGCCGGCCAAGAAACGCGTGGCCGCGTCGTCGAGCGTGAGCTATGACACTTTCTTCATCATGGCCATGATTGCCGCCTTTGTGGTCGGGCCGCTGTTGCGAACGCTGCTGGGACGCTTCCTGGGCGCCACCGCCACCGGCGGCATCACCGGTGCGGCGGCGTGGTGGCTGGCGGGCGGACTGCTGTTCCCGATCGCAGCCGGCGTGATCGTCTTCTTTGTGGCGCTGCTGGTGGGCTCGGCGGACCTCGCCAGCCTGCGCCGCGGCGGGTGGTCGGGCTGGTCGGGTGGCGGCGGCTCTTCTGGCGGCTGGAGCGGCGGTGGTTCGTCGGACAGTTTCAGCGGGGGCGGCGGCGGCTTTGACGGCGGCGGCGCATCCGGAGACTGGTGAAACCATGACCTTCCTCAAACGATTCCTTCGGCACGTCTGGATGTCACCCATCAAGCTGCGCGCTTGTTTCCCGCATGCGACGCTTGCCACGGTCGAGCAGTCGGTCGCGCGTGGCGAAAAGTCGCATCGCGGCCAGGTCCGATTCGTGGTCGAAGCCGAGTTGACCTCCGGGCAGTTGTGGGCCGGCATCAGCTCGCGCCAGCGGGCGATCGATGTGTTCTCGATGCTGCGCGTCTGGGACACCGAAGAAAACAATGGCGTATTGCTGTACGTGCTGCTGGCCGACCGCAAGGTGGAAATCATTGCCGACCGCGGCATACACCGGCAGGTTGGCGATGAGCGCTGGCGGGCCATCTGCAAGGAGATCGAACTGCGCTACCGGCGCGGTGAGTTTCTGGAAGGCAGCGTCGTTGGCGTCGACAAGATCAGCGCCGAGCTGGCCCACTATTTCCCGGGCGACGGCAGCGCCCGCAACGAGCAACCTGATGCGCCGGTGGTGATGTAGCGCATCGGGTGGCGTTGCACTTGAAAGCAGCGAGCACCGCCCTTCCAGGGTCGAAACACCAGCATTGGCGGGCGTCGCAGGGCGAAAATGCCCCAGGAGGCGCGCCAGTGCTTGAGTTTCCTAGTGCAGCGGCTCGTGCACTGACGAGCCCTTTTCGGAGCCGATCAGGCGGTCGAGGCGTGGATCAAGGCGATGATTGCTGCGGTTCCAGTACATGATCAGCACCATCATGCCGGCCACAAATGCGCCGAACAGCACAATGATCATGTTGATCGACAGGTTGAGCGAGAGCATCAGCGAGTAGACCGCCACCATCAGCAGGATGTTGAGTTGCTCGTTGAAGTTCTGCACCGCGATTGAATGGCCGGCCGACAGCAGGACGTGGCCGCGATGCTGCAGCAGTGCATTCATCGGCACGACGAAGAAGCCCCCCAGGCCGCCCACCACGATCAGCAGCAGGCTGACCAGCGCCATCGCGTGGGTGAGCGGCATGAGCATGACCGCGAAGCCCATGGCAATGCCGAAAGGCAGGACGGTCAGCGCGTTTCGAAGGGTCATGTAGCGCCCGGCAACCACGGCGCCGACGATGGTGCCGACGCTGGCCACGCCCATCAGCATGGAGGCCTGGTCAAGGCGCAGGCCGAGGTGCGCCTTGCCCCATTCCAGCACCACAAGTTGCAGGGTGGCGCCGGCGCCCCAGAACAGGGTGGTCACGGCCAGCGAGATTTGTCCCAGCTTGTCCTTCCACAGGGTCACCACGCAGCCCCAGAAATGGCTGAAGAGCCTGACCGGGCTGGTCTGCTGCTGCGGATAACGCGCGCCCGTGTCGGGGATATTCAGGTTGAACACTGCCGCGATGGCATAGAACACGGCGATCACCAGGATGGCCGCTTCGGGCGCGGTATCTACGCCGGTCTCGACGACCGGTACATCGATTGACAGCAGCCAGGCCGAGACCTTCGGGCTGATCAGCGCGCCGCCGAGCACGGTGCCGAGAATGATGGAGACGACGGTGAGGCCCTCGATCCAGCCATTGCCCTTCACCAGCTGTTCCGGGGGCAGCAGTTCGGTGAGGATGCCGTATTTTGCGGGCGAGTACATGGCCGCGCCGATGCCGACAATCATGTAGCCGATGAACACCACCCAGAACTCGGTATTGCCGGGCAGGTGCAGGAAGTCAAAGAAGAAAATCGTGAAGCAGCCGACGATCTTGATCGTGTTGGTGATGAACATCACGCGGCCCTTTGGCAGCGCGTCGGCAAATGCGCCCACAAAGGCGGCCAGCACCACGTACGACACGGCGAATCCCCATTTGACCATCGGCGTCATCCACGCCGGGCCGTTGAGCATCTGGATCAGCGCGATACAGGAAATGAACAAGGCATTGTCGGCGAGCGAACTGAAGAACTGCGCCGCCATGATGGTGTAGAAACCGCGTTTCATGCAGTGGCGGCCTTTGGCGCGCGCAGCCCGCCCATGGCCCACGTGCCACGTGCGATGCATGCTTGCGCGTAGATTGGCGCTTCGCGCAGCGAGAGACGGGTCATGTCGACTTTTCCGGCCATGCCGAACGCGACTGCGCGAACAGGGGGTGAATGCAGCGTTTCATCCGTGGGGGAGTGGGGTGAATTGCGCCCGTGTATTCAGGCGTCGCATGAAGAATGGATTCATCTTAACCGAAGTCCCGCGCGCCCCGGACAAACCGTTCAATGGCGTTGCAGCCGAGAGTTCACTGCTGCGTGCCGCGAAACTGGCCGCTGAGCTGTGTGGTGGTCTGGCTCAACCGTTGCTCGCTGCGCTCCGCGGCACTCACCTCCGGCGGTATGCCATCGGGGCCGTAGACGCCGCAAAGGCCGATGACGCATAGCACCGCCTGCGTCTTTTCCTTGGGCGTCATCGGCCGGTCCTTTTCAAGCCGATTGCGGAACTGCTGCATCGGCGCCACGCGCCTGACGTAGTCCTCCGGTTCCACCTGTCCGTAGACGCGAATTTCGTCCATGACCACGGCGACGCGCGGGTTCACGTAATAGTCGCTGCTGCTGAAGCGTTTTGGCGCGGGTGCCTTGATGACATCCGCGGGCAATTTGCGCACCAGCGACTGGGCAGGCGTATCGATCGGTGCCTTGCCGTCGGCGGACGGCGTCGCCTGGGACAGCGCCTCGGGCGCAGCCAGCGAGGCCGTGAGAAACAGGCCCGTGGCTGCCGCCGCGCGACGGATCATCGGCTAGAGCACTTCCGCGGCGTGATCCGCAAGTCGTGAACGCTCGCCACGCTGCAGCGTGATATGACCGGAATGTGGCCAGCCCTTGAAGCGATCCACCACGTAGGTCAGACCGGACGAGCCCTCGGTGAGGTAGGGCGTGTCGATCTGCGCGATGTTACCCAGGCACACCACTTTGGTGCCGGGGCCGGCGCGGGTGATGAGGGTCTTCATCTGCTTGGGAGTCAAGTTCTGCGCCTCATCGATGATCAGGAACTTGTTTAGGAACGTCCGGCCGCGCATAAAGTTCAATGACTTCACCTTGATGCGCGAACGGATCAGGTCGCGCGTCGCGGCGCGGCCCCAGTCACCGGCCTCGTCGTCGGTGGCATTGAGTACATCGAGGTTGTCCTCCAGCGCGCCCATCCAGGGATTCATCTTTTCTTCCTCGGTGCCCGGCAGGAAGCCGATGTCCTCGCCGACCGGAACGGTGACGCGGGTGATGATGATCTCCGAGTAGATCTTGTATTCCAGTGTCTGCATCAGCGCGGATGCCAGTGTCAGCAGCGTCTTGCCGGTACCGGCCTGGCCGAGCAGGGTAACGAAATCGACCTCCGGGTCCATCAGGGCATTGAGCGCAAAATTCTGTTCGCGGTTGCGCGCGACGATGCCCCAGATGCTGTTTTTCTGGTGCGTGTAGTCCTTGAGGGTCTTGAGGACGGCGGTCTTGCCTTCCTGTGCCGACACCAGCGCGTAAAACGGCTTGTCGTCGTCCTGGTAGACAAATTCATTGATGCTGAACGCAGGCACCAGCGGCCCGCGGATGCGGTAAAGCGTGCGACCGTGCTCCTGCCAGGATTCGATGTCCTTGCCGTGCTTGTCCCAGAAATCCTTGGGCAGCTCGCGCATGCCGGTGTAGAGGAGGTCGGTATCCTCGAGCACCTTGTCGTTGAAATAATCCTCGGCGGCCACACCGATGGCGCGCGCCTTGATGCGCATGTTGATGTCTTTGGTGACCAGCACCACGGCGCGCTTCGGGTTGTGGTGTTGCAGGTCAAGCGCAACGGCCAGGATCTGGTTGTCGGCCTTGCCGCTGTCGGGGAGGGCGGAGGGAAACTCCACGCTTACCGGCCGCGTCTGCAACAGCAGCCGCCCGGTGGCTTCGCGGGTGCCGAAGTCCTTCAGCGGCACGCCGTTCTCAATGTCGCTTTCCAGGCTGGAAACGATGTCGTCGACGAAACGGCTCGCCTGGCGGGCGTTGCGGGCAACCTCGGTCATGCCCTTCTTGTTGTTGTCCAGTTCCTCCAGCGTGATCATCGGCAGATACACATCGTGTTCCTCGAAACGGAACAGGGAGGTCGGATCGTGCATCAATACATTGGTATCGAGAACAAATAGCTTGGTGGCGGATTTGGTGACAGCCGGTTTTGCGCTCGCGGATCTCGGGGCCAAGTGGTTTCCTCGGTAGGTGGTCGGTCAGGCCGACGTGGTTTGGCAGCCTGAAAAAGTGAAAAACCCTCCCAAGGCTGGCGCCTCAAGAGGGTTCGTCGGTGAAATGATGATCAAATTTGTTCGGGTGCCTTGCTCTGAAAACGATCTTACACGGATTTGAGCGCGTCCAACACGGCCTGCGCATGGCCATCGGCTTTCACGCCGCGCCACTCCTTGACGATGTCGCCGGCGGGCCCGATGACGAAGGTGGAGCGCTCGATGCCGAACACCTTTTTGCCGTACATGTTCTTCTCCTTGATCACGTCGAATGCCTTGCACATGACCTCGCCGCTGTCCGACAGCAGGTCGAAGGGGAAATTGAACTTGGCCTTGAATTTTTCGTGGCTGGCGACGCTGTCACGCGAGACGCCGAACAGCATGTAGCCGGCCTTGACGAATTCCTTGTGCAGCGCGGCGAACTGCGCACCTTCGACGGTACAGCCCGGCGTGTCGTCCTTCGGGTAGAAATACAGGATGTACGGGTGGCCGCGAAATGCGGCGCTGGAAAAACGCTGGTTGCCGGTGGCGGCGACTTCAAAATCGGCGATTGGTTTGGCGGGCATGTTGAGTTCCCATGTTGGTGGAGAGAAAAAGGCAGGCGAATGCCATCAGGCAGCGAGTGCAAACCGGGTCGAGGCGGGGAGGAACGGCTTGCCCTGCAACAACAGGCCGCCGCTGCGGCCGGGTACGCTTCCCGCGCCGGCTTCGAAATAGGGCAGGTGCTTGCGAATCAGATTCTGGTAGACCGCGTCGGTGGCGACGAGTTCATAGCCCTGTTCCTTCCAGCCTGCCAGCAACTGCTCGAAGCGGGGCAGCAGGCGCATGCCCTCGAGCTCGGCGTGCAGCGTGAAGACATGGGCGCACATTGGTTCGCGCGCGGAAGTAAGCGGTGGCGGTGGCGCGGCTGTCAGGGCCAGCAGGCGCTCGTGGACATTGGCTTCGCTGCATCCGTCCAGCCCGATCAGTTCATCCAGCGTCGGCAGCGTGGTCGGTATCTGCGGGCAATCGATGATTTCGGCCTGCACGACCGGAAAATGCGGGGTCCCGCCCGGCATCGATGCGCGGCCATCCGAGCAATAGTGGAAGCCCAGATCCTGCGTGAGCCGCAGCGCGTGGCGCGACATCTGCCACCCGGCGGCACCGTGCGTCCGCGCCGGTGTCTTGAAGATGTCGGTGAAGCGCTCCTGGGCCAGCACCATTTCCCGGCGGGTCCATGCCGCATCGGCGCGCATCACGCCATCCTGCCAGCGTACGTGGTCCCATGTGTGGATGCCGACTTCGAATCCTTCGTCGCGGGCGCGCCGCATGGTGTCGCCGCACCGTCTGCCGATGTCGGGGCCGGGCAGCAA
>JBGATH010000026.1:0-57749 GCA_044229235.1 Usitatibacteraceae bacterium
CGCCAAGCGCCCCGTGAAAAGCCTGGCCGACATGAAGGGACTGAAGATTCGCGTCCCGCAGTCCGACCTGTTCGTGGCCATGATCCAGGCCATGGGCGCGAGCCCCACGCCGATGCCGCTGGGCGAGGTGTACACGGCGATGAAGACCGGCATCGTCGACGGCGCCGAAAACAACTGGGCGGCATTCGAGGCATCGCGTCACTTTGAGGCCGCCAAGTACTTCAACCTCACCGAACACTCGATGGCGCCGGACATGCTGGTCTTCTCCAAGAAAATCTGGGATGCGCTCAGCAAGGAAGACCAGGCGCTGATCCGCCGCGCGGCCAAGGAATCGGTGCCGTTCATGCGCAAGTTGTGGGACGAGCGCGAGGTCAAGTCGCGCAAGGTGGCCGAGGCGGCCAGCGCGCAGGCGATCAAAAGCACCAATCGCCAGGAGTTCATCGATGCCATGAAACCGGTGTACGACAAGTTCACCGCCGTGCCGAAGCTCAAGGACCTGGTCAAGCGCATCCAGGAAACGAAGTAGTCCCGCCACTGCGCCCTCGCCGACTGAGGAGAGATCACCGTGCTCACGCGCTTCAACGCCTGCATCGCCCGCTACGGGCTCTACACCTCGGTCTTCGGGCTGTTCCTGATCGTGGCGGTGGTGGCCTGGCAGGTATTCGGCCGCTACGTGCTCAACGACAGCCCGACCTGGACCGAAAGCCTGGCGCTGGTGTTGATCCTGTACGTGACGCTGATCGGCGCCGCCGTCGGGGTGCGCGATGCCGGCCACCTGGGCATGGAATCGCTGCTGGTGCTGGCGCCGCCCGGCATCCGCCACAAGGTCGAAATACTCATCCACGTCCTCGTCGCGATCTTCGGCGCGGCCATGCTCTACAACGGCTGGGTGCTGGGCGCGTCGGTGGCGTCATACAAGCTGGCCAACCTGGAATTGTCCGAAGCAGTGCGCTACGTGCCGCTGGCGCTTTCGGGCGGACTGATCGTGCTGTTTTCCATCGAGCACATCATCGCGCTCGTCAACGGAACCGAAGTGGAGCCGGCATGGAACTGACCATCCTCGGCGTAACGTTCGTCGCATTGCTGGTGATCGGCGTACCGGTGGCGTTTGCCATCGGCCTCTCCGCCATGTGCACCATTCTCTACGAAGGCCTGCCGGTGGCGGTGCTGTTCCAGCAAATGATGTCGGGCATGAACATCTTCTCGTTCCTCGCCATCCCGTTCTTCATTTTCAGTGGCGAGCTGATGCTGCACGGCGGCATCGCCGATCGCATCGTGGCACTGGCGCGCAGCATGGTCGGACACATCCGCGGCGGGCTGGGCATGAGCAACGTGCTGGCCTGCACGCTGTTTGGCGGTGTTTCCGGCTCTCCCGTGGCAGACGTCTCGGCGATGGGCTCGGTGATGATCCCGATGATGAAAAAAGAGGGCTATCACACCGATTACGCGGTCAACGTCACCACCCATGCCTCGCTGGTGGGCGCGCTGATGCCGACCAGCCACAACATGATCATCTACTCGCTGGCCGCCGGCGGCACGGTGTCGATCGGCGCACTGATCGCCGCAGGCGTGGTGCCCGCGCTGGTGCTGACCATCTGCATGCTGGTCGCGGCCTATGCCGTTGCGGTCAAGCGCGGCTATCCGCCCGGCCAATTTCCGGGGTGGCCCGCCGTCGGCCGCGCGGCCGCCGCCGCCGGTCCCGGCCTGCTCATCGTCGTCATCATCCTTGCCGGCATCATTTCCGGCGTATTCACCGCCACCGAATCGGCAGCCATTGCCGTGGTGTACTCGATCCTGCTGACGTTCGCGGTGTACCGCAGCATGACCTGGGCCAAGTTCACCAAGGCGGCCGCGAAGGCCGTCAAGACCACCGGCGTGGTGCTGCTGCTGATCGGCGTGTCGACCATGTTCCAGTACTTGATGGCGCTCTACCAGGTGGCGGATCTGGCCGGCGACGCGCTGGCGATGATTTCCACGAATCCCTGGGTGATTTTCCTGCTGATCAACATCATCCTGTTCCTGCTCGGCACCTTCATGGACATGGCCAGCACGATCCTCATCTGCACGCCGATCTTCCTGCCGATCGCCATGAAGTACGGCATGGACCCGGTGCAGTTCGGCATGGTCATCCTGATCAATTGCGCGCTCGGGCTCAACACCCCACCAGTCGGCACCACGCAATTTGTCGGCTGCGCCATCGGCGGCATTTCGGTCAGCGAAGTGATGCGCACCATCCTGCCGTTTTACCTGGCGCTGGTGGCCGCGCTGCTGGCCGTGACCTACGTGCCGGCGTTCTCGATGTGGCTGCCGAACCTGCTGTTGAAGTAGGTCGCGATACCCGCACTCAGCAGTGAAACACCAGCGCTGGCGCGCCTTTCCGGGCATATTTGCCCCGGAAGCCGCGCCAATGCTGGTGTTTGCTTAAATAGTTACCGCCAGCCTCGTCGCCTGATCGATGGCGCGCTTGGCATCCAGTTCGCCGGCTTCAAACGCGCCGCCGACCAGATGCACTTTCACGCCAGCCGCTGCCAGCGGCGCCTGCAATTCGCGCAGCGGCTCCTGTCCGGTGCAGAGCACGATGGTGTCGGCTTCGATCAGCGTCGGGTTCTGCCGCTTCTCGCCGAAGGTGATGTGCAGGCCTTTTTCGTCGATGCCTTCGTAATTGGCACCGGCAATCATCTCGACCTTCTTCTTTTTCAGCGCAGCGCGATGTATCCAGCCGGTGGTCTTGCCCAGGCCCTTGCCGGGTTGTGAAGCCTTGCGCTGCAACAGCACCACGTCGCGCGCCGGTGGCGAGACTTCGGGTTTGATCACACCACCGCGCGCGCCGGACGGGTCGGCGACCCCCCACTCCTTCATCCACATGGCGTTATCCAGTGTCGGCGAGTGACCTTCGTGCACCAGGTACTCGGAGACATCGAAGCCGATGCCGCCCGCGCCCACCACGGCTACGCGCTTGCCGACGGGTTTCTTGTGCAACAGCACATCAATGTAGGACAACACATGCGGCAGGTCCTGCCCGGGAATCTTCGGGTTTCTGGGCGTGACGCCGGTGGCGAGGATGACCTCGTCGTAACCCTTGAGGTCGTCCGCGGACACGCGGCGATTGAGCTTCAGGGCGACACCGGTGGTCTCGATTTTCTTGCGGAAGTAGCGCAGCGTTTCGTGAAACTCTTCCTTGCCCGGAATCTGTTTGGCCATGTTGAACTGGCCGCCGATTTCAGGCGCGGCATCGAACAGGTCGACCAGGTGGCCGCGCTCAGCTAGCGCCGTCGCGCAGGCCAGCCCGGCCGGGCCGGCGCCAACCACGGCGACGCTCTTATTCTTCGTGGCAGGCGTGAACACCAACTCGGTTTCGTGGCAGGCGCGCGGATTCACCAGGCATGAAGCCAGTTGCTGCTTGAAGACGTGATCCAGGCAAGCCTGGTTGCAGCCGATGCAGGTATTGATTTCATCGGCCTTGCCAGCGGCGGCCTTCACCACGAAGTCCGGATCGGCCAGCAGCGGGCGCGCCATCGACACCATATCGGCACAGCCGTCGGCGATGATTTTCTCCGCCACGTCGGGGGCGTTGATACGGTTGGTGGTGACCAGCGGAATGCCGACTTCGGCTTTCATCTTTTTGGTCACCCAGGCGAACGCGGCACGCGGCACCGAGGTGGCGATGGTCGGCACCCGCGCTTCGTGCCAGCCGATGCCGGTATTGATGATGGTGGCACCGGCCTTTTCGATGGCCTTGGCCAGCATCACCACTTCGTCCCAGCTCTGTCCATCGGGAATCAGGTCGAGCATCGACAGCCGGTAAATGATGATGAAATCCTTGCCGACCGCCTCACGCATCCGCGAAACAATCTCGACCGGCAGGCGCATGCGGTTTTCGTAACTGCCGCCCCAGCCATCGGTGCGGTGGTTGGTGTGCGTCGCGAGGAACTCGTTGATGAAATAGCCCTCGGAACCCATCACCTCGACGCCATCGTAGCCGCCCTCACGCGCCAGCTTGCCGGCGCGCACGAAGCACTTGATCTGGCGCTCGATGCCGCCGGCGGAAAGTTCGCGCGGGGTGAACGGCGTGATCGGCGAGCGGATCTTCGACGGCGCCACAGAGAGCGGCGTGTAACCATAACGGCCGGCATGCAGTATTTGCAAGGCGATCTTGCCGCCGTCGGCGTGCACGGCATCGGTGATGAGGCGATGTTTCTTCGCCGCGCCCGACGAAGCCAGGCGCGAGCCGAACGGCGACAGCCAGCCTTCGATGTTGGGCGCGAAGCCGCCGGTCACCATCAGCCCGACGCCACCGCGCGCCCGTGCCGCAAAGTAGGCGGCCAGCTTCGGAAAATCCTTGGCCTTGTCCTCAAGCCCGGTGTGCATGGACCCCATCAGCACCCGGTTCTTGAGTGTGGTGAAGCCGAGGTCTAGGGGGGCGAGTAGATGCGGATAGGCAGAGGTCACGCGGCAGCTCCATGAATGTGCTGCATGACTATGCCACAGGCGGCGCCTGCGGAAAAATGCGTGACGCTACTTCACGTTGAAGGCCACAAGCTCCTGTGTTTCCTTGATCAGCAGCCGCCCTTCCGCCGTGGTGTTGCTCCGCTGGTAACGCAACGCCTGCTTGGCCGGGCCGTGATACCAGTAGGTCCAGCGCGTCGTGCCGGTCCTGCCGGTCTTGGTATTGCGCCATTCGCCGGCGCGCTCGATGCGCAGGGTCTTGAGGCGCCCCAGCGGCGAGTCGATCTCTTCCTCGCCGACAACACGGATGCGCACGTCGTTGGTGCCGGTATAGTCGTCGCCGCCTTCGGTGATGATGCCGCTCCATGACACGCCGACGCTCATGGGAAAGACGTAGAACATGGACGAAGGCTGGTACGTGCGCAGTTTGCCGCCGATGTGCTCGCTGCGCGTATTGCCGGAATGGTCGCGCACCAGGCCGTTGTCCTGGGTAACGGTCTCGTCGTCGGCCTTGGTGATGCTGCGGCGAACGGTTCGGGCTTCGCCGGTGAGTTCGTTGGTGATGCGCCATTCCCACCAGTCGCCGACTGCGAACACCGGTGCCGCACCGATCGAGACCGAGCGTGGCCGCGATGGCAGGGCCGGCGCTGAGGCGATTGCCGGCCGCTTCGGCGGCGGCGGTGCGGCCTTGAGCACCAGTTCGCTTTCAAGCGAAGTGCTTTCCCAGGGCGTTTGCAGGCCGCGCGATTCCGCGCGCACGGCCGTGCGCACCTGCTTGAAGGCATCCTCGATACGCACACCCGGCTGCGTCAGGTTGGCGAGCAGGTGCCTGGTATACAGGCCGTTGCGTCCGGCGCCGTCGGCGGCAGTCGAGCCGGGTGCGGTGGCGAAGGCCACCACTGTTCCGGGCGGCGCGTCGATCTGCGCCAGGCCCGCGCTGGCGACCTTGAAACGGGTCGCAAACGGGTTGTTGCGGCAGGCATCGAGGACGATGAGGTTGGTGTGGTTTCGCGCCGTGTCCATTTTTTCGAGCACCGCCTGCAGGTCGAGCGCGGAGAAGGCCACCTCGTCTTCGCGACTGATGTCGGCGTCGACCGGCACCAGGAAGTTGCGCCCCCTTACCTGCACGCCGTGACCGGCAAAGTAGAACAGTCCCAGCGATTCGCGTTTCAGCTTGTCGCCGAATTCGCGCAGCGCGAGATACATTTCCCTGAGGCTGGCGTTTTCACGGTGGATGACCTCGAACCCCGCCTGCTTGAGCAGCACGGCCATGTCGGCGGCATCGTTTGCCGGGTTGGGCAGGGGGTCGCTCTTGTACGTGGCGTTGCCGATCACCAGCGCCAGGCGCACGGGTTTCGCCGGTTTGGCCGGATCAGTCGATTGCGCATGCGCGCCCGGCATCAGACCAATCAGCGCAGCGACACAGACCAGCATCGGCACACGCAGCAGCTTCACAAGCCCTCCCATGCGGACGACGCCTCCGCCAGTCGATGAGCCGACATGGTATGCCAACTCGGCGATGGCAGCACCGTCAGGCCAGCGCCCCGCTCCGCGCGGCGTGTGCCGCCAGCGCGAACAACTGGTGCTCGCACCACGGCGCGGCGATGAGCTGTACGCCGATCGGCAGTTCGCCGGCGGCGCGCGGCAGCGGCGCACAGATCACCGGCAAGCCAATGAAACTGATCGGCTGGGTGAGGATGCCGCCGGTTGCGGCCGCCGGCACCTCCTGTCCATTGAGCGTGGCCGTCATGGTGCCGTGCGGCAGTGCGGTCCACGGCGTGGCCGGCGCGATGAGCACGTCCACATCGCGAAAACAGGCCCGCACCTGCTGGCGAAACCAGGCGCGAAATCGATGTGCCTGCGCCACGCGCGCCGCGGGTTGAATGGCACCGGCCATGAGCCGACAGGCGCGGTCGAACTCGAAGTCGCGCATCTGGTGTCGAAGGCGCTGCAGGTGAAATGCGCCGCCTTCCGCTGCCGAGATCATGAAGGCGGCGGCGCGCGCGGCCGCTGCCAGCTCCCACTGCACCGTTCGATCGATGCCCAGTGCCTGGCAGAAACCATCCACCGCCGCGCGCACCTCGGCGGTGCTGTTGTCGGTGAAGAAACCGTCGAGCCGCGCCACGCGCAGGCCGGCCGCGCGGTTATGCATCGCGGCGCGGGCGAGGCAGTTTGGCCGTTCGCGCTGGTTGGGGTCGCGTTCGTCGCGCCCTTGCAGCACATCGAACGCCAGCGCCAGATCCTGCAGATTGCGTGCGAACGGGCCGACGTTATCGATGCTGGCGACGAAAGGGAATGCGCCGCGTCGCGACAGCCGTCCATGCGTCGGCCGCAGGCCGTAGATGCCGCAATAGGATGCGGGCACCCGGATCGAGCCGTTGGTGTCGGAGCCAAGCGCAATCGGCACCTCGCCCGACGCCACTGCGGCAGCTGACCCGCCGGATGAGCCGCCGGCAGTAAAGCCGTGGCGATGCGGATTGTGGGTCGGGCCGTAATGCTGGTTTTCGGTGACAAAGTCGTAGGCGTACTCGCCCATGTTGGTCGCGCCGACGCAAATGCCGCCGGCGCGCTTGAGCTTGGCGACCAGAAACGCATCCTCTGTCGCAGGCGCTGCAGCGCGGTTGATCTTGCTGCCCGCCAGCGTCACATGCCCGGCGATATCGAACAGGTCCTTGGCCGCGAACGGCACGCCGGCCAGCGGCGGCAGGTTTTCGCCGGCTGCACGCATGGCATCGATGCGCGCCGCGGCCGCGCGCGCCTCGTCGCCCCAGACGCCGGTGAAGGCATTGATTTGCGGTTCGCTGGCGGCGATGCCGGCCAGGGACTGCTCCACGGCGGCGGCGGCCGTGATCCGGCCTTCGCGCACCTGCTGTGCGATCAGGCTCGCCCCCTCCACAGATTGGACCGGGGACTTCATGGCTCGAAGATGGACGGCGTTTCGACGTCGTCGGGGATCGGCAGATTCATCACCAGGGAAGCCACGTCCGACAGCCGGACGAAATGTGCGCCCACGGCGGCGACCACGTCGGCATCGGTCGGCAGGTCAAGCGCGGCCAGCGAGGCGGCGACGACGTCATGGTTGTTGGGTTGGCTCATGCAGGGCTCACTCGAGGACAGGGACGACGAACTGACGACCAATAATGCGCCAAGTGTAAACACATTCTTCCTGTCGCCGCATACCGCCCCCCGGCAATACTGGTAACCTTGGCTCATAGCCGATTTGACCACCCGACCGCGATTGATTCACGCCACCATGCTCGAAGAAATATCCACACCAC
Organism: Usitatibacteraceae bacterium; assembly: GCA_044229235.1. GTDB lineage: Bacteria > Pseudomonadota > Gammaproteobacteria > Burkholderiales > Usitatibacteraceae > UKL13-2. Next base: position 7,725 of record JBGATH010000026.1, read on the forward strand.
CGCGCCTGCTGATGGGGCCGGGCCCGATCAACTGCGACCCGCGTGTCTTGCGCGCGCTGGGCACACAGGTGCTGGGCCAGTTCGATCCGCATTTCCGGCAGTCCATGAAGGAAACGATGGCGCTGTACCGGCAGGTATTCGAAACGCAGAACGAGTGGACGCTGGTGGTCGATGGCACGGCGCGCTCGGCCATCGAATGCGTGATGGTGTCGCTGATCGAACCGGGCGAGCGCGTGCTGGTGGCGAGCTTCGGGCGTTTCGGCCAGCTCAAGACCGAGATCGCCCATCGCGTCGACGCCGATGTGCGGGTGATCGAGGCTGAATGGGGCAGCGTATTTGCACCCGAGCAGATCGAGGCGGCCATCAGGCAGCACCAGCCCAGGTTGCTGGCGCTGTGCCAGGGCGATACCTCCACCACCATGCTGCAGCCGCTGGAGCACATCGGCCGCATCTGCCGCGAACACGGCGTGTTCCTGCAGGTCGATGCCACGGCGTCCATCGCCGGTGCCCGCCTGCCGGTGGATGAGTGGCAGATCGACTGCGTGACAGCCGGTTTGCAAAAGTGCCTGATGGGGCCGTCCGGTGCGGCGCCCATCACCTTGTCGAAGCCGATGGCCGATGCCATTTACCGACGCCGCCATATCGAGGAAGGCTTGCGGCCGAAGGACTATGTGCCGGGCGCCGGCTCGCGCATTGCGTCGAATTACTTTGACCTCGCCATGATCATGGATTACTGGTCGGACAAGGCGCTGAACCACCATACGGAAGCCACCTCGATGCTGTACGCCAGCCGCGAGTGTGCCCGCCTGTTCGTGGCGGAGGGTCATGATGCCGTCGCGAAACGGCACGCGGCCTGCGGCAACGCCATGGTCGCGGGCGTCGAGGCCATGAACCTCACGGTGTATGGCAACAAGGCCACCAAGATGCCCAACGTCACCGGCGTGGTGATCCCGGCCGGCATCGATGGCGACAAGGTGCGACTGGCGATGCTCAGAACCTTCAACATCGAGATCGGCTCCTCGTTCGGCCCGCTGCACGGCAAGATCTGGCGCATCGGCAACATGGGTTACAACGCGCGGCCGGACTGCGTGATGACCACCTTGTCGGCGCTGGAGGCCGTGCTCAATGCGGAGGGCCATCGCAGCGCCCGTGGCGGCGCCGTCGACGCGGCCTGGCAGGTATTTCGCGACGCAGGGATGGCATGAGCGCGCCCGGCGGCATGGTCAACGCCCCCACCGCCGTTTTCCAGGCCATGGGCCACCGCCTGCTGGCACAGGCCGACACGCTGCGCACGTTTTCCGACGAGCCGGACTGCTACACGCGCACCTATCTTTCTGCCGCGCACCGGCAGGCGGCGGCGCAACTCAAGACCTGGATGATGGATGCCGGCATGAGCGTGCGCGAAGATGCCGTCGGCAATGTCATCGGCCGCCTCGAAAACGGCAACGATCATGCGCCCACGCTGATCACCGGTTCGCATTTCGACACGGTGCGCAACGGCGGGCGTTACGATGGCGTGCTCGGCGTCATCCTGCCGATCGCGGTGGCAAAAAAACTTCACGACGAACATCGCGTGCTGCCGTTCGCGCTGGAGGTGGTGGGCTTCGCCGACGAGGAAGGCGTGCGTTTCGCCACCTCCTTCCTCGGCAGTTCCGCCTACATCGGCGCCTTCGATGAATCGCTGCTGGACCGCAGGGACGAGCAGGGCCTGGCGCTGCGCGATGCCGCCAGCCGCGCGGGGCTCGATGTGTCGAAGGTCAACCAGGATCACCGCAGCTTCGCCAATGTCACCGGCTATGTCGAGGTGCACATCGAACAGGGCCCGGTGCTGTTGAATGAAGGCCACCCGCTCGGCGTGGTGACGGCCATTGCCGGCGCCTCGCGTTATCTGGTCAGCGTGTCGGGCGAAGCCGGGCACGCCGGCACGGTGCCGATGCCGGCGCGGCGCGATGCGCTCGCGGCAGCGGCGGAAATGGCGCTGGCGGTCGAGGCCGTGGCGAATGCGCAATCCGCGGCGCTGGTGGCCACGGTCGGCAAGTTTCAGGTGGATCATCCGGCGGCGAACGTGATCCCCGGAAACGTGGAATTTTCCATCGACCTGCGTTCGGGCGACGATGCAGTGCGTCGTGCCGCCGAAAGCACGCTGATCGCCCGCATCAAGAGCATCGCCGCAAGCCGCAACGTGAGTGTCTCCCTGTCGCCGTATCACGATTCGCGCGCGGTACCCTGTGATCCGCTGCTGATGGAAAAAATCGGCAGCGCCATCGCCGCCTGCGGTTTGCCGGTTCGCCAACTGCCCAGCGGTGCCGGACACGACGCCATGACGATCGCGGATGTGACCAGGGTGGCGATGCTGTTCGTGCGCTGCGGAGCCGGCGGCATCAGCCACAATCCCAAGGAATCGCTCAGCGCCGAAGACGCCGGATTTGCGGCACAGGCCTTCGAGCAGTTGTTGTTGGCCTTTTAGCCCCGACTCATTGGGGAACTTCTAGAAACCGTAGCGAGCGGTCAAAGGTCGGGGCGAGGAGCGGACGCGTACGAGAGTACGCAGAGCACCGGAGGCGCGAAATTTGATCGCGCAGTAGGTTTATGGAAGGTCCCATTGGCAAAAGTCGAGCATTGACGGGGGTTTCAGGGCATTTTCGGCCTGGAAGGCGCGCCAGCGCTCGTGATCGGCTTTGCTGACTGCAACCACCGTAAATCCCCCATGCCTGCCCGATTGATCGGCGCGATGGCATTGCCCCCTTTTCTAAAGGGGGCGGCATGGTCACATTGTTGACGCTTAGGGTGCCGGGAAATTTGCGCTCACAAAGCGCGGGCGCTGAAAACCACAAGGGCCGCTACTGCGGCCCTTGCAAACTGAACTGCCGAATCGCTACAGCACCGATTTCAACAAGCGCCCCATGTCCGCCGGGTTTTTGGTGACCTTGATACCGCACTCTTCCATCACCGCGAGTTTCTCCTGCGCCGTGCCCTTGCCGCCGGAGATGATGGCGCCCGCATGGCCCATGCGTTTGCCGGGCGGCGCGGTGACGCCGGCGATGAATCCCACTACCGGCTTCTTCATGTTGGCCTTGATCCAGCGCGCGCAGGTCTCTTCCGCGTCGCCGCCGATTTCGCCGACCATGATGACCGCATCGGTTTCCGGATCGTCGTTGAACATCTTCATCACGTCGATGTGCTTCAAGCCGTTCACCGGATCGCCGCCGATACCCACGCAGGTCGATTGACCGAGGCCGAGGTCCATCAGCTGGCCGACCGCTTCATAGGTCAGCGTGCCCGAGCGCGACACCACGCCGATGCGACCCTTCTTGTGGATGTGGCCGGGCATGATGCCGATCTTGATTTCATCCGGTGTGATAACACCGGGGCAGTTCGGCCCGACAAGGATGGTGCGCTTGCCTTCCATCTTCTTGCGGGTTTTGATCATGTCGCGCACCGGGATGCCCTCGGTGATGCAGATCACCAAGTCGAGGTCGGCCTCGACCGCCTCATCGATGGCCGCAGCCGCGAACGGCGGCGGCACGTAGATCACCGACACGTTGGCGCCGGTCTGCGCCTTGGCTTCTTTCACCGTTTCGAAAATCGGGATGCCTTCGTAATTCTGTCCGCCCTTTTTGGGCGTGACGCCGGCAACATAGCAAGCCGCCCCATTGGCGTATTCCTTGCCCATCTTGGTGTGGAACATGCCGGTCTTGCCGGTGATGCCTTGCGTGATGACCCGTGTGTTTTTGTTGATCAGGATGGACATGATTAGTTTCCTTTGGCGGCAGCAACGACGCGTTCAGCCGCTTCGGCCATGTTGTTCGCAGAAATGATCGGCAGGCCGGAGTCCTTGAGGATCTGCTTGCCAATGTCCTCGTTGGTGCCCTTCATGCGCACCACCAGCGGAACCTGCAGATGCACTTCGCGCGCGGCGGCGATGACGCCGTTGGCGATCACGTCGCACTTCATGATGCCGCCGAAGATGTTGACGAGGATGGCCTTGAGGTTCGGGTTCTTCAACATGATCTTGAAGGCTTCCGTGACCTTCTCGGTGGTGGCGCCCCCGCCGACGTCGAGGAAGTTGGCCGGCGAGCCGCCGTAGAGCTTGATCACGTCCATGGTGGCCATGGCCAGGCCCGCACCGTTGACCAGGCAGCCGATGTTGCCGTCGAGCGAGATGTAGGTGAGGTCGAACTTGGAGGCTTCGATCTCGGCCGGGTCCTCTTCATCCAGGTCGCGCATGGCGACGATTTCCGGGTGGCGATAGAGCGCGTTGGAATCGAAATTGAGCTTGGCATCCAGCGCCAGCACCTTGTTGTCGCCGGTGTAGATCAGCGGATTGATTTCGGCCAGCGAGCAATCGCACTCGTCAAAGGCCTTGTACAGCGACTGCATGAAGGCCGCGCCTTGCGCCACCGCCTGCTCGGGCACGCCGATCTTGCGGGCGACGTCCTCTGCGGCGGCGGTGGACAGTCCGGCGACCGGATCGATGGCGACCTTGAAAATCTTTTCCGGCGTATGTTCGGCGACATGCTCGATGTCCATGCCGCCCTCGGATGAGGCCATCAGCGTGACGCGCTGCGAGGCGCGGTCGACCACCATGCCCACGTACAGCTCTTTCTTGATGTCGGCGCCCTCTTCGATCAGCAGGCGCTTGACCACGCGGCCTTCCGGACCGGTCTGGTGCGTCACCAGCGTCATGCCGAGAATCTTCGAAGCGTAATCGCGCACCTCGTCGAGCGACTTCGCGACCTTCACGCCGCCGCCTTTGCCACGGCCGCCGGCATGGATCTGCGCTTTCACCACCCATACCTTGCCGCCCAGCGATTCGGCGGCCTTGACCGCTTCATCAACCGAAAAACAGGCCACGCCGCGCGGTGTGGCGACCCCGTATTTGCGCAAGATTTCCTTGCCTTGGTATTCATGAACATTCATGCGAAAGGTCCAATCAGGTGAGAGGGGAATCGGGAAGGCAGACGGCGTTGTATGCGCCGGGAACCTGCAAAGCGCATTGGACTCACATTTTAGCAGCCGCAGGGCCGGGCAGAGGTATGCCCGCGGTCAATGGTTCTCCGGTTCCGCGACGGCAACGCCATCTACGGGCTTGCCCAGGTACCACTGCGGGTAAAAGCGTGCGACAGCCGGCCCGTCCGAGCGCAGCGCGTGGCAACGGTCGAGCTGGTAGGGCTTGGTGTCCGGCTTTTGCAGCCCCTGGCCGGCAATTGTCTGGAATGCGGTGGTGGCGAGCGAGCTGATGAGCTCCGTGATGTGCGTGCAGCCGTTGGTGCCGCCGACGAGCTCGCGCACCCGGTTGGTGAAGCCCGGGCGAATGGCAAGGCCGATCAGTTTCTTGTAGTCCGGGGTGATCGCATCGCAGTAGCCGGCATACGGCATGGCATCGCTGGCCGCTTCGGCATCGACGATGTGCAGGGCGTGGTCCACGGTGATTCGCAGCCACATCGAATGCACCGGCTCGCCGGCCTTGCGCAGGCCGCTGGCGACCCGGAAATCGACGTCCTTCACATCGTACAGATGCCCTTCAATGTCGAACAGGCCATCTTCCCGCTTATAGCCACGCAAGGTTATTTCGCGGCGGTGCAGGGATTGGCGGGGGGCTTTTGGAGCGGGAAGCGGCATGGCGGTGATCTATGGCGAGGCAATGGATCATTGTACAAATGAAAAGCGCGCCGGACGGCGCGCTGCGGTAATGGTGGTTTATGGTGAATCGCGCTAACTACGCCCCACGGCGGTCCGGAGGCCCGCCGGTTCGCCGGGCGCAACGCAAAGCAGTTTGCGTTGCGAAACCCGATTAAAACAACGCGCTAACTACGCCCCACGGCGGTCCTGAGGCCCGCCGGTTCGCCGGGCGCAACGCAAAGCAGTTTGCGTTGCGAAACCCGCTTAAACCCGCGGTCCTTTGACCGCTCCCCCACGGCAGTCCGGAGGCCTGCCGGTTCGCCGGGCGCAACGCAAAGCAGTTTGCGTTGCGAAACCCCCGGCTTACCCCATCGCTCTATAGGTGCGGATGGCGTTGGCAAATTCCTTGCCGTCCTGGAAGCGCTGTTCGAAATCCTTGGCCAGTGCCTGATCGCAGAATTCCTTCACCCATGACGGCAGCGACGGGTTGATCTCGAGAATGTTCTGCTCTTTCTCGTTGGCGATGGCGAACATCAACTGGGTCATCGACTCGCCCTGGAACGGCAGGCGGCCACAGGCCAGCTGATAGAACGTCACACCCAGCGAGAACAGGTCGGAACGGCCGTCGATCTTCTTGCCGGCGAGTTGCTCCGGCGACATATACGACGGCGTGCCCAGCACCATGCCGGTCTTGGTCTTCGACGAATCCGTGACGCGCGCAATACCGAAGTCGGCGACCTTGGGCGTCTTGGATTCCGGGTCGTACATGATGTTGGCGGGCTTGATGTCGCGGTGGTACACACCCATCGCGTGGGCGTGGTTCAGCGCTTCCGCCACCTTGGTCATGATGTCGCACATTTCATCGAACGGCAGCAGGTTCGGCACCTTGGTGTTGTCGACCAGGTCCTTGCCCTTGAGGAATTCCATGGCGATGAAGGCGAGATCGTGTTCCTCGCCGGCATCGAAAATGCGCACGATGTTCGGGTGATCGAGCTTGCCGGCCGACTCGGCCTCGCGGAAGAAACGATCCTTGGCTTCCTGCAGCTCGTCGCCTTCGAACTCCGCCGCCAGCGCCATGGTCTTGATGGCGACTTCGCGACCGATCTTCGGATCCTTGCCCAGGTACACCACACCCATGGCGCCCTTGCCCAGTTCCTTTTGCACCTGGTATCGGCCGAGCATCGGTTTCTCACCGGAACCGGACATGACCATGGTCGCGGCGGTGGACCTCGCGGCGGACGAGCCGCCGAGGATGATGGTCTCCGACATCACCTTGGCGCGATTCATGCGCTCGGCCACGTCCTTGAACTTCGGATCGTTCTGGTTGATGAACGCGAAGGCGGCCTCGGCCTTGTTGAACTGGCGGCGACGTTCAAAATCCAGCGCCAGCGAGTAGATGTTCTCCAGCAGTTGCTCGTCCACCGGGCACTTGCGGAACTTGTCGAAGGCCATGTCCAGCTGGCCCTGCTGCTGGAAGGCGAGGCCGAGCATGCGGTTCGACTCGGCGCCGGCGGCATCCGCCTGCTCCTTGCCGCGCTCGGTCAGCAGGAAGCGCTTGGTGGTCAGCAACAGGTGACCCAGGACCAGCAGCGTGGCCGGCAGCATCAGCTTCACCCAGATGCCGGGACCCATCATCAGGCCGAAATGCGCGCCGAGCAGCACCAGCAACATCGCCAGGGTGATGACAGCGGCCGGGCCTGCTTTCAGCTTTGGCAGCAGCACGATGAGGTACACGGCGACCAGCACAAACACCAGCAGCGAGGCCCAGGTGCCCCAGGTGGGTGTACGGAAGAACTGTTGCTGAAGGATCGACGACACGGTATGCGCCATCGTCTGCACCGGCGCGAGATTGTCGATCGGCGTCACCTGTTGCGAACCGACGCCGGCCGCCGTGGCACCAATGAGCACCACCTTGCCCTTGTACTTGTCCGCCGGAATCTTGCCGCTGATGACATCGAAGAATGAATCTTCCGGAATGGCCGGCCGATCGCCGACGCGCTTGTAGAAATACGGCAGCATCATGCCGCGCTGATCGGTGGCGATGCGCAGGTTGCCCAGCGAGACGCTCTCGCCGACATTTACCTTGATGTCCTTCGCGCCAAGGTTGAGGCTTCTGGCCGCGACCAGCATGGCGAACGACGGATATTGCTGGCCGAAGTAATCGATCACGGTAATGTCGTGACGTGAACCGCCGTCATCATCCGGGATCTGGCTGAGGTGGCCGATGCCGGCTGCCACTTTGCCGACTTCCTCGATCGGGATGCCGCCACCCGCTTCCGCGTAAACGAATTCGCCATTTCCCGGCGAAACGCCGGTGATGGCGTTCTTGGTGACGTATTCGGGAAGCGGTTTGTCCGGCTTGCTCAGCGGCGGATCAAGTGAGGCCGGGAAGTACAGCGGCAGCACCACGTTATTGGCTTTTTGCATGCTCTCCGCGAGGCGGCGATCAGTGTTCAGTGCATCCTCGGCTTCTGCCAGCACGGTACCGAATTGCGCCAGTTCGCTGCTTGGCGCGGCGACGATCATCGGTTTGTTGGCCGCGGCGGACTTGCCTGCGGCAAGATCTGCCGCAGCGGCGGCAGCAGCGGCAGCGGCGGCGGCCTCGTTCGCGGCCTGCTTCTTGTTGTAGATGTCGATGAGCTTGTTGACGTACTGCAGGCCCGGGTCGAGTTGCGGCTCGAAAAAGAACACCGTGCTGCCGACCACCGCGGCCTTGGCGCCGGCCAGCTTGTCGATCATGGCGGCATGCACATCGCGCGGCCATGGCCAGCGGCCGATGTTGGCAATCGACTGGTCGTCAATGGCAATAACGGCCACTTTGTCGGAAGGAGGCTTGCTGGTGGCAACAACGCCCCAGTCGTAGGCCTTGGTTTCCAGTGAACTGAAGAAGTTTCTCGCGACAGTCAGGCTGACGGCGAACAGCAGGATCGACAGCGCCAGCGCGAAGAACCAATCCTTAGTCCAGAACCCGGCTTTATTCATTCTTTCCCCTTGCGTTAAGAACGTCGACCTTGGTCGGATAGCGGCGATTGTAGCAAGAAAAGAAAAAGGCCCTCAGTCCCCTGATCGGGGGCGAGGGCCCGGCATGTAACTGCGGTCCTAAGGCCTTGATTCCGTTTGCAATGCGGACAGCAGGCGTGCCACTTCACTTAACTGCCGAACAACGTTCCGGGTCCGATCGAATAGGCCGCCGCAAATTCGGCCGGCGACACTTTCTTGCCCTCTTCGTGCTTGAGCTTTGAAATTTCAACCTGGCCACCCTGCACCGTAATGAACATGGACGTTGCCGTCACCGACGTGATCTCGCCCGGTTTGCCCTTGACGGCGCCAAATGTTCTAACCAGGTGTTTCCGGCTGCCGAACAGCTGGACTTTCTTGCCCCCCAGCGTGGTCCAGGCTCCGGGCGCCGGATCGCAGCCGCGGATCAGGTTATGAACGTAGTCGACATGATTATTGAAATTGACCTTCGCTTCGGCCGCGCGGCACCAGCCTTCGTAACTGGCCTGGCTCTCGTCCTGCACCGTTTCGGTGTGCTTGCCGGCCACCACCAGATCAGCCGCTTCCACCATCGCTGCGACACCCATCGGGAAAAGGCGGTCGAAATAGACCGTGCCAAGTGTGTCGTTCTCGCTCACTGGCGTGGCTTTCTGCAGGATTACTTCGCCTTCATCGAGCCCGTCGTTGGGCCGGAAAATGGTCAGGCCGGTTTCCTTCTCGCCCTTGATGATCGGCCAGTTGATCGACGAAGGGCCGCGGAACTTGGGCAGCAGCGAGGGGTGATACTGGATCGTGCCGTGCTTCGGGATCTTTACAAAGTCCTGCGGCGCGAACTGCAGCACAAACGCCATGATGCCGATGTCCACGTTCAGCTCGCGCATGGCTTGCACGGCTTCCGCACCCTTCAACGACGGCAGTTGAAAGGTCTTCAGGCCCTTTTCCTGCGCAGCCACACGCAGCGGATCGGGCTTGGCCCCCTCTTTCTCCGGTGCGCAAAAGACGCCGGCAACCTCATCGCCTCGCGCCAGGAATGCCTCCAGGACGGCTTTTCCAAAGTCCTGTTGCCCGATGATTGCTATTTTCATGCTGTCCTCCGATGCGATTCGATGTGTGCTGCAAACTCAAGCGCTGGCGCGGCTTCCAGGGCATTTCTGCCCGGTGAAGCTCGCCAATGCTGGAGTTTGGTGCTGGCCTGCTTCCCCGCCCCGGACTGCACCGGGCGCGGCCAGCGGGCTATTTCTTTGGCGGCGCGGAGAACGCACCCGCTGCCTTCATGCCGTCAATTTTCGCGGCGCCATAACCGAGCACGTTGGCCAAAACATCTTCGGTGTGCTCGCCCAGCAGCGGCGAACGCTCGATTTTTGCCGGCGACGCCGACAGCTTGATCGGCATGCCCACGTTCCACCATTTGCCGCGCTGCGGATGGTCGAGTTCCACATACATTTCGCGGCCGCGCACATGCTCGTCAGTGGCGAGGTCCTGGGTGGACATGATGGGGCCGCAAGGCACGTCGAGCGGATTGAGGATCGCCATCAATTCGCGCTTGTCATATTTTTCCGCGAACTTGTTGATCAGCGTCCACATCAGCTGCTGGTTCTTGCGGCGCTCGCCAATGGTGGCGAAACGCGGGTCGGTGGCGAGGTCGGGGATGTGGATGTCGGGGCCGATGCGCCCGGCGAGCGCGTTCCACACCGCCTCCTGCACGACGATGTACAGCCAGTCGTTGGCGCCGTGCGGTTTGCAATGGATGGCGTTGCCGAGCTGCCCCCCGCCGGAATCGTTGCCGGCGCGCGGCACGTCGCCCATGTCCTTGTAAGTCGGCACCGAGTATTCGGGCAGGTCGCCGCGCGTCAGGCGCTGGTGGTCGCGGAATTTGACGCGGCACAGATTCATGACACCGTCCATCATTGCCACCTCGACATACTGGCCCTGGCCGGTATGTTCGGCCTGGCGCAACGCGGCCAGCAAGCCGATCGCCAGATGCAAGCCGGTGCCCGAATCGCCAATCTGGGCGCCGGTGACAAACGGCGCGCCGTCGGGAACACCGGTGGTGCTCATCGAGCCACCCATCGCCTGCGCGACATTTTCGTAGGCCTTGAATTCGGCATAGGGACCCGACGAACCAAAGCCCTTGATCGAGCCCATCACGATCTTCGGGTTGATCTCGTGGATCTTCTCCCAGGTAAAACCGAAGCGGTCGAGCACGCCAGGGCCGAAGTTCTCCATGATGATGTCGCACTTTTTCAGCAGGTCCACGAACACCTGCTTGCCTTCGACCGACTTCATGTTCACGGTGATGGATCGTTTGTTGCAGTTGAGCATCGTGAAGTAGAGGCTGTCGGCGCCGGGCACATCGCGCAACTGCCCGCGCGTGGCGTCACCCTGCGGGTTTTCAAACTTGATGACGTCCGCGCCCATCCACGCCAACAACTGCGAACACGTCGGCCCGGCTTGAACATGTGTCATGTCCAGAATACGTACACCTTTAAGCGCTTCCATGCTGCTCCTATCCGATTTATGCAAGCCGCAAGGCGGCTCATCCTGTTGCGTTCCCGCGAGCGGGCACCCTGCTTCGATTTTCTGACTTATTTCTTCTTGGCGCTTTGCGGATTCAGGCTGGTGATGCGGCCGCTTTCGGTACCCGCGGTCTCGTCGATCACCGCATTGATCAGCGTGGGTCGGCGCGAGCGGATCGCTTCTTCCATGGCACGACGCAATTCGGCCGGCGTCGTGGCATTCACACCCACGCCACCGAACGCCTCCATCAGCTTGTCGTAGCGCGCACCCTTCACAAAAACGGTCGGCGCGACATCGGCGCCGCCGGTCGGATTGACGTCGGTGCCACGGTAAACGCCATTGTTGTTCATGACCACCACGCAAACCGGCAGGTTGTAGCGGCAGATCGTCTCGACTTCCATTCCGGAAAAACCAAAGGCGCTGTCGCCCTCGATAGCGATCACATTTTGGCCGGTTTCAACGGCGGCCGCCACGGCGAAGCCCATGCCGATGCCCATGATGCCCCAGGTACCGACGTCCAGGCGTTTCCGCGGCTTGTACATGTCGACAATACTGCGCGTGAAGTCCAGTGCGTTGGCGCCTTCATTGACCAGCATGGCATCCGGGTTGGCCTTGACGATGTCGCGCACCACGTTCAGCGCACTGTGAAAATTCATCGGCACCGGGTCTTTGGCGAGCGTTTCCGCCATCTTGCCGACGTTCTTGTTCTTGCGCTCAGCGATGGCGCCCAGCCAGTCCGCCGGCGGCTTGGGCCAGTTTGCGCCGATACCTGTCAGCAGGGCCGATACACAGGAACCGATGTCGCCGACCAACGGGGCGTCGATGGCCACGTTGCTGTCCGCCTCGGTCGGCGAGATATCGATCTGGATGAACTTCTGGCCGCCCCAGGCCTTGTGATCCTTGCCGCCCCAGGTCTTGCCTTTGCCGTGCGAAAGCAGCCAGTTGAGGCGCGCGCCGATCAACACCACCACATCGGCCTCCGGCAGCACGTAGGAACGCGCCGCCGATGCAGACTGTTCATGCGTGTCAGGCAGCAGGCCCTTGGCCATCGACATGGGCAGGTAGGGAATGCCGGTCTTTTCCACCAGCGCACGTATCTCCGCGTCGGCCTGTGCGTAGGCAGCCCCCTTGCCCAGCACAATCAGCGGGCGCTTCGCACTCTTGAGCAATTCGATTGCCCGCGAAACGGCGTCCCCAGCCGGAATCTGCCGCGGCGCGGGATCGACCACCTTGATGAGCGAATTCTTGCCGGCGACCGCGTCCATAGTCTGCGCGAACAGCTTGGCCGGCAAGTCCAGGTAAACGCCACCCGGGCGACCGGAAACGGCGGATCGAATCGCGCGCGCGACGCCGACGCCGATGTCTTCGGCGTGCAGCACGCGGAACGCCGCCTTGCACAGCGGCTTGGCGATGGCGAGCTGGTCCATTTCTTCGTAGTCACCTTGCTGCAGGTCGACGATCTCGCGCTCGCTGGAGCCGCTGATGAGGATCATCGGGAAGCAGTTGGTGGTGGCATTGGCCAGCGCGGTCAGGCCGTTGAGAAAACCCGGCGCCGACACGGTCAGGCAGACTCCGGGCTGCCGGGTGATGAACCCGGCAATGGCCGCAGCATTGCCGGCGTTTTGCTCGTGCCGGAATGAAATCACCCGCATGCCCTCGGCCTGCGCCTTGCGGGTCAGGTCGGTGATGGGGATGCCGGGCAGTCCGTAAATGGTGTGGATGCCATTGAGTTTCAGTGCATCGATGACCAGATGGAAACCATCCGTCAGTTCCTGGGTTTGTGATTGCGCATCGGTTGTCATGCTGGGATGCCTCGCACCGGCCTAGATATTTCGAGCCGTCAATGGTGATGTGTCGGAAACAACGCTGTCACTGCGAGCCGGTATGCTGCTGCCGGCCGATTGTTGCTCGCACCCGGATTACGCTGCCGAGGGTTGCGATGCTTTTACCGTGAAACTTTACCTGCCGTGGGGTATGCTTGATGCTGGTCAAGTTGATATTGAGCAGCACATTCATTCGCGATTCCGCATGATAGAAAATGCCCGATCACTCACGCCTTGATTCCTGTCAATTGCGATGCATCGACAAATTTCCCGCACCCATTTTCAATACCCAAACAGTGGGGACCCAATTGAAATGACGCTACTTACCAGCCATCCGCAGCGCGAACTGATCCGCCGTCAGCTGTCGCAAAACATCATCCTGCGCACCCTCAAACCGCGCGCGTTCCTTGATCTGGAAAAACACCTCACCATCGCCGACTACCGCAAGGGTGACTTGCTGCTGGGCCAGGGCGATCACGACATGGCCCAGTACTTTATTCTCGAAGGCGTGCTCAAGCGCGTGGTGTCCAACCAGGAAGGCAAGGAAATGATCCTGCGTTTTTCCAAGGAAGACGACATGGACACCAGCTATGCGGCCTGGCGCCTGCGCACGCCCGCGCCGTACGCCATCCGCGCGGTCACCAAGGCGCGCGTTGCCCAGCTCCCGATGGAGGCATGGGTCGAATTCCTTGACAAGAACTCGGCCATGAAAGATGACTTTGAATACGAAGTCATGCACCTGATGTCAGAAGTCATGGCGCACACCATCACCCTTCACCTGCTTGACGCGCAAGGACGGGTGCAGCGCTTCCTGCGCAAACACCCGGATCTGTATGAACGCGTGCCCATGAAGGAACTGGCCTCGCATCTCAATCTTTCGGCTGAAACATTGTCCAGGCTGAAGCAGAAGGGCAAGGTACAGGCGATTCTTGCCCGCTAGGCCCCCTGGACGCTAGCGCGCCAATCCGCCGGGAAACATTCTCGCGCCGGCAGTCCCGTGCATCACCTTTAGCTGGTCCTTCATGGCGGTAACTCCCGGTACCGCGGTGACCACGCGCTCGCATTCATCGCGTTCCTGCGGATTGGAAACGATGCCGGAAAGGGTTACCTCACCGGCAGACACGTCGACCGCGACGTTTACTTCCGCCGTTGCCTCGCTGGCGCGCAACGCCGCCCGCACATTTGCGGCCATCGCCAGGTTCAGCAGGTTCTGGCGCGACGCGGGTGTCTCCGCGAACTCCTTGCTCCTGGCCAGCGCAACAATCATGTCCACACAGGTGGATGGCGGCACGCGCTCGGTGTTGAGCGTCAGGTCATACAGCGTCGGGTTGCCCCACTCCACGTCGAAATGTTCCGACATGCGTGCCGCATGCGCGTGGTCATCCGTGCGGATTTCGCGACGGGCAAGTTCCGCGTCGTCGGTCTCCAGGCGCGCCATCAGCCGCTTGATGCGCACCTCCATGGGCGAGCAGACCTTGATGGTGGGAATATGCGCAACCTGCCGCAACCACAGCGTCGCGCCCCAGCCACGGATCAGCACATTGCCCTTGACGGCGAGGTCAAACACCTCTTCGGCGGTGAAAATCGAAATGGTCTTTTCGTCGGCCGCCCAACGCTCGATGGCGTTGGCCTTGCCTTCGCGCAGGCGCCGGATCAGGCTTTTCTTGACATGCATCCTGCCGGCGACGATATCGCCGATTTCGTGGCGAACCTGCTCCAGTCCGAGCGCCTCGCACACGCCCAGCGCAACATCCTTGCCGAGTGTGGCCATCTCCTGGGTCATGGCAATAACGGGCATTAAAATCTCCTAGTTATGAACGGCCGCGCAGCCTGGCGATAACGGCGCGCAATGGCGCCCAGAACAGCATCAGCAGCGCCAGCGCCGTGATGGAGCCTACGAGGCCGTTGGAAAAGAACACAGACAGTGTGCCCTGCGAAGCCAGCATCGATTGCCGGAAGGCGTCCTCGGCGCGGTCTCCCAGCACCAGCGCCAGCACCAGCGGCGCCAGCGGGTAATCAAGCTTCTTGAAAACGTAACCGATGATGCCGAATCCCACCATCAGCCAGACGTCGAACATCGAGCTGTGTACGGTGTAGGCACCGATGGCGCAGATCACCAGGATCACCGGCGCCACGATCGAAAATGGAATGCGCAGGATGGCTGCGAAGAACGGCACCGTCGTCAGCACCACGATGAGCCCGGCGATGTTGCCCAGATACATCGACGCGATCAGGCCCCAGACGAACTCCTTCTGCTCCTGGAACAACAGTGGTCCGGGCTGCAGCCCCCAGATCAACAGCCCGCCCAGCAGCACCGCGGCGGTGGGCGATCCGGGAATGCCGAGAGTGAGCATCGGCAGCAAGGCGGCCGTGCCGGCGGCATGCGCGGCGGTCTCGGGTGCGACCACACCTTCCACTTCGCCCTTGCCGAAATTGGCACCTTGCGGCGACATGCTTTTGGCAATGCCATAACCCATGAACGACGCCGGTGTCGCGCCGCCGGGCGTGATGCCCATCCAGCAGCCGATGACGGAAGAACGCAACGAGGTCTTCCAGTACTTGGGCAGCTGCTTCCAGGTATCAATCACCACCCGCATCTTGATCTTGGCCTCGGCGCCTTTGAAGGCCAGGCCCTCCTCGATGGTCAGCAGGATTTCGCCGATGCCGAACAAGCCGATCACGGCGATCAGGAAGTCGAAGCCCTTGAGCAACTCGGTCTGGCCAAAAGTCAGCCGCAGCTGGCCGGTGACGGTATCGAGCCCGACGGCAGCCAGCGCGAAGCCGATCATCATGGCTGCCACCGTCTTGAACGGCGCGCTCTTGGCCATGCCGACGAAGCTGCAGAAGGTCAGCAGATAGACCGCAAAATATTCCGGGGGCCCGAACTTCAGGGCGAACCGGGCGACCAGTGGCGCGGTAAAGGTGATCATCAGCACCGCAACGAGCGCACCGACAAAGGAGGATGTGAACGCCGCCGTCAGCGCCTCACCGGCCCGGCCCTGTTGCGCCATCGGATAGCCGTCGAACGTGGTTGCGACCGACCAGGGCTCGCCGGGAATGTTAAACAGGATCGAGGTGATGGCCCCGCCGAACAGCGCCCCCCAGTACAGACAGGAAAGCATGATGATCGCCGAGGTCGGGTTCATCGAAAAGGTCAGCGGCAGCAGGATGGCAACGCCGTTGGCACCGCCAAGACCCGGCAATACGCCGATGAGCACGCCGAGAATGATGCCGACCATCATCAGGCCGAGGTTGTAGGGGGTGAGCGCGACCGAAAAGCCATGCATCAAGCTGGTTATTTCCTCCATTGCCGCCGCCTATGCCAGACCGAGGGCAGTTTCAAGCGGCCCCTTGGGAAGGGGCACCTTGAACCAAACCTCGAACAGCAGGAAGAACACCACGGGAACGCCGACCGCGACGGCGATCGTGATCATCCATTTGTACTTGCCGAGCCACTTCATGAACAAGGTGATGAATATCGCCGAAGCCACATAGATCCCCAACGCCGGCACCGGGCCCACGCCACCGATCAATCCGACGTAAACAATCGTCGGGACGATGACCGAGAGGATCATCTTCAGCGATTCGACGCCTACGAACGACTCGGCGGACTTTTCCCGCAGTGCCCCGATGAAATTGACCACGCTGGCCAGGCACAGGATGGCACCGATGTAGAAGGGAAAATATCCCGCCTCGGGGCCGTCAGACCCCCAGGTCGCGCCCAGCCGCCGGCTGTCCCAGATGACGACAGCACCCATGGCAAATATGATGACCGCAGTAATCGCGTCCACCGCTTTCAGTGACGCGGCTGATTTATCTTCGGGTGCTTCCACGTTCTCTCCTCGGCTCGGGGCGGTTGCCGTCTGCGCGGCGTGAATGGCGACGGGCAAAAAAATGGCCCCGGGCGATTGCCGGGGCCATTCGATGCGATTACTTCTTGGCGAGGAACCCCGCTTCGGACATGAGTGACTGGTGACGCTGCTCTTCCTTTGCCACCCACTTGGTGAATTCGTCACCCACCATCGTGGTCTGGGCGAAAGCGCCCTTCTCCATGAATTCCTTCCACTCCGGCGTCTCTGTCACTTTCTTGAGAATGCCGACGTAGAAATCGACCTGATCCTTGCTCACGCCCGGCGGCATGAATATGCCCCGCAGCATCTGGTAATCGACATCCATGCCCTGGCTCTTGCAGGTCGGGACATCACCCCAGGACTGCGTCGCAGTGACCTTGGCTTTGTAGGGCATCGGCTTGTCATCAAATACACAGAGTGCACGCAGCTTGCCGGCGCGCCACTGTTCGATGGCCTCGATGGGATTGTTGACGGTGGAGTCAATGTGCTTGCCGACCAACTGTACGGCGACTTCGCCACCACCCTTGTAGGGGATGTAAGTGAATTTGGCACCCGACGATTTCTCGATGGCAACGGTGATGATCTGGTCTTCCTGTTTGGAGCCGGTGCCCCCCATCTTCATCTTGCCGGCGCCAGCCGCCTTGGCCGCGTCGGTGTATTCCTTGGCGGTCTTGTACGGCATCTCTGCATTCACCCAGAGAATGAACTGGTCGAGGGCCATCATTTTCACCGGCGTCAGATCCTTCCAGTTGAAAGGTACACCGGTCGCGAGCGGGGTGGTAAACAGGTTAGAGAGAGTAATGATGATCTTGTGCGGATCGCCCTTGGCACCCTTCACTTCAAGGAACCCTTCGGCACCGGCGCCGCCGCCCTTGTTCACCACCACCATCGACTGTTTCATCAGGTTGTGCTTGGTGATCACGCCCTGAACAAAACGGGCCATCTGGTCAGCACCGCCACCGGTTCCGGCCGGGACCACAAATTCCACGGTCTTGGTGGGTTCCCAGGACCATGCCGGCGCGCACATGGCCAGCGAGGCGACGGCTGCTGTCACCAATCCTGCGAGACGTGTCCTACTGGGCTTGCCTGCAATCGCTGATTTCATTGAATCCTCCGAGTTGATTAAGTCGATGTTTCTGCTCTTGTCCCTGCTGTCTGCTGCATTTCCTAGGTCGAGGCATCGCCTTCCACGCCGATGCCCGCGCTGCTGTGCTGCCGACTTGCCAGCCATTTACCCAGCGCTATCACCAGCAACGCACCAGCGGTCGCGGCGATGTACTCAAACCATTTCGGGAATTGCGAGGTGAAGGACCTGATCACTTCCTCGTCCCACGCCATTTCCCCTGCCACCCAGCCGATCAGCGCCGCACCGATGGTAATGACGACGGGGTAACGCTCCATGACCTTGATCAGCAAGGTACTTGCGTAAATGATCAACGGAATGCTGATGGCCAGGCCGATCATTACGAGAGTGAGGTCATTCTTGGCCGCTGCAGCGACCGCGATTACGTTGTCGAGGCTCATGACCAGGTCCGCAATCAGGATGGTCTTGATGGCAGCGAGCATGGAATTGTGCCCTTCCACGCCATCTTCCCCGTCTTCCTCGCCGGTCAAAAGCTTTATGCCGATCCATAACAGCAGTACCGAGCCAATCAGCTTCAGCCAGGGCAGTTGCAGCAGCGCCACCGCGAAAACGGTCAGGACAATACGCATGACGATGGCGGCGCCGCTGCCCCAGAAAACCGCCTGCTTCTGCTGCTTTTCCGGCAACGAGCGCGCAGCCAGCGCGATGACGACCGCGTTGTCACCGGACAAAATGATGTTTACGCCGATAATTTTCAGCAACGCTGTCCAAAATATCGGGTCAAATTCGGGCATGGTGGGCTATCCTGAAAGTGCGGCGGCAAGCAATGCCGAAGTCAAAAACATAAAATAGGTCATCCAAAGCGGGACCTTGGACATTATCTTGCAATTATGCGCGCACCAAGTGTGATGACATCCTGCTCCGCAGCGCCCGGACGATTTTTGCGCCAGGCCAGCGCGGTTCGCCTTTTTTACGCTGCCGTGCTTGCGCTTTCATTGATGCCGGGCAAGTATTGCCTCGCGGAGACGCAAACCGTTGCAACCATCCGCGCTGTTGCCGAGACCGGCGACCGCGATTTTCTGGCGGCGCGTGACGCTTTCGAGAAACGCAATCTGAAGGTATTGGCCGCGTCCCGCGCCACCTTCGCCGAGCGCCTGCGCGAATATCCGCTGGCAGATTACGTTGAATACTGGTGGCTGTCGGCCAACCTTCAGCAGGGACCGCAATTCGCGGTGACCAATGCAGACGATTTTCAGCGATTTCTGGCAGCAGCACCCGACAGCGTAACCGCCGACAGCCTGCGGCGCGACTGGCTTCGCGCTTTGGCGCGACGCGACCGCTGGGACCTGTTTGCGGCCGAATATCCGCGCGTGGGCAGCGACGACACCGAACTGACCTGTCAGTACTGGCGCTACCGCAGTTCACTGGGCGATCGCGAGGTGTTGGGCGAAGTCAAGGCGATGTGGAACGGCGCACGAGCGGCGCCGGACGCCTGCTACGATGCGTTCGCCCTGCTCGCAACCGAAAAGCAACTCTCCGCCGACGCCGTCTGGTGGCGGGTGCGCCGCCTGCTCTCGGCCGGCCAGATGGCCGACGCACGCCGTAGCGCCAACTTCCTCGACAGGCTGCCAGCGTCGTTTGAACGCCAGACCGCCGCTGTCGGATTTAATCCCGGTCAGTTTTTGGCCCGCGAAAAACTGGTTCCGACGTCGCAGCCTTCCGTCGAACTCTTCATTTATGCGCTCACGCGCGTGGCGCGCACCGATGCGGCGCGCGCGGCACGTTTCCTCGACGCCCTCGAAGCCCGGCTGCCGCCGCAGGACGCGGGATATGCCTGGGCGCAGATCGCCCTGCATGGGGCCATGCAGCACGAGCCGACAGCGCGCACCTGGTTTGAGCGCGCTGGCAGCACGCCTCTCACCGAGGCACAGGCGGCGTGGAAAGTGCGTTCTGGCCTGCGCAGCGGTGACTGGACTTTAGTCAAGGCGGCCATCGACGCTATGCCGGCAAGCGAGCGCCGCGATCCGGCGTGGCGCTACTGGCTGTCACGCGCCGAAGCAGCGATTGGAAACGCAGAAGTTGCCCGCAAGCTGCGGGAATCACTGCTGCGCGAGAATAACTTCTATGGCCTGCTCGCGGCAGAGGAAGCCGGCGTCCTGACCGGCCCGCCATGGACGGGATGGAAGCCGGGGGCGGCCGATCTTGATGCCGTGCGCCAACTGCGCGGTGTGCGCCGCGCGCTGGCGCTGTATCGCCTGGAGATGAAAAACGAAGGCCTGCGTGAATGGCAGGCCGCAATCCGCAATATGAATGACCAGCAGTTGCTCGCTGCGGCCGAGCTGGCACGGGCCGCCAGCGTTCCTGACCGCGCCATCAATACCGCGGAAAAAACGCTGATGGTCCATGACTTTTCGCAGCGCTTCCCCATGCCCTACCGTACCGACCTGCAGGCGCAGGCGCGTGCCCAGGGTCTGGAAGAGGCGTGGATTTATGGGCTGATCCGCCAGGAGAGCCGCTTCATGGCCGACGCCAAATCACGCGTTGGTGCTGCCGGCCTGATGCAGCTGATGCCGGCGACGGCGCGTTGGGCTGCCCGCCAGGTCGGCATGACTGCCAATAGCGCCCGCAAGGTCAGCGATGTGCCGGTGAATCTGGCGTTGGGCGCCTACTATCTGCGGCATGTGCTCGACGACCTTGGCCACCCGGTGCTGGCGACAGCGGCCTACAATGCCGGGCCGGGTCGCGCACGCCGCTGGCAGGCCGACCAGGCGCTGGAAGGCGCGATCTACGCCGAGACCATCCCATTCAATGAAACCCGCGACTACGTCAAGAAAGTCATGGCCAACGCGTGGTTCTACGCCAGCCAGGCCGGTGCCGCGAAACTCAGCCTGAAGGAGATGATCGGTACCGTGCCCGGCCGGCAGGAGCGTCAGGCCGGCGCCAGCAGCCTGGTGAGTATCGGCAGCCAGGGGGCGCCGGTGGCGATCGCCCGCTGACAGACGGCCGGTATGGGCTGGAAAATACCATCGGTCCGCACCGTAACAGGCGGCGGCGCGACCGGGCACTGATCATGCAACACCTCGAGACAAGAAAATGAAAATCAACAAGGTACTCATGCTGGGCGGAAGCGGATTCATCGGTTCGGCGCTCGCCGCAAGGCTTACCGAACGCAACATCCGGGTCACGGTTCCCACACGCGGATTGCGCCGCGCGCAACACCTGCTGCTGATGCCCACGGTATCCGTTGTGCAGGCCGACATCCACGACGAATCGGCTTTGCTTTCGCTGATGGCGGGCGTGGACGTTGTAGTCAATCTGGTCGGCATCCTTCACGGTGATTTCGAGCGCGATCATGTCGCGTTGCCGCGCCTTGTGGCGCAGTGTTGCGTCAAAGCCGGCGTGCCGCGGCTGGTGCACATGAGCGCGCTGAACGCCGATGTCACGGCGCCGAGTGCCTACCTGCAGTCGCGCGACCGCGGCGAGGCTGCCGTCGCGGCGGTGGCGGCCGCGCACCCGTCGCTGAAAGTGACCGTGTTCCAGCCTTCGGTGGTATTTGGCGAGCGCGACCGCTTCCTCAACATGTTTGCGGCGCTGGTGAAGTTCTCGCCCGTGGTGCCGCTAGGCTCGCCCGGTGCCGTGTTCCAGCCGGTGTGGGTGGAGGATCTGGTACGGGCGATGGTGCAATGTCTGGACATGCCCGAGACCTTCGGCCAGGCCTACCCGATGGTTGGTCCGCGCATTTACACCCTGCGCGAACTCCTGCAATTCGTCATGGAAACGACCGGTCACCGGCGCCCCATCATCGGCCTCGGTCCCACGCTCACCGCTTTGCAGGCATTCGTGTTCGAACACCTTCCCGGCAAGCTCATCACCCGCGACAACGTTCTCTCCATGCGGGTACCGAGCAGCAGCGAACAGGGGTTTCCGGCGATCTTCGGGACGGCGCACGATATGGAAACGGTGGCGGGTGCCTATCTCGGGCGCGCCGACGCGCTGGGCGGACGGATGCGCTACAACACCTTGCGCGCGCACGCGGGCCGCCCGGCCCGCTGAAGTCAGACACAAGGGCTGCCATGTCTCTCACGCTCGTGATCGGCAACAAGAACTATTCCTCGTGGTCGATGCGCCCGTGGGTACTGCTGCAACAAGCCGGCATCCCGTTCACCGAGATCCTGCTCAAGTTTCACAGTGCCGATTGGGACCGCAACATCTCACGCCTGTCACCTTCGCACCTGGTGCCGGTGCTATGGGATGGACCGCCCGGTGAGGCCTCCTCGACCTGCGTGTGGGAATCGTTGGCCATTGCCGAGTATCTGGCCGAGCGTTTTCCCGACAGGACAATCTGGCCCGCGGATCGGCGCGCACGGGCGCAGGCGCGGGCAATTTCGGCTGAAATGCATGCCGGTTTCCGCAGTTTGCGCAGCGCCATGCCAATGAACATTCGCAGTCAGCACTCCGGCAAGGGCTACAACCCCGAAGTGGCCCGCGACATCGCGCGTATTGAAATGCTGTGGCGCGACGCGCGCGCGCGATTCGGCGGCGGCGGCCCGTTCCTGTTCGGTGAGTTTTCGGGCGCGGACGCGATGTACGCGCCGGTGGTGATGCGTTTTCAAACCTATCACCCGCCACTCGCGGCAGACACCAAGGCGTACTGCGACGCGATCTGCGCGACGGCTGCGGTCACGGCATGGTCGGCCGCGGCGCGGCTCGAAACCGAATTCGAGGCGCAGGACGAGCCCTACGCCTCGCCGCCCGGATGAGGATTTACGCGGTTGGCGGCAGTGTTCGCGACCAGCTGCTGGGGCTGCCGGCCGGCGATCGCGACTACGTTGTCGTGGGGTCGACACCGCAGGAAATGATCGATGCCGGCTACCGCCCGGTGGGTGCCGATTTTCCGGTGTTCCTGCATCCGCAAACGCAAGAGGAGTACGCGCTGGCGCGTACCGAACGCAAGACCGGGCCGGGCTACCGTGGATTCGTTTTTCACAC
Source organism: Usitatibacteraceae bacterium (assembly GCA_044229235.1). Classification (GTDB taxonomy): domain Bacteria; phylum Pseudomonadota; class Gammaproteobacteria; order Burkholderiales; family Usitatibacteraceae; genus UKL13-2. Next base: position 30,608 of record JBGATH010000026.1, read on the forward strand.
TGAGCCCAGCGTCACCCTCGAGGAGGACCTGCGCCGCCGCGACCTGACCATCAATGCCATCGCCCAGGCCGAGGACGGCACGCTGACTGATCCTTACGGCGGCACGGCCGACATCGAAAAACGCGTGCTGCGCCATGTTAGCGAATCCTTTGCCGAGGACCCGGTACGCATACTCCGCGTGGCGCGCTTCGCCGCCCGCTTCGCGCGCCTCGGCTTTACGGTGGCAGACGAAACGCGGGCACTCATGCGCCGCATGGTCGCAGCCGGCGAGGTCGATCACCTGGTGCCGGAGCGTGTCTGGCAGGAACTGGCGCGCGGCCTGATGGAGGCCACGCCCTCGCGCATGTTCGAGGAACTACGCTTGTGCGGGGCGCTGGCGCGCATCCTGCCTGAGGTCGATCGTCTTTTTGGCGTCCCGCAGGCGCCAAAGCCGCATCCGGAAATCGATACCGGCGTACACATGATGATGGTTGTCGATCACGCGGCCGCAAAGGGTTATGGGTTGCAGGTTCGCTTTGCCGCGCTGACTCACGACCTCGGCAAAGGCCTCACACCGCAACAGCAATGGCCCCATCATCCGGCACACGAGGAGACGAGCGCCGCCCTCGTCGATGCCATCAGCGAGCGGCTTCGCGCGCCTTCAGATTGCCACGACCTGGCGCGCATCGTCGCACGCTGGCATGGCGAGGCGCACCAGGCGACCGTGTTGCCGCCGCAGCGGCTGCTGGCCCTGCTGGACGGCTGCGATGCGCTGCGGCGGCCGCAGCGTTTCCATGACTTTATCGACGCCTGTTCCTGCGACCACCACGGACGCAGCGGATTTGCCGATAAACCATATGCCAGCCGGGGCCTGCTAATCGGCGCGCTTGGCGCACTACAATCTCTCGATTACGCTGCCGTTGCCGGCGACGCGAAAGCCGGCGGGGGCAATATCGCCGAGACGGTAGCTCGTCACAAGCTCGAATGCCTGCAACAATTCATCATCAAAAGGAAACCAACATGACCCACGCCATCCGCATCCACGAACACGGCGGCCCCGATGTCATGAAGTGGGAGGCCGTCGAGGTCGGCAATCCCGCAGAAGGACAGCTGCGCGTTCGCCACACCGCCGTCGGCCTCAATTACATCGATACCTATCACCGCACCGGTCTTTACAAGATCCCGCTGCCGAGTGTCATCGGCCGCGAAGGTGCCGGCGTGGTGGAAGCGGTCGGTGCCGGCGTGAGCGAATTCAAGGTCGGTGATCGCGTCGCCTACGCCTCGGCGCCCATCGGTTCGTATTGCGAAGCGCGCTTGATCGCCGCCGACCGCGTGGTGAAGGTGCCCGAGGGCGTCAGCGACCAGCAGGCGGCTTCAATGATGCTCAAGGGCATGACCGCGCAATACCTGCTGCATCGCACCTTCCCGCTCAAGGCGGGCGACACCATCCTGTTTCACGCCGCGGCCGGTGGCGTGGGCCTGATCCTGTGCCAGTGGGCCAACCATATCGGCGCCACCGTAATCGGCACGGTGGGCAGCGAGGACAAAGCGGCGCTGGCCAGGGCGCACGGCTGCCACCACGTCATCAACTACCGCACGGAAGATTTCGTCGCGCGCGTGGCGGAAATCACCGGCGGCAAGAAGTGCGCGGTGGTGTACGACGGCGTGGGCAAGGACACCTTTCTCAAGTCTCTGGATTGCGTTCGCCCGCGCGGCTTGGTTGCGCTGTTCGGCAATGCCTCCGGCAAGGTAGAGCCGCTCGACCTGGGTTTGCTCGCGGCCAAGGGTTCCCTGTTCGTCACCCGCCCGACGCTGGACACGCATGCCGCCACGCGTGAGGACCTGGTGATGACCGCCAACAGCCTGTTCGATGTAGTCGCGCGCGGCGTGGTCAAAGTCGAGGTCAACCAGACTTATCCCCTGCGGGACGCGGCGCAGGCGCACCGCGACCTGGAGGCGCGCAAAACGACCGGATCAACCGTTCTGCTTCCATGACTTAATTGAGATTCGCCGCGCGCTTTTGTGCTACTTTTGCGCGTTCAAACAGACCAGTTCATATCAACAAGACCAGGAGTTTCCATGATTCGCAGCAAACTGATTTCGCGCACGCTGACAGCCTTTGCCGTTGCCTTGGCCGCGCTTCCGGGCATCGCCGGCGCGCAGGCCTATCCGACCAAGCCGATCAAGCTGATCGTGCCGTTTGCGCCGGCCGGCACCACCGACATCGTCGCGCGCATCGTCGCCGACCAGCTTGGCAAGGAACTGGGCCAGACTGTCATCGTCGAGAATCGCGGCGGCGGCGGCGGCGCCATCGGCGCCAATGAAGTCGCCAAGTCAACGCCGGACGGCTATACGCTGGGCGTGGCGACGGTCTCCACCATGGCCGTGAACCCTGCCGCCAACCCGAAAATTCCTTATAACAATTTCACCGATTTCATCCCCGTCACCAAATGGGTCGGCGTGCCCAACCTGCTGGCCGTGCATCCGTCGGTACCGGCCAAGGACATCAAGGAATTCATCGAACTCTTGAAAAAGAATCCGACCAAATACGCCTTTGCGACCTCGGGCACTGCGGGAATCGGCCACATGATGGGTGAACTGTTCCTCACCGCCAGCGGTACGGACATGGTGCACATTCCGTACAAGGGTGCCGGCCCGGCCGTGATCGATGTGGTCGGTGGCCAGGTGCCGGTGCTGTTCGACAACCTGCCGTCATCAAAGGCGCAAATCGACGCAGGCAAGCTACGCCTGCTGGCCGTTGCCGCACCGAAACGCCTGCCGGCCTACCCGAACATCCCGACGTTCGCCGAACTGGGCATGGCGGAAGTGAACGACCCCGCCTGGTACGGCCTGGTGGTCCCGGCCAAAACGCCAAAGGAAATTGTCGACAAACTCTATGCGGCATCCGTGAAGGCGGTGAACACACCGGCCATCAAGGAAAAACTTGCCCAGCAAGGCGCGGATCCGGTGGCCAACAGCCCCGCGGAATTCGCCAAGGACATCAAGAACGAATACGACAAGATGAAGGCCATCGTCGTCAAGAAAGGTATCAAGCTCGACTGAGCGCCTTCCGTTTATGGCTACACCGAAAACGCCCCATCAGGGGCGTTTTCTTTTTCATGGCGCATGTTGAAACTCCAGCATTGGCGGGCGTTTCCGGGCAAAAAACCTCCGAAAGCCGCGCCAGTGCTGGGCTTTCATGCCTTCAATCCTCTGGGGACTCCGCGCAAATTGCTGCAGGTCGCCACGCGCCGTTGGCGTGGAGGCGACCCGCAGCCGGTGCAACAGGCACCGGGTACTCAGTTACCGCAGGAGGTAATGAAGAATCGGCTTGCCGTTTGATTGAACCAGCGGCAGAGGTGCGCACCGGCGGACGGCGGAGGTTAGAGCGGGAATTCGAATCCACACCTGCGTGTGGATTCGCCGCGGCAACGGATGCGGCTCCGCCCGCATCCAGGTCTCCACGCGCCTTTTGCGTGGAGGCGACCCGCAGCCGGTGCGTCAGGCACCGGGTACTAGTTTCCGCAGGAGGTAATGAAGAATCGGCTTGCCGTTTGGCTGAACCAGCGGCAACCGGTGCCCGTCAGCTGAACCTTGTGTGGACTGTCGATGGCATTGGTGATCATCTGCAGTTCGCCGGACTTGGCTCCCATGCTCAGCGGGCTGAATGCGATGCTGATCAGGCACGAAGCATTGGTGGAAAGGCTGCCTGCGCAGCTGTTCATTTGCACAAAATCGGCGCCGGACGTGAAGATGTTACGCACGTCGAGCGGCGAACTGCCTACGCTCTTGAGTGTGACCAGTTGGCTGGTCGTGGCCCCGCCGAAGATGGCGTTGCCAAAGCCGATGGCCGTCAGGCTCACCTCCGCCGCCGGACGCGGCGCAAGGATGCCATTGCCGGAAATGGCGATCGAGGTGCCCACGGTGGTCGATGGCGATTGGCTGCCGGTGTTGGACGTGATGTCGAGTTGCGCCGTGCGAGTGCCGATGCTTGAAGGACGGAAGCCGAGGTCGATGACGCAGGAGCCGCCGGCGGCCACCACGCGGCAAGTGCCCGACTGCGAAAAGTCGCTGCTGCCGGAAAGCGCGACACTGCCGATGTTGAGTGTCGCTGTCCCGGTGTTGGACAGGTTCAGCGCCAGCGAGGTCGCGGTATTGATGATCTGGTCACCAAAAGCCACGCGCGGCGCCACGCTCAGCACCGGCACGGGCACGGCAGTAGCCAATCCGGTGAGCGCAACCAGGCTCGGGCTGCCGCTGGCATTGTGTGTGATCGACAATTGTCCGCTCGCTGCTCCGACTACCGCCGGCGTGAAGACCAGGCTGATGCTGCAGGCGGCACCCGGTGCCACAGAGGCACCGCAATCCGGCGGCACGCTCGGCCGGTTGGTACGTGCGAACGGCCCGCTGGTGGTGATTGCCGACAGCAGCAGGTTGGCAAACCCGGTGTTGCTCACCGTGACGGTGAACGGCTGCGAGCCGGTAGCGATCGTCACGGTGCCGAAGTCAACACTGGTCGGATTCACCGCGATGTTGGTCACGCCAACCGCCGCGCCCGTACCCGACAGGCTGATGACGTGCGGGCTGCCGGGTGCGTTGCTGGTAATGGTCACACTGCCACTCAGTGCCGCTGCCGTCAGCGGCGTGAAACTGATGTTCACCGAGCAGGTGCCGGCAGGCGCGATCGGCGGCGTGCTGATCGGGCAGGTGGTGGTGAAAGCAAAGTCACCGCTGCTGGTGATGCTGGAAATCACCAGCGATGCCGAGCCGCTGTTGCTCAATGTCACCACCTGGACTGGACTGGTGGTGTTCACCGTGCGCACGCCAAAGGTCAGCGCCGAGGGGCTTAGCGCGACGGCAGGCGCCGCCACGACAGCGGCCGGCTGCACAAACTGCCCCACCGCAAGCGGACCGACGCCAACCGGCACGGTGGCAACAATGGCATTGCTTCCGGTGTCGAAAACCGTAACGCTGTTGCTGGCGTTGTTGGCGACGTACATGCGCGTTCCGGCTGCGTTGCCGGCGACACCCCACGGCGAACTACCAGCCATCAATGTGGCTGTCACGGTATTGGTTGCCGTATCGATCACCGAAACGTTGTTGCTGCCGGTGTTGGTGACCCACGCCTGCGCACCGTTGGGGGTGAGGGCGATACCGCGGGCATTGGTGCCGACCGTAATGGTGGCGATGACGCTGGCGGTTCCGGTATCGACCACCGATACGCTGCCGCTGGTGCATACGACATACACCTTGGTTCCGCTACTGTTGACGACAGGCTGGTAGGGCGCGCTGCAAACCGGGATGCTGGCCGAAAGCGTATTGGTCGTCGCATCGATCACGCCCAGCGTATTGCTGGCGTTGAGCGCCACATAGGCTTTCGCGCCAGACGGATGCACGGCTGTCGAGACCGGCGTGGACAAGCCGGTGATGGTCGCGATCACGCTGTTGGTGGTGGCGTCGATCACCGAAAGGCTGGCGCTGGACTGGTTCGGCACGTAGACCCGTGTCCCAGCCGGATTGACGGCGGCGGCACCCGGCTGCGAACCGACCGGTACGGTTGCCACCACGGTGTTGGTGGCGGTGTCGATGACAGAGATGCTGTTGCTTTGCTGGTTGGAAATATACGCCCTGGTTCCTGCGTAATTGACCGCCGCACCGACCGGTCCGACGCCGACACTGATTGTTGTCGCCAGCGTATTGGTCGGCAGGTCGATCACCGACACGGTTGATCCACTAAAGCTGGTGAAAATCGGGATGTAGGCGAACGGGCCCGTGGCAACGGCATTGACCGTCAAGGTTGCGGTGCTGGTGTTGGTGTTGTTGCCGAACGACGTTACCAGGTTGCCCGGACTGACTGTTACCGGAAACGATCCCGCGGTTGCGCTTTGCACTTGGACAGAGATGGTACAGCTGCCAAGCGCAGGGATCGAACCCGCCATGCCCAAGTCGATGTTGCCTGTGCCAATGCTGGCCGATGCACTGCAGCCATCCACCAGTCCCGACATGGACAGACCCGGCACGCTGACCGCGCCACCAATGGAGATGATGGCGGGGGACGCATTTGGGTTGCTGAGGGTTAGCGTCATTGTGGCATTGGTTGCGGTCAGCACCGAGGCGGGCGCGAACGCTACCGTCATTGTCGGCGTACTGGTGGTAACGCCCGTGCCGGACAATCCAATCGTGTGGGGCGACCCGGGCGCGTTGGTCGGAATGGACAGCGTGCCGGTTGCGGCGCCCGCGACCGTCGGCGTAAACGTGATCGACATCGTGCAAGTTCCGGCCGGCGCGAGCCCGGTGCAGCTATTCGCGGAGATGGCGAATGGTCCGGTAATCGAAGGCCCCAGAATGGACATGACCGCCGTACCGGTATTGGTAATCGTCAGCGTCTGCGGCGCGCTGGTAGTCGCTACCGATTGGGCGGCGAATGTGAGGGACGCTGTACTCGGCGTAAATACCGGGCCAACCGGTGCGGTCGCGGTTCCCGTCAATGCAAAACGGTAAACGGTATCCACCGGCAATGTGTAGTTGGTGGTGCCCTGCCCGACGCCGGTTAGCGTGATGTCAACGGAGCCGGCAGCCGTTGTGGCAATGGGCGAGGCGAATTCGAGAATCACGGTGCAGGTCGCCGCCGCACTGACGGTACTACCGGCACACGTTCCACCGTTCACGGCAAATCCCGTCCCGGTAACCACCGCAGGCGTGGCGGAGAACGTAAATGCGCTACCGGAAATATTGGTCAGCGTCAGCGTCTGGGTTGCGGCGGGAGCACCCGCCACGACCGTGAATGGCGTTGGCGCTGCGACTACGGTCACCGGCTTGCGATATTGCAGCGGCACAAAGGTCTCGTTGTTGGCAAGGAAGGTGACTGTTACCGATGGGATGGAAAGAATGGACGGAAATGTCTGTGCGAACGGAAACAGTCCCACACCTGCGGGAGTGACGTCAATATCGGCCACGTAGGATTCTGTCTGGGTGAGGCCAAATGGCGTGGGATTGGAAAACACCTCGATGCGATGGGTGCTCGCGCCCTTGGCGTTGATGTTGCCCTCGATGGTCGTCGATCCGGCTGCATCGTAGAGTACGCGCGTAATCTCGATCTCGGAATACAGCACGCTTGACGAGCTGCGCTGCACATTGCTCAGCACGGCACTGTTGCGGGTAAACAGCACATTGGCGCCCTGCGAGGCCACCACCACGTTCTGGTGCGCAAACAAGTTGTTACGCACTTGCAGGTTGTTGGCATTGAACGGCGAGGAAAGGTAGCTGCCGACGCCCTGCGAACTGCCCAGCGCCGGTACACGATTGCCGTTGCGATCCACGCCAAAGAGGTTGTTGACCACCTGACCGGACACATTCCCAAGGTACTGGACGGCATCGCCGGTCGATGCGATCAGGTTGACGTCGGCGGCAGCAATGCTGCCCACCTGAATACAGCAATGGCCCCCAAAGGCGTTTGCACCGGCCGAAACGCCTACGCCGTTCTTTGCCGGGGTAACGCCGTCCGTCAACACGCCGATAAAGTTGCCGCGAATATTCACACCTGTATACGCGAGAATGCCGGTCGCGAAGTTCGTGATCGACAGGCCCTGGATCACACCGTTGACGCCCAGCGGAAATTCGAGCCCGCTGCCACCGGACTGTAGCGCGCCATCCAGCCGGATACGGATGTCGGCATTGGTCTGTCCGGCTGCGGCGGTGTTGGCCGCGCTGCCTGGTTGCGAATAACCATCGATCGCTGTGTTGTTGCACGACACTGGCGGCAGAGGACCAAGCGGCTGGATGAGGTGTGGGCCTGGACCTGGAATATTGAAAGTGACAGTCTGCGCGCCGATGCAGTTGCCGTTGGCGAACGCAATTGCTGCCCGCAGCGAGCATGCCCCGGAGTCGTTGGTATTGGTTACTTCGGTGTTGCCGCAGGTACTCGTCACGGCAATCGTTTGGACCTGCGTCGCATCCGGCATGGTGCCGTTGGCAGCCTGAACGGTGAAATTGAAGGTGCCGGCGGCGGTGGGTGTGCCGGACAGCAAACCGGTAAGCGGGTTCAGGGTGAGCCCGGCGGGCAGGGAGCCGCTGATCACAGCCCAGCTGGCGGGTGAGGAGCCGTTTGCGGTGTACTGATGCGTGTAGGCAACGCCGACAGTGCCTGCTGCCGGCGCCGTGCTGGTAATCGCCGGCGCCACCAACGAGACGGCTGCGGGAACGATGAACTGGCCAATCGCGGTCGGGCCCGCGCCTGCACCGATCACTCCCACAATGGTCACGCTCGCCGTGTCAATCTCGCCAACGGTGTTGCTGCAACCGCCCGCGACGTATGCGCGAGTACCGGCCGGATTGAAGGACACGCCGTATGGGCAGCCAACCGGGCCATTGACGCTGAGCGGACCAACCGAGGCATTGGTCGCCGTATCAAAAATATTGACTTCATTCGCGTTGTAGTTGGCCACATACACGCGCGTACCTTGCGGGTTGACGGCAATTCCGATCGGGGTATTCCCGGAAAAGACCGTTGTCACCACGGTGTTGCTTTGCGTGTCGATCACCGTCATGTTTCCGGATCCAGTACTTGCCACGTAGGCACGCGAGCCGGAAGGATTGAGCGCAATGCCGGTGCCGACCACGACCCCAGGTATGGTTGCCACGACAGTGTTGGTCGCCGTGTCAATCACCGATACGTCGCTGCTTGCCTGATTCACCACATAGACGCGTGTTGCCGTAGAGTTCACGGCGACGCCATGGGGGCTGGTTCCCACGGGAATCGTTGCAATCACCATGTTGCTTGCCGTATCGATCACCGATACGTTGTCAGCAGCACGGTTCGTGACATAGACACGTGTGCCGGCGGTATTGACAGCGACACCGAAGGGATCGGTGCCGACAGGAATGGTGGCTGTGACGGTATTGGTCGCCGTGTCGATGACCGAGATCGTGTTATTGGTCCGGCTCGTTACATAGACTCGCGTCGCGGCAGAATTGACCGCAACCCCATACGGCTGCAAGCCGACCGGTATCGTGGCAACAACGCTGGCTGTCGGCAAATCGATCACGGAAACGGTGCTGGCGCTGGCGTTGGCGATATAGGCAAACGGCCCGGTCGCCGCGACTCCGGCACCCCCGAGGGAACTGGACGCGGTGAGATTGGAGGTGACCACCTGGTACGACGCGCTCAACGAATAGTTGAACGAGCCTGCCGCCGTCGGCGTGAAAACCACGCTCACGGTGCAACTGCCGAGCGCCGCCACCAGCAAGCCGCTGGTACACGGGGTCGCGCCCGACGGCGTGACGGCAAACAGGCCCGGTGGGCTAACGACAAGCGCGCTGGTCAACGTCACGCCGGCCGCAGACGAGTTTGTAAAGGTCACCGTTTGCGGCGCCGAACTTGCGCCGACAACGACATTTCCGAACGCAAGATTGGGCGCGAGCGAAACCGCCGGCGCGATACCACTGCCGGAAAGGCTGCTGTTGGCGCTGAGGTTCGAGGTCACCACCTGATACGGCGCAGCCAGCGTGTAATTGAAACTGCTGATGGACGTTGGCGTGAACGTCACGTTTACTGTGCAACTACCCATGGCCGGCACCACCAGGCCGTTGGTACACGGCGTCGCCCCCGCCGGCGTGACGGTAAATTGTCCGACCGGACTGACGGTCAGCGGTCCGGTCAGGGTGATGCTGACGGGCGAGGAATTGGTCAAAGTTACGGATTGCGGCGCGGAAGTCGTGCCTTCCGCTTGATTGCCGAACGAAAGATTCGGACTCAGCGTGATCGCGGGTGCAGCACTGCTGCCGGAAAGTGGCACGCTATGCGGACTGCCGGCGGCGTTGCTGGTGAAACTCAGCGAGTGGCTGAACGAACCGATTGAAGTCGGCTTGAACACCATGTTGATGGTGCAACTCTGTCCCGGAGTCAGCGTTTGCGGCGTGCCGGCGAGCGCGCCCCCCGCCCCATCCGAGCCGAAATTGCAATAGTGCGCGGCGTTGGGCGCCGGCCCGCCGGTGGTGTCAACGAACAAACCGGCTGGCGACACTTGAACCGCACTAATCACGAGATTGGCTGTGCCGGTGTTTTGAATGGTGATGGCCTGGACCGCGCTGGCCGCGCCTTCCACCGTAACCGGGAACGCGCCCGAGCCAGTCAGCGAGACCACGGGCGCGGGGGCTGCAGCGATGGCCAACGTGACACCTTGCGTCGAATCGGGGAGCGTGCCGTTGCTTGCCTGCACGGTAAACGTGCTTGAACCCGCTGCAGTGGGTGTGCCTGACAGAACACCACCCGCACTGAGAGTCAACCCCGCCGGCAGTGCGCCAGCAATAACCGTCCAGCCGATGGTGGGAGTGCCGTTCGCAGTGAACGTAAAGGTGTAAGGCGTCCCGACTGTACCGGTGGGCGGTGCCCCGCTGGTGATGGTGGGCGCAACAGTAACGCCGATCGCATTGAGGCTTTCCGTCGCCGTGTATTGCGGATCAGCACCGAGGCCGCCGAGGAAGCCAATGTTCACCGTTCCATTGGTCGATCCGGTTCCGGAGGCGGTGATGGTCGCCGTGACGCTACAACTTGCACCGGGCGCGAGTACGGCGCCGTTATTGCAGGGGGTGCCGCCACTACCGACCGCAGTGAAACCGAGGCCGCCGACGGTGAAGCTATTGATCGTGTAGCTGGTCGGAAACGGCGTTGAATTGGACGTATTGGTAAAGGTGAAGTTCTGATTGACCGGTGACCCGACCGGGACATTGCCGAAACTGATCGAGGCCGGCGACAACGTGAACGGCAGGTCATAGCCAATCGCATTCAGGCTTTCGGAAGCGGTGTATTGGGGGTCGGCGCCCAGACCACCGAGGAAGCCGATGCTTACGGTGCCGTTGGTCGAACCCGGGCCGGTCGCCGTGATCGTGGCGCTGACCGTGCAGCTTGCTGCCGGCGCGAGCACGGTGCCGATATTGCAGGGCGTGCCGCCGCTGCCGACAGCAGTGAAGCCAAGCCCGGATACGTTGAAACTGTTGATGGTGTAGCTGGTCGGAAACGGCGTTGAATCTGACGTGTTGGTGAAGGTGTACGTCTGGCTTACGGGCAGCGTGCGCGGCACATTCCCGAAACTGATCGAGGCCGGCGATTGCGTGAACGGCAGCAGGTAGCCGTTGCCGTTGGCATTCTGCGTCGCGGAATAACTTGGGCCGGTCCCGAATGGCTGGAATCCGACCGTCGTCGTGCCGTTGGAACTGCCCGGGCCGGTCGCGGTGAAGGTCACGGTATAGGTACAACCCGCCCCGCCATTGACGACCGCGCCGATGTTGCAGGGGCTCGCACCCGAGGGCGTCACGCTGAACCCCAGACCCGTGATCGACAGTGCCGTAATCGTGTACGGCGCGGCAGAAGGATTATTGAATGTAGAGATCTGGTTTACGCCCAGACTGACCGGCGCATTGCCGAAGGCGATGGACGCGGGGGAAATCGAGGCGTTCGGCGGCAAGCCGGTGCCGGTCAGCGATATGGTGGTGGGACTGGTCGGCGCATTGGAGTTGACGGTGATGTTGCCACTCAGCGCCCCGGTGACATTGGGCGCAAAGATCAGGTTCAGAACACAAGTGCCGGCCGGGGGGATGTTGATCGGCCCGCCGGTTTGCGGCGCGCCCCCCGCGTTGGACCCAAACCCGCAATAGTGGGTCGCCTGTGGAGCCGGGCCGCCGCTGGTGTCGGGAAACACGCCGGGGTTGCTGTGCGTAATGCTGCCAAGCGTAAGCGTCCCGGTACCGGTATTGGTGATGGTGATGGCCTGCACCGCACTGCCGTTGCCCACGGCAATGCTTGGAAAGGTCGTCGTACCCGTCACTGAAATCGCGGGCACCCCTGGCGTGACGGCGACACTTGCCGACGGCGGACCGGTGCCAACAGCATTGGTCGCCGTGACTGAACAGGTGTACGGGGTGCCGTTGGCGAGACCGGTGACGGTAATCGGCGACGCCGCGCCGCCCGCGCTGACCGGGCCGGGCGCACAGGTGGCGGTGTAGCCGGTGATGGCGCTGCCGCCGTTGAAGGCGGGGGGAGTGAAATTGATGGTTGCCGAGCCATTGCCCGGGGTGGCGGTGCCGATGGTCGGCGCACCGGGCGGGCTGGGGCCGCCGATGAACAATCCAAATGCGTATGGTCCCGACCCCACTGGCACCGTTGCAACAACGGTGTTGCTACCGGTATCGATCACCGACACATCGTTGCTGGTCGTGTTCGCCACATACACGCGGCTGCCATCCGGCGTAATCGAAATGCCACGGGGTGCGGTGCCGACGGGTACTGATGCAATTACGGTATTGGTCGCCGTGTTAACCACGGCGACGCTATTGCCGCCAGACGCCGAGACGTAGGCGCGGGTTCCATCCGGCGAAACCACGACACCGTACGGCGTCGCAATGCCAGTTACTGTGCCGACAACCGAATCAGTAGCCGTGTTAATTACACTTACCGAGTCCGGCGTGCTGTTTGCCACATAAACGAACGTACCGGCTGGATTAATTGCGATACCTTGCGGGGCCGCGCCTACGGTCACAGTGGTACTCACCGTATTGCTGCCGGCATTGAGCACTGATACGGTATTGCCCGAAAAGTGTGCCACGTAAACCTTTGTGCCGTCAGGCGTGACGGCCACGCCGGACGGGCCGGTCGCGACGGTGACCGTAGTCAGCACAGTGTTGGATGTTGTGTCGATCACGGAAACCGTAGTTCCACCTGCATGCGTCACGTACGCGCGGGTACCCGCAGCATTGACGGCGATACCAATCGGATTGGCGGCCACCGTGATGGATGAAGTCACGGTATTGGTGGCGGTGCTAATGACAAAGATATTGGTACCCGGGTTGTTGGTGACATACACCTGGGTACCATCCGGGTGGACGGCGACACCTTGAGGGCTTCCGGGTGTGGAAACCGTCGCCACGACGCCATTGGTCGCCACATCGATCACAGAAACATCGCCCAGCGCAGCGCGATTGGAGATATACGCGAACGGCGCCGACCACGCCGGCGCAGCCGTGACCAGGCCCAGCACCACGGCGAACACGGACACAAGGCCTGGCCGCTTCCAGACCCGGCCTGTGGATTGTCCACAGCGGTACCGGAGCCCCCTGGGGAAGTTTGCCAAGTTGCCTATCGCGGCACGCAATAGCGTGTCCCCTGTTGCCATCGCAATCTCCCTTTACCCCAACCGATCGGGTCGCCGGTGCAGCACTTCACTGGATTCGCGCGATTCCTGGGTCATTTCTTCCCGTGCAGGGCTTCAGTCCGGCAGCGCCTGAACCTAATGCCGATGCACGATTGCTGGTGTGATATTGCCCACATTTCGAGCGCACCATGCCATGGATTCGGTTACAGCCTACTCCTCCGGGCGCCACAGGCATAGTGGCTTTCACACACATCCCACAAATGAGGGATATTCGTGGACGCCGGTAAAAGCCTATGGTGTCGGTAAGATAGCGACAAAACTTCCGCTGCACGCGGTCTATCGAGCAACAGGAAAACACAACAACAGCCTGCAGGCGACCGCACTCATGAGCCAAAACTTCACCCAACATACCCGCCGCTTTCCAGGGCAACCGGGCCGCCGATGACCCGCGTCCTCATCGTCGAAGACGACGCCGCTTTTCGCCGCCGCTACGCGCAAATGCTGGCGCACGATCCGGCTTTCGAAGTGGTCGCCAGCGTCGACAGCGGTGGAGAAGGCCTTGCCATGCTGGATCTGCGCAAACCCGATGTGCTGTTGATAGACCTCGGCTTGCCGGACATCAGCGGCATTGAAGTCATTCGCCATGCCAACCAGACATTGCCCAAGTGCGAATGTATGGTGGTGACCGTGTTTGGCGATGAAGAGCATGTGCTGGCATCGATCGAGGCCGGTGCCGCCGGGTATCTGCTCAAGGACGCCTCGGAAGAAAGCTTCCTGGCCGGCATCCGCGAGCTTATCGCCGGCGGCTCTCCGATCAGCCCGATCATCGCGCGACGACTGCTCAAGCGCTTCCAGGCAGAGCCCGCGACTGTGGATGCCGCCCCGGAGAATGCTTCCGGCGTGGCGCTGTCCGACCGCGAACGGGAGATACTGCTGCTGGCCTCCAAAGGCTTCAACTACCCCGAGATGGGTAAACTCATGGGCATCTCGCCCCACACCGTCACCAGTCATGTCAAGAAAATCTACCGAAAGCTGGCGGTGCACTCTCGTGGGGAGGCTGTTTTTGAGGCGAACCGCATGGGACTCATCCGCACCCTGTAGCGTGAAGCGCGCGGCGGCTGTGGCGGGCGGCGTCGCGGCCATTCAGATGTTCGCGGCAATGGCGCGTGCCGGTGTAGCGGCGCTGGCGGCACTCTGCTGGATACCTGCATCGCTGGCGCAGACCACCGACAGCACGCCCACGCCGATCATCCAGTTCACCACTGCTGAATTCGCGCATACCGGCGCGCGCCAGCATCCCGACCCCACCACCGCATGGAAGAACGTGGAGTTGCCCGACAGCTGGCGCAAGCAGGCGCGCGGCCGCGATCGAATCGGCTGGTACCGGTTGCGCTTCTCGTTGCAAAAAGCGCCGCGTTCACCGCAGGCAATCTACATTCCACGCGTGACCAACAACGTCGCGGTACACATGAACTCCGTGCTGCTGGGCGTAAGCGGCCGCATCGAGGCCCGCGAACTGAGCTGGAATACCGCGCAGCTATTCTTCGTGCCCCCCAGTATGCTGCGGGACGGCGACAACGAGATACTGCTTCGACTCCACCCGGACGATATGGCGCGCGCCGGTATTTCGCGGGTCGAGTTTGGCGACCAGCCACAACTGCGCGAGCGCTTCGAACAGCGGCTCTTCATCCAGTCGCTGGCGCCGAAGTTCATTGCCGGCCTGCTCGGCCTGACTGCGATCCTGTCGTTGTCCCTCTGGGCCAGCCGCCGGCAGGAGACGGTGTTCGGATTTTTCGGCTTGTTGTGCCTGGCCATGATAGCCCGCCTCTGGCACACCTTTACCCGTGACCCCGATTCGCTGGGCTGGGTGTTCGCGGCACCATCCATCTCCTGGATGATCGCGATGGAAACCTATTTTGTGTTGCGTTTCTGCGGGCAGTTTTCGCCGCGATTCGAAAAAATCACCGTTGCCCATGCCGTGCTCTCCACCTTGCTGCTGCTGCTTTTCTACAGCGCGCAGGCCGTGGCCGCCGTGTTTCTCATCAACACGATCCTTGGCATCGCCATGCTGTGGGTGCTGACGCGGGCGCTCACCCGGCAACCGCGCTTCGAGAACCTGTCGCTGCTGCTGGCCGTGTACATCAATTTCGCCCTCGCCATTCACGACCTCATCAATTACCAGGAGCTGATCGAGTTCGACACGTTGTACGTGCTGCCGCTGGGCGGTCCGCTGTTGCTGTTCGCCGTTGCGGTGCTGCTGATGCGTCGCTTCGTGCAGGTGCTCGACCAGCACGAAGCATTCAACGCGCAGCTGGTGACGCGCGTTCAGGAACGCGAACGCGAACTGACGCTCAGTTACGAACGCCTGCGTACGCTTGATGCGCAGCGCACCACCGCCGAAGAGCGCCAACGGCTGATGCGCGACATGCACGACGGCATCGGCTCGCACCTCATGTCGACATTGGCGCTGGCGCGGCTGGGTACGCTGTCGCAGGACGACATGCAGGAGACACTGGCCAACTGCATCGATGAGCTCAAGATCACCATCGACTCGCTGGAGCCGGTTGAAAGCGACCTGCTGGTGGTGCTGGGCAATTTGCGGTATCGCCTCGAACCCAGACTCAAGGCTGCCGGGATCGAACTGGAATGGGCTGTGAATGACCTGCCGCCGCTGGCCTACCTGGATCCGGCGAATACGCGCAGCATCCTGCTCATCGTCCAGGAGGCATTCACCAATACGTTGAAGCACGCGAAGGCGCACCGCATCACACTTTCCACCGGCGTGGACTACACCAATGCGCGGATCTGGGTACGGGTCACCGATGACGGCGTCGGTTTTACCGCCAGCCAGTCCGACGGCCGTGGACTGGAAAACATGCGCAGCCGTGCCGCGAAGCTCAGCGGCGTGGTCGAAGTCGTGCCACTCAAGGGCGGCGGCACCTGCGTCAACCTGTACCTTCCGCTGGCCAAGATTGCCTAGCGGGCATATTTCTTGAACGGCCTGTTTCCTCCTGACCACCTTTGCCCGCTTCAGCCGCCCCCGCGCCGGAAGTACAGTTCAAAACGCGCCATGAAGTCAGCGATTTCGTCCGGCGAGTAGCCGCTAAAACGAAAAGCGGCGCGATGCCGTTCGAGCACCACCGAGCCGATGCGCAGGGCCGGCATGGGGTCCAGGGTGATGCGCCACTCGCGGTGACCATTGGCACCCACGGGCGTTTGGTCGCGAAACACAAATTCGTTGCCTTCCGCGCGAAATGCCGCATGGTTGACCGCTGCCGGCAGCAGCCGCACGAAGTCCGCGCGGGTTGTGGTCATCTCGACGCGGAGCGACAACTTCAACGTCGCCCGCCGCACAAGGGAGCGTCATCAGCCACCGGCGATCGGCGGCCAGATTGCCAGTGTTTCACCCTCTCGCAGGGCGCGCAGGGCGCGCTCGGCCGGCGGGATAAACACGCCGTCGATCAACACCAGGTGGCACAGCCGGTCGGGAAGATGCAGATTGTCGATGCAATCCGCCACGGTGGTGTCAGCGGCGAGCTGCAAAGGCATGGCGTTGCTGCGCCGCGCGTCAGCCGGCAGGTAATCGGTGAGCGTGGCGTAGAGCTTCAGCGTGACCTTCATGCCGCCTGCTGCGCCGCCCCCAGATACGCCGACATGAACTGGGTCGGATCGCGCATCAGCTGTGCCTTGCGTTCGCCCAGTTTTACGCGACCCTGGATGAGGCCGCGCAGCGCACCCACGTGATGTGTCCAGCCGATGCTGGTGGCACCGATCAGCACGTCATCCCTGAATTGCAGCGACAGGTAACGATAAGCGTCGGCATCCACCAGCTCCACGCCATCGCCACCTTCATCGCGCGGCGCGCCTTGCCATTGGCCGAACGAGGTCGATACCAGTCCCAGCGTTTCCAGCACATTGATGGCGAGGCTGCCCTGGGTCTTCGTAGTCTCGCCGAGCATGTTGAGCGCTGCCACGCGAGCCTGGTCGGCAGCATTGGGCTGCACGGCATTGAGTTCCGGCTTGCCGGAATGAAAGCCGGCAGCCTCGGTGACATCACCTGCCGCATAGATGCCCGCCATGCTGGTCTGCATGTGATCGTCGACCAGGATGCCGGCACCAGTCTTGACGCCGGCGCCGGCCAGGAATGCAATGTTGGGTCGTACGCCCGCAGCCGAAATCAGCAGGTCGCACGCGATGGTGTCGCCGGTCGAAAGCCTGACTTGCATCCCGGCCGCTTCGGGGACGATAGCTTCGACCCGCGTATTGACGTGCACCGCTATGCCCTTTTTCTGCACCCAGGCGCGAATCAGGTTGCCGGCAGTGGCGGTCATCATGCGCGGCACCATGCGGTCGCCCATCTCCACCACCGTGAGCTTGACGCCACGCTCCGCCAGCGCCTGCATGATGATGCAGCCGATGAATCCGGCACCGAGCTGCACGACACGCGCACCGGCTGTGGCCTTGGCGGCGATGTGGCGCGCATCCGCCATGGTCCAGCAAGCGTGCACGTTGGTTGAATCGATACCCGGAACCGGCGGGCGAATCGGCACAGACCCGGTGGCAATCAGCAGACGGTCATAGGCGATGGTGTCGCCATTGGACAGCAGGACGGTGTTCACATCGGCGTTGACCTTTTCGGCGCGTGCCGTGACCAACCTGATCCCCAGCGCATCGAAATGCCTGGGACTCTTGCGCAGGTAGGTACCGCTCTCGCCGATGCCTCCGGTGAGCAGATATGGTATGGCCATGCGCGAATAGGGTGGTTCGGCCTCGTCGCCGATCAGCGTGATGTCCGCCCGCGCATCGCCGCGACGCAGTGTTTCCGCGGCGATCACGCCGGTGGGGCCATTGCCGATAATGACGTGTTTCATTTCCTGTCCTTCAAGCAGGCGGCGCGCAGACGTGGACGCCGCGCGAAAAAAAACTTACCGAAACAATTGTGGCCCGCGGATGGATGCAGCACATACTGCACCCATCCGCCGCCCGCGAAGACTACAACCCGAGCCGCTGCAGCGTCGCCTTGGAAGGCACGCCCTTGTCGTCCCAGCCGCGCGCCTTGTAGTACTCCGGTTTCATCTTGTCGAGACCGCTGACCAGTCCCTTGGCGGGACCTGACTTGGCACCCTCGGTCTTGAGGCGCGGCGGCAGGTCGTCATCCTTGGCCGTGAAGCCAGCGGCATTGTTGAACAGGCGCTCCATGTTCCAGATGCGCTCGCCCACCACCGCCAGCTTTTCCATGGTCCAGTCGCCTTCGCAAGCCGCGTCCAGTTGCGGCTGCAGATCGGCCAGCGTCCATGCAAAGGTGGTAAATACGCAAACACCGGCGGAATCGAACACCGAGGTGGCGTCCTGGAACGCCTTCACCAGATCGGCCTTGCCTTCGGTCACCAGAGGATCGGTCTTGACCGGAATGCCCAGCACCTCGGAAGCGACGGTGTAACCGCGCAGGTGGCAGGCGCCGCGGTTGGACGTGGCGTAGGCGAGGCCCATGCCCTGGATGCCGCGCGCGTCGTAGGCCGGAAACTCCTGCTTTTTCACGCCCATCGACAATTCCGGCTTGCCATACTTGGCGCAGAGGCGCGCCGAGCCGAGTCCCAGTTCCTTGCCGAAGCCCTCGCCTTTGGCCGTCATCTCGGCCAGCTTCACCAGCGCCTGCGCGGAACCGAACGGCGCTTCCATGCCGATCTGCTCCTTGGTGAGAATGCCCAGTTCGAACAGCTCCATCGCGGCGCCGACGGTGGCACCAAAGGAGATGGGGTCGTAGCCGTCTTCGTTGCAAATGAGGTTGGCGTACTGCAAGGCCTCCAAGTCACCCACGCCGTTGGCCGCACCCAGCGCCCAGGCAGCTTCGTATTCCAGGCCGCCCGACGCGCCCCAGTATTGCGGCTTGTTGACCACGCTGAAATGCTTTTCGTCGATCTTGGAAATGCGGCCGCAGGCGATGGTGCAGCCGAAGCACGCGGCATTGGTCACCAGATGCGATTTGCCGTCCGACGGGCGTTTCTCGTTCATCGCCTCGGCCGAGATCTTGCGCGCGTCCTCGAATTGCGAATCGCGGTGATTTCGCGTCGGCAGTGCGCCGATTTCATTGATTACGTTCATCAGCACCTGCGTCCCGTAGGTCGGCAGGCCTTGTCCGGTCACCGCGTTGTCGGCCAGTACTTTCTTGGCTGCGGCTGCGGCTTTCATGAATGCCTTGGCGTCCTTGATGCCCGCTGCGCCCTTGGTGCCGCGTATGGCCACCGCCTTCAGGTTCTTGGAACCCATAACCGTGCCCACACCGGAGCGGCCGGCCGCACGATGCAGGTCGTTGACGATGCATGCGTACATCACGCCGTTCTCGCCGGCGCGACCGATGCTGCACACGCGTACCTGCGGATCCTGGTGGGTTTTCTTGATGATTTCTTCGGTGTCCCACACGGTCTTGCCCCAAAGATGCGAGGCATCGCGCAGTTCGGCCCTGTCGTCCTCGATGGAGAGGTAGACGGGCTTGGATGACTTGCCTTCAAAGATCACCATGTCCCAGCCGGCGAATTTCATTTCGGCGCCGAAGTAGCCGCCCGAATTCGAACAGGCGATGGCGCCGGTCAGCGCGCCCTTGGTGATCACCGAATAGCGACCGCCGGTGGACGCCGGCGTGCCGGTGAGCGGACCGGTGGCCATGATCAGCTTGTTTTCGGGAGAAAGCGGATCGACCTTCGGATCGACTTCCTCGACGAAATATTTGGTGGCCAGGCCGCGCTGGCCCAGGTATTCCTGCGCCCATTGCATGTTGAGCGGCTCGGACTTGCAGGTACCCTTGGCAAGGTCAACGCGCAGAATTTTTCGTGTCCAACCCATGGTCGTCTCCTCTTATCCGTTAGCGCGTGGCTGGGTGTCGGTCCTGGCCGCCCACTGGCGCATCTTGTCCAGCCCGGTCCAGTCGGCATCGACGTAGGTGATGGCACCGGTCGGACAGGCGCTCGCGCAGGCCGGGTCGCCGCCGCAGAGGTCGCACTTTTGCACCTTGCCGGTTTCCGCCACGTAATTCACCGTGCCGAACGGGCAGGCGATGGTGCACACCTTGCAGCCCACGCAGGTCGAATCGTTGACCACCTTGGCGCCGGTGGCGGCGTCGATGGTGATGGCCTCCACCGGGCAGGCGTGCAGGCACCACGCCTCGGCGCATTGGGTGCAGGTGTAAGGAACCTTGCGCCCTGCCTCCTCGAAACTGAATACCTTGATGCGCGATTTGGAAATGTTGAAGACGCCGTAGTTCTCGTACGAGCAGGCCATTTCACATTGCAGGCAGCCGGTACATTTGTTGGCGTCGATGTATAGCGATTTCTGCATGAATCGTTCTCCTCGGATTGACGGCCGCAGGATCGTTCACGCGCACAAACGGACGCGCACGCGCAATCCCTTCGATCAAGTCTATTGCGATTCCCGGCCAGTGTAAATGAGCGTTATAGCCGCCGAGGAATAATTGGACCAGGGCTGACGTATCGCAACATTTCGCGGATGAGCAGCGCGCGTGCAACCGTCTCACCGCTCGCGAGTAAGGGGCGCAAAGACGCCAGCAAAAAAGGCAACGCCCCGGGAACGGGGCGTTGGTTCATACCTTGAAACTCCAGCATTGGCGCGGCTTTCAGGGCATTTTTGCCCCGGGAGCCGCGCCAGATGGCGATCTACAATTTCAAAGCCGTCAGCACTTCGTCCAGCATCTTCTTGGCGTCGCCGAACAGCATGCGGTTGTTCTCCTTGTAGAACAGCGGATTGTCCACGCCCGCGTAGCCGGAGGCCATGCTGCGCTTCATGACGATGGACGTCTTGGCCTTCCACACTTCCAGCACCGGCATGCCGGCGATGGGACTGGCCGGATCGTCCTGTGCGCTCGGATTGACGATGTCGTTGGCGCCGATGATCATGGTCACGTCGGTATCCGGGAAATCTTCATTGATCTCGTCCATTTCCATGACGATGTCGTAAGGCACCTTGGCTTCGGCCAGCAGCACGTTCATGTGTCCGGGCATGCGGCCGGCAACCGGGTGAATGCCGAAGCGCACATTGACGCCCTTGTCGCGCAGGTGCTTGGTGATTTCGTACACCGTGTGCTGGGCCTGCGCCACCGCCATGCCGTAACCCGGCACGATGATCACGCTCTTGGCTTCCTTCAGCAGTTCGGCGGTCTCGGTCGCGCTGACCGGCACCACTTCGCCGGCCGGCGCAGCAGCATCGCCCGCCGCTTTTGGCGTGCCGCCGTCCGAGCCGAAGCCACCGGCAATCACGCTGATGAAATTGCGGTTCATCGCCTTGCACATGATGAACGAGAGGATGGCGCCCGAAGAACCGACCAGCGCACCGGTCACGATCAGGAGGTCGTTGGACAGCATGAAACCCGTGGCCGCCGCCGCCCAACCCGAGTAGCTGTTGAGCATCGACACCACCACCGGCATGTCGGCGCCGCCGATGGCCATCACCATGTGAATGCCGAACAGCAGCGCGATGACGGTCATGATGATGAGCGGGTTCATGCCTTCGTTCACGGAATGCGCGCCCATGAAAACCTTGCCGAACCAGATGACCGCAATCAGACCGGCCAAATTCAACCAGTGGCGCGCCGGCAGCGTCAGCGGCTTGCCGCCGATCTTGCCGGAAAGCTTGCCAAAGGCAATCACCGAACCGGACAGCGTGACAGCACCGATGAAGACACCGACATACACCTCGATGTGATGGATGGTCTGCTCGGCCGAGGTCAATGTTTCGCCGGTCGCAAGGTTAAGCATCGAACCCGGATCGATATAACTGGCGAATCCGACCACACAGGCGGCCAGGCCGACCATGCTGTGCATGAACGCAACCAGCTCGGGCATCTGCGTCATCTGCACCGTGCGGGCAAGGTACAAACCGACGCCGCCGCCGACCACCAGCGAGCCGATGATCCACGGAATGCCGGCACCCGTGACGCGCGGGCCGAAGATGGTCGCGAGCACGGCGATGGTCATGCCGATCACGCCGTAGGTGTTGCCGCGGCGCGACGTTTCGGGATTGGACAGGCCGCCCAGGCTGAGGATGAAGAGGATGATGGCGGCGATATAGGCAACAGTTACCAGGCTTGCGGACATGTTGTCGTCTCCCTTATTTGCGGAACATGGCCAGCATGCGCTGGGTGACGGCAAAGCCGCCGAACATGTTGATGGCGG
This sequence comes from Usitatibacteraceae bacterium, assembly GCA_044229235.1. Classification (GTDB taxonomy): domain Bacteria; phylum Pseudomonadota; class Gammaproteobacteria; order Burkholderiales; family Usitatibacteraceae; genus UKL13-2. The sequence continues at coordinate 52,914 of JBGATH010000026.1, forward strand.
TGAGCCCGATGCCGGCGACAGCCAGCCAGCGGATGATTTCGTCCGGCCGCGTCACATCCTTCAGCGCGGGGGGCGCAATCTGCACCAGCGCACCGATGATGATGATGCTCGAAATCGCGTTGGTCACGCTCATCAGCGGCGTGTGCAATGAAGGGGTGACGTTCCACACCACCATGTAACCGACAAACACCGCCAGCACGAACACCGTGAAGTGGCCGAGGAAGGCCGGCGGCGCATACGCGCCGACAAACCAGAACAGCGCCGCCGCCACGGCAAACATGACGCTCAAGGTGCCGGCCGCCATCGGTTCGCCACCGCCGCCGTGGCCGTGGCCCTTCTTCGCCGCCGGCGCCGCTGCAGCGGCCGCCGGCTTGGCTGCCGGTGCCGCCTGCTTGATTGGTGGCGGCGGCCAGGTGACCTCGCCTTGTTTGATCACGGTCAGGCCGCGGATAGCTTCGTCTTCCATGTTGACGTTGATCACGCCGTCCTTGGTCTTGCACAATTCCTCGGAGAGGCGGAACAAGTTGGTGCCGTACAAAGTCGAGGACTGTTTGGCCAGGCGGCTGGCCAGATCGGTGTAACCAACGATGGTGACGCCGTGCTTGACTACGGCCTTGTCCCGCTCGGTCAGTTCACAGTTGCCGCCTTGCTCGGCGGCCATATCAACGATGACGCTGCCGGCCTTCATCGACTTCACCATATCTGCGGTGATGAGTCGAGGCGCCGGCTTGCCGGGAATGAGCGCCGTGGTGATGATGATGTCCACTTCGCGGGCTTGCTGCGCATACATCTCGCGCTGCGCCTGCTGGAAGCCTTCGGACATGACCTTGGCGTAGCCGCCGCCGCCGGAACCTTCTTCCTCGTAATTGACCTTGACGAATTCGCCGCCCAGCGACTTGACCTGGTCGGCCACTTCCGCACGCGTATCGTTGGCACGCACGATGGCGCCCATGCTGGCCGCAGTGCCGACTGCGGCGAGGCCCGCGACACCCGCGCCGGCGATGAATATCTTCGCCGGCGGCACCTTGCCAGCGGCGGTGATCTGGCCGCTGAAAAAGCGGCCGAAAGCATTGGCCGCTTCAATCACGGCGCGGTAGCCGGTGACGCCGGCCTGCGAGGTCAGCGCATCCATCTTTTGCGCACGGGACAGTGTGCGCGGCAGTGAGTCGATCGCCAGTACCGTGACCTTCCTGGCGGCCATGGCTTTCATCAAGTCCGGGTTCTGCGCGGGCCAGATGAACGAGATCAGCGTCTGGCCTTCCTTCATCATCGCCACCTCTTCCATCGAGGGCGGGCGCATTTTGAAAACGATATCCGAGCCAGCCCACAACTCAGCAGCACTGGCGACCACGCCGGCGCCGGACTTTCGGAAATCATCATCGCTCACGTTGGCGGCATCGCCAGCGCCGGATTCGACCTGCACCGTGAATCCCAACTTGATCAGCTTTTCGACGACTTCCGGAACAGTCGCAACGCGCTTTTCCAACGGAAATATCTCTTTCGGTACCCCAATCATTTGTGGCATTTGAAGGCTCCCTTGTAATCCTGGTTAACTCAAGTGGCTGAATCTGCACTGCGCAACATACCCGCCATGTTCAACGCATGCGGCCACCGCGATACTGCGCTAGATCAAATCGTATTGCCGGTCCGGTTTTCGACTGTTCAACCCGGGCCGCAGCACCGGTAACCCGGCCGGAAAAATGGTGGGGATCATCATACTTCAAAGCGGCAACGGCCTAGATGACGCAAATGCGGCTACATTTACATCACCGCGCACCAGGCAAAGCACCTTGAAAAATTCGCCCATCTCGGCCGGAGAGATCAGGCGCTGCAGCTGATTGGTGAGCGGCAGGTAGCGCATCACATCCGACGGATCGACATTCGCGAGCAGGTCGGTGAGGCCACTGGCCAGCAGGAACTGCGCCTGGGTGGTATAGCCCGCCACCGTCAGGCCGGCGTCCACCCCGGCCTGCGCGGCGGCTGAAAAATCGACGTGGGCGGTGATGTCCTGCAGGCCGGGATACAGGAACGGGTCGGCGTGGGCGAAATGCCGGTAGTGGCACATCAACGTGCCGGTGCCGCGGCTGGGATGATAGAACTCAGCTGCCCGAAAGCCATAGTCGATGAACAGCAGCGCGCCGGCGCGCAGCGATTTCGCCAGGCTGCTCACCAATCCCGCGGCCGCCGGTGAAATCTCGGTGGTGTAACCCTCAAGCGGCGACCCATTCAGGCAGCCAGCCTCGATTATTGTGGCCCGGGCCGACAGTTCCGCAGGCAATGCGGGCTTATCCTGCCAGGCCAACCCGCCATCCCTCAGGGTCACGCCACGCTCAAACATGCCGCCTGCGGCAAAGCGCACCAGGTGTACCGGCACAACGTCCAGCACCTCGTTGGCCACCACGCAACCGGTAAATTCATCGGGGATCGCGTCGATCCAGATTGCCCGTGCCGCAAGCTGCGCAGGCAATGCAGCCAGTGCCTGCTGCTGGCGCTCCCGCAGGTCTGCACTCACCTCGAGCAGCAGGTAGCGATCCGGCAGACGACCGAGTGCGTCCAACGCGGGCAGCATATCTGCCGCCAGCTTGCCGGAGCCCGGTCCCAGTTCAAGCACATCGCCACCTGTCTGCGCGATGACCTCCGCCACCGTGCGCGCGACGCACTGGCCGAACAGGGACGAAATTTCCGGTGCCGTGACGAAGTCGCCGTCCGGACCAAACTTGCGCGCACCAGCCGCGTAGTAGCCAAGACCCGGTGCATATAGCGCCAGCTCCATGAAGCGCGCAAACGGGATCCAGCCGCCTGCCTCGTCGATGGCCGCGCCCAGCATGGCCGCGCAGGCCTCGGTATGGGCCAGCGCATCTCCGGTCGGCACAGGCAGGTTCGGCGAGCGGGAGGAGACGGGCGTTCTCAATTTCGCGGTTGTGCGGGAGGGGTCGGCTAGAATGCGCACAGCTAAAGTCGCGCGCAGGCATGGCTTGCAGTCGCAAGCGCTGGCCAATAGTTTAACGCGCCCGCTACACAGTCATATCGTCCGGATGAATCTGTCGAAGCACATTCAATGACACCGTCGAACGCAAAATCCATCCTCGTCACCGGCGCGGCCAAGCGCGTCGGCGCGGCCATCGCGCGCAGCCTGCACGGCGCCGGCACCAATGTCATCATCCACTGCAATCGTTCGCGCGCGGAAGCCGGTGCGCTGGTGAAAGAATTGAATGCCATCCGCACAAAATCCGCAGCCGTGGTGCAAGGCGACCTGCTCGCCTACAACGCGCTCAAAGGATTGATCGATCACGCGGCGTCGGAATTTGGCCGGCTCGACGGCCTGGTCAACAACGCGTCAACCTTTTACGCCACGCCGGTTGGCCGCATCGACGAAGACAACTGGATCGACCTCATCGATTCCAATCTGAAGGCACCGCTGTTCCTGTCGCAGGCGGCCGCGCCGTACCTGAAAAAGACGCAGGGCTGCATCATCAACATCGTCGACATCCATGCCGACCGACCGTTGAAAAACTTCGTGGTGTATACAATTGCCAAGGCTGGCCTCGCCGGGCTCACGCGCTCGCTGGCCCTGGAACTGGGGCCGGACGTGCGCGTCAACGGCGTCTCGCCTGGCGCCATCCTTTGGCCGGACGCCGGCCATGACTATCCGCCCGATGAGCAAAAGCGCATCGTGTCACAGACGCCGCTGCAGCGCGTCGGCGCGCCGGCCGATATCGCCGGCGCCGTGAAATACTTGATGCTGGATGCCACTTACGTCAGCGGGCAGATTCTGGCCGTGGATGGCGGTCGCTCGCAGGTGCTGTAGGACGGCTCCGCAGGCCATTAAAACCCCAGCATTGGCGGGCTTCTCCGGGCCTTTTCGGCCCGAGAGCCGCGCCAGTGCTGGATCCTCGCTCCCGCCGCTTTGCGACGGAAGCAGCTGGAAAACCGGTCAAGGCAACTGCGTACCGGATCGACTCTTGATGATGCTGATGTCCGGCGCCGTCACGCTGCCGCTTGCATTCAAGTCCGCGCGGAAATTATTGGCGCCTGCAGGCAGTCCTGAATTGACCTTGACCGCAGCAATGTCCGTGGCGGTTACGCGACCGTTGCCACTGACATCCCCCACCAGGAAGCCCAGGGCAACCGTCTGATTCACCGCGCCATTGACACCCTGCAGGGAAATCTGCGCGCGCGCCGCGTCGGCAATGCCCGTCAAGGTAACGATCACGTGATTCGGGTTCGCCAGCGACACCGCGGCAGTTCCGCTGGCCGACGATGCGGGTGCGGTAGTGACGCTGACCGAACCCGCTACCGACACCGGCGCGTTGAAACGGAACACGATGGTGTGGCCGGTGAGTGCGAGGCGTGGTTCGATCGCCCCTGGTACCGCTAAGGTTCCACCGAACGGGATGCCGATTTCGCCGACATAGCTGCCATGGCTCTTGCTGGAAACCACGTCGATGATGGCGATGTTGATCGATACCGTCACGGCCTGCTGCACCTGCGCTGCGGCACTGTAGGTGGCATTGCCGGCCTGATTGGCGTTAATCGTGCAGGTGCCGGCGGTTAGGAAGGACACCACGCCGCCACTGATAGAACAGACGCTGGTCGAACTCGCGTCGATAGTAAAGACGACAGTCAGGCCCGAGGAAGCGGTGGCCGTCGGCGTGTAGGTCGCCCCACCCACTGTGGCTGCGGGAGCGATGGAAGTGAAGCTGATGGTCTGGCTGGCCGCGTTGATCGTCACCGCCTGATTGACCGGCGTGGCCACCGCATAGGTCGCGTCACCAGCCTGGCTCGCCGTGATGGTGCAGGTGCCGGCACCGATGATGTTGACCGTCACGCCGGCCC
>JBGATH010000026.1:57801-68258 GCA_044229235.1 Usitatibacteraceae bacterium
CCCCATGGTGCACACGCCCGCCGGGGCCACGCTGTAGCTGATCGCCAGCGGCGAGGTGGTGGTGGCCACCGGACTGATGCTGAAGCTGCCGCCGCTGCTGTAGGACTGGCTCGCCTGCGCGCCGAAGGTGATGGTCTGCGGCGCCTTGGTCACGTTGAACGCCTGCACCACCGGCGTGGCGGCGTTGTAGTTGCCGTTGCCGGCCTGGCTGGCCGTGATCGAACAGGAACCGGTGGTGAGCAGCGTCACGCTGTTGCCCGATACCGTACACACCGTGCCGGTGGTCGAGGCGAAGCTCACGCTGAGCCCCGAACTGGCCGTCGCCGTGAGCGTCACCGGGCTCTGGATCAGGGTCTTGTCGGCAAGCGCGCCGAAGCTGATGGTCTGGCTGGCCGCGTTGATCGTCACCGCCTGATTGACCGGCGTGGCCACCGCATAGGTCGCGTCACCAGCCTGGCTCGCCGTGATGGTGCAGGTGCCGGCACCGATGATGTTGACCGTCACGCCGGCCCCCGGACTGATGCTGAAGCTGCCGCCGCTGCTGTAGGACTGGCTCGCCTGCGCGCCGAAGGTGATGGTCTGCGCTGCCAGGGGCGTCACGGAATTTGATGCCGCCGATGCCGCGCCGGAACCGACGGCATTGGTTGCGGTGACAGTGAAGGTATAGGCGGTGCCGTTGGTCAGGCCGGTGACCGTGCACGGAGAGACGGTACAGCCGCTGCTGGTCAACCCGTCAGGATTGCTGGTCGCTGTATATCCGGTGATGGCACTGCCGCCATTGCTGGCCGGTGCCGTAAACGTCACCGTCGCCTGGGCGTCGCCGGCCGTGGCAGCACCGATGGTCGGCGCTCCCGGCACGGTGGCCGGGGTGACGCTGTTGGAGGCGGTTGAGGCAGCACCCTGGCCGATGGCGTTGGTGGCCTTCACTGTAAACGTGTAGGCGCTACCGTTGGTCAGACCCGTGACGTTGATCGAGGTACACGGTGCCGCGCAGGTACCGGTAAATCCGCCCGGCGAGGAGGTCGCGGTGTACAGGGTGATAGTCGAGCGGCCATTCCAGGTCGGCGCGGTAAACGTGACCGTCGCCTGGGCATTGCCGCCAGTCGCGGCTACACCAGTCGGCGCACCCGGCACGGTCGCCTGCGGCCCACCGATGAACTTGCCGAAGCCGTTCGGGAAGACGCCCACGGATATCGTCGCTGTCACCGTATTAGTGCCGGTGTCGATCACCGAGACGCTGCCGCTTTGCCGGTTGGCCACATAGGCAAAGGCCCCTTCCGGCGTGAACGCAATACCCACCGGCTGCGCTCCCACCGGCACCGTCGTGGCGATGGTATTGGTGGCGGTGTTAAGCACCGAAACGATGTTGCCGCCAAAGCCCGTCACATAGGCAAAGCTGCCCGCCGGGTTGACCGCGACATTGATCGGGCCACCGCTCACCGGCACGGTTGCATCCACGGCGTTGGTGCCGGTATTGATCACCGAGACATTGCCGCCAGTCTGGCTCGCCACATAGGCAAAGGTACCCGCTGGATTGATCGCAATCCCGCGCGGCGCGGCACCCACCGGTACCGTCGCAATCACGGTATTGGTGGCGGTATTGATCACCGAAACGTCGCCACTGGTCAAATTGCCGGTGTAGGCAAACGTGCCCGCCGGGTTGATCGCGATGCCGACAGGGGCAGTCCCCACCGGCACGGTTGCAGTCACCGTGTTGCTGCCCGTGTCGATCACCGAGACGCTATTGCCGCTGGCGTTGGTCACATAGACGTAGCTACCCGACGGGTGGACTGCGGCACCCTGCGGATTGGAGCCGACCGTCACTGTCGTCATCACCGTGTTGCTGGCCGTATCGATCACCGAGACGCTGTTGCTGCCGGCATTGGCCACATAGACCAGGCCGCCCGAGGGATGGACCGCAGCGCCCTGTGGGTTCGACCCTACCGGTATCGTGGCGACCACGGTGTTGGTCGCCGTGTCGATCACCGAAACATTGTTGTTGGTAGCGTTGGGCACGTAGGCGAACGGCGCCACCGTCGGGGTGACGCTGTTGGAGGCGGCGGAGGCGGCACTGTTGCCGATCGAATTGGTGGCAATCACGGTACAGGTGACCAGCGTGCCATTGGTGAGACCGGCCACTGTGATCGGTGAACCAGCGCCGCTGTTGCTCTGGGCGCCGCAGGTGGCGGTGTAGCCGGTGATGGCGCTGCCGCCATTGCTGCCCGGGGCGGTGAAGCTTACCGTCGCCTGCGCATTGCCAGCGGTGGCCGACACGGCGGTGGGCGCGCCCGGCACCGTGGCCGGGGTGACGCTGTTGGAGGCGGCGGAGGCGGCGCTTTGGCCAGAGCCGTTGGTCGCCTTCACCGTGAAGGTATAGGCCGTCCCGTTGACCAGACCGGTGACATTGATCGAGGTGCACGGCGCGCTGCAGGTGCCGGTGATGCCGCCCGGCGAGGAGGTCGCGGTGTACAGCGTGATGGCACTGCCGCCATTGTTGACAGGGGCAGTGAAGTTGACCGTGGCTTGAGCGTTGCCAGCAGTGGCCGTGCCAATGGTCGGGGCGTCCGGAACGGTTCCGGAGATCGTGAAGCTTTGGAGTACTTGCGCGGCAGGATTGTAATCGGCGCTTCCGCCTTGATCCGCGGCAATCGTGCAGGTGCCGGAAGTTAGCATCGTAACGTTTGACCCCGACACCGAGCAAACGGTTGGCGTGCTGGATGAAAGGCCTACCGCCAAGCCTGAGGTGGAAGTCGGAATCGGCGTGATGGCAAACGGGGTCGAGCTGAACGATCGGTCGGCGATAATTCCAAAGGTAATGGCTTGATTAGCTTTTTGTATGACTAATGAAAAGGCCTGCGCCGGGGCGCCGATTCCATTGGTCGCAGTGAAAACAACTGGATATGAAGCGACGGTGCCAAGAGCGGGAGTGCCTGCAAGAGCGCCTGTTGCCGGCGTAAAGGTAACGCCGTTTGGCAAACTGCCCGACATCCCAAGCGTCGGTGTTGGCGTTCCGGTTGCCGTAACGGTGAAGGTGCCTGGGCTATTGACAGTAAAGGTGGCGGAATTGACGCTGGTGAACGCGGGTGCTGCGGCAAGATTTAGAGTGAACGACGCTGAAATCGCGGTGTCGATTGGCGCTGCCGCCGTGCCTCCACACGTACCATCCTGATCTACGCCCGCAACAGAAAATCCAGGGACACCCGTCGTATCCAATGCAATTAGGTAAGAAGAATCGGTTGCGCTTGATTGGGGGGTCAACGAAATGGTGGAAACAAGTTGGCTATTGCCGGTGGGCCCCGGTAAGGAGTCGCTTGTACCGGAACCGTAGTCAGTGGTATTCGTAGCGTTTAGTGAAGCATCAAAGTTGAGATCAAACGGAACGGCAAAAATTGCCAGATTCGAAAACCCGTACGCGGGTGCAAGTGTGCGCCCGGTCACTTTGAAGTGTCCGTTCTTTGCAGCGGACGGCGCAATGAAGCGATAGGTGACACTACACACCGGGACATCGGTGTTAATACAGAGTGAGATTTGTACTGGTGCGCCAGAAGTTTGAAAGTTTGCCGAGCTTCCACCGGAGCACGTAGATCCGGCTGATAGGAACGCAGTTACGGCACCGTGAGCGGGCAGGCCAAACAGACTTGCGGCGAGAATCGACAGGAGAGCGGTTGCTCTGGTTGCGCTAATCATGCGTTCACTCCCACGCAGCTCATTGTGATCAATTGGTTTTTCCGAATCTTGTCGTGCCAAAGCGCGGGCGCCATCCTAACCGCGCCCGCGAATGAAGGAATATCGTTTCGACATTTCATGGAATCACCAGTCCTGAACGCGGCCTGACAACCGAAATGTCCGTGCCGGTCAGTGTCCCTGACGCATTGAGATCGGACTTGAAATTTGCCGCGGTGACCGCTTGTCCAGATCGGCCGCGTACCACACCGACATCGGTTCCCGTGACACTTCTAGAATTATTCACGTCCCCAATGAGGAACCCCACCGACGCGCTAAACGAGTTCGATCCACCATTCACGTTGGTCAATGTGAATTTTGCGCGGCGGTTGTCCGGTATGCCGGTAACGATCAGCGTGACGTCGCTGCCCGAGAAACTGGGCGTCGCGACGGCGCCGGCAAACGGCTGGCCGTCTTTGTCGGTAACGGCAACAGAACCCGTCGCAGTAATCGGCAGGTTAAACGTAAATATGATTTTGTGTCCGGCGCCGATCGCGCGGCACTCCACGTCGATCGGGTTCGGCGACACGATTAGTGTGGCGGGATTGATGGCGATATCGAAATCACCCGCCGCACCATGCGTTTTTCGGGATTTCACCGCCGTAACGGCAAGCTGCACGGTCGTTAGCACGGTAAAGCTCTGAATCACCTGCGGTGCCGCATTGAAGTTGCTGCTCCCAGCTTGGTTCGCAGCGATAGTGCAGGTGTTTCCGCCCTGACTGGGTTGCAGCGTAACCGTACTGCCCGCGACCGTGCAGACCGACGGCGTCGTGGAACTGAATACCACCGCGAGGCTGGAACTGGCGATGGCGGAAACAGAAAACGGCGGCTCATCGTCGTTGCGGTTGGCGAGCGCATCGAACGCGATCAACTGGTCCGCCTTGTTGACCGTTTGCGTAACGGCAGCCGACTGGCTGGCCAATGTCGCGGCATTGCCGGCGTAAACAGCCGTGATGCTGCGCGTGCCCCCCTGAAGTGCACTGGTGGTGCAGTTTGCGCTTCCAGACGCCAACGCCACCGCGCTGCAACCGGCGATCACCGATCCATCCGCCAAAAAATTCACGCCGACACCATTGATACCGCCGCTGACCGTGGCCGTAAACGTCACGCTGTCGCCGAACACCGACGGGTTCGACGCGGATACGACGCTGGTCGCGGTCGCCACGGGATAGGTGGTTGACGTCGGAACATATGATGGCCCGCCCTGGCTACCGTTTCCCAGATTGCCCTGCGCGTTATTACCCCAGCACTGGCTGACGCCGATTGCGGTGAGGATGCAGGTGTGGAAAGCGCCGGCAGAAATGGCAATCGCACCGCTGGCCACGCTGACCGGCGTATTACGTTGCGTGTTGGTGCCGTCCCCAATCTGCCCCTGGGTATTGCTGCCCCAACAAAGTACTTCGCCATTCGACTTCATCGCGCAGGTGTGCGAATTGCCGGCAGTTATCGCCGCAACCCCAGTTGTCAATCCGGTTACATCGGCGGCAACAGGTTGGGTGACGCTCGCCTGGGAATTGTTGCCGAGCGCGCCGCTGGGCGCATAACCCCAGCACTTCACGCCGCCCAGTGTGGTCAGTGCGCAGGCATGAATTTCACCGGTGGCCACGCTGGCGACACCGGCGGTCAGCCCAGACACGTCAACAGGAACATTCTGGTCGGCAAATACCGGGTCGTTATTTCCAAGCTGGTCCCATACATTGGCTCCCCAGCACTTCGCACCCCCCGACGCGGTCACCGCGCAGGTGAACGATTTGCCGGCCGCCACCGCCAGCGCGCCGGCGCCGGATGCAAATCCAATCACGTCTCCCGGCACCAGCGCGCCAGAGTTCGTGCCGTTGCCCAGTTCGCCATTGTTGGATGGGGATACATCCGCACCCCAGCACTTGATTCCGCCGCTGGTGGTGAGCGCGCAGGTGTGGCCGTATCCCGCGGAGATCCGGGCAACGCCGCTGCCGAGGCCGCTGACGTCCACTGGCGAATTGCGCTGGACCTTGCTGCCGTCACCGAGCTGACCATAATCGTTCCAGCCCCAGCATTTCGCCGCGCCTGCCGACGTGACCGCGCAGCTCTGGCCCCAATTGCCGGCCAGCGAGGTGACGCCGAACGGCAAACTGACGTTGGTGGGTGCGGTGCGGGTAATGGTGGTGCCGTCACCAATCTGGCCGTACTGGTTCGAGCCCCAGCAAACCACGCCGCCGGTCGACGAGATGGTGCAGTTGTGATCAACGCCGGCGGCCAGCGTTTGTGCGGCAGCAGGCAGCACCATCCCCGTGCCGGCCAAGGCAATCAAGGCGACTAATCCTGCACGGTGCGCTGCGTGCATCCATTCCCCCGGTGTTCTTTTTTTGAAATCCGCCCTGCGGGCGTCGAGTGCCGATCAACGCGACAGGGGCGAACCTTAACCGGGCCTCGGACCGGCTGACGGCCACTATGCGCTTGAAGCGTGCAACTTGCTGTGGTCTACGCCACATTCTGACAGTAATAGTTTTTGCCGTCAGTGGGCCCCGGCGCCTGTGGGGAACTTCCAGAAACCGTAGCGAGCCGTCAAAGTTCGGGCCACGTGAGCAGGGGTTTCGCGAAGCATTGCTTCGCGCCTGCGAGCGCCAGAGCGCGCTGCAACCGAAGGAAGTCCCTGCGGGACAGGGCGCGAGGAATAGCAGACGCGTACGAAGGTAAGCAGAGCACCGGGGGCGTGAATTTTGGCCGCGCAGCAGGTTAATAGAAGTTCCCAGCGGCAAAAGTCCAGCATTGGCGGGCCTTTCCAGACACTTTCCTGGATTGCACTTCAAGAGCGGACGGTAGGTTGACGGTTGAACATGACCTCGTGAGGTGTCCGATACCCGAGTGATTTGCGGGGGCGATGATTAAGTTTATCCTGCGCTTTGAGCAACTGCGCTTGCGTCAATCGGGCGGTGGTCTGTCCCTTGGGGAAATACTGCCGGAGCAAGCCGATGGTATTTTCGTTGGTCCCCCGCTGATTCGGCTGATGGGGATCGCACACATAGGCCTGATCGGGGAATACGTCACCCATGGCGCTGAACTCGACCCCCCGGTCGGTCGTCACGGTCTTGAAGACAAGGGTACCCCTGGCCAGATCCTGCTTGACCAGCTTGGCCGTCAGGCGGGCATTGACCTGGTTGAGCAGACGACAGACCGTATATTCACTCTGCCGCTCCACCGAGACAATCACACGCTTCTTGTCACAACGCTTGCCAAGCATCGTATCGGCTTCCCAGTGGCCAGGCTCAATCCGATTCAAGACCTCTTTGCCGCGCAGATGAATGGACTTCGCCTTGCCTTGGTAGGGATGCGGGGCGGGCCGTTTGAGATGCTGGCGGCACTGGGTACGTCGCAGCAAATGCGTCCAGCCCTGATTGGCCGCGAGCTTGTAAATACCGGTCGTTGAAAAGGCCGATTGCCCCAATAACGCGCGTCGACCACTGATCTGCTCGGGCGACCAATCCTGGAGAAGCCTGCGTTGGGTGGCCGCAATCATCCGGGCTGGCTTGGTGGGGTGATTGGCGGCACTGCGCTGTGCGGCCCTATCCCGATCCTGCTGGGCGCACATTGGGCAGTAGTCTCCCGCAAAACTGCCACGCTTGAGCTCGTCGTACAGGCACGACTTGCTGCGCCTCAGGTGGCGGCAGATATCGGTCATGCGCCAGCTGGCCAACCGCATTTCAAAAAGCTGATAACGTTCGTCCAAGGTGAGGCTCGGGGCTCCCATAGTGGTATTCCTTTCGTTGTGAGAAACAAAAGGGTACCGGAACGCCGAGTCTCGCCTCCCCCCGTTCGCCTGCCAATGTCCGCTGTCGAAGTGCAATTCAGGAAAATGCCTGCGAAGGCGCGCCAGTGCTCGAGTTTTGTCTTCTTGCCTACACGCTGTTCGGATCGACTTTCGTGGTGGCGTCGGCACCGACCACCGTGGTCCATTCGCGTACATGCCACGACTTGACGATGCCGTTGATCACGTAGGGATCGGCGCGCGCGAACTGTTCCGCGGCCGCCGGTGAATCACCCTGGAAAAGCAGCATGGCGCCGTTGGCGGGATTGGCATACGCACCACCCAGCACCAGTTCGCCGCGCGCGACGGCGGCGAGGGCATGCTGCAGGTGCAGTTTGCGGAACGGCACGCGCGCGGTAACGTAATCGTCGCCGCCTTCATAGAAAAGCAGGTAGTGCATGGTTTTCTCCTGGTGGATTGGTCAGAGCGCCCGCGAATCAGTGCGATCGACAACCGGACGGCAGAACGCGCGGCCGGTCTGCGGGTCTTCGATCAGGTGCACGTCAATGCCATAAAGCGTTTTCAGGTTGGCTGCGGTAACAACTTCGCGCGGCGCGCCGCTGGCCAGTATTCCGCCCTGATGCAGCAGCACCGCGCGATCCGCGCATTGCAGCGCGTGGTCGGGATCGTGGCTGCAGAACAGCACGCTGCGTCCGCCCGCTTTGAGGCACAGGATCTCGCCGAGGATCAGCATCTGGTTGCCGAAGTCGAGGCTGGCGGTGGGTTCGTCCATTACCAGCAGTGGCGCACCCTGCGCCAGCGCGCGGGCGATCAGCGCGAGCTGGCGTTCGCCTCCGCTGATTTGCGTGAACGCCTTGTCGGCCAGGCGGGTGATGCGCATCTCGGCCAGCGCGGCATCGGTCGCCGCGAAATCCTGTTCGCCCGGCGCGGCGAACAGGCCGAGGTGCGCGGTACGTCCCATCAGCACCACATCGCGCACCGTGAAAGCGAAGTAGCTGTTGCCGGCCTGCGGAACGTAAGCCATGCGTTTGGCGCGATCACCTGGCGCGAGGTCCGCCAGCAACTCCCCCGCCAGTCTGATTTCGCCGCCGTGGGCGGGGATGAGTCCGAGCAACGTGCGAAACAGCGTGGTCTTGCCGCCGCCATTGGGGCCTAGCACGCAGACTACCTCGCCTGGGTGAAGGTCGAGCGTCACATCGCGCCCCAGGGTGCGATTGGGGTGGCCGTAGGCGAGGGAGGTGGTGGAGAGGAGCGTGTTCATGCTGCGCCCGTACCTTGGGAAGCGCACTTCCCAAACAAAGGACTTCCCCCTTTCCTAAAGGGGGACTGAGGGGGATTTTCGGTCGTCGCAAAGGGGACACGCGGCGAAATCCCCCTCGATCCCCCTTTAGGAAAGGGGGAGGTGGTCGGAGGAAAGGGGGAAGTGGTTGGCGAAATGGCGCGACGATTGAATCGCAGCCATGTGCCACAGACGGAAACTACGGAGATGGGTTTCATGCCTTTCCCCCCGCCCGCGAATGCGTCACCGCAAGCAGCCACAGGAACAGCGGCGTGCCGATCAGGGCCGTCAACACGCCCGGCGGCACCTCGATGCTCGCCATGGTCCGCGCCAGCGTATCGACTGCCAGCAGGTAACTTGCGCCAAGCAGCATGCTCAGTGGCAACATGCGCGCGAACTCCGGGCCGATGAGCAGGCGCGCGGCATGCGGAATCAGCAGGCCGATCCAGCCGATGATGCCGGCGATGGCCACGGCTGCGGCACTGACGAGCGTGGCGCAGGTGACGACGATGAGACGCAACCTCGATACATTCACACCCAGGGCGCGCGCCTCGTCATCCGAAAGCGACAACACGTTCATGCGCCAGCGCAGCAGGAAAATCGGCACCAGGCCCAGCGCCATCAGCGGCACCGCGATCCACAAGTCGCCCGGTGAAATGGCGCTCAGGCTGCCCAGCAGCCAGAAGGTGATGGCGGGTAGCTGGTTGTAGGGGTCGGCCAGGTATTTCATCAGCGCGAGCCCCGAGCCCAGCAGGGTGCCGACCACCACACCGGTGAGAATCAGCGAGAGGATGGGGTCATGCCCGCGCACGGCGTTGCCGATGAAATACACCATGGCCACGGCTGCAAGCCCGCCGGCGAAAGCGAAGCCCTGGATGGCGAGGATCGGCAGGGAAAGAAAGATCGCCAGCACGGCGCCCAATGCCGCGCCGCTCGAAACGCCGAGGATGTCGGGCGAGACCAGCGGATTGCGAAACATGTTCTGGTAGACCGCGCCGGACGCGGCCAACGCCGCACCGATGGCCACTGCCGCCAGCACGCGCGGTCCGCGGATCTGAAAGATCACGGCGTCGTAAGTGGCCGGTAGCGCGTGCGACCCGCCGCTGAGCTTGGCCCAGATGATGGTCAACAGGTCGCCCGGCGTAATCGCAAAGCGGCCGATGGCGAATGCGATCAGCGTAAGGGCGATCAGCAGGGCGGTGGCGGCGAGGGTGAGGCTGGGCAGGCGCGTGGTCACAGCGACATGTTAGACGACGTGCAGCCTTGTCTGGACAACCTTCAAAGCTTGCAAACCGGCCCGGGCCTTTGCCGCCGCGTGGGTATGCGTCAAATTGACAACGACCCGAAGGTCGCCTCACGCATTCCAGATCACCCTGCCGAGCGCGGCGATGTCGTAACCCGCCAGCGATTTGGCGTAGCGCTGGAACCCGGGGCGCTGCGTGAATTCCATGAGGGTCTGCCAGGGCGGATCGAAGTAGCTCGGCCGCAGCACGGCAATGTCGAGGCGCTCGATGGCCAGCGGAATGAAATCGAGGTGGAACTGTCGCGCCACGGCACGCACCGCCAGTCCGGCGTCGGCACGGCCATCGAGGATCGCAGAGGCGATGTCGGCTTCGGTCTGGGCGACCGGCTGGACGGTCTTGATGTGATCGATGTGCAGGCCGGCCGTCGCAAGCAATTGGAGGAACAGCAGGAAGCTGCCTGCACCCG
>JBGATH010000075.1:0-9449 GCA_044229235.1 Usitatibacteraceae bacterium
TTCTCGCTCTCCTTCGGGTTGAGACATATCGCTGAGTGGACCACTTGATTTGTCAAATGCTTTGCGCATCAATGGGACGCCAATGTCATTCGCACTAAATTTTCCGGCGTCGCGGACGGCAATCTCAACCGCCTTAAACGACTTGAAAACAGCGGTAGGCAAGTCACCACGCGCGAGATCGTTCCAAACCTCGCTGGCAATCGTCGCGTGGATAAGAGTTCGCGAAATAGTTATCGCGTGCGCATAATTTTTGAAATTGTTTTTTTCCAAAAGCGACTGGGCGCGACGACCAAATCTCATCCACCCATTGTTCCCATTCATTCCGGCGTCTGGGATAAGCAGTCCTTGCACGGTGAGCCAGTTCCAAGCTTCACTAAAGGCTTGTTCAGCCTCACTTCGTTTGCTTATTGGATACCCACTTGAGCCTGATGGATGTCCGTCAAGTTGTGAAAGCAGGGTTTGAGGGTGGATCAGGCCACTTTGTTGTTTGGATTGAAACGCAATTCTAAGAATCGTTTCGGCCAGGTCTTCTGTTGCCAAGCTAAGAAATACTTCGACATCTGGAATTGCTGAAGTAATGGTTTCCACGTTTACCTCAAGCTCGACGGGCTTTCGCCACATGCCGGCCACTCCAACCGAACAAAAGGCGAACAAACGGGAGAACAAAAGGGGCCGGGCTCGATATTTCTCGACGCTGATCGAGAAACCTGGGCCTGGCCCCTTTTGATTGGCCAATTTTCAATTGCGCTTGTGCGGCTTTCATGGATGCCTCCCTGAAGGCACCCATCCGAAGACAGTGACGATTGGTCAGCCTCTATCGGGCTGCTGTTAGTTCACAAAGAATACGACAAATGTGTTTGGACAGATAGTGGTCTGACGGAGTTAGTCCGTCACCGCCCCCTTGGATGCCGTCCCCACCAACCTGAAATACTTCCCCAGCACCCCCCGCGTATATCGCGGCGCCGGCGCCTTCCATTTCTCGCGCCTTTGGCTAAGCTCTTCATCGCTCACATTCAACTGAAGCAGCAACTGCTTCGCATCGATGGTGATCGAATCCCCTTCGTTAACCAGTGCAATCGTGCCGCCCACAAACGCTTCCGGCGCCACATGCCCCACCACCATTCCCCAGGTGCCCCCGGAGAAGCGGCCGTCGGTAATCAGCCCCACCGTTTCGCCCAGGCCTTTGCCGATCAGTGCGGAGGTGGGTGCCAGCATTTCGCGCATGCCGGGGCCGCCCTTGGGACCTTCGTAGCGCAGCACCACCACGTCGCCGTGGGTGATCTTGTCTTGCATGATGGCTTCCATCAGTTCGGGCTCGGAATCGAACACGCGCGCGGGGCCGGTGATGACGGGGTTCTTCAGGCCGGTAATCTTGGCCACGCAGCCTTCGGTGGCGAGGTTGCCCTTGAGGATCGCCAGGTGGCCCTGCGCGTACAGCGCCTTGCTGATGGGACGGATCACGTCCTGGTCCGCGCGCGGCTGGCTCGGAATATCCTTCAACGTTTCCGCGATGGTCTTGCCGGTGATGGTCATGCAGTCGCCGTGCATCAGGCCGGCGTCGAGCAGGATCTTCATCACTTGCGGAATGCCGCCGGCCTTGTGCAAATCCACCGCGACGTATTTGCCGGAGGGTTTGAGGTCGCAGATCACGGGCACGCGATTGCGCATGCGTTCGAAATCGTCGATGGTCCATTCCACGTCGGCGGCGTGGGCGATGGCGAGGAAATGCAGCACCGCGTTGGTCGAGCCGCCCACGGCCATGATGACGGCCACGGCGTTTTCGAGTGACTTGCGGGTGACGATGTCGCGGGGCTTCAGTCCGTTCTTGACTGCTTCGAGCAGCACGCGCGCGGATTCCTCGGTGCTCTCGATCTTTTCGTGGTCTTCCGCGGCCATGGTGCTGGAGTAGGGCAGCGACATGCCCAGCGCCTCGAAGGCGCTGGACATGGTGTTGGCGGTGTACATGCCACCGCAGGCACCCACGCCGGGAATGGCGCAGCGCTCGATGCAGCCGAAATCTTCCTCGCTCATCTTGCCGGCGTTGAAGGCGCCTACCGCTTCGAACACCGACACCACCTGCAAATCCTGGCCCTTGTAGTGGCCGGGCTTGATGGTGCCGCCGTACACAAAGATGGCGGGGATGTTCATGCGGCAGATACCGATCATCGCGCCCGGCATGTTCTTGTCGCAGCCGCCGATGGTCATCACCCCGTCCATGAACTGCGACTGGCAGGCGGTCTCGATGGAGTCCGCGATCACCTCGCGCGAGACCAGCGAATACTTCATGCCTTCCGTGCCCATCGAAATGCCGTCGGTGACGGTGATGGTGCCGAACATCTGCGGCATGCCACCGGCCTTGCGGATGGCGGCGTCGGCGGCATTGGCCAGCGGCTGGATGCCGGCGTTGCAGGGGTTCAGCGTGCTGTGGCCGTTGGCGAGGCCGATGAAGGGCTTGTCGAAGTCGGCGTCCTGGTAGCCGATGCCACGCAGCATCGAGCGGTTTGGCGCGCGTTCGACGCCTTTGGTGATGGTGAATGAGCGGAATTTGTTGTCGGAAGATTGGGACATGATGGGTCTTTGGTTTACGGTGGAACTGGATGGGTAATTGGGATTCGGCGTGCCGGGGTGCTGGGGTTGCGGGTGTTTGGCTTGTGCGGGTGGTGATGGTGCGCAGGCGGTCAATCGGAGCCGTGTCCTCCGCAATTGGCACTTCCCTCTTTCCTAAAGAGGGACTGAGGGAGATTTGCGGTCGTCATCTCGCGGCAATCGCTGAAAATCCCTCTCAGTCTCCCTTTAGGAAAGGGAGAAGTGCCTTGAGTGGACTACGGCTCTCTGCGGCAGTTTAAATTTCAATGCTCCTACAGCATTTTGCGACAGGTTGAATTGCAAACGTCCTCCAGCATCTTTGTGGCAGTTTGAATTGCGATCGTCCTCCAGCATCTTTTCAGCAGTTCGAATTGCAATCGTCCACTAGCCAACCAACTCTGCCGTGGTCGTCGCGCGGCACTTCCCTCTTTCCTAAAGAGGGATTGAGGGAGATTTGCAGTCGTCATCAAGGCGTAACCGCTGAAAATCCCTCTAAGTCTCCATTTGGGAAAGGGAGAAATGCCGCACAAGGGGGCGGCTCTGACAATGTTGCCAGGCAGCCATCAAACTGCCGGGCCTGATTTGTTCGTCCGCTCGTGGCGGGCGCGCGGTGATCATTTGCGGGACGGCGTCCGGGTAAAGACGCAGAATTGACTATGATTCTACCGGATGGACGATTTTGACTTGTGACGCAAAACAACAAACGACGAGGAGCAATATGAAGACAACCTTTCAGGCCGCCTGCATGGCGGTGGCGGCGATATTCGGCTTGGCGCTGCCCGGCCAGGCCGCTGCTCAATACCCCAACAAGCCGATCCGCCTGCTGGTGCCGTTCGCGCCGGGCGGCAGCTCGGAAATCGTGTCGCGCGCCTACGGGGCCGAAATGGCCAAGGTGCTGGGGCAAAACGTCATCGTTGAGAACAAGCCGGGTGGTGCCGGCAATATCGCGATGGTAGAGGCGAAGAACGCCGAGAAGGACGGCTACACCATCATCCTCGGCCATGTCGGCACGCTGGCGGTGAACCCGGCCATGTTCGGCGCCAAGCTGCCGTATGACCCGGTGAAGGATTTCATCCCGATCACGCTGCTGTCGAAAGTACCCAGCCTGGTGGTGGTCAATTCGAGCGTGCCGGCGAAGAACCTGAAGGAATATGTGGCGCTGGCCAAATCCAAGCCGGGTGCGGTGAACTACGGTTCGGCGGGCAACGGCAGCTCCGGGCATCTGGCGATGGCGTACCTGAACCAGACGGCTGGCATGGACTCGCAGCACGTGCCATACAAAGGCACTGGCCCTATGCTCACCGATCTGCTGGCCGGCCGCCTGGAAGCCACCTTCACTGGCGCACCGCCGCTGCTGCCGCATGTGAAGGATGGCAAGCTGCGCGCCATCGCTGTGGGTACGGCCAAGCGCGTACCCGCCTTGCCCGATGTGCCGACGGTGGCCGAGCAGGGCTATCCGGGATTTGAAACCTCGCAGTGGTACGGCCTGCTGGCCCCTGCCGGCACGCCGGACGCCATTATCAAGAAGCTCGCCGAAGCCGCGGCCATCGCCAGCAAGACACCCGGTGTGGCCGAGCGCCTCGCCGCCGAAGCGGCCGATCCGGTGACCAACAACACCAAGGAGTTCACCGCCTACATCGCGCTCGAAATGAAGCGCTGGGGTGACGTGGTGAAGAAGGGCAATATCAAGGTGGATTGATCGCCCGGCGCCGGGGATATTTCCCAGACGACCGAAGTCCAAAACTCCAGCATTGGCGCGGTTCTCCGGGCATTTATTGCCGGAGAGGCTCGCCAGTGCTGGAGTTTCACATTTTGGAATCATGATTGGGAGTGGAAACGCGAAACGCTGAAGCGTTCCAACCAAGTCCCCTCCCCGGCGCAGGCCGGGGCCCAATTTGTAATTCCCGGGTACGAAACTTGGCCCCCGGCCTGCGCCGGGGAAGGAGTCTTTGCGCGCCCGCAGTTCTGGTTGCCGGCGCCAACACGGTGTCGGAACATTGCCATCAGGCGCGAAGCCCCATCCCCCCGCAGTGCGATAATCGCCCGACCCTTTTTCACGGACCGCCATGCTGACCTACCCGCAGTTCGACCCGATCGCGCTCTCGCTCGGTCCCATCGCCATTCGCTGGTATGGCCTGATGTATGTGCTGGCATTCGTATTGTTTATGGTGCTGGGGCGCATGCATTTGAAGCGGCGGCCGGACATGGGCTTCTCCAAGGAGAGCCTGGATGACCTGCTGTTCTACGGCATGCTGGGTGTGGTGCTCGGCGGGCGGCTGGGGTTTGTGCTGTTTTACAAGCCGGCGTATTACCTCGCCCATCCGATCGAAGTTTTCTACGTCTGGCAGGGCGGCATGTCGTTCCACGGCGGCTTCCTGGGGGTGCTGGTGGCGATGCTCTGGTACGGCCACAGGACCGGGCGCACCTTCTGGCAAGTGACCGACTTCATCGCGCCGCTGGTGCCGACCGGCCTCGGCGCGGGGCGCATGGGCAACTTCATCAACGGCGAATTGCCGGGGCGCATCACCGACGCGGCCACCTGGCCCTGGGCGATGTGGTTTCCGCAGGTGGATCCGACGCGCACGGCGCGGCACCCATCGGCGCTTTACCAGTTTGTGGCGGAAGGACTGGTGCTGTTTCTGGTCCTGTGGATCTACTCCCGCAAGCCGCGGGCGGTGGGCGCGGTGTCGGCGGTGTTCCTGATCGGCTACGGCACGCTGCGGTTCCTCACCGAGTTCGCGCGGCAGCCGGATGACTTCCTCGGCTTTCTGGCGCTGGGCTTGTCGATGGGTCAATGGCTGAGCCTGCCGATGGTGCTGGCGGGCATCGTGCTGCTGGTGTATTTCAACAAGGCCGACAAAGTTAAGACACGCGCCTGATCCCGGCGCTTCCGCAGGGCAGTCGAAACTAGGTTTTGCGCGTGTTCTTGCGCGTGGCCGTGGGGACGTCTTTGTGCAGCAGTGTGGCAAGCGGCGTGGACTCGCCGGCCTTGCGCTTGACGCCGATGGCGCGAATCAGGTGGTCGAGATGTTCGCGCAAACCGGCGACGCGTTCGTCGGGCAGCGACAACAGCGCGTGCTGCAACAAGCCCATCGCCGGTTGCGGTGCGTTGTTGGCGGTGGTCTTGCCTTTTTCGGTGAGGTAAAGGCTCACCACGCGCTGATCAATTCCTTCGCGGGCACGCGTGACGTGACCCAGTTCCACCAGCCGGTCCAGCAGGTTGCTGGCGGTGGACTGGTGAACGGCCAGCTCGCGCGCAAGCGTGCCGACGGTGAGCCCGGGTTGCTGCGCAATTGCCACCAGCGTCCAAAGCTGGGTGCCGGTGACGCCGGTGGTTTTTTCAATGTCGTGATAGTGCTTTTTCAAGTTGGCAACGACCACGCGAAACTGCGTGAGCACGGCCAGCATCTGTCGGTAGTGCGCCGACTCGGGCGACTGCATGGCCAATTCGGCGCTGGAGGGCTCGCGCCTGCTGGTATTGCCGCGGGCAGTCCTGGCCACGACGCGGCGACGCGTGCTCGTTTGTTGCTGGCGTGGACTCGTGCGTGCGGGCATGGATGACGACGTGGCAGCGCGCGGTGTGCGCACTCCAGGCTGGCCGTGGCGAAAAAATTGAAAATGCCGGGGACGTTGGTCCCCGGCAGATGGATACCGCTGCTGCCGGCCCTGCTACTTCGATTTCAGTACGACATCGACGCGGCGGTTCTCGGCCCAGGAGGCTTCGTCGTGGCCTTTGGCAACGGGCTTGTCCTCGCCGAAGCTGATGGTCTCGATGCGATCCGCCTTCACACCCAGCACAGCCATCGCTTTCTTGACCGCGTCGGCACGCTTCTGGCCCAGGGCCATGTTGTATTCGCGGCTGCCGCGTTCATCGGCATTGCCATCGAGCTCCACGGCGCCGTTGGTCTTGGTCAGGTATTCCGCGTTGGACCGCACCACGCTGGCGTACTGGTCCTTGACGTCATATTTGTCGTAGTCGAAATAAACCTTGTTTCCCGAAGGCTTGACCGCCGCCGTCAGCGGCTGGGCCGGCGAGGTGGTGCCGGTGGTGGGTTTGGTCAGGCCGGCGCTGCTGGCGGGCACGGCGGTGGCGGGAGTGGCCGTGCTGGTCACTGGCGGCGGCGTGGAGGCACAACCGGCAAAGAGAACGACGGATGCGGCGAGAGTGGCGATGGCGCCGGAATGGGTAATGCGCAAGGGAACCTCCAAAAGTGGGTGGGAGAAACGTTGAGACGCGGGGAATTGAACGTATAGTTTTGCACAAATATATTGGCTACAAATGTTTATGGCAAGCCGATGCGCGGTTCGAACACGCTTGCGGCGGGCCGGCTCGCGTCTTCCGGGGCGCGGAGGCCGGCTCTTGTCAAGGTGATTGCTGCAATGCACAATCATGCTTTCAGGATTGCATGATGTGCCAATACTCCGTTTCGCCCCGTCAAAAACGCGGGCGAGCCAGCGCGGCTTGATCCAGGCGGCGCCGCCTTCCGGCCAAAATCGCACAACTCCCGCGATCCCAGGGATGTTGAAATTCTGGAATCGCAGCAACACCACCATCACTTTGCATTAGGGATCTCATATGCGGTTTTGCATCGTTGGCGCCGGAGCCATCGGCGGATTTGTCGGAGCGAAGCTGGCAGCGGCCGGTGAGGACGTTACGTTCATCGCCCGCTGGAAAAACCTGGACGCGATTCGTGCCAACGGCATGACGGTCAAGTTCCACGACGGCTCGGTGCTGGAAGCGCGCACCTGCAAGGCCACCGACAGCATCGCGGCCGTGGGTCACGTGGATTGCGTGATCCTCGCCCTCAAAACGCATCAGGTCGAAGGATTGGTCAACCAGCTCGAGCCGCTGTACGGCCCCAAGACCACCGTGGTCACAATGCAGAACGGCATCCCGTTCTGGTATTTCCAGAAGCATGGCGGCGAGTACGAGGGGACGCGCGTGCGCGCCGTCGACCCGAACGGCGTGTGCTTTGACGGCATTCCCGCCGAACGCATCATCGGCAGCGTGGTATATCCGGCCGCCGAACTGATCGCGCCGGGCGTGGTGCAGCATGTGGAAGGTGAACGCTTTCCGCTGGGCGAGCCGGACGGCACGATCAGCAACCGCATCAAGGATTTGTCGGATGTGTTTGTGAAAGCCGGGCTGAAGGCGCCGGTGCTGGACAATATCCGCAACGAGATCTGGCTGAAGCTGTGGGGCAACCTGACCTTCAATCCGATTTCGGCACTGACCCATGCGACCTTGCAGGACATCTGCCGGTTCCCGCTCGGTCGCGAGCTGGCGGCGAGCATGATGCGCGAGGCGCAGGCGGTGGCCGAGAAACTTGGCGCGTCGTTCCGCGTATCGCTGGAGAAGCGTATCGAGGGCGCCGAGAAAGTCGGCCGGCACAAGACGTCGATGCTGCAGGACATCGAGGCCGGCCGCGCCATCGAAATCGATGCCCTGGTGGGCTCGGTAGTCGAATTGGGCCAGCTGGTCGGCGTGCCGACACCGACCATCACGGCGATCTATCAGGCCTCAAAGCTGCTGGCGCACACGGTGGAAACCGAGAATGTGTCGATCCGCAGCTTTGCATTGCCGCGCGTCTGAACTGCCGGCCGGCCGGTCGGCCGTAGCATCAAAGGCGCTGGCTATACTGCGGCATGCGCTATCACCACACACAGATCGGCTGGGTCAGCCTCATCGGCATGGGCGGCGGCATGGTGCTTACGCTGGGCCTGATGCTGACCTCGGGCAAGCTGGCCGTCGCTGCCTGGGTTGCACCCGCCATCGCGGTGACGTTCCTGTTGTTCATGGCCGTGTTCGGCCGGCTGACCACCATCATCACCGACGAGGATTTCATTGCCCGCTTCGGCTGGCTGGGCTGGCCCTCGCAGGTCACGCCGCTGGAAAAGATCGCCGGCGCCGTGCCCACCCGCACCTCACCGATCTCCGGCTGGGGCATCCGCATCACCACCCGCGGCTGGCTGTACAACGTCTCCGGCCGCGACGCCGTCATCATCGGCACCACTGACGGCAAACAGTACCTGGTCGGCACGGATGAACCGGTGGTGCTGGCCGACGCCATCAACGGCGCGCTTGGCAGGAAACCGGAGTTTTCACGGATCCGCGGGGCCGGCCTCCCTGACCAATAGCGCAGTTGTTCTCGCCGTGGCACAAGCGTTAAAATAGAGGCTGTAAAGAATTCGGGGATGTAGCTCAGCTGGGAGAGCGTCGCGTTCGCAATGCGAAGGTCGAGAGTTCGATCCTCTTCATCTCCACCAAATAAAAAACGGGGCCTCGTGCCCCGTTTTTTATTTGGCGAAGTTGGAGAGATGCGAGAACTCTCCCGAGTTCGACTAAGCGATGTCCAGTGGACATCGCTTGGACATCCATCGCACCCAGCGATGGATGGTCTCGAGCCGCATGCGGCGAGAGATTCCCGGTTCGCAATGCTTTTGTGAGCCGGGAACAACCTCTTCATCTCCACCAAATATAAAACGGGCCTCGTGCCCCGTTTTATATTTGGTGGAAGTTCAAATCGAACCCCCGACCATGCGCTGCGGCGAAAAAAGGATGCCGCGGTCTTTGGCATCTCACACCCCCGGCGATTCCCGCATCAGCCGCCGATGCGTGGCACGTGCATGCGGTATCCACCGCAAAGTCACCCACCTTCGCCACATGAGCAGGCCGCGAATCCATTCGTCGGCCGCGTATGCCAGCCACACGCCGACCAGTCCCATGCCAAGGTAGACGCCGAGAAACCAGCTTCCGCCGGCCAGCACGATCAGCATGGATGCGGCCCCGGCCACCACCGGGTAGCGCGCGTCGCCGGTGGCGCGCAGTGCGTTGATGACGATGAGGTTGAAGGTGCGGCCGG
>JBGATH010000027.1:0-66547 GCA_044229235.1 Usitatibacteraceae bacterium
GCGCTGCATCAATAAGCAGGCATGGGGGATTTACGCTGGTCGCAATTTGACAATCAGGCACAGGCGGCGAAGTAAATCGCCAACGATGCGATCACGCCGCCCCCTTTCCTAAAGGGGGCAATGCCATCGCGCTGCATCAATAAGCAGGCATGGGGGATTTACGCTGGTCGCAATTTGACAATCAGGCACAGGCGGCGAAGTAAATCGCCAACGATGCGATCACCCCGCCCCCTTTCCTAAAGGGGGCAATGCCATCGCGCTGCATCAATCGGCAAGCATGGGGGATTTATGGTGGTCGCAAGCCGGCACGTCAAACACCAGCAATGGCGCGCTTCTTCAGCCATTTATGCCCCGGAAGGCGCGCCAATGCTTGATCCGCGTGATTGAATGCTTGCGCGGGCCGGCACCTAGTTCAGCCCGCCAGCGATTCCACCCACTTCGCAATCGCCATCCACTCCGCCGTCTTGCTGATGGGTACCGCCAGCAGCTGCACCGCGAGAATGACGCCGCCGCCGAGCAAATAGGCGGTGTGCGGCCGGCCGCGTTTGCGCCAGTCGTGGATGATGGCGACCACGATCAGCAAATCGACAAATATGCCCGGCGGCAAGGCGACGAATACCGGCGGCGGCCCCTTTGCATCAGGCGGCGCAAACAGCACCATGAAGATGCGAGCCGTGGCGGCGTGCATGAGCGGGATATTGGCCAGCACCATCAGGCGCTTGTGCAAATCGCTGTTACGCACGTTGGCGATGGCCAGCGCGAAAAATGCCCAGAACATCACCAGGCCGCTCAGCGAAACAATGGTGAAGCGCCGCGCCTCGTCGGCCATGCCGATGCCGGCAGCGGCCTTTATGGAATTGATGGCCGCAAGTACCACGGTGATGCCCATGGCTGTCGCGATGGCGATACCGGCCATGCCCCAGTTGCGGTGATTCGGCGTGCGGCTCGTCGCCACGAACGTGGTCTGGCGCAGGAACAACAGCGTCCACGCAAAGAACAGCATGCCGTGGATATGCAGGATCGGCGCGCCCTTGAAATTGCCTGCCGCGAGCTTGGCCCAGTAGGTGGGGAAAAATCCGCCGAAGGCGATGAAGATGAAAATGCCGGCCATCCACACGTAGAACCATTTCGCGTCCTGGCGGCCCGCCGCCATTGCTGTGGCATCCATATGTCCCCCTGCAGGTTGTGGTGCGCCAGTTTCCGCCGTGGCGCCATGCGAAGCAAGCGTGAGTTGCGCGCATTTCCTGCCGGCCGGCGCGGCCACGCAGCACGCGCGCCTATCCGCGCGTTGGTACCGCCTCGATCAGGCTGAATTCGCCCATCAGGATTTGGCCGTTGAGTATCTCGAAGCCGGTTGATCGCAGCAGCCTGTCCAGTTCCATCGCCGAGCGTTCACGGCCGGACAAGCCCACCAGCATGTTCAGGTCGGAGCGCGCAATGGCGCGGTCGCGTGAAGTCGTGCCAAGCTGCGTGGGCATGACCCGTTCCACCAGCAGCAGGCGGGCATCCGGGAGCATCGACCGGCGGCAATTGGCAAGTATGGCGCGGCACTGATTGTCATCCCAGTTATGCAGGATGCTCTTGAGCAGGTAGACATCGCCACCCTCGGGAATCGACTCGAAGAAACTGCCGGTCACCAGCGCGCAGCGCGCGATCACGCCGGCCTCGGCCAGCCGCGCGGCAGCGCCGCCCATGGCGTGCGGCAGGTCGAACAGCGTGCCGCGCATGGTCGGATGCGCTGACAGCAGCGCCGCCAGCACCCCGCCGTAACCGCCACCGACATCCACCACGTGTTGCCCCACATCCCAGTCGTGGATCGTGGCCAGTTCACCGGCAATCAAGGTGCTGATTTCAACCATCGCCCGGTTGAACACGGCCGCGGCGCGCGGATCGCACTCGATATGGGCGTAGCCGCTGGCACCCGCATCGGCGCCGGCGAGCGTGCGGGCGCTCTTGCCGGCGCGAACGCTGCCGAGCAGATTGGCCCACACCGGCCAGTGAAAGCGGCCGCACCATATCGCCCAGTTGCGCAGTGACTGCGGTGCATCGCTGCGCAGGTATTCCCCACCGGGCGCCAGCGCGAACCGTCCTTCGGCATCTTCGCGGAATATTGCCAGGCTGGTCAGCGCATGCAGCAGGCGCTGCAGCGATGGTTCATCACAGTTGGCCGCGGCCGCCAGTTGCCGCGCCGAACGCGGCCCCTCCGCCAGCAGATCAGCCAGTTGCAATTCGGCGGCCACGCTGATGGCCTGCGACATCCAGCTCGCGCCGATCTGCTCCCTCAATCGTGACAGTGGCTCGGCATTCACGGCCTCGCTGTAATCGGCCATGATCACTCCTGCGCAACGTTGTTATCGCGGATGAAGCGTTTCCAGGTGTCCACGTCGTCGCGCACCGTCCTGGCCAGCGCCTCGGGTGTGGAGGCCTCGGCCTGCACCGCCTGGCGGCTGAACTGCTCGCGAAGCATGGCGTCCTTGAGCGCCGCCGCGATTTCACGGAAGAGCCGGTCGATGATCTGCCGCGGCGTGCCGGGTGGCGCGAATATCGCCTGCCAGGTGGGACTCGAGACGACCGGCACACCGGCCTCGGCCATGGTCGGCAGGTCCGGTACGGCAGGGTTGCGTACCGCGCCGACGGTGGCGAGCATGCGCAGCTTGCCGTCCTTGACGTGCGGGTAGCCGCCGGCAAACGGACCAAAATTCAGTTGCACGCGGCCGGCAATCAGGTCCGGCATGGCTTGCGCGCCACCTTTGTAGGGCACCTGCGCGATATCGAGGCCGGCTGCCCGCGTGAATTCGGCCGACACCATGTATTCGCCAAGCGAGCCCGTGGCATAACTGAGCTTGCCGGGATGGGCGCGCGCATATTTGACGAATTCCGTCACCGACGTGACCGGTAGACTGGCCGGCACAAACATGCAATAGGTCAAACGACCCACCATCGAAACCGGTGCGAACTCGGCGAAGGCACGAAACGGCGCGGCCTTTTGCAACTGCGGGATCGCCACCATCGAGGCGCTGGCCCACAGGAGCGTGTAGCCATCGGCGGGAGCCGTCAACACCGACTGGGCGGCGATGACACCGCTCGCGCCCGGCCGGTTTTCGATGATGATGACCTGCCCGAGCGACTTTGTGAGCACCTGCGCAAGCGAGCGCGCAGCTGTGTCCGAGGCACCACCGGCCGGAAAGGGCACCACCAGCTTGAGCGGTTTATCCGGATAAGCCGCCGCGGCAGGCGGGGCCAAAAACTGTGCGGCGAGCGCGATCAATAGCGTGCTGAGCGTACTTGAAAAGGCGTTCATGCATGGCTCCCGTTAACTGAAGCGTCCACGATAGGCGCACGCGCGCCGCTGGTGAATAGTCCAAAAGGCAAAGTTGTCTTAAACCAAAAGTTTCAGCACAATCCAGCGCACAGGGGGTAACTCGGATGGACAAGCTTCGCGCCATTGAATATTTTGTTGCAGCCGCCGAGGAAAGCAGCTTCTCCGGCGCGGCCCGACGACTGGAAGTCAGTATCCCGGCGATTGCCAAGCTGATCAACGGCCTCGAACGCAGCCTCGGCGCACGCCTGTTCGATCGCGCCTCGCAGGGTTTGACGCTGACCGCCGACGGCGTGCGCTATCTTGAGGCCTGCCAACCCCTGCTGGAACAGGTGGCAGCCGCGGACGAGGCGGTCGCTGGCGCCGCCGTGCGGGCGCGCGGTTCACTGGTCATCGGTGCGCAGCCGCAGCTGGCGGTGCATTGCATCGGCCCCACCCTGCCGCGGTTTCACACCCGCCATCCGGAGATCCAGATCGACATGCGCGTGATCAACCGCATCAACGATGCCGACGCCAGCGCAGTTGATGTCTTCATCCTGCTGGGCTGGCCTGAGCAGGGCGATCTGGTACACCGGCGCATCGCGGCAACGCGGCAGCTGGTGTGCGCCACCCCCGAGTACTGGGCGCGGCACGGCACGCCCGAACATCCACGCGACCTGGCCGGGCACCAGTGCTTTGCCTTTCGCAATCCGGAAGGTACCGTCATTGACCTGTGGCGCTTCAGCCGGGATGGCGAGGAGCACAGCGTGGCGGTCAGCGGCTGGCTGATGAGCAATCACCGCGATGTCAACATGGATGCCGTGCTGGCCGGCGAAGGCGTGGCGCGCATTTCCGATCTTTCCGCGCAGCCCCTGCTGGCCAGCGGCCGGCTGGTACCGGTGCTGCGCGACTGGGAGGTGAAAGATGCGCCGCCGGTCAACCTGTACTACCGCGCCAGCCATCGCCGCACGGCGCGGGTGCGCGTTTTCATCGAGCACGTCACTGCCGTGTTCCGGGATCTCGAAGCGCAGCGCGACCAGGGCGCAACAGTACCGGCGGCCGAGCGGCCGGAATGGTACGGCCGTCGCTACGGGCATGTGTCGGCAACCTTGCGGGGGCGCAAATGAATTCGCCTGGCGATGCTTCGACGATGCTTGCCGCCCTGCTTCGGCAGCGGCGCAGCGTACGCGATTTCCTTCCGGATCCGGTACCGGCCGATTTGCTGGCCAAGGTACTCGCCGATGCCAACTGGGCACCGAGCTGGTCCAACACCCAGCCGTATCGCATTGCCATCGCCCAAGGCACCTTGCGCGACCGGCTGGCGACGGCGCTGGCCGCACGCTACGACGCCGGAAGCCGCGCGCTGGCCGGCGGCATGCTCGGCAAGGCGCGGGCCTTCCTCACCCGCGAGGGCCTGCCCGATGGCGACTTCAAGGTGCATTTCAAATACCCGGACGAACTGTTGCCGGCACGCCGCGCCACCGGCTTCGGGCTGTACAAGCTGCTGGGCATCGACCGCCACGACCACGCGGCGCGCGATGCCCAGATGCGCCGGAATTTCGAGTTCTTCGGCGCGCCGGTCGCGATCTTCCTGTTCGTCCATGAAGGCCTGCACGAGTACGCGGTGCTGGATGCGGGAATTTTCCTGCAGTCGCTGATGCTATCAGCCCAAGCCAACGGGCTCGGCACCTGCGCACAGGGTGCGCTGGCCACCTGGGCCGGGCCGGTTCGTGACGCGTTTGCGGTGCCGCCGCAATACAGGCTCATTTGCGGGGTGTCGCTCGGCTATGCATCGGCAGCTGCGGTAAATCAATACAACCCCGGACGAGCGGACATCGACACACTGCTCCTGCGGGAAAGCTGAACTCAGTGCAGCCGGTTGCGGATCACGCTGCCGCCGCGCACGATGGTGCTCAAGTGCTTGCCATCGGCGGCCAGCAGCGAAATGTCCTTGAGCGGGTCGCCGTCGACCACCAACAGGTCGGCGAACGCGCCCGGCGCCACGCAGCCGATCTGGCCGCTCATCAGCATCATTTCCGCTGCCGTGGAGGTCGCCTGTTTCAACAGTTCCAGGGGCGTAAACACCGCTGAACGAATGGTGAACTCACGGCACTGCTGCGTGTAGGTCTTGCCCAGCAGGTCGGTGCCGTAGCACACCTTCACGCCGGCGCGTTTCATCGATTCAAGCCCGCTGATCGCCGACTTGAAGGCGAAATCCATCTTCTCCTGGCTCTGCGGCGGAAAGCCCAGCTTGCGTCCCTCTTCAGCGAGCGCAAAGATTACCGACATGGTCGGCACGATGTAGGCGCCGCGCTCGGCCACAAAGCGCGCCGTTTCATCGTCGATCAGCGTGCCGTGTTCGATGGCGCGCACGCCGAATTCGACGCAGCGCCGCACCGCGCTGGCCGGGTGGCAGTGGGCGGATGCATAGCTGCGCCGCTCGGTACACTCGTTGACGATGGCGCGGATCTCATCCTCGCGGTACTGGTTCATCCAGATCGGATCGGTGGGCGAGGCCACCCCGCCCGAGCCCATGATCTTGATGCAGTGCGCTCCCTGCCGCAGTTCCTCGCGCGTGGCGCGCAGGCATGCATCCACGCCGTCCGCGATCACGCCGAAGGTATTGAAGATCGGGCTGTCGCCGCAGGCGCACAGCGTCTGGTAACGCGGCCGTTCTTCTACGCTGCGAATGTCACCGTGGCCGCCGGTCATCGACAGCACCTTGCCCGAGTAGAAATAGCGCGGGCCGTCGATCAGTCCGTCGGCCAGGGCGCGATACAGCGAGTAATTGCCGCCGCCGACATCGCGAACGGTGGTGAACCCGCAGTCGAGGGCATGACCGAGCATGCGCACCGCATGCGCCGTGCGATAAGCCTCCCCCAGGCTTTCGATGCGCTGCACCGCTACGTCGCTGGCAAAGGCATGGATATGCGCATCGATCAGCCCCGGCATCAGCGTGCGGCCGCCGACGTCGATTACCTGCGCATCGCCCGCCGCGATCGGCCTGGCGGACAGCTCCTGGATGAGGCCATCGGCAATTCGCAGCCACATCCCTTCTTGGCAATCGGCCTGGTTGCCATCAAACACGCGGGCATTCTTGAAGACGATCTGGGACATGCGGGCTCCGGTTGGGCGTGTGTGACAGCAAACAATACCAAGTCCCGCGCCGTCCGTGTTAACCTGCGATCGACAGATGCGGGATAATGGGCATCATGCTCATTTGCCAGATCAGCGACCTGCACGTCAAGACGCCCGGCCTGTTGTCATACGGCGTGGTCGACACCAGCGCCATGCTGCGCGCCTGCGTGGCGCACATCGCTGCCCTGCGCCCGCAGCCCGATATCGTCATCGCCAGCGGCGACCTGACCGATGCCGGGCGCGGCGACGAGTACCACCACCTGCGCGAACTGCTGGCGCCACTGACCATGCCGGTGTACCTGCTTCCGGGCAACCATGATCACCGCGAACGCATGCAGGTGGTGTTTGCCGATCACACCTATCTGGAACAGGACCCGCCATTCATGCAGTACGCGGTGGAAGAGTTTCCGGTGCGGATTCTGGCGCTGGACACGGTGATACCGCATGCCGGCGCGGGCACGCTGTGCCACACGCGCCTCGATTGGCTGGCGGCCCGGCTGGACGAACAACGTACACGGCCCACCATCATCGTCATGCACCACCCGCCCTTTCGGACGCTAATTGCGCACATGGACGAAATGGGGATGGACCGCGCCAGCAGCGATGCGCTCAAGGCCATCGTGCAGCGCCATCCGCAGGTCGAGCGGGTGCTATGCGGCCACCTGCACCGGCCCATCCAGGTACGCTGGGCCGGCACACTCGCCTCGACCGCGCCCAGCCCGGCGCACCAGGTCGCGCTGAATCTGGCCGCCGATGCGCCACCGCAGTTTGTGATGGAGCCGCCCGCCTACCAGCTGCACCACTGGTCCGCGGATTCGGGGCTGGTAACGCACCTGGCGTACATCGGGAAATTTCCGGGGCCGTATCCCTTCGAGTAGGCGCCATGTGTCGCGTACTGGCGCCGTCCGACAAGATTCAGCCCATCGCTGGCTTGGCTGTCATCAGCCACAGGATCGCCAGCACCGCCAGGAACGCCGGAATTCCCAACGCGAACCATAGGCGAAACAGCCTGAAGTAGGCAGCCGGCAGCGCGGCCCCATCGCGCGCAGCCTCGCGCGCCAGGTTTCGCAACCGCAGCTGAATCCACACCACCGGTAACCAGCAAAGGCCGGTCAGCACATACAGTGCCAGCGAAACCACGATCCAGACCTGGTCCATCGGCCAGCCGATTTCGCGCATCAGCAGATAGCCGGTGATTGGCTGAACGATCACCGCCGAGGCGGTGAACACCATGTCGGCAAACACCACCACGCCCGCCGTGTGGGCAATCAAGGCAGGGTCGCGGGTGCGGTGTGCCATCAGCATGAAAAATGCGATGCCCGCCCCGGTGCCCAGCAGCACGGTTGCGCCCATCACATGCAGCCAGCGCAGGAGATCGACCAGGAGCATCAGCGTTCTTCCAGTACGGCCATGGCAACCAGCGCCAGCAGCATGGCCGGCAGCACTTTCACCAACGGGCCCAGGGGATCGAGCCATAGCCCGGGCGTGAGCAGGCTGCCGGCCAGCAGGTACGCGAGCGTGGTGGCGACCATTCCCAGACAGGCCCGGCGGGCAACGGGCCGCACAAGGATCGCCAGCCCCAGCGCGATATCGACCAGCGCCCCGCCAATCACCAGTGTGTTCGCCACGTTTCGCGGAACCGATTCGGCGGGCAGCACGGCGGCGGCCCGCGCCACGTCCAGCAAGGCAATCGCGCCCGAGGCCAGCCAGAAAACGCTCAAGGTCGCCACCATCAGCGGCATGAGCAGATAGAGGCGCGCGAACCAGCGCTCCTGGATGGTGGCCGGCATGGCGTCCAGCGTTTGTGTCAGCGACTTCAGGTCCGCGCCGCGCAACAGCCGCAACGGTGCGGCATCGCCGATCACTTCGTTTTCGATGGAACGCATAGCCGTGGCGCGCAGCGGTGATCGCCATCCCAGCGTACCGAGCGCGTCGGCGACGCCGGAGACGACGCGCAGGCACCAACGCGGCAACACAATTGTTGCCCAAGGTGCGGGCAAGCCCAGCCAGCGCCGCAACTGCGCCACGATTTCATCCAGACGATGGGCGTGCGCCTCAACCAGATCCAGGTCGGCGCCATCTGCAAGGCGGCCCTCGACCGCATCGCGCACGATGTGCGTGACATCATCGAGCGCAACGGTCTGGATGCGTTTATCCGGCAGCGCCAGAAAATTCACCAGCGGCAGCGCGGCCATCATGCGTAGCAGCGCCGAGCCGCCATAGGCATTGGCGCCGAGCACGAGCCCCGGCCGCAGCACCACCCATGGCAACGCGCTGCGCTTCACCGCCGCGTCGCCACGCGCCTTGCTGCGCATGAAGGCGGTCGCCGCATCGTCGTTCGCGCCGGGGGCGGAAATCTGCACCAGCCGAATGCCGCCGCGCGCTTCGCAGGCCGCCACCAGCGCCGCGATGGCGGTGTGATGAATACGCTCCAGGTCGTCGCGCGCGCCATCCTGCAGTGCACCCGCCGCATTCACCACCACGTCAATATCCGCCAGCAGGGGCTGCCAGTCGGCTGGTGAGACCAGTCGCGCAATATCCGCGCTCACCCAGCGGATCGCCGGAAACAAACCGGGGCCGGTGGTGGCAGAACGGCCGAGGCCGGTCACGTCATGGCCAGCCGCGTGCAGTGAACGCGCAATTGCCAGGCCGATGAAACCGTAACCACCGAGAACGAGCACGCGCATGCTTCAGCCCGCGAACCCGGCGCGCGCCGCAGCGCGTGGCACGCGTGCAGTCGATTCGCGGTTTGGTCGTTGGCGCCACATGACCCGGATTCTAAGTCAGCGGCCCGCCGCGTCGGAATTGCATCCGCTGAATTTGGCTGAACGTGAACTTTGCAAGGCACGCACGTTACAAAGCACAATACCGACAAACACAAGCACTGGTGCGGCCTCCAGGCCGAAATGCCGCCAGAAGCCGCACCGGTGCTGGTGTTTCACACTCGGCACTCCCTCTTTCCCTCACGCACGCGCCCCACAACAACCACATCACTCGCCTACCGACTCTCCCTCAACTCCTCCACCCCACCCAGCATCCCCGCATCCACTGGTGAAATCGAAAACGCCCCCTCACACCGCACCGGCGGTGGCTTGGCGGCCGCGCCGGCCGCCAACGCAATATTCGCCACGGCGCCCAACTTGCCGCCCGCCTGCGCGAAAGGTCCCAGCACCAACTCCAGCGCCGTGGGCGGCGGCGGCGGAATGGCTGCAACCATGAAGTAATACCGACGCCCGCCTTCGAACAACTCCTGCCACAAGCAGCGGCCCGGTGCATCCCACACATCCGCGGAAAGCGTGTACACGCCGGCCGGCACATCTCGAACCAGGAAGCCGCCCTTCGCCAACTTGCCGAACTCGAGACCATTGATCTCCACCCGCGCCGACCTGCCATGCATCAGCCAGACATTGTCCGGCCGCAACACGGTGATACGCGCATCGTCCGGCGAAAGATCGGCCGTCACCAGCGGATGATCTTGATAGCGCAGGCCGGAGGCTGCGCAGGAACAGAGCAGGAAGGCGAGGCAGGCGAGAAGGAGGCGGTTCATGGGGTCGCCTTTCGCTGGGGAGGCGAATTCGAAATCGCCAGTGCGTTTTGCACGTCGGCCTGTTGCACTGATCGGTCATCGTCCAGAACTTCTGGCACCTGCGCAATTCAACCTGACCATCATAGCTCTTGCGGTCCTCGCGCAGGATGTTGCAGTCTTCCGGCGTCTGCTCACGATGCCAGCGAAATTTGCTACTTGCCTTCTGCATGGCTTTCGGCAAGCGAGGCATGCTTCGCGATACCACCGCCCCACCCCATTAGAATAGAAAGATGAAAATCGATTTCGTATCCGACGTGTCCTGCCCCTGGTGTGCGGTTGGGCTCAATGCGCTCGAAGTCGCACTCAAGCGCATCGGCGATGCCGTGCCGGTTGAACTGCACATGCAGCCGTTCGAGCTGAACCCCGACATGGCGGCCGAAGGCGTGGATGCCACTGAGTATCTGTCGAAGAAGTACGAGCTGAGCGCGCAGCAGCTTGAAGCCAATCGCGCCAACCTGCGCGCGCGCGGCGCTGCGGTCGGCTTCCAATTCGGCGAACGCTCGCGGGTGTGGAATACGTTCGACGCTCACCGGCTGCTGCATTGGGCTGGTGAGCAGGGGCATCAACGCGAACTCAAGCATGCGCTGCTGCGGGCTTACCACGGTGAAGGGCGCAATCCGGGCGCGCAGGATGTGCTGCTGGAACTGGCGGCCGAAGTCGGACTGGATGTCGCTGCCGCCCGCACGGTGCTCGAATCCGGGCAATACACCGAGGAAGTGCGGCGCGCCGAGGCTTACTGGCAGCAAAGCGGTATCAATGCCGTGCCCGCGGTCATCATCAATGACCGGCACCTCATCCAGGGTGGCCAGCCGCCGGAGTTGTTTGAACAGGCTATCCGGCAGATCGCGGCGGCCGAAGCAGCACCGTCATCACCGCGCTGAAGTCCGGCGCGCAAGAGGCAAACTCCAGTACCGGCGCGGGTTTCCAGCCGTTTTTGGCCCACGAGGCGCGCCAATGCTGGAGTTTTATTGATCAGCGGCGTTACGCCGCCAGCGGCAACGCCTCCGCAGCCATCGGCTTGCCGAACAGGTATCCCTGGTACGTATGGCAGCCGCAGGACTCGAGGAAGCGGCGCTGTTCGTCGGTCTCGACGCCCTCGGCGATGACCGACAGCCCCAGGCTCTGGCCCAGCGTGACGATGGCGCGCACGATGGCCAGATCGTTGGCATCGACGAAGATGTCGCGCACAAACGACTGGTCGACCTTCAGTTGTTCCAGCGGCAAGCGCTTGAGGTAGGAAAGCGATGAATAGCCGGTACCAAAATCATCGAGCGAAAACGTCACACCTTCGCGGATGAGGATGCGCATTTTCTCGATGATGGCCTCAATGTCTTTCAGCAACAGGCTCTCGGTGATCTCCAGCTTGAGCTTTTGCGGGTTGGCGCCGCTTTGCCTGACCACCGTCAGCACCTGGTCGACAAAGTCGCGTGCGTAGAACTGCTGGACGCTGATGTTGACGGCGATGGTCAGGTGCGCGGTCGCCGGGTTCGCTTCCCAGGTCTTGAGCTGCCTGCAAGCCGTTTCCAGCACCCACTTGCCCAGCGGCCGGATCAGCCCGGTGTCCTCGGCCAGCGAAATGAACTCCGCCGGGTGGATCATGCCGCGCTTGCTGTGCTGCCAGCGCACCAGCGCCTCGACGCCGACCATGCGGCCCGAGGAATCCATCTGCGCCTGATAGTGGACCAGAAACTGGCGTGCGGCCAGGGCTTCGCGCATGTCGACTTCCAGCGCCGCGTGGGTGCTGACCGCCACCTGCATCTGCGGATCAAAAAAGCGGATCGCGTTACGACCTGCCGCCTTGGACTGGTACATGGCGAGATCGGCATGCTTGACCAGCTCATCGAATGCCTCGTGTTGTCCCTTGAAGAGGCACACACCGATGCTCGAGGTGCTATGGCACTCCTGACCGTCCAGCAGGTAGGGCTCGTTGAGGTTGGCCAGTATTTTCTCGGCGACCGATTCGGCAGCCTCCGCCGCTTCGACCGACTGCGTGCCGATGCCCTCGAGCAGCACCACAAACTCATCGCCACCCAGACGCGCCGCCGTGTCGCCCTCGCGCAGGCATCCGCGCAGGCGTTGCGCGACCTGCTGCAGCAACAGGTCGCCGATGTCGTGGCCGCGCGTATCGTTGAGCCGCTTGAAATGATCGAGATCGATGAACAGCAGCGCGCCGAGGCTTTCGCTGCGCGCGCCGGTGGCCATGGCGTGCCGCAGCCGGTCCATCAGCGTATGGCGGTTGGGCAGGCCGGTGAGCGAATCGTAGAACGCCAGCTTGCGGATTTCTTCCTCGGCCAGTTTTCTTTCGGTGATGTCGATGAGCGAATAGACGAAGTGCGTCACCTGGTCGTCGCGCGAGCGCACCGCCGTCACCGACAGGCCCACCGGGAATTCCGCGCCGTCGCGCCGCAACGCCGTCATCTCGCCCTGCCAGGTGCCGGCGACCAGCACGGCATCGATCATCGCCATGTACACCGCCGGATCCTGTTGCGGCGGGTTGAGCATGCTCGGGTGCCTGCCCACCACGCTTTCCGCCGGATAGCCGGTG
This sequence comes from Usitatibacteraceae bacterium, assembly GCA_044229235.1. Lineage (GTDB taxonomy): Bacteria > Pseudomonadota > Gammaproteobacteria > Burkholderiales > Usitatibacteraceae > UKL13-2. Next base: position 12,568 of record JBGATH010000027.1, read on the forward strand.
ATCTTGGTGAAGGCGCTGTTAACGCGCAGGATCAACTGGTCCGCGTTGGTGATCAGCAGCCCCTCCTGGGATTCGAAGGCAGCCGCGGCGATGCGCAGTTCCTGTTCCTGACGCGCGGTCTGCAAGCGCGCGGCCTCGACGGCAGCGTAGGCGGCAGCGTTGTCGAGCGCGATGGCGCCGTATGCGCACAGGGTGCGGAAAATCGAGCTTTCGCGTTCACCGTAGGCGTTGGCGCGCTGCGACTGGATGGTCATGACGCCGATCAGGCGGTTTCCTGCCAGCATGGGTGCGAACAGCCCGCTGAGAACTGGCAGCGTGCCGGGCAAGGTGCGCATTCTGAACGCGCTGTGTTCACCGATGACAATCTCGCGCCGTTCGCGCGCACAGCGGGCCGACAACGACGTCGGACTGTCGATGTCGACGCGATTTGCCACGATTTGCCGCTGCCCGGCTTCCACGCCAAACACAATTTCGATCTCCCTGCCATCGGGCCTGAGCAGATAGATGGCAAATGCGGTCACGTCCAGCAGCTGGTCGGCGTGTCGGTGCAGCGCCTCAAACACCGCTGAGGCGTCGAGGCTGGCCATGATGTCGCGGCCGATCTGCCCGAGCGTTTCCAGGGTGGCGTTGGTGGCCTGCAGGGTTGCTGCCAGCTTGCGGTGATATTCGGTGTCGGCGCGCGCGCGGTCGATCTCATGGCGGATCTGCATGGCCAGCGCGCGGCTCTGCGCTTCCTCGACGCGCGCCTTGTTGCGGGCCGCATTGGCCGCCAGACCGTATTCGTAGGCTTTGCGAAAATCCTGGCAGGTCGCGTACGCAGCGGCGATTTCATTGAGCAATTCGGCCGGCGCGGCATAACCAGCGATGGAAGCGGTGATACGCAGCGCCTCCAGCAGGTAATGCAATTCGGCCGACGGTGCCGTCATGTCGGGCGGCGGCGGCAGGGCATGTTCGCGCTGCAATTCCGCAAACACGCGCAGCGCGCGGATCTGCTCGTCGGCGTTGCCTTTCTCGCGTGCCAGCGCCAGCACCTCGGCGACCTTGACGCGCGCTTCATCCGGGCGGCCGAGACGCGACAAGGCGGTGGCCTGGCCGCGCCTCGCCTTCATGACCAGGTCGGAGCCAATGCGGGAATCGAGGCTGCTGTCGAATTTCGTGAACCAATCCAGCGCTTCGTCGAACTTGCCGACGTCCAGCGCGAGCTGGCCGAGATTGCCGATCAATTGTTCATAGTTGCGCGAGCCGGCGACCGGCCCCATCACCTGCAGGCCCTCCTGCAGGAAAGTTCGCGCCTCCGGGTGACGACCCAGCTGGCGCAGCACATCGCCAATCTGCATCAGGCAGACACCGATCGATGCCGGCCACTTGGCCACACGCGCCATCGACAGCGCGCGTTCGCTCCATTCCAGCGCGGCATCGAGCTCGCCGAGCGTGGCAAAACTTTCGGCCGCATTGACGGCGGAAACCAGCGCGACGCGTATCTGCCCGCTGGCGAGGCCGGCATGGTGCGCCTGCAAATCGAATTTGATCGAGGCACCGGGATCGTCGGTGAGGCCCGATACGTTGGCGCGCGCCACGCTGATCCAGGTGAGGACCGAGTCGTCGTGTTCGGAGCTTTCCGGAATGTCGCGCGCGAGGCCCGCTTCGGCAAGCGTCGCGTCATTGAACGCCGCCATGGCGTAACGGCGGGCCAGCGCCGCGGCGATGCGTAAGGGATCCTGGGCGGCGAGATAGTCCGCGAGCGCGGCTTCCAGACTCTCTTGTACGCGCAGATTGTTGCCGCGATCATTCCACAGCGAAATCAGCAGCCAGCGCCCGTCCCCGGCGCCGATATGATCGCCGACGGCATCGAACGCGGCGATGGCCGCATTCGCCAGTTTTTCCGCGCCATCCAGGTCAACGAACAGCGACTTGATCTCGGCACGGATCAAATCGATGCGCGCCAGCCCGCGCCGGATCTCGATGTCGTCCCCGCCGGCCCGGCGGAACCAGGCCTCGGCGGTTTCGGCCAGCGCCACCGAGCGGTCGCAATCGCGCTGACGCAGGTGCCAGGCCAGCGGCAGGAGCGAACCGCCGTCGGCCTCGCCATCGGTCACCGATAGCGCACGCTCCAGGGCTGCCACTTCATCGTCCAGCGCGAACAGCTTCAGGTCCTGCCCTGGCATCTTCGAGCCTTGTCCGCTGTCAGTCTTGACGATCGCCGTCGCCGGAGCCTGCCAGCTTGTAATCAGAATGGCCGGCCTGCAGCTGCCCGGAAACAGCAATCAGCAAGCCAGTTGTGCGCGCGCCGGCTCCGCCGCCAGATCATCGACGGTCTATTTTTCAAGCGCTGCAATGATGTTAGTGCACGAACGCGGTTCGCTCAAGTGAAAGCATACGAATCACGGTGGCGGCGCCTGACTCCCGTAGGCAGGCCGGGAACAGGAACGGGCTTTACACAGGGAAATTCTGCTTATCTGCTGTGCGGCGCGAACTTCGCGCCTCCCATGCGCTGCCTGCCTTCGTACGCGTCCGCTCCCTGCTACGAATTTTGGCTGTTCGCTACGGCTTTTGTTGATCAGGCCGCTAAATGTATTGACACGGAGGCTGCCCTTTGTCGGCCCAAGCCGGGGGGAGGCAGGGAATTCGCACAGCATGCTCTGGGCCAGACGAACGCCAATCCAATGCAGCGGATTGGCCCAAGTTACGCACCGCAGAAAGGCGAAATTGGCCCCCGGCCTGCGCCGGGGAAGGGGCGCGTTTAGGTCTGCTTTCGCAGCTTCAGTTGCCGAATCAATAGCTTTACCCGGCAGACAAAATCCAGCACCAGCGCGGTGTTTCAGGCCTTTTCGGCCTGGAAGGCGCGCCAGTGCTTGAGTTTGATGCCCGGTTCGAGCGCGATCGAACCGAACCGGCTTACCGCGCGACGGCCAGTTGCTTGAGCGTGAACAGATAGCTGCTCTTGTCCAGCGGCTTGTGGCAGGCCAGGCACTCGGCCTGGTTCACGCCGGGGCGATGCTGCTTGTCGGTGGTGAAGGCGGCGTAGTTCCAGTCCTCGTTGCGCAGGATATCGGGAATGTCCTTGCCCCAGCCCGCGCCGCGCGCCATGGCGGTGTAGAACAGCAGCTTGTCGGCAACAAAGAATCCATCGGCGCCCATCACCGGCTTTTGCTCGGCATCAAGTTTCGCGGCATGCACTTCCGCGAACAGGCAGTCGGCACGCTATGCCGCCAGATTGGGAATACCCTCGTTGACGCTGACACCGGCAGCACCATGGCACCCGGCGAAAACAGTGGCGGCCTTGGCTTCGCCGGCTTCAATGTCGGTCGGCTGTGCCGCCGGAACCGCAATCAACGCTGCGGACAAGCCGACCAGTCTGTTCATGTCATTCCTCCCGATGTGTTTATGGGACGGTCAGGGAGTCTTCGCAGCCACCGGCTGGATAGATGCGGACAAGCGCCAATTTGCGGCATGGCATGCAATGCCGTTGCCCGCTGCGGCGTTGGCGGTGTTCGTGCTACGGCTATTTACTCCACGTCCATCCGTTCCCTGACGCCTTGCATCCCCCGCCCTGCGCGCCGGTCCACGCCCGCCCGCGCACGAAGCGACCACTGGGCAGGCGCGTGGCCTCGCCGTCTTTCAGCGCCTGCACGCCATTGACGAACACATGCTGCACGCACACGGCCAGCTGGTGGGGCTTGTCGAAGGTGGCGCGGTCGGCGATGGTGGCCGGATCGAACACCACCACGTCGGCGTACTGCCCGACCTTCAACCGGCCGCGATCTGAAATTGACAGGTGATCGGCGGCGAGGCCGCTGAGCTTGTGCACGGCTGACTCGAGCGACAGCAGTTTTTCGTCGCGCACATATTTGCCCAGCAGGCGCGCGAAGTTGCCGTAGGCGCGCGGATGCGGGTTGAATTTCAGGAACATCGGCTCGGGCGCATAGCCGCCCTCATCGGAGCCGAAAGTCATGTAGGGCAGCTGCAGCTGCCGGCGGATGTTGTCTTCGGACATGAGGAAATACGCGACGCCCACGCGTGAGCCGTCTTCGATCACCAGGTCGATGATGGTGTCTTCCGGGCTGGTGCCGCGTTCCTTGGCCACGGCGCCCAGCGTCTTGCCGATGAGCGGTTTCAGCTTGTCGTTCTTGAACTGCAGCAACAACATGCCCTCCGGCCCGGCGTGACCGGCGAGGTTTTCCCATTTCGGTTTCGGGTCGCGCATGTCGGCGATGGCGCGGGCGCGCTGCGCCGGGTCCTTCAGCCGCGCGATCCATTGTTCAAGCCCGCCGTCCTGCACCCAGGGCGGCATGGCCGCATCGAAGCCGGTCGCGCCGGCCGGGTAGTTGTACATATTGGTGGCAATGCGCGGCCCCTTGGCGCGGGCGGCGTCGATGGTCTTGATGACCCAGTCGAGCTTGCCCCAGTTGGCGCGGCCGCCGAGCTTGAGGTGATAGATCTCCGCCGGCGCGCCGGATTCACGCGCGATGCGGATGGTCTCGTCCAGCGCTTCCTCGATCTTGTCGCCTTCACTGCGCATGTGGGCGGTGTAGATGCCGCCGCAGCGCGCCGATTCGCTGGCCAGCGCGATCAGTTCATCGGTCTTGGCAAAGGCATTCGGCACATAAATGAGCGCGGTGGTCACGCCCAGCGCGCCCTCCTCCATGGCCTGCTTCACCAGCGACTTCATCTGGCCCAGTTGCGCGGCGTTCGGCGTCACATCACCCTCGCCCAGCACGTATTCACGCACCGTGCCGGCACCCACAAACGATGCCACATTCGGCGAGATTCCGCGCTTCTCCAGCGCTTGCAGGTAGCCGCCCAGCGTGGTCCAGGTCACGTCGTACTTCAGGTCGCTTTGCCGCTCTTTCATCAGGCCCGCCATCTTCGGCGACAGCGGCCCCATCGACATTTCGCCCATCACTTCCAGCGTCACACCCTGCTTCAGGTCCGACAATGCGCGGCCATCGACCAACAAAGACTCTTCGGGATGCGCCAGCATGTTGATGAAGCCGGGGCTGACCGCCTTGCCTTTGGCATCGATCACCAGCTTGCCTGCGCCCGGCGCGCGCGGGCCGACGTAGGCGATGCGGTCCTTGCTGATGCCGACATCACCGGCATAGGACTTGCCGCCGCTGCCATCGTAGACGGTGCCGCCGCGGATGAGCACATCGTAGGCCGGCGCTGCCGGCGTCACAGCGACAGCAATCAGGGCGTGGGTCGCGAAAGCGGCAAGGCAGATTGTCGGGGTTGGCTTCATGGGCTCGATGGGTGGTGGTTGCAATGACCCGAGTTTGCAGCGAATCCGGCAGCTTGGCGAGTGCGGCCGCGCGTTGCCGAACACCGCCTCAGAAAATCATGCAGACCGAAAACAGCTTGTTCTTGTACCACCAGCTGTTCCACCAGCGGATGCGCGTGGGCAGCGCGCGCACGTCCGAGCCTTCCGCGACGATCTGCATTTGCCCGCCGGCGGTGTCGCCGTCATCGACCAGCGCGTCCATCTGCACCGCCAGTTTTCCGGGAATGCGCGACGAACAGGCGAAGAAGCTGCCGTTGCTCATTTGCGAAACAGGCATGTAGGTGAGGGTCTTGCTGGTGATGCCCAGGCGGCCACCCACGGCATTTTTCGGAATGTAGGGATCCATCTCCACCGAGGCCACCCAGCTGGTCGGTCCGCGGCGCAATTTTGCGGCATGGATATGCGACCACACCAGCCAGCTCTCGTCGGTGGCGCGCGTGGTGTTCCACACGCCTTCGATGATGCCGTCGCCATTGCCCTTGCGACACGGCGGATCGCAGTCCAGCGAATCAACCTTGTCGAAATCGCCGGGCAAGGCGCTGCGGTAACGGTCGCGGAACCCTTCGACGTAGACCTGCATGCGCCGGAAGTCATCGGCCAGGCGCGCCACCGTTGGATCCGCTTCTGCCTTGGGCGCGGGCTTGCTCGCACTGACCATCAGCAGCCACGCGCTGACCACGATCAACGCGGCGATGGCGCCTAAGGCAAACCGGCGGGCGGAGAACTTGTCCAAGCGATGCTGCTCCTCGGGAGGGATGACCGGCGTAGAGCAGGATGCTAACCGAAAGCCGGCGCCGCGTGGCGGGGGCTCGGCGTTCGCGTCGGCGGCGCGACGGCCGCTCAGTCCAGGTCGCCCTCGCGCGGATGGCCGCTGCGCCAGATGGAACGCGCCAGCGCAAATCCGCCGATCACCGAGGCGCAGAATCCGAGGAAGCCGAACAGCGGCAGCCCAAACAGCGTCGGCCCGCCACCGACAGTCATCACGATTGACGAACCGATGATCAGCGCGGCGATCACCAGCGCCAGGGCCACTCGATTCGCGGCGCGGTCGATCTGGTCGCCGACGCGCTTGAGGTGCGCCAGTTCGATGCCGATGTGCATGCGGCCGCGCCGCGCGTTGCGCAGCAGGTGCGAGATATCGTGCGGCAGCTGTTCGGCCAGGGCCAGCGTGCGTCGCAGTGCCTGAAAGGCGCGCCTGGCCAGTACGTTGGGCCGGTAGCGTTCGCGCACCACGCGGCGCAGGATGGGTCGCGCCTCGGTGGACATGTGGAAGGTGGGATCGATGCCCCGCCCCAGTCCTTCGAGGCTGATGAAGGCCTTGAACAGCATCGCCAGGTCGGGCGGCAGGCCCAGGCGATGCTCGCGCATGATGCCGGTGACTTCGCCCAGCATCTGCCCAAGGTTGAGCTGATCCAGCGGCACGCCCTGGTATTGGTCGACAAAGGCCTCGATCTCGGACTCAAGCGCCACCAGGTTGGCATCGCTGCCGTCACCGGCCCAGTCGAGCAGCACGTCCGCCACGGCTTCCGGCTGGCGCTCGGACAGGCCCAGCAACAGGGCCAGCAGTTGCTCACGCCGTTTCGCCGCGATCCGGCCAACCATGCCGAAGTCGATGAACGCGACCCGGTTGCCGCTGAGGTAAAAAACGTTGCCCGGATGCGGGTCGGCGTGGAACAGGCCGTCCTCGACGATCATCTTCAGCACCGCGCGCGCGCCTTCCCGCGCCAGCAGCGGCCGGTCAAAACCGGCCTCGGTCGTGACCCGCTGCAACTGATCGCCCGGCACGCCATCGATGAAATCCTGCACGTTCACGCGTTCGCTGGTCCACTCCCAATAAACGCGCGGGATGACGATGAACGGCAACGAGGCGAGGTTCTCGGCGATGCGCTCGGCATTGTGGCATTCGGCGGCAAGATCCAGTTCGCGGCGCAGCGACTTGGTGAATTCGCGCACCACCTGCTGCGGCCGGTACGGTTTGATCGCCGGCTGCGCCCCCTCCACCAGAGCGGCAAGGCGCCCGAGCAAGCGCAGGTCGGTCTCGATCACCTCACGAATATCCGGCCGCCGGATCTTGACGATGACTTCGCCGCCGTCCTTGAGCTGCGCGCGGTGCACCTGCGCAATCGACGCCGCTGCCAGCGGCGCGGTATCGAAGCGCGCGAACACCGCTTCGGGTTCGCCGCCCAGGTCCTCGCGCAGTTGCGGCCGCAGCGTCTCAAACGGCACTGCCGGCACATGGCTGTGCAGCTTCTCAAATTCGGTGATCCAATCAGGCCCGAACAGGTCGGCGCGGCCGGCGAGCATCTGCCCCAGCTTTACAAACGCCGGCCCAAGTTCCTCCATGGCCAGCCGCACCTGCACCGGCGGCGGCAGCCGCGCCAGTTCGGCCGCATGTTCGCGATGCAGCGCGTTACCGGCGCGTTCCAGTTTGTCGGCCAGACCCATCCGCCGCACGACATCGCCAAAGCCATGCCGCACCAGCACACCGATGATTTCATTGAGGCGCCCAATATCGCGCGCGGCGCCAAGGGTCTCGATCAACATGCATTAATGATACTGCCGCGGCTCGTTGGCTGGCGCACTGGCAAGTCGCCCTTGTTGCGTTCATTTGACGCAGGTCTAAGGCGATCAGGATGGGATTGGTCGGCGCATGTGCCCTCGCTGACGGCACCGCTGTTTCCAGTCGCCTTATCACCTGCGCAAGCCGCCAGAAATGTTCGCATCTTCAGGTTGAGGGATTTACCTGCAGAGAAGCTTGGTCAGCGCGAATTGGCCTACTTGAAATCCCCCAAGCGCACTTGTTTCACCGCCTTCGCTGCTTTGCCCCCTTTAGGAAAGGGGGCGGCGTTTTGCGTTTGGAGGCGGAAGGGGGTTTGCCGCGTGTAGCGTGTGGCGCGAGGCGCAATCCACGAAAACCGATTCCAACGTGAATCCCGGCAAGCTATCGCCCCCTTTCCTAAAGGGGGCAAGCCATCGAGACCGATCACCCGTCGAGGCTTGGGGGATTTGCGGTGATCGAAGCCAGGCCAGACCAAGTTTGCCGACCGAAAATCCCCCAAAGCGCACCTGTTTCACCGCCTTCGATGCTTTGCCCCCTTTAGGAAGGGGGGCAGAGATTTGCATGTGGAAGCGGAAAGGCGTTTGCCGCGTGTAGCATCATGCGCAAATTTTGATGACTAGCCCAGGTGTGAAATCAGGCAAGGTACCGCCCTTTTCCGTAGACCAATACGGCAATTTCCGATGTGAAACCATGCAGGCTATCGCCCCCTTTCCTAAAGGGGGCAAGCCATCGAGATCGATCACCCGTCGAAGCTTGGGGGATTTGCGCTCATCATTGCCACGCAACCCCAAACCTGCATCCCAAACCGTTCCAGTCGGCTACTTGACCGTCACCCACGGCACGATCAGGTAGTTGTCGGAACGATGCGAGAAGGTGACATTGGCGCGCGACGCCCAGAGGATGAACTGCAGGTGCAGCGGCAGGTGGTAAATGTTCTCGTCGTGCAGCTTCACTGCTTCGAGGATGATCTGCTGGCGCTTCGCCGCATCCGCTTCGCCGGCCTGGGCATCGATGAGCGCGTCCAGCTTCGGATCCTTGATGCCACCCCAGTTGTACTGCCCGCTGCCCTTGGCGTCCGGGCCGTGCCACACCGGCAGCAGCGTATGGAAGGCATCGGCGTCGCCGCTGATACCGCCCCAGCCGAGCATGATGAAGCTGGAATCGCGGTTCACGCCCTTCGGATTCCACAGCGAGCGCGGAATCGCGTTGACTTTCACGTTGATGCCAATCTTGGCCAGCATTGCCGACACGGCCACGCAGATTTTTTCGTCATTCACATAGCGGTTGTTGGGGCAGTCGAGCGTGACCTCGAATCCGGCGCCATAACCCGCTTCGGCCATGAGTTTCTTCGCCGCCGCAAGATCAAACGGCCGCCGCTTTTGCATTTCCGGCGGGACCCCAGCACCGGCCGGATTGGGGAAGATATTGGCCGCCGGCTTGGCGAGGCCGCGCATGACCTGGGTGCGGATGACCTCAACGTCGATCGCCTGGTACATGGCCTGGCGCACGCGCTTGTCCTTGAACGGGTTCTTGCCCTTCACGTTCGAATACTGCAACTCGTCGCGCGCCTGGTCCATGCACAGGAAAATGATGCGGTCCTCGGGCCCCTCGACTACTTTGAGCGCCGGATTGCGCTTCATCTGCTCCAGGTTCTGCAGGGGCGGATCGAGCACGAAATCGACTTCACCGGTACTCAGGGCGGCGAGACGCGTGGCATCGGATTTGATGGGCAGGTAGGTGAATTCGTCGACGTTGCCCTCCATCATTTTCTCGGCGAGGCCCCACCAGGCCGGATTCTTCCGAAACACCGTTTTCACATCCGGCTCGCGCGCCACCAGTACGTAGGGACCGGTGCCGTTGGCATTGCGCGCGGCGAAGCTCTCCTCCTTGCCGGCCAGGTTCTGCGCTTTTTCTACCTTGTTTTTCTGCGACCAGGCCTTGCTCATGATGCCGATCGAGCTCACCAGCGAAATCATCACCGGGTTCACTTCGGGCGTGGTGAACTCCACCGTCAGATCGTCGATCTTGCGGCCCTTGCCGATCGGCAGCGCGCTGGCGCGGAATGTCGAAGGCAGATTCTGCGCGCGCTCGATGGAAAAAATCACGTCATCGGCGGTGAACGGCGCGCCGTCGTGAAACTTCACGCCCGGCCGCAGCTTGAACACCCACACGGTGGGCGCGGTCTGCTGCCAGCTCAACGCCAGTTCGGGGATCGGCAGCAGTTTTTTGTCGCGCCCCACCAGCCGCTCATAGACGTGGCGGTTGATGGAATTGGTCAGGCCTTCGTTCGCCGCGTGGGGGTCGGTGGACTGGATGTCACCCTGGCTAGACCAGCGGAATGGCTTGGCTTCGGCCAGTCCGCAAGCCAGGATCATGCAGCACACCAAGCTGATTGCGAATCGCCCCGTTGGTCCAGCTGGTCCCGCTCGTTCCATCCATGCCATCTGACGCTCCCTCGATTGTTGTTGAAGATCGTGCGACCCGATCGTTGCCAGTGAAGGTTACCTGCAATCGACGCTACTGGCCACGCATGCAGCCGGTGCACCGATGCCGCGTGTCGCGCCGACAATCTTGCATCCGGCATGGGAACACTAGCACCTGCTAGCCGCAGGCTCAGGCTGGTCCGGTTCGCACCGGTTACTGCCCTGTATCCAACTGGCGACAAATCTGGCGCGCCCAATCGCGCGCAACAGCCCGAATAGGCGCGCATTGGCCGACGATTCGCCCGCAAAGCGCGCTGGTGCCGGGCGACACCCGAAAGCATGACGGATCACGTCAGGTCGCGGCCAATCCGTCTTCGATCAGCGACGCATTTGACCGTTTTCGCCCGATCAGCGGACCGGCGGCGCGGCGACGCGCCGCATTGAGCTGCAAGCCATTGAATCGACTAGCAGTAATTTCTTTGGCACAGGCGTTGCGATAACCCGGCTATCCCGCCTGAAAGCCACCGTCGTCGCGGCTCATCCGGAAAAAACGAAATTCGTTTCGTGCGGAGGATTGTCCTGTTCTGGAGCATTTCGTTAATGAAGGATTCATCGATCGCCGGCCACCGCGGCTCAGCCAAGCAGGCCGCTTGCGCGATATTGCTGTCATGCATCACCTGCGTCGGCCTCGCGCTGCCAGGTACATCCGATGCGGCCACGCTCTCCGTGACCAGGCAGGGCGCGGGCAGCGGCGTCGTCACATCAGCACCCGCCGGCATTTCCTGTGGCACGGCATGCAGCGCATCGTTCAGTCGCAATGTCACGGTCACGCTCACCGCGACACCGGCAAGCGGCTCCACCTTTGCCGGCTGGTCAGGCTCCTGTGCCGGCAGCGCGACCTCCGTCACGTTGGTAATGAAATCGCGCAGCCTTTCCTGCAGCGCCAATTTCGCCTTGACGGCCATCGCGCCGACGCCGTACACACTCACGGTGGCCCGAGCCGGCGCCGGCTCAGGCACCGTGAACTCCACGCCCAGCGGCATTGCCTGCGGAAGCACCTGCAGTGCCGCGTTTTCGCAAGGATCCCTGATCAGCTTGACTGCCTCGCCAGCCGCCGGCTCGGTATTCACCGCCTGGTCGGGAGACTGTGCGGGCATTAGCGCCACCACCGCCATCACGCTTAATGCCAGCGGTACCTGCACCGCGACCTTTGGTCTGGTGCCGCCACCACAGCTGAGCCTCACCGTTGGCCGCATCGGCACAGGATCGGGAACGGTGGCGTCCACACCGGCCGGCATCGCCTGCGGCACAGTTTGTACATCGGCCTATTCACAGGGAACAGTGGTAACGCTGACTGCAACCGCGGCGGCGGGCTCCACATTTACCGGATGGTCGGGAGATTGCTCGGGAACGAGTGCGGCAACCTCGATCACCGTCAATGCCAGCGCAAACTGCGGCGCGAGCTTTACACTGATACCGGTGACCACTGGCACGGCCGACCTCTCCTGGGATGCGGTAGTGTCGCCTGACCTTGCCGGCTATCGCGTTTACTTTGGCACCGCGCCTGGTGTGTATTTTCAGGTACCGGGCCAGGGCCTGGACGCGGGCACGCTGACGAGCGTGGCGATGGGCGGGTTCACCAGCGGCACGCGTTACTACTTTGCCGTCACCGCCTACGATGCGGCCAACGTCGAAAGCGCATTCTCTAACGTAGTGTTCAAGGTCATGCCGTAGCGCACGTCGCGAATCGGCAGGTGCTCGCGTCGCGATTGCTCCCGAAAAGGAAAAAAGAAGGCCTCAACGAGGCCTTCTTTCATTATGCGACTCACACCCGTCGCATGATCAGTCGCGTTACTTCTTCGGCGGAACGGGCGCCGCAGGTGCTGCCGGCGCGGCGGGTGCTTTCGCCGGTGCAGCAGACACTGCGGGCGCAGGCGGTGCGGGCGGCGCGCCATCGGCATTCCATGTGTCGCGGAGGTACAACCACTTGCCATCCTTCTTCTTCGATACCGACAGGAACTTACCGGATTCCACGACGGCGCCCTTGATGGTCACCTTGTAGGTACCCGACTCCCAGCCCATGTCACCGGATACACCGACATCGGTCTTGGGACTGAGCACGAATACCGCGCCGGCCGCCTTCGAGCCGGCGATGTCCTTGGTGAAGTACGCGAGGATTGCAGCCTTGCCGTTGAGGCCCGGCGAACCCGGTGGCATCAACAGCGCATCATCGGCGTACAGCGCCGCCACACCCTTGGCATCGCCGCCGTTGTAAGCCTTGCCCCAGCTGGTGGTCTGGGCACGAATGGCGGCTTCGTCCGCGCTCTCGGCAGCGGCGACAGTGTTGGCAAATCCTGCGAGTGCCAGCAAGCCTGCTGCCAGCCATGAAACCTGTTTGCTACGAATCATTTGTGCTCTCCCTGTTGAACCACGGTGGACGATCCTGCCTGACTGCTCTGGCAATCATACGCGGGCCCGGCAAACGCTGGCGCCTGCGTTGATTGCCGCCAAATATCTGCCCACTACGCGGGAAACCGCTGCACATACCGCACCCACGCCTTCGCCGCCTCTTCCTCGCGATTCTTCGGTGGCGCATGGGTCTCGAGCGAATTCAGCAGCGTGGTCGAAGCGGCGGTGATGGCTTCAATCGCCGCGATGAAAGCGGCCTCGTTGGCCCGCGACGGCTTGTTGAAGCCCGACACCTTGCGCACGAACTGCAGTGCAGCGGCGCGCACTTCATCGTGGGTGACAGGCGGTTCGAAATTGAACAGCAGCTTGATGTTGCGGCACATGTTGGACCTCCACACTGCGAATTGGCTCTGGGAAGTGATTGGCAAACTCCAGCATTGGCGAGCCTTTCCGGGCATTTTCGGCCTGCGAGGCGCGCTAATGCTGGTGATTGACGATCTAATTACGGCGGCAGTGTGGCCAGATACGCGGCGATGGCGATCATGTCATCCATGTCGAGATTGACCACCGACGGGCGCATCTTGGTCGCGCCCTTGCCTGCGCGCACGCCGGCCTGCAGTTCGTAAAGCTGGCGCACCACGTAGGTCGGCGAGCGGCCGGCGATCGGCGGGAAAGTGTTGTCGCCCTTCATGTCGGCGTTATGGCATCCCGCACAGGCCGGCACCTTGTCATTTCTGCCCTCGACCAGGGCACGGCCGCGCTGAATACTGCCGATCGGCACGTAGGCAACAAAGGTGGCGCGGGTATCGCGCAGCTCGAATCGTTCCAGGTCCTCGGGCAGTTCCAGTATGCGGCGGCCCAGCGGTTCGGTCTGGCCGTTCTTGCGGTCCACAAAAATCCAGTTGCCGGGCGTGCTCTGCGGCACGGTGTCCGCTTCAACCACCCGCAGGTTGGCCTTGGGTTTCAATGCGGAAAAGTAGGCCGCAGCCGCTGCCATCTCATCGGCGGTGGCAGCTTTCGCCGACGCGATCATGGCCTTCTGCGGCAGGCGCGCGGGCAACGCGGTGCCGCGCGCCCCGCTCTTGAAGTCCGCCATCTGCTGCACGATGTACGCTGCCGGCAGGCCGGCGATGCTGGCATTCTCCGGGCCGCCCGTGCCCTCCGCCCGATGACAAAACCCGCAGGCGTACACACCGGGCTTCCTGCCGCTGGCGACGATGAGGGGCATCGGCGCATGATCCTCGGGGTGCCAGTCGGGCGCCGCGAACAGGACGCGCGTCTGGCTCAGCGTGTAACCGGCCGCGCTGCCCGGTACGCGGTGGATCGTGCCATCGTCCGGCGCGGGCTTGAAGTCAGCTGGCGGGCTCGGATAGGCCCAGAGCGGCAGTTCCACCGGCGCGGCCAACACCGGCACAGCCGCGAGCAGGCCCCATGCACACACAACATTCCGCCATCGCCGCGCCGCAGCCCGCATGATGTTGCCTTTTCTTGTTCGCTCCCGAGGTGCCATGTTACGTGACGCCCTGCATGATCGCCAAGCCGCCCTGGCCCAGGCGCGGCGACATACTGGTGCAATGCGCTAGCTGTCGGCCCTGCCGAGGTAGGCGCGAATGCCGCGTATCTTGCCGTCCGCATCGAAGTCGATGACATCGACCACATGCAGCTCGATGCTGCCATCCACGACGATGCGCAGCTCGGCCGCGACGCTATCCTGGTTCTCGAAAATGCCGAGCGGGTGAATTTCTATCGACCGCGCATCCGCGAAGTTACGGGCGGTCTCGGCAAGCACCGCTGCCTTGCCGCGCACGGCAATGTTCCAGTCGCGCAGGGAAACGTCCTCGGCAAACATGGCGGTAATGGCCACGAGGTCCTTTTGCGCATAGCAGCGCAGGTAATCGAGGCAGCGCTGCCTGTTCGACATGGTCAGCGCGTGAAAATCAGCGCCATGCCGGCGATCACGATCACCGCCCCGCCCCAAGCGCCTGCCGAGGGCCGCTGGCCGGTGCGCAGCCAGATCAGCGGCAGGATGATGACCGGCGAAGTGGCCGACAGCGTGGAGACAATGCCCACATCACCGCCGGCGAGCGCGAACAGCAGCAGCGTCATGCCGATGGCCAGTGCCAGGATGCCGCTGATCGCGGTGATGACGGCAACGCGCAAGGTGAGCGGGTTCTTTTGCGCGATGGCGGCAATCGGCAACTGCAGCACGACAGTCAACGCCGCCGCGGCCACCGCCACGCGCGCCATGGAGACCGCCAGCGGATCAATGCCCGATGCCATCGCCGGCCGCACCACCAGATTGGCGACCGCCTGGCAGGCGGCCGCTGCGATACCGAGCGCCACACCAACCCACAGCGCGCCCCTGACCGCTTCCCATTTGTGGTCGGAAGCATTGGTATTACCAAAATAAATGGCCAGCGTCACACCGGCAAAGGTCAGCATCACGCCAACAATCGCCTGCAGGTTCAGCACCTCGCCCAGCACCGCCCAGCCGAGAATCGCCGCCAGCGGGGCATTCATGGCGAACAAGATGCTGGCGCGCCGCGGCCCGACCCGGTTCATTGCAGCGAACAGCAGCGTGTCGCCGCCGAAGATGCCGACGATCGCCGAGAGCAGGATCGGCGGCAGGTTCTGTGCGTTCAGTTGCTGCCAGGTTCCGGAAATGCCGACGTACACCGCCAGCATCAGCGCGACAAACAGCTGTCGCAGGCGATTGAACGCCGGCGCGCCGAGGTGCCCGGCGGGACTGGCGGAGATCAGCGAGGTAATGGCCCAGCAGGTCGCGGCGCCGAGGGCGGCGAGTTCGTAGATTGGCATGGAAAACGCAAACGTTCGACGGGGACTGCCCGGTGAGAGTCTCGCGGCGTAGCCGGTTGAGCTAGCGCGCGAACACAAAACCGGTATTTTGCACGCACTTGGCCCGCGTCAGCCCTTCAATGCCGATCCATGCCGAACTCGGCGTACCTGGCCTTGAATTCGGCGTGCCGCGCAAGAATTTCCTTGAGCTTGCTCACGTACGAAATCTGTCCGTAGAGATTGGCGCTTTGCAGGCCATCGAGCACCTCGTGCAGCTCAATCTTTTCGGCGGGAGAAATTTGTTCGGAAGCAACCACCTGCTGGCGCAGCATGACGATGGCATGGGGCGAATCGCGTTTCATGCCGGCGATAACCTGTACGGACTGAAAGACGATTTCCCAATTCATGGCGTGGACCGGTGGGTGAAGTGACGGGGCGCGTTGAGGCAGGGGCACGTTCAGGCAAGGATGCGCTTGCCGGAGTCTGCACTGATTTGCCTATCGGTGCCCGCAGCGAACATACTGAGGACTGAACCCGCCCGACCGGGCCGCCACCATCGAAAAAGGAAGCATCATGGCCGATCCCTACATTTGCGAGTTGGTAAATATCGTCGACAACAATTTCTCGGCCGATTCGCGCAACAAGGACGGCAAGCGCGTGGTGTCGTATGACGCACGCCGGTCACAGGAGCTGTACCTGTTCACCGCGCATATCCTGCAAATCGAAGCCGCGGTCGATGCCACCACCGCCGTGGATCGCGGTGTGATCACCATGAGCTCGGGTTTGCGCTACATCTCGGCGCGCGGCGCAAAACAGATTTGCAGCGATATGGCCAAGCTGCCGGCATAGCGTCGGCAGGCAGCCCCAAACCTTCAGCAGACCCGGTTGCGCCCGTCGCGTTTCGCCTGGTAAAGCGCTGCGTCCGCCGCGGCGATCAGGACGGCGGACGACGCGTCATCGGCCGGCACACACGCGGCCACGCCCAGGCTGATGGTGACCACCGGTCCCACCGGTGAAGCCGGGTGCGGAATGGCACGCGCCTCGCAGGCCTGCCGCAGCATTTCGGCGTGGGCCACCGCCGCCGCGCGATCCATGCCCGGAATCAGGATCATGAACTCCTCGCCGCCGTAGCGCGCGGCAAAGTCGCCCGCCCGGCCCGCGCCCTGGCGGATGACATCGGCCACCGCAATCAGGCATTTGTCGCCTTCTGGGTGCCCCAGCGTGTCGTTATAAGCCTTGAATGCGTCGATGTCGGCAATGATCACGGCCAGCGGGGTTTGCGACCGCGCCGCGCGCCGCCATTCTGCCTCCAGCGTCTCGTCCAGCCGCCGGCGATTGGCGAGGCCGGTCAGCGAATCGGCGAACGACAGGCGCGAGAGGTGCTCATTGGCCAGCCGCAGCGCTTCGGTTTTCTCGGCGACCAGCCGCTCCATCTGCGCGTGCCGCTTGCGCAACTGGTGGGTACGCAAGCGGAACAGTCCGGCCGCCGACGCCATCACGCCGAATGCGACCAGCGCCATGAACCAGGCGGTCTGGTAGTAATGGGGTTTGACGATGACCGGCAGCACTTCGGGCGCTTCCCGCCAGCGCTTGCCGTCAAGCGAGGCGGCCACGCGAAAACGATACTCGCCGTGCGGCAAGGTCGGAAATGACGCTTCACGGCTTCTGCCGGCCTCAACCCAGTCGTGGGTAATGCCCTCCATCCGGTAGCGGAAGCGCACGCGATCGGCGCTGACCAGGGTGCCGGCGGTATAGCGAATCGACAGCGGCACCGCGCCGGGCGGCAGGACGATGCCGGCGTTGCCGCGGGAGCCCGGTACGCTCGCCACGCCATTGATCAACACCTCTTCAATCACGACGCTGGGCGGTTCGTCGGAGCCGGGTAGGTGCGTCGGGTCAACCACCACCAGGCCGCGTAGCGACGGCAACCACAAATTACCCTTGGCGTCGATCGCGCCCGCGTGTTGCAGTCCGCCGGCAAACGTCGTCGTGCGCAGCGCATCGCCGGGACCAAAGCCGACCGTGGTTATTTTCTGCACGCGTCCTTCGGCAAACGCGTCGAGCTCGGCGCGCGCTGCGCGAAAGAAACCGCGGTTGCACGTGATCCAGAAATTGCCGGCGCGGTCTTCGAGGATGACCTGAACAACACCGTCCCACAAACCATCTGCCGGCCGGAAAGCGGTCACGCGGCCGTTGTTGATGCGATTCATGCCCTCGCCATTGGAGCCGACCCAGATGGAGCCGGCAGAATCTTCATGCAGCGCCAGGCTCCAGTTCGAGACCAGGCCATCCTTGCGCGTGAGTATTTCAAACTTGCCATCGCGATACTTGACGAGGCCCTGCCCGGCGGTACCGATCCAGAGCGTGCCGGCGCGGTCTTCGAGAAATGTCACCACGCCTTCGGTGAGCGCGCCCGGCTCGCGAATCGTGGTGAATGTCCGGCCATTGAAACGCGCAGCACCCATCGTGGTACCGACCCAGACAGTGCCGGCCCGATCCTGGTAGAGCGCGCGGATATCGATGCTCGGAATGCCCTGGGCAATTCCGAAATTCTCCACCTTGAATTTGCCGCTACCCGGCACGGCACGCAGCCGCGCCACGCCGCCGGTATACATGCCCACCCAGATCGATCCGTCACGATCCTCGAGCAGCGTGGAAGTTTCGTCGGTGGTCAGCCCATCCTTCTTGCCGATGGTGGTAATGCGCCCGCCTTCGATACGATTGACGCCACCACCCGACGTCGTCGCCCAGATCGCGCCGTCACGCGTGTGGATCACCGCGCGCACGTTGTCGTTCGACAGCCCCTCGGGCTTGCCGAAGACGCCAAAGGGGCGCGTGCTCAGTCGATTGAGCCCGCCATTCCAGGTCCCCACCCAGACGCTGCCTTCGTGGTCAACCTGCACCGACCAGATCTGGTCGCCCGCCAGGCCGCCGGTAGTCGAGATCGATGAAAAACGCCCGTCGCGCATGCGCACCACGCCCGCGCCCCAGGTGCCGATCCACAGCGCACCGGTCTTGTCGCGCGCGAGAAAAGTGAGCTGGTCGGTGGGCAGGCCGTCGGCGGTGCCGTAGGTCCTGATCTTGCCGTGATCGACGTGCACCAGCCCGGCGCCGGCAGTGGCGGCCCAGATGCCGCCGGCCGGATCAGCCAGCACATGCCTCACCTCCAGATGCGGGAAGCCGTTCTCCGGCTTCATGACGCTGAATTTGTCCGCCGCAAACGAAACCAGTCCGCCGCCGCTGGTACCGATCCACAGCGTGCCGTCGTTGTCGAAGTCCAGCGAACGCAAACGCAGCGTGGGCAGTCCGTCGGCTTCCTTGTAGATCCGCGTGGCGCCCTTGTCCCAGCGAATCAGGCCGTTTTCGGAGGCCGCCCAGATCACGCCATCGCGTCCCTGCGCAAACGACCAGATGCGACGGCCGTTGAGCAGCTCATTGCTGAACATCTGTTCAAACTTGCCGTCGCGATAGCGCGCGGCCCCGCGGCTGTGGCCGATCCACAGGTTGCCGTCTGCGTCCTCCATGAAGCCGTAGATGGGGCGGGAGACCAGTTCCGGCACCGGCGAGGATTCAAACGTGGTGAAGCGGATGCCATCGAAACGCGCGAGCCCGGCCGCCGTTCCCACCCACAGGTAGCCGGCCTTGGTCTGCACCATGGACTGGATGGTGTTCTGCGGCAGTCCCTGTTCGGTCTGCCACACATCGATCTTGAACTGGGTGATCGAGGCGCTGACCACGTTGGCTGTTGCCGGGGATAACTTCGCTGTTTCCGCGACAGCCGACGGCAGCACCGCCAGCACGACCGTGAACACGCAGGCCGGCGCAACGGCACGGGCCAGCCATTTGATTGCGGCGAGCGAAAGGGGATGGCCGGGGAAGCTCATCGGCTGGCGTGATTCATTCAGTATTCGGCGGGGAAGATAGTGTCGGATACGAGGGCAGTCTGTGAATCAGGCAGCGACGCACAGCGCAACGGAAGGCTGCGCATGCACTTTTTATTATGCAGTAGCAGCCAAGGATAATTCAGCTCGCGGATACTACCTCACAGCCCGCGCGCGGTACCTGACCTGGCGCAGTTTGTATCAGGGCGCGCGACCGATTTTTCAAGATTTTACAAACGGTCGCGAGGGCCCCCTGCCCAGGCAGCCGCGCCGCACCTGCCGGTACTAGCCCGCCGTAAAGGCACCGTCGACCATGTGAATGCCGCCGCTGGAGTATGCCGAATCGTCGCTCGCCAGGAACAGGGCGAGCTTCGCCACGTCTTCGTTGGTGCCGTAACGCTGCAGTGGAATTCTGGCCAGCACCATGTCGCGCACCGCGTCCGGGTTGTCGGCGGCGATTTGCGTTTCGATCGATCGCATCATGCGATTGTCGATCGGGCCCGGCCCGATGGCATTGACGCGAATGCCCGACGCCCCCAGCTCGAGCGCGGCCGATTTGACCAGGCCGTAGACCGCATGTTTGCTGGCCACATACGGCGCCATGCCGGATACGCCTTTTACGCCGGATATCGACGACACCGCGATCATCGAGCCGCCGCCCCGTGCCTTCATCGGCTCGACACAGGCTTTCATCGCCAGCCAGACGCCAATCACATTGGTGCGCAGGACCGCTTCAAAATCAGCCAGGTGCTGCGCTTCAATCGGCGCGACCGGCCCTTCCATGCCGGCGTTGGCGAGCAATACATCCACACCGCCGAAGGCCTTGACGGTCGCCGCGACGGCGGCCGCATTGCCCTCCTCATCGGTAGCGTCGGCCACAAAGTGCGCCATCCGCGAGCCGCCGCCGAGCCGGCCACAGGATTCGGCCAGCTTGGTTGCCGAGCGTGCGACCAGCATCACGCTTGCGCCCTCGCGCAGGAAGAGTTGTGCGGTGGCTTCACCGATCCCACCGGTGGCACCGGTGATGATGGCAACTTTGCCGGCAAGACGTGGTTTGAATTCAGCAGGCGCATTCATGCTTTTTTCCTTTGCGGTGGGGAGATGTTTTGTAGACATGCCCACTGGCTGCCTGTGCGGCCGGGCCAGCGGGAACAGGTACTACGCAGGAAATGCGCGTCTGGTGTCAGTTCTTGATCGTTATTTTTCGCGATGCCGTTCACCGCTGCGACCGGCGACCATCAATCACTTACCGTAATAACGCGGTGCGCCCAGGGGCAATCCTTACTTCGGCGGAATTGCCCCGGCGCCCGGCCATGCGCTGTCACTGACCCGGGTCAGGTTCATTTCAAAGAATCGCGCCGGCTCCTTGCCCTCCACGATCCGCTCACCGATTTCGCGGAACGCGCCTTCCTTGAAGGTGGCGGTGTAGCGGATGATCATGGGGCCAGCCGGGATCTCCCATACATACCCGTCCGCAGTCGGCTTAATGGAAAACTCGCCGTAGCGGCCCTGCGCGTGTGAGCGCAGCGTGTAGGACTTCTTCTGCGGATCGTAGGCGATGACGCCGAAGGCATTGAAGGCCGTACTGCCGTCCGCGTTGTAGCCGCGTCCCTCGACGAGTCTGATGGTGCCGTCGAGCAAGGTGCCGATGCGCTCGGTCTGAATGACTTCATGCTTTGCGCCGCCGGGCAGGATGGTCCAGGCCGTGCCGCGCCAGGCGCCATCCATGCGCGCGAACGACATCATGGCTTCACGCTGCTCGTTTTTCAGTTGGACCTCCGGGCGCGGCTGGGCGTGCGCGCCATCGACGATCGGCAAGAACAGGGCAAGAAAGACAACGAGGGATGCTTTGTTCATGATTTTTCTTTCGTCGTGGTCGGCTGGCTGAATTTGCTTCGGGCAATGGTACAAGCGGCTGGAAGGATTGACCGTCCGTTCGCATGATTGAAGATCTCCAGCACTGGCGCGCCTTTTCAGCCTCTTTCCTGAATTGCACTTCGACAGCGGACATTGGCAGGCGAACGGGGGGAGGCGAGACTCGGCGTTCCGGTACCCTTTTGTTTCTCACAACGAAAGGAATACCACTATGGGAGCCCCGAGCCTCACCTTGGACGAACGTTATCAGCTTTTTGAAATGCGGTTGGCCAGCTGGCGCATGACCGATATCTGCCGCCACCTGAGGCGCAGCAAGTCGTGCCTGTACGACGAGCTCAAGCGTGGCAGTTTTGCGGGAGACTACTGCCCAATGTGCGCCCAGCAGGATCGGGATAGGGCCGCACAGCGCAGTGCCGCCAATCACCCCACCAAGCCAGCCCGGATGATTGCGGCCACCCAACGCAGGCTTCTCCAGGATTGGTCGCCCGAGCAGATCAGTGGTCGACGCGCGTTATTGGGGCAATCGGCCTTTTCAACGACCGGTATTTACAAGCTCGCGGCCAATCAGGGCTGGACGCATTTGCTGCGACGTACCCAGTGCCGCCAGCATCTCAAACGGCCCGCCCCGCATCCCTACCAAGGCAAGGCGAAGTCCATTCATCTGCGCGGCAAAGAGGTCTTGAATCGGATTGAGCCTGGCCACTGGGAAGCCGATACGATGCTTGGCAAGCGTTGTGACAAGAAGCGTGTGATTGTCTCGGTGGAGCGGCAGAGTGAATATACGGTCTGTCGTCTGCTCAACCAGGTCAATGCCCGCCTGACGGCCAAGCTGGTCAAGCAGGATCTGGCCAGGGGTACCCTTGTCTTCAAGACCGTGACGACCGACCGGGGGGTCGAGTTCAGCGCCATGGGTGACGTATTCCCCGATCAGGCCTATGTGTGCGATCCCCATCAGCCGAATCAGCGGGGGACCAACGAAAATACCATCGGCTTGCTCCGGCAGTATTTCCCCAAGGGACAGACCACCGCCCGATTGACGCAAGCGCAGTTGCTCAAAGCGCAGGATAAACTTAATCATCGCCCCCGCAAATCACTCGGGTATCGGACACCTCACGAGGTCATGTTCAACCGTCAACCTACCGTCCGCTCTTGAAGTGCAATCCAGGCTTTCGGCCTGGAAGCCGCGCCAGTGCTTGAGTTTGGCAACTGTGTGCTGGGCATTCAGCAGCGCAACGACAGGCATGTCAGCCCGCCATCCATCTTGCGGAATTCGCTGGTGTCGAGTTCGATGATGGGCATGCCCAGCCCTTTCAGCTTGGCCAATGTATCGGGATAGCCTGCCGGCGTAATCAGCGTGTCGTTGATCCACAGCGTGTTGCCGGCGTATTCCTCTGCCTTGCTGACGATGAAGTGATCGAGGTCCGCGAACGCAGGATGGGTCGCCGCGTCGGCGCTGAGCAGCACCGTGTTGCGGCCGACGTAATTCACCACCGACTTGAGGTGCAGGCCATCCTTCACCTCAATGGCATGCACCTGATAACCGTGCGGCTCGACTATGGCCGCGAACTCGCGCAATCCCGCCGCATCGGTTCGCACCGAGAGGCCGACGAAGAAGCGCTTGCCGATCATCAGCACGTCGCCACCATCCATGTGCGCGGCTTCGCTCATGCGCGCGATCGGTCGGTGCCGCGCCAGCAGCGGCGCGATGCTGGCCACCTCGCCCCGCCGCGACGGCGCGCCGGGATGGGTCATGACGGCCACTTCGGGCATCACCACGGCCGTGTCTTCGACGAAATGGCTGTCGGGAAAATCCGGCGCGGCCGGCAGTACCGTCACGGTCAGGCCGAGGTCGAGCAGCGCATCGACGTAGGCGTTGAACTGGGCGCGGGTTTTCGCGGGATCGGGCGCACCAAGGTTCGCGGTAGTGAGGCCGTGGCCGCAGGTGGCGGACGGCAGGCGGAGGATGGCGTGGGTGTAGTGCATTTGCATCGTCAGATGGTCCGGAGGATGAAGTTGGCGCAACGATCACGACTCGCAACCCTGGACCCTCACGCCAGCGCCCGATACGTGAACTGCCGGAACCGCACCTCGCCCTCCCCGGCGGCATACAGGCCGGGCTTGAGCATGTGGAATCCGCCACGCACGTTGTGGTGATACCCCGACACTTCCATGCCCCGATCGAAGCGTTGCCACGTCTTCCGATCGGCAGACGTGAAGAAGCTGACGATATGCCGGTCGTTGCGTAAGCGCATCCACAGCCGGCGGCCGTGCGGGTTGGGCGGACGTCCGCGCTCAATGCCGTACTGGTGCGTGATGAAACTCTTCTGGTCGAAGCCCAGCCCGCAGTAGAGTTGCCGGTCGTAGAACAGCAGCAGCCCGCCGCGCGCGCCGGGATCGATTTCGATTTCAGCCTCGAACTCGTAGGCCACGTCACCGACCACACAGAGCAACGGTGACGACGAAGACGGCGCCGACCCGCGCGCGGCCAGGTGCAGCGTGCCATCGCGCCGGGTGATGCGCGCCGTTTCGTCCGGCGCCGGATCAAAAAAGTGCCACTGGATGCCGAGCCGGTCAGTGGTGAAGTCATCGGAGAGCGGCATGCCGTGCCGCTGGGCCGCGCCACCCTTCGGCTTTGACATCGGCGCGGACAGGTCGCCGCCGCCGAACTCGAACCAGCCATCCGCCGACCAGGTGACCGGCGCCAGCAGCGCCTGCCGGCCCAGTGTCCAGAAACCATTTTCATAGCCGTGGCACACGCCCCACCAGTCGCCCGCCGGTCCTTGGACCAGCGTGGCGTGGCCGCGTGACCACCAGCGTTCGGCCCTGGACTGCGTGCGTACCAGCGGGTTGCGCGGGTGGTGTTCCCAAGGGCCGTTGATCGACTTCGAGCGTGCGGCGATCACCATATGCCCGGTCGGCGGGCCCGCCGTACCGCCCACCGCGAGGATGAGATAAAAGTACTCGCCATGGCGCAGCACCTTCGGACCTTCGGGCGCGAATCCTTCCACTTCCCAGTCGGGCGGATAGCGCCACGGGTCGTACACATGTTCCACCGCGCCGCGCGTGGACATGCCGTCGTCCGCGAGTCGCACGCGATCCCCGCCGGAAAGAAACAGCCAGCGCGAACCATCCTCACCCACCGCGTGGCCGGGATCGATGTGCCGCGGCAGGTTAAGGTCGACGGGTTCGGACCACGGCCCTTCGATATTGTTGGCACGGATCACCCAGGATGTCGTACGCGAACCCGGTGCGGCAGTTTTCTTGATCGGGATGTAGAGGTAGAACCAGCCGCCATGCTTGACCAGCTCCGGCGCCCACACCGAGCCGATGTTTCGTCGCAGTGCCGGCCCCAGCGGTCGCCAGTTGACGAGGTCGCGCGAGTGCCACAGCAGCAATCCCGGGTACGCCTCGAAGCTGGAGCAGGTCAGGTAGTAATCGTCGCCGTCCTTGAGGATGGTCGGGTCGGGATGATCGCCGGCGAGGATCGGGTTCAGGAAAGTTCCGTCGCCCTGGTCGGCGATGCGCTGGTTTTCGAGGCCGCGGGCGGTGGGTCGGGGTGTGTTTGCCTGCAGTGCCATTGGCAACGATGCGGCAAGGCTCCCGGCGCCGAGGCTGGCGACGAAATGGCGGCGGGCGTGTCGGATGGTCGGCGGCGAGGTCGCCATGAATGGAGTCCTGTCGGGCAAAAAATGGGGGCGGATGACGCGCTAGCCGCCGAGCAAGGCCACCAGCGTTTCGGCCGCACACCGGCAATCGGCGCGGCTTACGTCCAGGTGAGTGACCAGGCGCAGCTTGTTGCCGCCGAGGCCATTGATCAACACGCCCTGCGCGCGCGCCTGTGATACCAGTTCGGCCGCACTTACCCCCGCATCTGTCAGTTCCCACACGACGATGTTGGTATGCAGGCGATCGAGGCGAATCCGCACGCCGGCGCACGCAGCAAGATGTTGGGCAATCATGCGGGCATTGGCGTGATCTTCAGCGAGGCGCGCGAAGTTGTGGGTCAACCCGTAATCGCAGGCAGCGGCCAGCATGCCGACCTGCCGCATGGCGCCACCGAGCATGCGCCGGTAGCGGATGGCACTGTTGATCATCGCCTTCGGTCCGGCCAGCATCGAGCCGGCCGGCGCGCCGAGGCCCTTGGAAAAAGCCACCATCACCAGATCAAACGGCGCGGCCAGCTGCGCGGGTGACAGGCCGCTGAATACGGCGGCATTCCACAGGCGCGCGCCGTCGAGATAGGTGGCGAGGCCCAGCTCGCGCGCCGCGGCGCACATGCGCTCTACCTCGCCCTGCTCCCACACAATGCCGCCGTGGCGATTGTGGGTGTTTTCGATTTGCACCAGCGTCGTCGCCGGAAAGGGCAGCACCGGCTGGTTGCGCGCCTTGGCGTGGCGCCGCACATCGTCGGCGGTGAACAGCCCGTCGCTGCCGATCTCGGTGAACTGCACGCCGGCATTGGCGGCCGAGCCGCCGGCTTCGTGCCATACCGAATGCGCTTCGCTGCCCACAAGCACATCGTCGCCGGGGCGCGTCAATACCCGCAGTGCCACCTGGTTGGCCATGGTTCCCGACGGCAGCCACAGCGATGCCTCCTTGCCGAGCACTTCAGCAACGCGCGCCTCGAGTGCATTGAGGCTCGGGTCGTCGCCGTACTGCATGTCGCCCAGCGGCGCATCTGCCATCGCGGCGCGCATGGCCGCGGATGGGCGGGTGACGGTGTCGGAGCGCAGGTCGATCATGCAGGTTTCCCTTTTTCGCACCCTAAGCCTGCGTTCCCGGCCGGTCGGCAAACAGCAGTTCAAACAGGGCGCGTGCGCGTGGCGACATGTTCTGCGGCTCGGGCCAGTGGACTTCGCTTTCTGCCACCAGGAGCTTCGCATACACGGCCTGATAGACGCGCTTCACATTGCCGGGAGAGACTTCCACGCGGTCATAGCCGGGGAAAAAACCCAGCAGGCGATAACCGGCGCGTTCCAGTGCGCGCTGCGCATACGGGTGCTGCAAAGTAGCCAGCGCGTACAGGAACGCGGCGCCCATGGCATGACCGAGCCGCTCGGTACCCTGCATGGCGAGGACCGCCAGCCCGGCGCCGCGATGGGCCGGCGCCAGCACGATCAGGCGCCCGTAGATGGCCAGCGAATCGATTTCTCGTTCGAACGACCACATGCCGATCATTTCGCCGTGGAAGGCAATGGGAACGACCAGGACATCGGCATCCGCCCCGCCGCGAAGCACCACGCGCTTGAGGTAAAAATCCTCACGCAAATAACAACTGGAAGCTCCTGCGGCAATCTCCGGGTGCCAGGCGCCCAGGGCCGCGATCAGCGGCGCGATGTGCGCGTGCTCGAACTCCAGGAAGTCGTAGCCAGCCGGTAGCGGAACCAGTTCGCGCAGGGATTCAATCGCCGGCCACTTCATCGCGCGGCTCCGGCGGCGGCGTCTGGACCGGGCGGCTCCGCACCGGGAAACAGCACGTCGAACAAGGCGCGTGCTTTCGGCGTCAGGTTGCGCGGATCGGGTCGCAGCAAATCTTCCTGCGGCACCAGCACCTTGGTGTACACCCCCTCGAACACACGCTTCACCACACCCGGCGCCACCTGCTCGCGATCGTAGCCGGAGGTAAAGCCAATCAACTGCCAGCCGGCGGTTTCGAGCGCGTGCTGCATGTGCGGAATTTTCAGCGTGGCGAGGCCGAAGAAGAACTCAGCCCCCATCGCCCTGCCCGCCAGCTCCGCCAGCGGCATCACCTTGGAAGCGAGCTTGGCGCTGCGATGCGCAGGATCAATGACGATGAGGCGCGCGTACAGGGTCAGCGCATCCGGCTCCTGCTCCCAGGACCACATGCCTGCCAATTCTTCGCCGCAGCGAAACAGGTTGACGATGACCGGCTTTTCCATCTCGCCATCAAACGAGACGTAGCGATCATAGAATTCCTCGCGGAGGTAGCAGCTGCCGCCGCCGACGGCAATGTCGGGATGCCAGCGCTGGATGGCTTCAATCAGTGCCGGAATATCCGCACGCTGCAGCGCTTCAAAGCGATAGCCGGGCGGCAAGCTGCACATGGCGGAGAACTGCTCAATCGTGGGCCACTTCATTGTTTTCGTTCCTTGGCTCGAATGATGGACGCTTGCATGCTGCGATTTCGGAGTCTAAGGGCAAATCGGTGCGGGTTGCTCACTGGCTCAGTCCCGGGTGGGAACTTCTAGAAACCGTAGCGAGCGGTCAAATTTCGGGCCGAGGAGCGGACGCGTACGAGAGTACGCAGACTCATTTGCCAAACCCGGGAGGCGCGAAATTTGACCGCGCAGTAGGTTTATAGAAGTTCGCGGGTGCCAAACTCAAGCACTGGCGCACCTTCCCGGGCACTTTTGGCCTGGAAGGCGCGCGAATGCTGGAGTTTATGAGCTAGGAACTTCTATTGATGCGGCAACTAAATATGTTGCTGCGAAGAATGCCCTTCCCCGGCGGAGGCCGGGGACCAATTTCGCTTATCTCAAGTGCGCAACTTGGGCCCCGGCCTCCGCCGGGGAAAGAAGTTGTTTGAGTCCTTCTCAACATGTTTAGTCGCCGAAGCAATAAAAACCTCATTCCCATTCGCCCTGACCTTCGAGAGCCTCACACAATCGATATAGTGTGCAGCGAAGTGATCTTGACGCGTTTTCGCCCGACCCCATCGTTCGCATCGCCATGACATCGCCATTTGAAGCGGAAATCATCCGGCTGGGCAACGCGCATGCCGCCAGCCTCGACGCCGACGCCCAAACCTACTGGCGCGAAAACGGCGATCGCATTGCCCGCAACCTGTCCGACGTTCGCGCGCTGATGACGCGGCACACCATCAAACGCGCGCTCGACATCGGTCCATCCTTCCAGACGGTGATTTTTCGTCAGGTCTTCCCGGACGTGGTTCTCGAAACCATGGGATGGGAAGATCATCGCTTTCTCACCGGCCCGGATACGGTGCATCACGCGCTCGACCTCAACCAGGCGGCGACCGCGGCAGCGTGTCCATTGCCGGCCCCCATGGACCTGATCCTGTTCCTGGAAGTGATCGAGCATCTGCACACCTCGCCCATTCACGTTTTGCGCTACCTGCATCGCTGCCTGGCGCCCGATGGCGTCATGATGATCACGACACCCAATGCGGCCTACCTGCGCAATCGCCTGTGGTTGTTGCTTGGGCACAATCCCTATGAGCTCATTCGGGAAAATGGCACCAATCCCGGCCACTTCCGTGAGCTCACCCGCGCGGAACTGATCGCCTATTGCGAGCAGGCCGGCTTCACCGTGATGGAAGCGAAGATCGAAAGTCTGTTTCGATCCGGCAGCGCCATATGGCGCTTCTTTGCGAATGCGACCAATTGGTGTCCGCGCAATTTTCGGCGCGATATGACGGTGGTGGTGCGAAAGCGCGACTGAACGGATTCAGGTCAGGGACTCACCTGTCGACCGACTCGCTCACGCTGAAATGAACATTACCGGCGCCACGCCACGAACGTCAGGACGGCACACTCATCAACCACGCAACAGCTTCGTCTCGATCAGAAAAAATTCGCGCCTGCCAGCCGCGGTTTTGGCAAACGAGTTCGTAGAAGCGCGCCAACTTGACGACCTGCTCGTCCGGCGGGACCAGCACTGCAATGCGCAGTTGCCGGTTCAGGCCTGCGTCCGGATAGACGGTTTGGGGCAATTCGAATACGCGCGCCTGGGTGGCATCAATCCGCGTCACGGCGGAAAGGTCTGCCAACGCGCGCCGCATTCCGGTTTCGCTGACCTGCTGCGCACCCGCGCGCGTAGCCTGCTCCAGATCGCCGTTCGTAATGACCCCGGTGTAAACCAACCGGAGAATGGCGTGCTCGGTGTCGGTGTGGAGCTCGTATGGCATGGCGGGAGTCAAGGGAAATTGCGGGCCGTCAATGGTCCGCCTTTGAATAATACCGTTGGATCCACGCTTTGTCGTTATTGTCGCTGGTGGCATCTCACACTGGTGACGAATACGAGATTTGCGGCGGATCAGGCGTTTCGGCCTTGAATTCGCGTGCGTGGCGGCGTCTCAGTGCGCCGGGTGGGCAAGTGTCATGTGCCTAAGGTCTCAGGTCGGTCGCGGCTCGCTTGATCATTGCGATTGAATCGTCTTTTGCATCGCTCATGATTAGCGCGAAATATTGTGCATCACCCAGCTTCCAGCCGCCGCTTCAGCGCCGCCAGCGCAACCAGCGATTTGCGTTCCTGCTTCATTCTCACCAGCGGCACCAGCAGGCGCATCGGGCCCCGCACCTCGAATTGCATGGTGCGCTTGAACAGCGCGCTATCGCCGCGCACGTCGATTTCGTAGCGGAATGACAGCCAGCCATCTCTAAACGTACCTTCGGCCATCCAGGTGGTGTGCGGCACCGATTCGCGCACGACATAGTGCGGATGGCGCGTGATCGTCAGCGGCAGCGGCGCCAGCGGACGCACGGCAACGGTCTCATCGAAATGGTCACCAACGCGAAGGACCAGCTTGTCCGCACGCGCGCCCTTCGAATCCGGATGCCACTCGTGCCAGCGCCACGGCTGGGTGACGTAGTTGAACAGCTTCTCGGCTGTGCAATGGATTTCGATTTCGTTGTAAAGCTGGATGGGCACGTTGTCGCCACACTGAGAATCAAGGACTGGCGCGGCGTTCCGGGCATTTTCGGCCCGGAAGGCGCGCAGATGCTGGGGTTTCAAATTGCATGCTTGGCAGGTCACACCTGCCCTGCTTCAACAGCCGGTACCAACCTCGACATTGGTCCGATAAAACTTGCCCCATCTGCGCGCTGACCCGAACGCGTTACTCATCTTCGGTACTGTTCCAGAGTTCCTCGGAAAACCCGAGGTTCATCGCCGCAATCAGCTCTTGCGGGTTCAATTCATTCCAATCTTTGTCGGCACTTGCCGGCGGGTCGTTTGCATCCCATTTGCGTTGTTGCCAGCCGAGATTGGTCCAAAGCTCTTTTTCCCTGCTGCTGAGATCAGCCCAGGACAATTCTTCCCAGATTCCTGTATTGCCTTTCATGTCTCGTACATCCATGGCTGCCTCCTGTGAAGTTTTGCGAAAAGAACTTATGGGGGCGAGGGTAATGCTTTTCCTTGAGATTGAGTAACGCCAACTACATTCCCATTAGTTCGGAATGAATGCGATTATTGTGATTTTGAAAGACCTGACTCTGGCATTTGCTGGTGCTGGTATTTCGTTTGACCCTGGAATTTCGTTTTTTGATTTCCCTGCAGCGATCAATCACTAGCGTTGCAAACGTCGAATGACTTCGCCAATGCAAAACAGCACGGCAGCACTTGGGATTGTGAAAACTGTTCCCCACGCTCCGATTCCAAAGATTGCCGTGGCGAACCCCGACAACCAAGGTGCCTGCGCGCAATGCACGCCGACGCCCGCATTCCCTGAACAACTGAATGGCCACAATATAGGCAGCGCCATCAAAAGGAGCAGTATCGGGCTGAAGCCAAATAGCACGCAAAACAATTTCCATGTGATCCTTGATTTGTGCTGTTGAGGCTCACTGGCTTCACTGCCGGAAATGGGCTTCCATGCACTCGTCCCTTCGAAAACGGCGCCACACCCTGGACAGTTCGGTGCTGATACTGCCACCGCTGCGCGACAATTCGGACACTGAGTCAAACGAGCCTCCATGTATTGCGTTTAGCGGCAGTACAAATATTTCACTCACTCAAATAGTTATTTAAGCGCAATCTAAGGAGCCAAGGTGAATTTTTCCTAAGTCTCAAGCCGCCTTCTTCACCATCACGTTCACGAAGACACGAAGACAACCGGGGTCGGGTCTTTCATTATCACATTCGATTCCGCCGCACTTTCTCATGCTCTGAACGTTCATCCATGTAACGACTTAAGCGCGAGTTGTGGTTCCGTCGCAACAATCTTCAAGAGCGCCGCTGCCGGCCCTGTCGGCTCGCGTCTGCCCTGCTCCCAATTTTGCAGCGTCTTGATGCTGACGCGAATGAGCTTCGCGAATTCATCCTTCGTGAGGCATACGCGCTGACGCACCGCCTTGACATCGGTGACCTCCACCTTGAAACGGCGCGATGCCTTTGCCTTGCCCTTTGAAATGGCCTTGGCTTCTTTCAGGCTTTGCAGCAGATCAGCGAACAATTTCTTTTCCATGTCAGAACTCCTTTACATATGTCTGCAGGAATTCGGCTTCCGCGTCCGATCGCGTGTCCTTCCTCGCAATCAAAGAAGCCAGCTAGATGATTTTCAGGTTGAATTGTTTTTCCCAAGCCTTAAGCCGCCTTCTTCACCGACATCGTCACCCGCATCCCGGCTTTCGCGAGCATGTTCACCAGCGCGTCCAGGCTGAACAACTGAATATTGCTTTTTAGCAAAAGATTCATTCGCGGTTGCGTCACGCCGAACAACCGCGCCGCTTCGGATTGCGTCATTTTCGAATCTCGAACGATCTTGGCGATTCGAATCATTAAGTCCGATCGCAGTTTAAGGTTTTCCGCTTCGGATTCATCGAAGCCGAGGTCGCGAAAAATATTGTCCGATCCTTCTTCTATCTTTACTTTCTTGCTCATTTCGATTTTCCAGTTATCCGCTTTTCTTCAACCAGTGCGGCCAAGCGTGATTTGGCAATATTGATGTCTCGTTGATCGGTCTTTTCGGTCTTCTTGGTGAAAGCATGCAACACGTAAATTGCGTCCGCAAACTTGGCCAAATAAATCACACGATTTTCGATCTGCGTGTGAATGCGAATTTCACGAACTCCGACTGCGATGGCAGCCATTGGCTTCCAATCACTCGGGTCAAGACCATGCTGCACCAAGGCCAATTCTTGCCCGGCAATCTGGCGGGCTTCCGGAGAAAATGCCTTGATGTCCTTCCTGCTCGTGCCCAGCCACTTCACCGGCTTCATAGTTTATTCCAGTTTTGATATATCTTCAAACCAGCCCGGTTAGTTGCCGCGACAATACTCCACCGCCTGCTCCACTCTTTCGACGGCAAAAATCTCCAGTCCTTCAATCTTCTGCTTCGGCTTGTTCGCCTTCGGCACGATCGCATGCGTGAACCCAAGCTTGGCTGCCTCGCGTAACCGCTCCTGCCCGCGCTGCACCGGTCGCACTTCACCGGCCAGCCCCACTTCGCCGAACACGACATGCTTGGCCGGCAGTGCGCGGTTCTTGAAACTGGAGACGATGGCGAGCAACACGGCTAAGTCAGCACCCGGCTCGTCGATGCGCACACCGCCGACGGCGTTGATGAACACGTCCTGATCGAACACGGCGAGCCCGGCGTGGCGGTGCAGGATGGCGAGCAGCATCGATAGCCGGTTCTGCTCCAGGCCGACAGAGAGGCGTTTGGGTTGCATGCCGTGGCTCTCATCGACCAGCGCCTGGATTTCCACCAGCAGCGGCCGGCTTCCCTCCTGCGTGACCATCACGCAACTCCCGGCGACGTTGGCGTCGTGCTGCGAAAGAAATATTGCCGAGGGGTTGGTGACTTCGCGCAGGCCTTTCTCGGTCATGGCGAAAACGCCGATTTCGTTGACGGCGCCGAAGCGGTTCTTGACCGCGCGGATGAGGCGGAACGAGGAATGGGTGTCGCCCTCGAAATAGAGCACGGTATCGACCATGTGCTCGAGCACGCGCGGA
Organism: Usitatibacteraceae bacterium; assembly: GCA_044229235.1. Lineage (GTDB taxonomy): Bacteria > Pseudomonadota > Gammaproteobacteria > Burkholderiales > Usitatibacteraceae > UKL13-2. The sequence goes on from JBGATH010000027.1 coordinate 45,445, forward strand.
CCGGCCAAAGCGCCTTCCTTGGTCACGTGACCGACGAGGATCAGCGTGGTACCGGTGGATTTGGCGAAGCGGGTTAGATGCGCGGCGCACTCGCGCACCTGCGCGACCGAGCCGGGCGCGGAGGTGAGCGCGGCGGAATAGACAGTCTGGATGGAATCGATAACGGCGACTTGCGGCTTTTCGGCGGCGAGCGAGGCGAGGATTTTTTCCAGCTCGATTTCGGCCAGCAGCTTCACGTCGTGGGTATCGAGCGCCAGCCGCTTGGCGCGCATGGCGATCTGCTGCGGTGATTCCTCACCGCTCACGTACAGCACGCTGCTGCCGGCGGAGATGGTGGACAGTGCCTGCAACAGCAAGGTGGATTTGCCGATGCCCGGGTCGCCGCCGATCAGTACCACCCCGCCCTCCACCAGCCCGCCACCCAGCACGCGGTCAAATTCACTGATGCCGGTGGGCTTGCGCGGCACGTCTTCGGCGCGCACCTTGGCCAGCGACTGCACCTTGCCGCGCTCGGCGGTGACGCCGGCCAGCGTGGCGTGTTGCGCGAAGCGATGTTGCGACGTGGATTCCGCCACCGTTTCGATGAGCGTATTCCAGGCGTTGCAGTGCGGGCATTGGCCCTGCCATTTCGGCGACTGGCCGCCGCATTCGGTGCAGGAGTAGAGGGTTTTTGATTTGGCCATTTGCTTGTTATCTATTTCAGTTGACCTTCCCCGGCGCAGGCCGGGGGCCAATTTCGTACAAACGTACCCTGGACGTGAAATTGGGCCCCGGCCTGCGCCGGGGAAAGACTCGACGATTACAGTTCAGCCCGTCGCGGGCCAGGCTAAGAATACAAAGACTGAATAAATATACAGCAAACCAGCCAGCGATCGGAAACAGCCGCTAGCGATGCCAATGCCGCAGCACATCCGGAAAGGTTTTCGCCTCGGGATATTCCGCTTGCGCCAGCCAACCCAGCGCCACCGCCATGAACAAGGTGAAGGCCAACGACCAGCGTGTGCTGCGCCAGACGCTCACCATCCAGCCGGAGGCCTCGTATCGATTGATTCCGCGCAGCAGTCCCGCGGCCAGCAGCAGTTCGAGGACGATGTCGACGAAGAACGAGAGCGCATTGGCCACCACGTAGCCGCCGAACAGGTAGAACACGGCAATGGCGGCCACGAGCAGAACGATGATGGTTGCGCAGCCTTCGACGTCGGGGAAACAGCCCATGGTGGGATCGGCGCCCTCGTGCCAGCTCCAGCCGCGTTCGCCTTCGGGCGGCTTGCGCGGCACATCGTCGCCGATCAGCAAGTCGGCGCGCTTCACCTTCACGTATTCGCGAATTCCGGAAACCTCGATCCACACAAACACGCCAAGGTAGAACGCTGCATAGGCAAACAGGATGGAAACGGCGTAACGCGGCGCCATGTGCGCGGCGCCGAGTTTCAGCAGGCCGACGTCGACCAGCCAGCCGACCAGAATTGAAAACAGCAGAATCAGGCTGACGTGAAAGCGAAGCAGGTAGCGCGCGCCCAGCGAGTGCCGCAGGCGGTCACGGAATATTTCGATCTTCCATTTGCGATCGTCGTCGAGCGCCACGACTACCCTGCAATCGCGGTGTGCAACGCCTCACCGAGCGTGCGGGCCGCCGGGTAGTGAATTTGCGCGTAGATGGCGCAGGACATGGCCGCCACGAACACGATGGCGAACGGCCACCAGGTTTTTTTCACGACGCCCATCACCCAGCCTTCGTTGTCCTGCTGCCGCGCGGTGCCGGCGAGGCCGCCTGCCAGCGTGGCGCCGAACACGGCTTCAGAGAGGATGTCCGGCGCAAACCAGACGATGTAGCCGGAGACGATGAGGATGGAGCCGATCAGCAGGAGCGCCAGCACGATGAGGATGACCGCGTCACCGTCGAGGTCGCCGATGTCGCCGAGGCCGCTGAACATGCTGGAGCCGCCGCCGGATGGCGCGGGGACACTGGGCGCGGGAACGCTACCACCGGAATTGCCGACCAGGGATTGCACCGGCACCACGTCGTCCCAGTTGCCGGCTGCGCCGCCGCCGTCGAAGCTGCCGCCACCTCCGCGCAGGACGTTGGGGAGTTCCACCGAGCTTCCACCGCCGCTGCCACCGCCGGAATTCAACGGGATATCGAGCAGGTCGCCGGCGTCGCCCTTCGATCGGGACTTCTTGCCGTTAGCGAGGTTGTTCTGGTCCGGCGCATCGCCGGATGAGGCATTGCCGGCGCGGCGAAAATCAACGTACTGGATCCATAGCCACACACCGGCGAGGAACGCGAGATAGGAAAGCGTCATCGCGATCGGATAGCGCAGCCACATCTTGTTCAGACCGGCATGCAGCAGCGCCCAGTTGCTTATCATGGCGGTCAATCCGGCGCCCATGAGGATCAGCGACATGTGAAAGCGTGTGTAGAAGCGCTGCACGAGGTAACGCTTCACACGCTCCTGCGGCGAGACGGCGGCGTCTTTGGCGGCGGACTTCTTCTTGGCCATCAGCCCACTTCCACCATTTTCACCCGCTGCGCGACGGCACACATGAGTTCATAGCCCACAGTGCCCGCCGCGTGGGCCACTTCGTCAATGGACAGGCTGTCGCCCCACAGGGTGACCTCGGTGCCCTCCTTGGCGTGCGGAATATCGGTGATGTCGACCATTAGCATGTCCATCGACACGCGGCCCACGGTGTAGGTGCGCTTGCCGCCCACCATGATGGGCGTGCCCTGCTCGTTATGGCCGGGCGCGTGGCGCGGATAGCCGTCGGCATAACCGCAGGCAACGACGCCGATGCGCATCTTGTGGCGGGCGGTGTAGGTACCGCCGTAGCCGACGCTGTCACCGCGATCGAGCATCTGCACGGCGATGATTTCGCTGGTGATGGTCATCACGGGCTTGAGGCCCAGCGAGTGCGCGGTCTCGTCGGCAAATGGCGATGAGCCATACAGCGCGATGCCGGGCCGCACCCAGTCGCCGTGGCTTTGCGGATGCCGCAGCAACGCAGCCGAGTTGGCGGCACTGACCTGGAACGGTTTCTTGCCCATGAGCTCGCGGGCAGCCTTTTCCCATTCCACGAAGGTGCGCAGCGGACGACCTATGCCTTCCTTGGTGTCGGCATTGGCAAAATGCGTCATCAGCGTCACGTCGCCAAAGTTGCGGCTGCCGGCGGCCATGCCCAGCGCGTAGCGCACGCCACCATCGACAAAGCCCAGGCGATTCATGCCGGTGTTGATCTTGATGAATACATCCAGAGGGCTCGCCAGCTTGGCCTTGAGGATCTCGCCGATCTGGTGCGCGCTGTGGACCGCAGTGGTGAAGTGGTAGCGGTCCAGCACCGGCAATTCATCAGCGTGGAAGAAGCCTTCCAACAACAGGATGGGCTGGGTGATGCCCATGTTGCGCAGCTTGATGGCGCTTTCGAGCTCCAGCGTGGCAAAGCCGTCGGCATCCTTCAGTGCGCGTGCCGCGAATTCGAGGCCGTGACCGTAGGCGTTTGCCTTGACCACGGCGAAAGCCTTGGCCGTGGGTGCATGCGATTTCAGCAGCGCGTAGTTGTGCTGGATGGCAGAGCGGGAGAGTTGGGCGCGGATGGGGCGGGTCATGGTCTGTGCATCGCCTCTTGAACAAACTTCAAGCATTCTCCCTCTTCTCAGAAGAGAGGCAGGGGCGGATTTTGCTTCCCTGGCCAGGAGACAGTGTCTCAGTGGCAATCGACGCAAATCCCCCTCGATCCCCCTTTAAGAAAGGGGGAAGTGCTTACATTGACTCCTGCACTTCGAACTTGCGAAATCCACCCCTCCCTTTCCTAAAGGGAGGTTGGGAGGGATTTGCGGCCATAGCCCTACGACAACGCAACCTCGGGCAACCATCAACCCCAAGACCCAAATTTAATAACCCTGCCCCATCGCCGCATTCTCGAAGCGCGTGAACTGCCCGCGGAAGGTGAGCGGAACAACGCCGATCGGGCCGTTACGCTGCTTGGCGATGATCACTTCCGCCTTGCCGCGCAGTTGTTCCTTTTCTTCCTCGGTCTTCGCGTAAACCTCGTCGCGATAAAGGAACAGGATCACGTCGGCGTCCTGCTCGATGGCGCCGGATTCGCGCAGGTCGGACATGACGGGCTTTTTCACGTCGCGCTGCTCGACCGAGCGGTTCAACTGCGAAAGCGCGATCACCGGCACTTTCAATTCCTTGGCCAGCGCCTTGAGCGAGCGCGAGATTTCGGAAATTTCCGTGGCGCGGTTTTCGCCCTGCGACGACGCCGACATCAGCTGCAGATAGTCGACCACGATCAGGCCACAACCGCCGTACTGGCGGTGCATGCGTCGCGCGCGGGCGCGCAGTTCCAGCGCATTGAGACCCGGCGTTTCGTCGATCTGGATCGGCGCTTCGTTGAGCTTCACCAGTGCCTGGTTGAGGTTGTCCCAGTCGCGCGCCTCGAGTCGGCCGGTGCGTACCTTCTGCTGGTCCACCCGCGCCACCGAACTGAGCAAACGCGCGGCCAGTTGCGAGCCGCCCATTTCCATACTGAACACGAATACCGGCAATTGCGTCACCACACCGACGTGCTCGGCGATATTGAGCGAAAAGGCAGTCTTGCCCATCGACGGCCTGCCGGCCACGATGATCAGGTCACCCGCGTGCATGCCGGAGGTCATCTCATCGAGATCCTTGAAGCCGGTGGAGATGCCGGTCACGGCGGACGGGTTCTTCGAAAGCTCGTCGAGGCGCTCCATCACTTCCGAGAGCAGGTCGGACATGGACTGGAAGCCCTGGTTGCCCTTGCGGCCCAGTTCGGCGATGTCGAAAACGAGCTTCTCGGCTTCGTCGAGCAACTGGCGCGCTTCACGGCCATTGGGCGTGTAGGCGTTGTCGGCGATCTGTTCACCCACGCGCGCCAGGCGCCGCATGATGGCGCGCTCGCGCACGATCTCGGCGTAAAGGCGGATGTTGGCCGCGCTCGGCGTGCCTTCAGCGAGGCTTTGCAGATAGGCAATACCGCCTACGCCCTGTAGTTCGCCAGCCAGTTGCAGGCCCTCGCCAACGGTGAGGACGTCAGCCGCCTTGTTGGATTCGATCAGGCGCGCGATGGCGTGGAAAATCTTGCGATGGTCGTCGCGATAGAAATCCTCCACGGCGACCATGTCGCCAATGCGTTCCCAGGCTTCATTGTTGAGCAGCAGGCCGCCGAGCACCGACTGTTCGGCCTCGATGGAATGCTGCGGCAGCTTGAGGTTGGAAATCTGCAGTTCGGGCGTGTCCGCGCCGTACAGCGGAAACACGGAAGCAGTAGGATTGCCGGCAGCCATTCAGTCGTGGTCTTAAATTTTTTTCGTGTTCGGAGGCGGAGCAATAAGCGGGAGATTCTGTCACTGACGAATATGCCACACAACGGAAAAGACGGTGTATTTGTTGTGGATAAGTCGTGCAGAAGTGGTGCATATGCGGTGCGCGATTTGTGCGTATTACCCTGGTGCGCCTCTGGCGCCGCGAAAGCCGGCGCGGAATAAAAAACCGCTACCCCCTGCGAGGTAGCGGTTTTGTCGGCCAACCGGGCAGTGCCTGGTCGGGCCGGGAATTGCCGGCGCGACTTAAACGGCTTCGCCGAGCACCGAAACGGTGATGTTGGCGTTGACGTCGGTATGCAGGTGCAAACGCAGCGCGAAGTCGCCGATGGTCTTCAGCGGACCATTGGGCATGATCACTTCGCCCTTCTTCACTTCGAAGCCCTGCTTGGTCAACGCTTCGGCGATGTCGGAGTTGGTAACCGAGCCGAACAGGCGTCCATCGACGCCGGCCTTCTGCGTGACTTGCACCATGTAGCCTTCGAGCTTCTCGGCACGGGCTTGTGCGGCGGTCAGGATCTCGACCGCTTTCTTTTCCAGATCGGCACGCTTGGCTTCGAACTCGGCCTTGGCGGCTTCGGTCGCGCGCTTGGCCTTGCCTTGCGGGATCAGGAAGTTGCGGGCGTAACCGTCTTTGACCTTGACCACATCACCCAGCGAACCCAGGTTGATGACTTTTTCCATCAGGATAACTTGCATGTTTTTCTCCTAGTTGCGTGACTGCTTAGTGCAAGTCGGTGTAATGGATCAGGGCCAGGAAGCGCGCGCGCTTGATGGCGACATCCAGCTGGCGCTGATACTTGGCTTTGGTGCCGGTGATGCGCGCCGGGATGATCTTGCCGTTCTCGTTGATGAAATCCTTCAGGACGCCGATGTCCTTGTAATCGATTTCCTTGACGCCTTCGGCGGTGAAACGGCAAAACTTCTTGCGGCGGAACAATCCGCGATTGGGGTTACGCGTATCTTTTTTGTTCTTGTCGAACTTACCACCACGACGGGGACCTGGACGGGGCATGATGACCTCACTAAATTTTGAATTGGGTTATGTGCAGAATGACCTGGGGGCTGAAGCGGTTCTTGCGGCTGAGGAAGCCCTTGAGGGAAACGGCATCGCCCACCTTCACGCTGTCCATCTCGGTTGCCAGCGCACCAAACGCCACGGCGTTCATTTCGACTTCCACCTGGACTTCACGTCCGTTTTCGGTTTGGGTCGACTGGTGCAGCAACTTCAGGTCCAGCGCGGCGATGCCACCCGGCGTTTGCCGGAGTACATCGCGTGAAACGATTTTTCCATCGAGGACGGTGCTGTTCATCTCGCACCCTCTCCGCTTGCTTCTTCGACCTTAGGCTGCCTGCGCTTCCTTGGCTTCCTTGACGTCTTCCTTCACGTCAACCGACTTCGACTTTTCTTCCTTCATCATTGGCGAAGGACCGGTCTCGGCGGTTTCTTTCTTGACGGTCAGGTGGCGCAGGACGGCGTCGTTGAACTTGAACGCGTGTTCGAGTTCGTCGAGCGTGGCCTGGTTGACTTCGATGTTCATCAGCACGTAGTGCGCCTTGAACACCTTCTGGATGGGATAGGTCATCTGGCGACGGCCCCAGTCTTCGATGCGATGGATCTTGCCCGCACCCTGGGCGATGGTCGCCTTGTACCGATCAATCATGGCGGGCACTTGCTCGCTCTGATCGGGATGAACAATAAAAACGATTTCGTAATGGCGCATGAATTCTCCTTGTGGATTAGAGACTTACGTCTCGTGAGAGCTTCCCGCGATGCGCACCGCGGTGAAGCAAGGGGGTTTGAGTTGTTCCTGGCCAGACGGTCTTTTGCCTAGCCAAGCCCGACATTATGATGGGAAAAACCAACAAAATCAATAAGCTTGTGCAGATTGTTCGCACACGGACGCGGCGGCAGGCCGGCCTGCGCGCCAGGGGAACGCCGCAGCGAACCTGGTGCCAAACAGCGATCGGGCTTAGCATGGCCAAACTCAGGCAGCCGTCGCCCGACCCAAATTCAGGAGGAAACATGAAACCAGCCCTTCCCCTTGCACTGCTGGCAACCTCGGCGCTGCTGTTGGCAGGCTGTGCCAGCACCCCCGATACTGCCAGCCCCAGCCGGAGCGCGTCGCTACAGCGCCACTGCAAGGTCGCGCTGGCGCCCGTCGCCGGCGACAAAACCGATCCGGCCAAACAATCCGATGTGGACCGCGCCGAGGCCCGTGCCCGGCTTGCCGCCACCAGCCTGCGATTGGGCACCCTGCGCAGCCCGCCGGGCCAGACCGGCCTGATCGAGAACGTACTGCGCGACTGCTAGCCTGCAACCACCCCAAACAAAAGAGCCCGCGACCAACTGGTCGCGGGCTCTTTTGTCGATCAAGGATTACTTTGCGGCGCCAACCTTGGCGACCTTGGCAAAATCGCCGGCCTTGATGATGGTGAGCTTGGCCGGAACGACATATTTCCGAAACGCCGCAGAAACCTGGGCCGGCGTCAGCGCCGCCAGCTTGTCTTCAAATTCCTGGCTCTTGGCAAAGGTGCGGCCGTAGAACAAGCGCGATACCCAGCCCGCAGCTAGCGCGCCATCCTGTGCGCGGCCCTGCAAGCGCTTTTGCAATGCGCCCGACTTGGCCGATTTCACCTCGTCCGCCGTAAAGCCGCTGGCGATAGCCTTGGCCAATTCGTCCTGGAAAGCCGCTTCCAGCTTTGCCATGTTTTGCGGTGCGGCGATGCCCTCCACGGACCAGGAACCATCGCGGTCCAGTGTGCTGAGCGCCAGGTTCGAGCCGACGCCATAGCTGAGGCCTTCCTTCTGGCGAATGCGCTCGGACAGCCGTGAGTTCAGGCCGGCCCCGCCCCCAAAAATATAGTTCGCGAGGTAGAGCGCCGGATAATCCGCGTCGTCCTCATTGATCTCGATATTCAATCGCGCACGAAACACCCCATTTTCCTTGTCGGGGGTTTCAATGGCCTTGACCACCGGTGCGACATCCTTGAACACGCCCTCGAGTCGCTTGTACGGCGCCTTGGTCGTGAAGCCGTCGAACGCCTCGGAAATGGCCTTTACCACGTCGGCTTCGTCGAAGTCGCCGACGATGGCGATTTCACCGCGATTGGCACCATAGAATTCCTGGTGGAAACGCTTGATCTCCTCCAGTTGCACGGCCTGGTAGGCTGCCAGCTCTTCATCGATCGTGCCGGCGTAGCGTACGTCGCCTTTCGGATAGATATTGAAGTGACGCTCCATCTCCTGACCAGCCAGTGCGCCGGGATCGCTCTTCTGCGCCTCAATGCCGGTGACGATCTGTTTTTTCAACTGCGCGAATTCGCTTTCCGGGAAGGCGGGTTCGCGCATCACGTGCGCCGCCAGGCGAATGGCCGCAGCCACATTGGATTTGTTGGTCAGCATGCTGCCCGACAGGCCGTTGACACCGCCCGAAACTTTCAGCCGGTTCCATTCGTCCACCAGCTGGGCGCGCGTGAACTTGCTGGTACCGCGTGACAGCATGAAGCCGGTCATGTCGCGGATTTCGCCCTTGCCGAACAGCGATTTCTCGTCGCCACTGTGGAACTGCATGGTCACGTTCACCGTCTCGCCGCGGTTCTTCTTGGCCAGCAACGCAACCTTGATGCCGCCAACCTGAATGCGCCGGGTACGCTTGTCGACGACGGCGTTGGAAGGATCAAACACCTCGGCCTCCGATGTGGCCTGCTTCGGCTTGAAGTCTTTGAGGGCTTCAGCCACCGTCGGCGTGGCAGGCAGATCCACGCGCTGCGGCGCGTCCTCGGGCACAAAGTAGCCCACGATGCGGTTGTCGCGCCGGTAGTACGCCTGCGCCGCCTTCGTCACCTGCTCCGCGGCAGTGGTCTGCGCGGCATCGCGACCCTGGAAAAACAGCCGCCAGTCGCCCAGCGCGATGAACTCGGACATGGCAACACCGATGGCCTCGTGATTGTTGAGCACCTGGTCGGCGATCTTGGCGCCGCGGACGCGCACCCGCTCCATTTCTTCCTTGCTCGGCGGGCTTTGGTAAAACGATTCGACACCCTTGATGATCTCGTCGCGCACCGGCTCCAGTGCCTCGCCCTTTTTCACCACCGCCACAAACAGGTGCAGGCTGCTGTCGAGCCCGATCAACGGCACGCCGGCTACCTGCACCGCCTTGCCCGATTCCACCAGTGCCTTGTAGAGCCGGCCATTGGGCGTGGCCATGAGGATGTCGCTGGCAAACGCGATTCCCTGGATGTCAGGGTGGCGCCCGGAAGGCACTTTATAGGCGACCCCGACGAGCTGGATGTCACCCTTGCGCCGCACGTAAAAGGCGCGCTCACCGTCCTGCTGCGATTCCACCGTCCATAACGTCGGCAAGGTGCGCGTGGGCTTGGGAATCTTGTTGAACGCCGACGCCACCCAGCCCAGCACTTTGGCTTCGTCAAACTTGCCGGCAATCAGCAACACGGCATTGTCTGGCTGGTAGTACTGCCGGTAAAACGCCTGCAGGTTTTCGATCTTCACGTTTTCAATGTCGGAGCGGTTGCCGATGGTCGAATGGCCGTAGTTGTGCCAGTCGTAAGCCACGCTTTCCATGCGCTTGATGAATACCCCGAACGGCGAGTTTTCGCCGTTCTCGTACTCATTGCGTACCACCGTCATTTCCGAATCGAGGTCTTTTTTGGCGACGAAGGAATGGATCATGCGATCCGCTTCCATATCGATGGCCCACTTGAGGTTGTCGTCGGACGCCTGGAAGAGTTCGTAATAGTTAGTCCGGTCGCGGGTGGTCGAGCCATTGGTGCGCATGCCACGCTTATTGAATTCCTGGTCGATGGCAGGAAACTTCGGTGTGCCCTTGAACAGCAGGTGCTCGAGCAAATGAGCCATGCCGGTTTCACCATAGTTCTCGTGGCGGGAGCCGACCAGATAGGTCATGTTGACCGTGACGGTGGGCTTGGACTGATCCGGGAACAGCAGGACTTTGAGTCCATTGGCGAGCTGATATTCGGTAATGCCTTCGACCGTCGATACCTTCTTCGGCAGCGCCGGGTTTGCCGGTGTCGGTTTCGTGCCGGCCGGCCTCACCACGGCAGGCTTGGCGACCGCGCGCGAAACGTCCTGCGCGGCAACACCGCCAATCCCCCCCAACCCCAGCAGCGCGGCAATTCCGCCTGCGACCATCATGTTTGCTAAGCGCATTTCGATTCCTTAGGCGTATGAACAATTGCCAGCAGCCCTGGTACTGGCACTGGGAAACGCCTTTCGGCGCGGCGTGGCAAAGAGCGCATTCTAGCGGTGCATTGAAACCGGCACGTAACGCTGTGTGGCAGCCGACGCGCGGCCCGCCAGCAAACGCTCCAGTAGTTTGATCAGGCGGGTCCGGGAGCCACGGCCAGCGCCGGCAGCAGTTCGCCAACCGCCGGCCGGCGTTCCGATCCCGGAAAGTCCATTTCATCGGCGCCAGGCCGGTTTTATCGCAATCCGTACCGGGCGCGACTGCCGCTTTGCTAAGCTTTCGGAAATTTCACTTGCCGGCAAGCCATGTCCCCAGCCTTTTCCTTTGTGATGCGCCTCGTCCTTTCATGGGCGGCCGTAGTTGCGCCGGTGGGCCTCGTGCTGATCGTGGCCAATTCCGGATCGAACAGCAAGCTGCCCCTGTTCGCCATGCTGGCGGGGGCGATGGCAATTGCCATGGCCGCCGTCGCCGGCATCGGCCACGTGAGCCGCGTGAAACTCATTACCGGCCGGGTGGACGCTGAAACGCTGGCCAATCGCCAGCGGCGGCAGTTGGAGATTCCCTTTGAGGCCGGCATCGCCCTTGAGATGGTTGAGTCGGCAATACGCGAACTGCCGCGGGCGCAGGATGTGGTGGTATCCCGCGAAACGCGGTCGGTCACGGCGCGCATTCGCAAACTGGATCCCTACAACAGCATGTCGATGGGCTGGAAAGATGACTGCCACGCGCTCATCACTGCGGTGGTCGAGCCGGGTGATTGCTGCGGCAGTACCACGATTCGCTGTGAGCCGGCCTACCCGGGCTGGGCAGACTGGTTTCTGGTCGACGACGGCACAGTGCTCGAAAGCACCGAAGCCATTCGCCGTGGACTGGCGCGCCGCGTGGCCGAGCGGCGCCGCGTCGAACTGGCGGAAACACGCCAGACGGCCGTCGAGCGCGAACTCGCGACCGCCCGGCTCGGCCTGCTTCAGGCCCAGGTCGAACCACACTTCCTTTACAACACGCTGGCCAGCGCGCAAATCCTCACGCGCACCGACCCCAAGCGCGCCGATGAAATGCTTGGCCAGTTGATTACCTATTTGCGCGCGTCGCTGCCACGGCTGGACGAATCGCTGTCGACGGTGGGCGAGGAAGTGGAACGCTCGCGCGCCTATCTCGACGTACTGAAGATTCGCATGGGCCAGCGCCTGTCGGTCGCGCTGGAGGTCGATGAGTCCCTGAAGAGCCTGCCGATGCCGCCGATGATGCTGCAAACGCTGGTGGAAAACGCCATCAAGCACGGGCTGGAACCGAAGTGCGGCGGCGGTACCATCTGGATTCGCGCCAAAAAGAATGACAGCAGGCTCGATGTCACGGTCGCCGACGATGGCTGCGGCCTTGGCGGCACGACCGGCGGCAGCGGCGTGGGCCTGAAAAACGTGCGGGAGCGGTTGCGGCTGGCCTTTGCCGAGAGCGCTTCGCTGTCGGTTGCGGCAAACTTCCCCACCGGCGTCGCCGCCACCATTTCACTGCCGATTATCGGAGAAGAAAGCCATGCCTAGTTGCGTCATCGCCGAGGATGAATCACTGCTGCGCGCGGACCTGGTCGCCGCGCTGCGTGAAACCTGGCCGGAGCTGCAGATCATCGCCGAAGTCGAGGACGGCGGCGCGGCCGTGGACGAGATTCTCACGCATCTGCCGGACCTGGCATTTCTCGATATCCGCATGCCGGGACTGACCGGAATCGATGTCGCGGCAGCCATCGCACAGTCCAGTCCGAAAACCCATGTCGTGTTCGTCACCGCCTACAACCAGTACGCCATCGACGCGTTTGAAAAGGGCGCCGTGGACTATCTGCTCAAGCCGGTTTCGCGGGAACGCCTCGCCGCGACCGTCACGCGGCTCAAGGCGCGGATGGCCGCACCCGCCGCCGCGGCCAGTACGGCCATGCTGGAGGAACTGGCGCGGAAACTCGACCAGGCGCTGCCGAACGTCGCGCGAACCGAGGCGCCGCTGGCGTGGGTCACGGCCAGCGCCGGACGCGAGACGCGGCTCATCATGATCGAGGACGTGCTCTACTTCCAGGCCGACAGCAAATACACGGTGGTGATGACGGCCGAGGGCGAAGCGCTGATTCGCAAGCCGATCCGCGAATTGCTGGCCGAGCTGGACGACCGCATCTTCAAGCAGATCCACCGCTCGACCATCGTCAACATCAAGGCCATCCAGTCGATCGGCCGCGATGAAGTCGGCAAGGGCACCATCAAACTCAAGCAGCGCCCGGAGACTTTGACCGTAAGCCAGCCGTTCATGCATCTGTTCCGCCACCTTTGAAACCATGCAACACGATGCCATCCGTGCGCTGATTCGCACCATTCCGGATTTTCCGAAGCCCGGAATCCAGTTTCGCGACGTCACCACCTTGATGAGCAATGCCGCCGGATTTGCGGCGGCCATCAACGCACTGGCGGACCGCTACAGCCAGCACGCCATCGACCAGGTGGCCGGCATCGAGTCGCGCGGCTTCATTTTCGGCTCGGCACTGGCCATCGCGCTCGGTGCCGGCTTTGTCCCGGTGCGCAAGTCCGGCAAGCTGCCGGGCGAAAAAATTGGCCGCGACTACCAACTCGAGTACGGCAGCGATCGACTGGAACTGCATGTCGATGCCATTCGCGTCGATCAGCGCGTGCTGCTGGTCGATGACCTCATCGCCACCGGCGGAACTGCCGAGGCGGCCGCGCACCTGATCCAGCAAGCCGGCGGGCGGGTGATCGAATGCGCATTCATCGTGGACCTTCCGCAGCTTGGTGGCCGCCGGCGTTTGCAGGAAGCCGGCTTCGCCAGTTATGCGCTCTGCGAATTCGATGGCCACTGAAACGCAATCTCAAGGAATACGACGCATGCCGCAAATCGACGTCAGGCCATTGGAACCCGCCGACCGCGACGACTGGCTGCGTCTGTGGCGAGGCTACCAGGCGCATTACGAAGCCGCCATCCCGGTCGATACCACCACCCTGACCTGGCAGCGCTTCCACGATCCCGCGGTGCCGGTGTTTGCGCTCGGCGCATTCGCAGCAGGGAAGCTGGTGGGCATCGTGCACTACCTGTTCCATTACTCCTGCTGGACCACCGGACCCTACTGCTACCTGCAGGACCTGTTCGTCGATCCGCAGTTGCGCGGCGGCGGCGCCGGGCGCGCGCTGATCGAGGCTGTCTTTGAAATGGCGAAGGAAAATGGATCGGACCGCGTCTACTGGCTTACCCACGAGACCAACACCCGGGCGATGCAGTTGTACGATCAGCTGGCGACGAAAACCGGCTTCCTGCAATACCGTCGGATGCTCTAAGGGCTCGTTGAAATTCGTAGTGTTCAATACGACCGCGCGCACCGAAAGGCAATGATCCCTCGCTTCGCTCTCCCTCTTTGCTAAAGAGGGAAGGAGGGGGATTTGTGGCCGTCACCACTTGGAATGCGCTGAAAATCCCTCTCAATCTCCCTTTAGGAAAGGGAGAAGTGCCGTGCGTGGACTTCCTCATTCCGCGACAACCCAAATTTCATCGGGCCATGGGCCAAATTCGGGACTACCGCGTCTCAATAACGCACACCGCTTCAGCTGCGATCCCCTCACCCCGGCCGGTAAATCCGAGCTGCTCGGTGGTGGTGGCCTTGACGTTCACCTGCCCGACCGAAACGCCGATGTCCGCGGCGATGTTGGCCACCATCGCCGGGATGTGCGCGGCCATGCGTGGTGCCTGCGCGATGATGGTTGCATCCACATTGCCCACCTGGTAACCGCGATCTCTGATCAGCGCGGCAACGTGGCGCAGCAGCTGCCGGCTGTCGATCCCCTTGTAGCACGCATCGCTGTCGGGAAAGTGCTTGCCGATGTCACCGAGCGCGGCCGCGCCCAGCAGGGCATCACAGATGGCATGCAGCAGCACATCGGCGTCCGAGTGACCGAGCAGCCCGCGCTCGTAGGCAATATCCACGCCCCCGATGACGCACTTGCGGCCCGCCACCAGCTGATGGACATCAAAGCCATGCCCGATTCGAATCGATGCCATGTTCAGTCTCCCGCCGCCAGCAGCATGCGTGCAAGTTTGAGGTCCGGCGCATACGTCACCTTGAGATTGGCGCTGTCGCCCATGACCAGTTTCGGTTGGTGCCCGAGAATCTCGATGGCCTGCGCCTCATCGGTCGCGAGGGGTGTTTTTAGCAAAGCCTCGCGCAGCATGGCATGGCGGAACATCTGCGGGGTTTGCGCACGCCAGATCGACTCGCGCGGCAGCGTTTTTTCGACACGCAGGTTCTCGCCGCCGAGCTTGATGGTATCGGCCAGCGGCAACGCCAGCAGGCCGCCGATGCGATCGCTCTCAAGCTCGTCGATGAACTGATTGATGAGCTCGGTGCGGATGCACGGGCGCGCGGCGTCATGCACCATCACCCAGGTATCGGACGCAACATCCGCGGCCATTGCCAGCATGCCGTTGAGCACGCTTTCGGCGCGCGTCGCACCGCCCACGCGCACCGCCGTGACTTTCGGCAAAGCCGGCATCAAGGCTGTCCAATGCTGGTCGTCCGGCGACAGCACCACGACAATGCGGCTGATGCGAGTCACCCCGGCCAGTGCATCAAGCGCATGCCGGATCAGCGGCACACCGTTCACATCCAGGTACTGCTTGGGCAGCGCGTCGCCAAGCCGCGTGCCGGTGCCGGCAGCGGGCACGATGGCGATGATGTCGTTGTTCATTCGAAGTGGTTGGCTGTCGTGAGCTGCATTATCGCATCGGCGAGGTCACATCCATTACACTGTCGCCATTCCGCGCCCGCACTGCCCGGCGCCACCCCAAACATGAAAAGCCGCACGATCATCCTGATTGTTGTTGCCCTGGTGGTGGTAGCCGCGGGCGCCATGCTGGGCATGCGCCAGACCGCCTTTGCTCCCAACTGGCTGCGCGAGCCGCTGAAGGCGCCGCGCGAAAACGGCGAGGTCGTGTTCCTGACGCTGCGCGGTTCTACCACCACCCAGGACATTCCCCAGGCAGGCAAGGGCAAGGACGACAGCCAGACCGGCTTCGAGCACGACCTTGCCACGCTGTTTGCACAGGAGATCGGCGCCAGGGCTGTATTCCTGGTCGCCCCCAGTTACAAGAAACTACTCGAGCTGCTGAAGGACGGGCGCGGCCATATCGCCGCTGCCGGCCTGTCGCCCAGCCCGGAATTGCGCGCGCAGTTCGCCTTCGGCCCGCACTACCGCCTCATTCAATACCTGCTGGCCTACCGCAGCAGCGAGGCGAAGCCAAAGTCGCTGCGCGACACGGCCGGCAAGAAAATCGCCGTCATTGCCGATACGCCGGCGCACGACCTGCTGCGCGAACTCACCGGTGAATTTCCCGAGCTGCTGCTTCACGTCCTGCCGCACGACACCGTTCCGGATGAACTGCTGCAGCTGCTGGAGCGCAAGGAGACCGACTACGCACTCGTCGACAGCGTTGCCTTCGCGGTCGGCAAGCGCCTGCATCCCGACCTTGCCGCCGCCTTTAACGTAGGACGCGAGAACAAAGTGGCATGGGCGTTCTCGCCCAAGGCCGATTACGACCTGCAGCACAGCACCGTGTTGTTCTTCGACAAGATCAAGCAGAACGGCACGCTGGTGCGGCTCATCGACCGATACTATGGGCACGTCAATCGCATCCAGCCGGTGGATTCGGAAAGCCTGCTCGAGAAGATCAACACGATCTTGCCCAAGCTGCGACCATTCTTCCATGAGGCGCAGCAACTGACGGGCATCGACTGGCGCACGATCGCCGCCATCGGCTACCAGGAATCACATTGGGATGCGACCGCCACCTCTCCCACCGGCGTGCGCGGCATCATGATGCTCACCGAAGACACGGCCGATCGCATGGGTGTGAAAAACCGCCTCGACCCGCGCGAATCCATCATCGGCGGCGCCAAGTACCTGGCGCTGCTGCGTGAAACCGTGCCCGCGCGTATCCCCGAACCGGATCGCACCTGGCTGGCACTGGCCGCGTACAACCAGGGTTATGCGCACCTGGAGGATGCGCGCATCCTCGCCCAGCGCCTGAAACTTAACGCCGATTCCTGGCTGGATGTGCGCAAGGCCTACATGAAACTGCGTGAACCGGAATACTACGAATCACTCAAGTTCGGCTTCGCGCGCGGCGATGAGGCGGTACAGTTTGTCGAGAACATCCGCAACTACACCGACATGATCACCCGCCTGGAAAAGCCCCTGGAGATGGACATCGCCCACGAACTGCTGCTGACCGACAGCGACGTCGCGAGGCCGCTGAAAAAGTCTCAGGCCGGCTCCGTCGACGTGAAAGGCAAATGAGCGGTGTCGGCCCACACTTCCAGCTGCCACTTGCCTGACCCAGCCTGCACCCGGTTGTAGGCCACGTTGGGTATCTCCACCGTGTGCGCGCTGGCGATCGGCAGATCGTTCAGCCAGCGATACACGGCGCCGAGTACCCCGCCGTGCGTGACCACCAGCACCCGCTGGCCGCGGTGCGCCGCAGCGATTTCCTCCAGTGCCGCACGCACGCGTACGTGAAACTGCCGCCGCGTCTCACCGCCCTCGATGGCGAAGTCCGGATCCAGCGCGCGCGAGCGCGAAAACAGCTCCGGATGACGGGAATCCATTTCGGCATAAGTCAGACCTTCACCGATGCCGAAGCAGCGTTCGCGTAGCGCAGCGCGCGAGACGATGGGCAAACCCAGCGGGGCGTTAAGGATCGCGGCTGTGTGCTGAACGCGCGGAAGGTCGCTGGCGTAAAGCGCATCAATCGCTTCCACCGCAAGCCGCTTCGCGCAAGCCTCTGCCTGCGCGATGCCCTCCACAGTCAACGCGCTGTCCAGATGACCCTGAATACGGCCCTGGCGATTCCATTCGGTCTCGCCGTGGCGGATGAGGATGAGGGTTGTGGTCAGCATGTTGTGGATATTCCTTTTTTCCGACGCACCCCGAAAGGAAACGTCGCAGATGCTCGCAAATTGCCAGTTATATCGACCTGAAATCCCTCCCGGCCTCCCTTTAGGAAAGGGAGGAGCCAGTGTCGTTACACGCGGAACCCGCTGAACAACTGCACTTCCTCCTTTTCTGAAGGGGGTGTAGCAGGGATTTCGCGAAGCATGCTTCGCGCCTGCGGAACGGCAAGCCCATGCAGGGGCTTGCGCGTCCTGCAAGGATCGAGGGGGATTTTCACTTTAACCAATAGCGCGCTGACCGCAACACCCGTCCACCCGCTTGATGGACACGCCAAGCTACTTCACCGCCTCAATCCGCGTCATCCCGCCCATGTACGGCAGCAGGGACTCAGGTACGGTCACGCTGGCATCGGCATTCTGGTAATTCTCCAGAATGGCCACCAGCGTACGGCCCACGGCAAGACCGGAGCCATTGATGGTGTGCAGGGTTTCGGTCTTGCCGGCGGCATTCTTGAAGCGCGCCAGCATGCGCCGGGCCTGGAAGCCCTCGAACAGCGAGCAGCTGGAAATTTCGCGATAGGCATTTTGCGCCGGCAGCCACACTTCCAGGTCATAGGTCTTGGCAGAGGCAAAGCCGACGTCGCCCGTGCAAAGCAGCATGGTGCGATGCGGCAGGTCGAGCTGCTTGAGGATGGCTTCGGCGTGCGCGGTCAGTTCCTCGTGGGCTTCTACGGATTTGTCTGGCGTCACGATCTGCACCAGTTCCACCTTGTCGAACTGGTGCTGGCGGATCATGCCGCGCGTGTCCTTGCCATAGCTGCCGGCTTCCGAGCGAAAACACGGGCTGTGGCAGGCGAATTTCATCGGCAGATCCTTCAGCTCGACAATGGTGTCGCGCACGAAGTTCGTAACCGGGTATTCCGCCGTGGGAATGAGGTACAGGTCGCGCCCCTCGATCTTGAACAGGTCTTCCCTGAACTTGGCGAGGCTCGAGACGCCATCGGCGCTGACATCGCTGACCATGTACGGCACGTACACCTCGGTGTAGCCGTGCTCGGTGGTGTGGGTGTTGAGCATGAACTGCGCCAGCGCCCGGTGCAGGCGCGCTACGCCGCCTTTGAGTACCGAAAAGCGCGCGCCCGACAGCTTGGCGGCCGTATCAAAGTCCAGGCCGCCGACACGCGCGCCGATATCCACGTGATCCTTGATGTCGAAATCGAATTCGCGGTGCGTGCCCCAGCGGCGAACTTCCACGTTTTCTTCCGCGTCCTTGCCATCCGGCACTTCGGCGCGCGGGATGTTGGGAATGGTACGCAGGAAGAAGTTGAGCTTTTCCTGCAGCGCCGCAAGCTCGATTTCGTTGGCCTTGAGCTTTTCGCCCAGGCCGCCGACTTCGGCCATCACCGCGCTGGTGTCCTCGCCTTTGCCTTTGAGCATGCCGATCTGCTTGGATAGCGAATTGCGTTTGGCCTGCAGGCCTTCGGTGCCGGTCTGTAGCACCTTGCGCTGGTCCTCGAGCGCGCGAAACGCGGGCTCATCAAATGTCACGCCACGGCGGGCGAGTCCCGCGACCACGGCGGGCAGGTCTTTTCGGAGTTGCTGGATGTCTAGCATGGTGATTCCTTTTCTGGCAATGCTGTGAATTCGTGTCTGCCGCCAGTCTCATCGCCGTTCGCGCGGCGATCCGGCAACGAACGCGGCAATGGCGGGGGGGCAAACCGGGAGTTGAAACTGGGATTTTCGCGCACGCCCTGTGCCATGCAACAACAGGCGACCGAGAACGTACGCTACCTGGATCGGGAGGAGCGGCTGGAGGGGTTGTTGCGCAGAGGTTGATACGACGTGCTCATGACTTCAATTTTCCATCAAGTTCGCGAAGGTGCGCAAGTTTTTCGCGAATCTTCGCTTCCAGTCCGCGCTCGGTGGGCCGGTACCACTCCGGACGTTTCATGCCCTCAGGCAAGTAATTCTCGCCGGCCGCATAGCCGCCCTCCTCATCGTGGGCATAACGGTAATCCTTGCCCATGCCCATCTGCTTCATCAGCTTGGTGGGGGCATTGCGGATGTGCATCGGCACCGGCCGCGATTCGTCCTGGGCGATGAAGGCGCGCGCCTCGTTGTAGGCCTTGTAAACGGCGTTCGACTTGGCGGCGATTGCCAGGTAAATGATCGCCTCGGCCAGCGCCAGTTCGCCCTCTGGCGAGCCCAGCCGCTCGTACACGTCGGCAGCGCTCAAGGTGATGTCCAGCGCGCGCGGATCGGCCAGGCCGATGTCCTCGGTGGCCATGCGGATCATGCGGCGCGCGAGGTAGCGCGGGTCGGCGCCGCCGTCGAGCATGCGGCAGAACCAGTACAGCGAGGCATCCGGATCGGAGCCGCGCACGCTCTTGTGCAGGGCCGAGATCTGGTCGTAGAAATTGTCGCCGCCCTTGTCGAAGCGCCGCGCCGCCCGCGCCAGCACGCTCTCGACAAATTTGATGTCGATGGCGGCCACGCTTTGGCTTTCGGCCGCGTTGGCGAGCTGTTCGACCAGATTGATGATGCGGCGTCCGTCGCCGTCGGCCATGCTCACCACGTGCTGCCTGGCCTGTTCGCCGGCGTCACCAACCAGGCGGGCATCCAGCTTCACGGCGGCAGCGGCGCGGTCGAACAAGGCCAGCAAGGCGGCATCTTCAAGCGGCTTCAGCACATACACCGCCGCCCGCGACAGCAAGGCGTTATTCAATTCAAACGACGGATTCTCGGTGGTGGCGCCGATGAAGGTCACCAGCCCCGATTCCACATGCGGCAGGAACGCATCCTGCTGGCTCTTGTTGAAGCGGTGCACTTCATCGACGAACAGGATGGTGCGGCGGTTGAGGTGGTCGCGATTGACCTGCGCGCGCTCGATCGCCTCGCGGATTTCCTTCACGCCCGACAGCACGGCGGAAAGCGCAATGAAATCGGCTTCGAAAGCATGCGCCATCAGCCGCGCAATCGTGGTCTTGCCCACGCCCGGCGGGCCCCACAGGATCATCGAGTGCAGCCGCCCGGTCTCGAAGGCCACGCGCAGCGGCTTGCCCGGGCCCAGCAGGTGGGCCTGGCCGATCACCTCGTCCAGCGTGCGCGGCCGCAGCCGCTCGGCCAGCGGCACGCTGCCCTCCAGCGCCGGCGCTTCGGCGGCAGCGGATGTGCCGGACGGACCGGCCGGGTCGCCCGGGTCGGCTTCGAACAGCGAATCCTGGTGGGACATGGCGTCATTGTGTCAGCGCGGAACAGCCGGGTCGCACGCCCGCAGATCGGGGCATTCCCGGCCGACGCCTGCCCGCACACTTCAACGACGGACGGGAGCGCACGCCCCCGGCCTTCTTCATCCGATCGAACAGGAGCCCCGCATGGACATGGCCACCGCCCAGGACACCCGACCCGCCGCCAACGCCGCGCCCCCCTCGACGCCGGGCACCCCGCGCGAGGTGCTGTCGTTCACGCTGGGCAGCGAGGAATACGGCATCGACATCCTCAAGGTGCAGGAGATCCGCGGCTACGAGCAGCCCACCCGCATCGCCAACGCGCCGTCGTTCATGAAGGGCGTGGTCAACCTGCGTGGCGTGATCGTGC
>JBGATH010000076.1:0-8940 GCA_044229235.1 Usitatibacteraceae bacterium
TGGTGGGCTCCGGGCCAAAGTCCTGAAGATTGCCCGAACAACGCTTCACCGTTCAAATCGACACCACCCTTCATCGCCTCAAACCCCGCGCCAGCGCTTGAGTTTCAGCATTTCTAATCATGATTAACCGGACAGTAGTGCCTCGGTCCCCCTTTTGCAAAGGGGGAGGCATTTGGTGATACGCCTCAAAAGGGGGAGGCGCAGCGCGGCCATGTCCACACCAAGCCCCGCACTCTGCTGCAGGCTAGTACTCCGCCCCGCCCGAATACCCGTTGCCACCGCCATTGCCGCCGTAGTTGCCAAACGATCGCGTCGTCTGCGTCGGGATAGCCGCTGCCGAGTCGTACTGCACCACCACGTTGTCCTCGCTGAGCCAGGCGTGAAGTTCCTGCATCAGAGGTTCGGAGATGCGCACCCGCCATTTGTCCGGCAGCGGCACGTCGGCCACTGCCGTGCCGTTGTTGTAATGAATCAGCACCGAGCAGCCACCGGTGGCATCACCCACCAGGTGCGGCGTCAGCGTGCGCATGAGCTTTGCGCTGTCGGCCTGGCCGTTCATGAACAGTTCGAGCTTTCTCGCGTACATGCGCCGCGCGGTGTCGATGTCGTAAATATCTTCGGCGGTGACGCGATTGCCGCCGGAGAAATCATCGTAGGAAACCTTGCCGCGCACGATCAGCAGGTGATCGTCGAGCAACAGCCCGCGACGCTTGTCGAACACTTCGGCATAGGCCAGCACTTCGATCTTGGCCGTGCCATCGTCGATGGAGAGCACGCACATCTTGCCGCGTCGGCCATTGCGAACGCGCTGCTCGCCGAGGATGCCGGCCAGCAGGGTGACGGTATTGGGCTGGATGTCCTTGAGCTCGGTGCGCACGAACTGGCGCACTTCCGATGCGTAACTGGAGAAGGGATGACCGGAAAGGTAAAAACCCAACGCCTGCTTTTCCTGGATGAGGCGATCGCGCTCGCTCCACACCGGCACCTTGACCAGCGTGAGCACGCCGCCGCTCTCGTGGGTGGCGTCGCCGAACAGGCTGACTTGCTGCTTGTCGCGCTCGGCCTTGTCGGCCAGCTCGATGGCCTGCGGCAAGGAAGCCAGCAACGACGCGCGATTAGGCTCGATATTGTCAAAGGCGCCGGCCTTGATCAGCGCTTCCATGGCGCGGCGGTTCACGGCGTGGCGGTCGACGCGCTTCACAAAATCCAGCAGATCCTTGTACGGTCCGCCGCTGTCACGCGCGGCGGTGATGCTGTCGATGGCGCCACGACCGGTGCCCTTCACGGCGCCCAGCCCATAGCGCACCGTCTTTTCGTCCAGCGGCTGGAAGCGATAGGTGCCGGTATTGATGTCGGGCGGCAGGATGGTGAGCCTGTTGAGCTTGGCGTCCTCGAACAGCAACTGCACCTTGTCGGTGAAGTCCATCACGCCCGACAAGTTGGCGGCCATGAATTCGGCCGGATAGTGCGCCTTGAGATAGGCGGTGTGGTACGCCACCAGCGAATACGCCGCCGAGTGCGACTTGTTGAAGCCGTAACCGGCGAACTTCTCCATGAAGTCGAACAGTTCCGTGGCCACCTTCGGCGCGATGCCGTTCTTTTGCGCGCCCTCGCTGAAAATGCTGCGGTGCTTGGCCATCTCCTCGGGCTTTTTCTTGCCCATGGCGCGCCGCAGCAGGTCGGCGCCGCCCAGCGAATAGCCGCCGATGACCTGCGCGATCTGCATCACCTGTTCCTGGTAGACCATGATGCCGCAGGTCGGCGAGAGGATCGGTTCGATGCGCGGATCGGCATAGGCGAAGCGCTCCACGCCGGTCTTGCGCTTGATGTATTCCGGGATCAGGTCCATCGGGCCGGGACGATACAGCGCGTTCAGCGCCGTAAGGTCTTCCACCGAAGCGGGCTTGGCGCGCATGATGAGATCGCGCATGCCGCGACTTTCAAACTGGAAGATCGCACCGGTGTTGCCCGACGAAAATATCTTGTAGGCCTTGGCGTCATCCAGCGGCACATGCTGGATGTCGAACTCTGAGTAAGGCTCGCCGTTGGGCTGGTTGCCGGGCCGCGCGCGGATCAGTTCCACCGCCTCTTCAACGATGGTCAGCGTGGTGAGGCCGAGGAAGTCGAACTTGACCAGGCCCACCGCCTCCACGTCATCCTTGTCGTACTGACTCACGAATGAAGCGGAACCGTCAGCCACGTACAGTGGCGTGAAATCGGTCAGCGGCCCGGGGGCGATCAGCACGCCACCGGCATGCATGCCGACGTTGCGGGTGATGCCTTCGAGCTTCAGCGCCAGTTCCATCAGCTCGGCCACTTCCTCCTCGGCCTGCATTTTTTCGTTGAACTGCGGCTCGGCCTTGATGGCGTCCTTGAGCGTGATGCCCAGCTGGTTGGGGATCAGCTTGGCGATGGAATCGACGTAGTTGTAGCCCATGCCCAGCACGCGACCGACGTCGCGGATCACGGCCTTGGCGGCCATGGTGCCGAAGGTGGCGATCTGCGACACTGAATCGTGGCCGTACTTGTTCTTCACGTAATCGATGACGCGATCGCGGCCGTCCTGACAAAAGTCGATGTCGAAGTCGGGCATGGAGACGCGTTCGGGATTGAGGAAGCGCTCGAAAAGCAGGTCGTACTGCAAGGGGTCAAGGTCGGTGATGCCCAGCGAATACGCCACCAGCGAGCCTGCGCCGGAACCGCGGCCCGGGCCCACCGGCACGCCGTTGCTCTTGGCCCAGTTGATGAAGTCGGCCACGATCAGGAAGTAGCCGGGAAAGCCCATGTGGATGATGGTCTTGACCTCGAACTCCAGCCGCTCGGTGTAGCGCGGCCGCTCGGCATCGCGTTTGGCGTTGTCCGGGTAAAGCACCGCGAGACGTTTCTCCAGCCCGGCCTTGGCGGAATCGAGCAGGAAGTCGTCGATGCTTTCGCCGTTGGGCGTCGGAAAATTCGGCAGGCGTGATTTGCCCAGCGAAAACTCAAAGTGGCAGCGCCGCGCGATCTCGACGCTGTTCTCCAGCGCTTCCGGAAGATCGGCGAACAGCTCGGCCATTTCTTCGCTGGTCTTGAAATACTGCTCCGCGGAAAAATCGCGGCTGCGGCGCTTGTCGCCCATGACTTCGCCGCGCGCAATGCACACCCGCGCCTCGTGCGCCTTGAAATCGTCGCGCGCCATGAACTGGATGGGGTGGGTCGCCACCACCGGCAGCTGCAGCGCGTCGGCAATTCGCAGCGCGCTGCGGATGTGCGCGTCGTCGCGCTCACCATGCACCCGGTGCAGCTCGAGGTAATACCCGTCAGGAAAATCGGCGGCCCATTGTTGCGCCAACGCCTTGGCACGCACCATGTCGTCCTGCAGGATGGCCTGCCCGACATCGCCGAGCGTGCCGCCCGACAGCACCAGCAAGCCCTCGACCGCGGCGCCGCGCAACCACTCGCGGTCCATTTCAGCGCGACCACGCCAGGTGTTGTCGCGAAACGCCCGCGTCAGCAGGCGGCACAGGTTGAGGTAGCCGGCCGCGTTGCGGCACAGCAGCACCACCCTCGACGGCGCGTCACGGTTCTTGCTGTTCTCGATCCACACCTCGCAGCCGATGATGGGCTGCACGCCCCTGGCCTGCGCTGCCTTGAAGAACTTTACCGCGCCGAACAGGTTGGCCAGATCGGTGATGGCCAGGGCCGGCTGCCGGTCCCCCGCCGCCCTGGCAACCGCCTCGTCGATACGCACGATCGAGTCGGAAACCGAGAATTCAGTGTGCAGGCGAAGGTGAACGAAAGGGGGCATGACCAGCTAGGACTCGGTGAGGGCGCCATCGCGCCCGGCATCAGCGATGCGCGGTGAATGGCAACGGCAATTTTACCATTCGCCTTCCTCGACCTACGACGGATTCGCCCGACAATGCACCGCGATTTCCTCGGCAATCTGTGGTATCAGCGGCAGCGGAAAATCATGGCCCATGCCCTTGAAAATGGCCAGGCGCGCGTCGCCGCCGCCGTCGCGGATGGTCTGGGCGGTATCGGCCCCGCCCGCCGGGCGCACCAGCGGGTCCTCGTCGCCGTGCACGACCAGCGTCGGCGCCTTGATGCGGCGGACGATGGCGCAGCGGTCGTCGCTGGCGGCAACGGCGGCGAGCTGGCGCATGCCGCCGGCAGGATGGTAGGAACGCATCACATGGCGCGTGCACATGTCGCGCAGCATGGCCTCGTCCGGCGGATAACTGCGGCTGCCGATGAGCTGGATGATGCGCACCAGGCGCTGGATCGCGCCGTCGACATCCCCGGCTTTGGCCGGCGGCGACATCAGCGCCTGCAGCGCGCGCCATTGCGCCTTGGGCAGGCTGCGCCGGCCGGTGGTGGACATGATCGATGTCAGCGAGGCGACTTTTTCCGGGTATGCGCCGGCCAGGTTCTGGCCGATCATGCCGCCCATGGAGGCGCCGACCACATGCGGCCGCACCAGACCCAACGCATCGATCAGCCCTGCCGTATCGCGCGCCATGTCGTCGATGCGGTAAGGCGCGCGCACCGGCAGGCGCATCATGAAGCGGGCAAATTCGAGCGGGATGTTGGGCACGCCGAAATGATCCAGCTTGGATGACAGACCGACATCGCGGTTGTCGAAGCGCACCACGCGAAAGCCCTTCGCCACCAGCTGATCCACCAGCGGCTGCGGCCAGAAGATCATCTGCACGCCCAGCCCCATGATCATCAGGATGACGGGGTCGCCTTCGTTGCCCTGCGATTCAAAGTAAAGGGAAACGCCGTTGGCGTCGATGGTGGGCACGCGCAGCCTTCAGAACACCTGGTCGGCGGAACGGAACGGGTCGCGGTAGAACCACTGCTTCCAGCCGGACCGGTCGAATTTCTTCCACTTGCCTTCGGGCTGCGCGAGGCGATCGGCCACGGCGTACAGCGCGGCCGGATGCATGCCGAGCCCCACATGGCTGGCGATGACCTCGATGTTCTCGGCGCGCTTCGATTCTTCCTGCATCGATAGCGGCCACGACACCACGCCGTCGCTGCGGCTCAGGATCGAGGTGGTCGGCACCGGCGGTGCCTCCTTCAGGTGGGCCAGCATGTCCGGGTTGTCGATCTTGTGGCCGCTGGCAAATTCGTAGAGCTTCCACGCATTGGTCGCCTTCGGGTCGCCGGCAAAAGGTGTGCCCAGCGTAATGACGCTGCGGATATGCGTGGGCAGCGCCTTGGCAAATTCGCGCGCGTACACGCCGCCCAGGCTCCAGCCGATGAGGCTGACCTTGCGGCCGGTGTCGGCATGGATCTGCGCCACGCGCTCGAGGCTTTTTTCGAGAATGCCCTTGCGCGGACCGAAGTTCAGGCCCAGGTCCCAGCCGTAGGTATCGTAGCCGTGCGAGGTGAGGAAGTTGCGCAGCGGCACGGTGGTGAGGTCGCCGGCGGCGAGGCCGGGAAAGACGATGACCGGATGCCCGTCGCCACGCGCCACGCTTTTCAGCAGCGGCCAGGTCGCCAGCGTCGCGCCAAGTTCAAACGGCATGCGGCCTTCCAGCGCCAGCAGGAACGCGCCCGGGGCGCGCAACAAATCCATCTGATCCATCATTTCTCCGAGCGGAATACAGACGACAATCGCGTCGCGTCGCGGGTGACTGCGAACGCCTGCTTACGGATGCGCGTTTGTCGATCGATTATGCACGCTTTTTCTTCGTCGACGCCGTGCCGGACTTGCCCTTCACCGCCACCTTCGTCGCCGTTTTCTTCAGCACTTTTGGCGCGGTCTTGACCGTAACCTTGGCGCGGCGCCCCGCTGCCGGCTTGGCGGCAGTCTTGGTCTTGGTATTAGCCTTGGGCCCGGCCACGGGTTTGGGCTTGCGTGTGGTCGCGGCCTTGGCAACGGTTTTTGCCACCACTTTTTTCCCGGCCTTGGCGGCGGGTCCCGCTGGCGTTTTTCGGGTTGCGCCGACCGCGGACTTGGCCAGGTCTGCCCGCATCAGCGCCACCAGTTCATGGTGCGCCGCCATCAGGTCGCGGCCGAAGCGATCGAGGTCCGGCACCACTTGTTTGCAGGCAATCAGACCGTAGTACAGCTTGCCGGCATAGCTCTGGATGGTGATGTTGAGCGCGAGGCCGTGGGTGACGATGGACACCGGGTAGTAAGTCTTCAGCTCGGCCCCGGCCAGGTACAGCGGTACTTGCGGACCGGGCACATTGGAGACGATCAGATTGGCGACCACCGGGATCTTGTTCGAAGCGACAGCCGTGCGATACAGCGGCGTGATCACGCTCATGAGCCAGGGAATGCCCAGCGAGGGCAGGTCCATGGGAATGAGGCTCTTCATGCTGCCGGTGAGCATCTTCGCCTTGGTGGAGGCGGCGATGATGGCGGCAAGTCGCTTGCGCACGTCGGCGATGTTGGTGGCCATGCCGATGAGCATCATCGTCACCTGGTTGCTCTGCGAGGTGTCGCCGGGAATGCGCAGGCTGGCCGGCACGCCGCCGATCATGGCCTTCGCGAGCGCCGACTTGTTGGTGGCGAAATAGCGCCGCAGCGCGCCCGCGCACACGGCCAGAACGATGTCGTTCAACTTGGCGTCGAAGTGCTTTGCCAGCAGCTTGGCTTCTTCCAGCGGCAGTTCCACGCCGACAAAGGCGCGTTCGCCGCTGATGGCCATGTTCAGCGCCGTACGCGGCCCCAGCGCTATGCCGCCGGGGATCTTTTTCAGCAGCGACTTCGCCACCTTTTGCAACGAATCTCCCGGTTTGAAATCGACCAGGTGCCCCAGGCCGGTTCCCTGTTCGGACGGCGCGCCGGCGCGCTTGGCTTCGGAGGAGGACAGCAGTCCTGCGCCGGCGGCACCCGCCAGCTTCAGGGCATCCGGAACGGCTTTCACGATCCTGCTGTATTGCGCCACCGTATTGCGAAACGCAGCGCTGAGCATCTTGGCGGTCGATGGGGGCAGGCCGGGCGCATGTTTTTCACCGGCGCCCTCCACTTTGCGTGGGGTCGCACTGGTATCGAGGATGGCCTGGGCCAGCGCCACGCCGCCCTGTCCGTCGAGCGCGGCGTGGTGGATACGCGAATAGAACGCGACGCTGCCGTCGTGAAGACCTTCAATCACCACGAACTCCCACAGCGGCCGGTCGCGGTCCATCATGCCTTCGTGCAGCTTGGCAACGGCCGCTTCCAGCTGCACCTGCGAGCCGGGCTTGGGCAGTTGCAGCCGGCGGATGTGATGGTCGAGATCGACGGGTGAATCACCGACCCAGATGGGATTGGCCAGGTCCAGTGGCATGAACGCCAGCCGCCGTGAAAACAGCGGCGCCAGGTGCAGCCGGCTTTCGATGTGCTTGCGGACCTGCGGATAGAAACTGCCGCGATGGCCCTTCGGTTTGTGCAGCAGGCTCACGCTGCCCACATGCATCGGCACCTCGGGCGTTTCCAGTTGCAGGAACAGCGCATCCAGCGCGCTCAGGTGGTGCATGCTCATCTCCTCGCAGGATTCTTCTCGTCAGGCGGCGCGGTCATTCTGGCACGATTTGGTGCGGCATCAGACCGCCGGCCAGGTCCGCCTGCGCTCGGCGAAAAACGCCTTCAGCAACGCGCCACACTCATCGGCCAGCACGCCGCCGACAAAGGTGGTCTGGTGATTCAGCTTCTCCATCGCCGGCAGATCGATGATGCTGCCGCACGCGCCGGTCTTGGGCTCGGCGGCACCGAACACCACCCGCTTCAAGCGCGCGTGCCACATGGCGCCGACGCACATCGTGCAGGGCTCCAACGTGACAAACAGCTCGCAGTCGGGAAGCCGGTAGTTCTGCTGTCGCGCCGCGGCATCGCGCAACGCGGCGATCTCGGCGTGGGTGGTGGGATCGTGCGAACTGATGGGATGGTTGTAGCCGCGGCCGATGATTTCGCCGTTCGCGACCACCACCGCGCCGACCGGCACTTCACCCGCGTCCCAAGCCAGTTGCGCTTGCGCCAGCGCCTCGCGCATGAAGTTCTCGTCCGTCAGCATGGCGGCACAGCTCGCGACGGCAAAGTGGCCAAACACCAGCATTGGCGCGGCTTCCAGGCCGATAATGGCTGGAGAGGCCCGCCAATGCTGGTGTTTGGTGGATTGGTCACTGGTCCCGCTTCCGGCCCGGTTCATCATCGACATGCATCTTGTGCAGGAAACGATGGATGACGGGCGCAAACACCACACCGGCAACGATCAGCAGCATCAACCCCGAGTACAACGCATAGACACCGGTGAACAGCTTCGCGCCAGTCGTTTCGGGCAGCGCCAGCGGCCCCATGCCGGACAACAGCATGGCGGTGTTGACGAAGGCATCGGCCCAGTCGAGCTTCGGAAAGTAGAAAAGAAATCCCGCCATGCCGATGACCAGCGAGAACGCGATCAGGCCCACGCCGAGCATCGTGCTCTTCAGCACGCGGCTGTGAAACTGTTTCCTCGGTATCACGGGTGCGGAGATACGCTCGTACATGAATCCTCGTTCCGCTGGTGAATTTGCGTCCGGTAGCTGACGCGCTATTCCCACTCTATTGTAAACAAGACATTTTTATCTTTTATATTCAATGGCTTATTTTCCTGCTAATTGGTAATACCATGAAAAATACCATGCTCAGAAAAGGCTTAACAATATTTTGAAAAATTGCCTACTGAGCGCTGCCGCACAGCTCCATAGGCCGCTTTCCTGGCTTTGCTTCCAGATGTATACTCTTCTGCTCCTGCAGCTAATGGATCACCGCAAACAGGTTACTCGCCTGGGGATTCCCTTTCGACCCGAGCATCCGTATGAGACTCATGCTCGATTATTATTACCTTAAATCCGCAAATAGATAAATAAAAAGAGCCGAAATAGGCCTGAATTTATTGGATTCAGGCTTTTCCGGCTCATTTTTTTTCACTTATTTAGATGATACCACTCAGATAAATAAGTTGGCATGAAAGTAACCAATTC
>JBGATH010000028.1:0-61924 GCA_044229235.1 Usitatibacteraceae bacterium
CTGCCGTGGATGGCATGGCGCTGGGCGGTGGCTGCGAGTTCCAGATGCACTCGGATCGCGTGGTGGCGTCCCTCGAAAGCTATATCGGCCTCGTCGAGGTCGGTGTCGGCCTCCTGCCGGCCGGTGGCGGTCTGAAGGAAATGGCGCTGCGCGCCGCGCTGGCGGCCAACGGTGGCGACCTCATGCCCTACATCCAGAAATCCTTCAAGCATGCCGCGATGGGCGAGGTAAGCAAGAGCGCGCTGGAGGCCAAGGAAATGGGCCACCTGCGCTGGCGCGACATCATTATCTTCAACAAGGACGAACTGCTGTACGTGGCGCTGGAAACTGCGCGCGCGATGGCCAACGCCAGCTACCGTCCACCACTGGCGCCCACCGCGTTCCCGGTTGCCGGCAATACCGGCATCGCGACGCTGAAAATGATGCTCATCAACATGAAAGAGGGCGGCTTCATCTCCGACCACGATTACGACATCAGCTCGCGTATCGCCGAGTGCCTGTGCGGTGGCCAGGTGGAACCGGGATCGATGGTCAACGAGGAATGGATGCTCAATCTCGAGCGCAAGCATTTCTGCGAACTGGCAAAGACGGAAAAAACCCAGGCGCGGATTGAATTCATGTTGAAAAACGGCAAACCCCTGCGCAACTAGGCGCGGAAGATCGGAGATAGATCATGAGCAAGCAAATTCAGGAAGCCTATATCGTTGCAGCAGTCCGCACGCCGGTCGGCAAGGCGCCGCGCGGCATGTTCAAGAACGTGCGGCCGGACGACATGCTGGCGCACGTGCTGCGCGGCGCAATGGCCAAAGTGCCGGGGCTCGACCCGCATGACATCGGTGACGTTATCGTCGGCTGCGCCATGCCGGAGGGCGAGCAGGGCATGAACGTGGCGCGCATCGGCGTGTTGCTGGCGGGCCTGCCGGATTCGGTGCCGGCCGTCACCATCAATCGCTTCTGTTCATCCGGCGTGCAGGCGGTGAGCATGGCGGCGGACCGCATTCGCACCGGTGACGACGATGTGGTGATCGCCGCCGGTACCGAGAGCATGTCGATGGTGCCGATGATGGGCAACAAGATCGCGCTCAACCAAAGCGTGTTCGCCAACAACGAACATGTCGGCATCGCCTACGGCATGGGCATCACCGCTGAAAACGTTGCCAAGCAATGGAAGGTGACGCGTGAAGAGCAGGATGCCTTTGCGGTGGCCTCACATCAAAAGGCGGGTGCGGCCATCGCCGCCGGCAAGTTCAGGGATGAAATCGTTCCTTACGAAATCGATGCGGCGGTACCGGACCTGGCCAGCGGCGCGATCAAGCACCGCAAGAAACTGGCCGAGAACGACGAGGGGCCGCGCCTCGACACCACCATGGAATCGCTCGCGAAGCTGCGGACCGTGTTCGCCGCGAGAGGCAGCGTTACCGCGGGCAATGCGTCGCAGATGTCCGATGGCGCGGGTGCCGTCATCCTGATGAGCGAGAAAGCATTGAAGAAATACAACATCCAGCCGCTGGCGCGCTTTGTTTCGTTCGCGGTCGCCGGCGTGCCACCGGAAATCATGGGCATCGGCCCGATCAAGGCCATCCCCAAGGTGCTCGCCCAAGCCGGCGTAAAGCAGGGCGATCTTGACTGGATTGAACTCAACGAAGCGTTCGCCGCGCAGGCGCTTGCAGTGACCAAAGACCTTGGACTCGATCCATCGAAGATTAACCCGCAGGGCGGTGCAATCGCGCTCGGGCATCCACTGGGTGCGACTGGTGCGTTGCGGGTCGCAACGCTGGTTCACGGCATGCGTCGCGAGAAACAAAAATGGGGAATGGTGACCATGTGCATCGGTACCGGCATGGGGGCTGCCGGCCTGTTTGAGGCGATGTAAGGATTCAGCGCCAAGTAATTGACTCGTTGGTCATTTTTGCCTGTTGCAGGCACGCCACACATTGCCTTCACCCAGCAGATTTGCTGTAAAGTATGTGAAAACAAAGGGATCGCGTCGTAATTTGCCGTCATCACGACCGTTAGCAGCATCGTGCCGATCCGTAACGATTTATCCGTTCAAACCTTGAGGAGAACACCACATGAGCAGGTCTCATATTCACCGTCACGCGCTGCCTGCCGTGAAGGTCTCAGCCCTTGCAGTCGGTCTTGCCCTGTCGGGTGCGGCAGCCGCTGAGCAATTCAAGTTCGACAACGGCCTGTCGGGCAGTTTCGACACGACGATTTCCGCCGGCGTTTCGATTCGCACCGAAAACCCGGATCGCACCCTGATCGGCATTGCCAACGGTGGTACCTCACGGTCGGTCAACGAGGACGACGGTGATCGTGCCTACAAGAAGAACCGCCCGTTTTCGGAACTGCTCAAGGTCACGCATGACCTGGAACTCAAGTATGGCGAGTGGGGCTTCTTCGGTCGTGGCCTGTATTTCGTGGACTTCAAAAACCGCAACAACAATGCGCTTGGCCCGATCGGCAAGGATCGCATCGGCTCCGATGCGCGCATGCTCGATGCCTTCGTCACCCGTGGCTTTGATCTCTACGGCACTTCGGTCAAGATTCGCGCCGGCCAGCAGGTCATTTCCTGGGGTGAGTCGACGTTCATCCCCGGTGGCATCAACGTCGTCAACCCCGTGGACGTATCCAAACTGCGCGTTCCCGGCTCCGAATTGAAAGAGGCGTTCATTCCAACCTCGAGCATCCTGGCTTCATTTGAGTTGACCAAGAACGCCAGCCTTGAGTACTGGGCACAGTTCAACCACGACAAGACCAAGCTCGATCCGCGCGGCTCGTACTGGAGCAACAACGATTTTGCGTCGGACGACTCGGACCGTGTGTTCGTAGGCTTTGGACGTCGTAACGACCTGACCGGACGTGCGGCCGGAAATCCGCTGCCGCCGACGGCAGGCGCCCTGTATACCGCGTCGGTGCCCTTGCACGGCGCGTTCGATCCTGCCGCAGCGATCTGGGCGCCACGCGGTGTGGACCGTTCGCCCAGCGACCACGGACAGTACGGCCTGGCGCTGCGTTACCTGGCGACCGATCTCAACAACACCGAATTCGGTCTGTACTACATGAATTACCACAGCCG
Source organism: Usitatibacteraceae bacterium (assembly GCA_044229235.1). Classification (GTDB taxonomy): domain Bacteria; phylum Pseudomonadota; class Gammaproteobacteria; order Burkholderiales; family Usitatibacteraceae; genus UKL13-2. The sequence goes on from JBGATH010000028.1 coordinate 3,080, forward strand.
CATCCCGTTCTTCTCCGGGGTGAAAGGCACGACGACCTCGGCGCTGACCACATCGCCATTGCTGCCGACGATTTGCGGCGTTGCCGCGCTGTCCGCGCTGTGTGCAACCGGCACGGCGACCTACTTTGCCGAATACCCTTCGAACATCCGCTTGCTGGGCTTCTCGTTCAACACCTCGGGGCCGCTGGGCATTGCATTGCAGGGTGAAATTTCACACCGTCCGAATCAGCCGATCCAGAACGCGACGCCCGAACTGTTGCTGGCCGCGCTCGGTGCACCCAACGTGTTCACCGGTCAGACCCAGATACCGGGCGCTCCGGTTGGTGCCACCGCGGCAGCACTCGTGCCGAACGGCACTTACCAGCAGGGCTGGAGCCGCGTGAAAATGACGCAGGCACAGATGACGGCCACCAAGGGCATCCCGAATATCCTAGGCTCTGATCAGGCGGTACTGGTTGGTGAAGTCGGTTACACGAAGTTCCACGGCCTCGACCCGAACCTGCGTTTCAACGGGCCTGCGGTCTTCCTGCCGGCGACGGCGCTCGCAGCGTCGCTGGCGTCCACTGCGGCATTTGCGCAGCAGACCGATGGCTTTGCAACCGAGAATTCCTGGGGCTACCGTGTGTCCGGCCGTCTGGAATATTCCAACCTGATGTTCGGCGCCAACGTCGCTCCGCGCTTCGCCTTCAGCCACGACGTAAAAGGCGTGTCACAAACCTTCAATGAGGGTGTGAAGTCGATCGCAGTCGGCACCAGCTTTGACTGGGCCAAGAAGCTGACCCTGGATTTGGGCTACACCATGTTCTGGGGTGGCCGTTACTACTGCGGTTCCGACTCGGCAGTGTCAACGCAAGTGCAGCTCGCCGGGCAACCGCTGGGTTACTGTTCCAGCGCCAACCCGATTCGCGACCGCGACTTCGTTTCGATCTCGGCAACTTACTCGTTCTAAGGTCCCCCGCCGGCACTGCCGGCGGGGAGTTCCGTTCGCACCGCCAGCTTGCAACAGATGGGCAACGGTGCGGCAAACGAATTTGCAACACCGCGCGAAAAATAACTTTCTGGAGGAAACATGAACGCAAAACGATTGACGATGATGGTATCGGCAGCGTTGGGCGCACTGGCCATCTCGGCAAGTGCATTTGCCCAACTGGCAGCTGCCGACCTGGCCAAGCTCGGCACCACGCTGACGCCGATGGGTGCGGAAAAAGCCGGCAACGCCGCCGGCACCATTCCGGCGTGGGATGGCGGCATCACCAAGGTTCCGGCCGGAATCAGCTTCAAGGCCACCGGCAACTACGCGGATCCATTCCCGAGCGACAAGCCGCTGTTCACCATCAACGCCGGCAACATGGACAAATACAAGGACAGCCTCAGTCCCGGCCAGATGGCGATGATGAAGCAGTACCCGAATTACAAGCTGAACGTGTACACCACACGTCGCACGGCGGCCTATCCCGAAAAGCATTACGCCGAGACCAAGGATTGCGCGGCCAAGGCCAAACTGGCCATGGGCGGCAATGGCGTCGTCGGTTGCACCGGCGGCACGCCGTTCCCGATTCCCAAGAATGGCAATGAGGCCATCTGGAACCATGTGTTGCACTACAAGGGCGACACCTTCGCCATGCACTGGTCGCAGGCGGCGGTAACGGCTTCGGGCGATTACGCACTGGTGAAATTCGAATACGAATACGACCTGTCGTACGGCAACCTGTCCAAGACGGCAGCGCAGCGCGAGCCGAACAAGGTGCTGAACTACCTGCAGACCACCACCGCGCCTGCTCGCCTGGCCGGACAGATCCTGCTGGTGCACGAGACTGTTGACCAGGCCAAGGAGCCGCGCTCCGCGTGGACCTATAACCCCGGCCAGCGTCGCGTACGCCTTGCCCCCAACGTCGCGTATGACAATCCCGGAACGGCAGCGGACGGCCTGCGCACCAACGATGACTTCGGCATGTTCAACGGTGCAACAGACCGTTATGAATGGAAGCTGGTCGGCAAGAAGGAAATGTACATTCCGTACAACTCCTATCGCCTGACCGCGCCAAACGTGAAGTATGCCGACCTGCTCAAGCCGGGCCATATCAACCAGGACCTGTCGCGTTATGAACTGCATCGCGTGTGGGTGGTGGATGCCACATTGAAGGCGGGTACCTCGCACATCTACTCTCGCCGCACGTTCTACATTGACGAGGACAGCTGGAACGTGGTGCTGATCGACAAGTACGACGGCCGCGGCCAGCTCTGGCGTTTCTCGGAGCAGCACAGCGAGAACTGGTACAACATCCCGATGTGGTTCGGCACCATCGAGTTGCACCACGACCTGCAATCGCGCCGCTATATCGCCATGGGCCTGCGTTCGGAAGAATCGAAGATTTACGAGCCCATCAAGCGCAGCGCAGCGGACTACACACCACAAAACCTGCGCGGTCTCGGCACGCGTTAATAACTGGGAGCGTTGCTCCGCATCAACGTTGCCAGCCTTCGGGGACAGCTTGCTTGTCCCCGAAGTATTTTGGCCGCCGGATTTACTTATGCCGACGCGGGATGCATCATGACAGCGTCTACGACGGCGAGGCCCAGAACATGAACCAGCAAATCAAGCGCGGCCCTCTGCGCTCCCTGTCATCCGCTTTCGGCGGCCTGCTCCTTGCCAGTGTGCTCGGTGCGCCACTGGTCGCGGGCGCCCAGCTCAACGAAAAAGTAATGCCCGCCAGCGGACCGCTCTCCAAGCTGGCCATGACCCGCCTGCTGTTGACCGACTCGGCGCGTTTCGGCAATCGCATCGTCGCCGTCGGCGACCGTGGCTATATCGTGTTTTCCGACAGCAATGGCGAAACCTGGGAACGGGCGCAGACCCCACCCACCAGCCCCTTGCTGACGGCCGTATTTTTCCAGGACGCCAAGAATGGCTGGGCGGTTGGCCATGATTCTGTGATTCTCAACAGCAATGATGAGGGCAAGACCTGGACACAGAAATTCTCTGCGCCGGCCGACCAGAAACCGTTGATGGACATCCTGTTCACGGATGCCAACCATGGCTTCGCTGTCGGCGCCTACGGCCTGTGCTACGAGACCGCAGATGGCGGCAAGACCTGGAACCCTCGCAAGCTGACCGCGGCTGCCCCCAAGCCGGCACCGGCAAAGAAAGGCAAAGCCGCAAGCCTCGATGCGGGCGACGGCAAGGGCGGTGGAGATGATGACAAGCATCTCAATGCAATCATCCGCATCGGCGAAAACAAATTGCTGATCGTCGGCGAAGCCGGCACCATTCTCAAGTCCGACGACGCCGGCAAGACCTGGAGCAGCGTTGCATCCCCCTACAAGGGTTCTTACTTCGGCGCGATTCAGGCCAAGGACGGATCGGTGCTGATCTACGGTTTGCGGGGCAAGATCTTCCGCGCCAGCGATGCCTCGCTCAGGGACTGGAAGGCAATCGATAACAAATCGGTCGCGTCCATCATGGGCTCGACCATGATGCCGGACAACTCGCTGGTGCTGGCCGGACTGGCCGGCACGGTGCTGGTTTCCCGCGACAACGGCCAGACGTTCAAGCCGCTGCCGACCGGCTCGACCAAGGGCTACGCCGCGCCGCTGCTCGGGGCACCCAATGCCGTGCTGCTGGTGGGCGAGGCGGGCGCGCGCGACGTGCTGCTTTCCGCCGCCGCTGCACCTGCCGTCACGCCGCCGGCAAAGTAACCCTCGCCAACCGGCAAGACTCGCTGTTCCCGCACGCTACCGTCCTCTCCTGAGCGCACCATGAATCTCCAAAAAATCATCGATACCGTTTCCGCGCTGGTCTTCAACAATCGAAAGACGCTGCTGATCGTTTTTTCCGCCGTTACCGTGCTGTTCGCGGTATCGGCCAGCCAGCTGCGTGTCGATGCCGGCTTCAACAAGATGGTGCCGCTGACGCACCCGTACATGAAGGTATACAAGGAATACGAGGGCGTTTTCGGCGGTGCCAACCGCATCGCCATCGCCCTGGTGCAAAAGGAAGGCGACATCTACAACAAGGAGTTCATGGAGAAGCTCAAGGGGCTTACCAAGGACGTCCAGGGCCTGACCGGCGTCGACCAGCCATCGGTCAAATCACTGTTCACCCCCAACACCCGCTTCATCGAGGTGGTGGAGGAGGGTTTCTCCGGGGGCAACGTCGTGCACGCCACCTTCCAGGGCACGCCGGAAGATCTTGAAGTGGTTCGCGGCAACGTGCAGAAATCAAGCGAAGTCGGCCGCACGGTGGCCACCGATTTCACCGGCGCGCTGGTTGCCGCCGGCCTGCTTGAATACATTCCCAAGGGTGACGGCAAGCTCGAGAAGCTCAATTACTTCGAACTCTCGGCCAAGCTGGAAGAGCTGCGCGCGAAGTACGAAGGACCGAAGCAGAGCGTGCATATCATCGGCTTCGCCAAGGCGGTGGGTGACATCGCCAGCGGCGCGAAGAGCGTCATCACCTTCTTTGGCGTTGCCTTTGTCATTACCGCGGTGCTGATGCTGTGGTTCGTCAAGGACTTCAAGCTCACCCTGGTGGCATTGGTGGTGGCAATGATGCCGGTGCTGTGGCTGCTCGGCACCCTGCCAATCATCGGTTTCGGCATTGATCCACTTTCCATCCTCGTGCCGTTCCTAATATTTTCGATCGGTGTGTCGCATGCGGTGCAGATGACCAAGACCTGGGAACGGGAGATGGTGCATGGCGTCGACAGTCTTACGGCGGCCAAGCACTCCTTCGCCAAGCTGTTCATTCCCGGAACGCTGGCGTTGCTCACCAACGTGCTCGGTTTTGCCGTGATCATGCTCATTCCCATCGACATCGTGCGCGAGCTCGGTATCACCGCGTCGCTCGGCGTGGGCTGGATGATCATCACCAACAAAATGTTGCTGCCGATCCTGCTTTCGTACCAAAGCCTGTCCAAGACCGCGGCCAGCAAGGAAGAACGGCAGGAGGACCGCGCCAACCATCTCTGGCACGCGGCGGCCAAATGCGTCGAGAAATCGCGCGCGATCATCATCGTCGGCATCTCGCTGGTGCTGCTGGGCCTTGGCTTGTGGAAAGCGCACGACCTGAAGGTTGGCGATTATGGACAGGGCGTGCCGGAGCTGCGTGAGGCGTCGCGGTACAACCAGGACAACGCCATGATCGTCAGCAAGTTCGCCATCGGCGTGAACACGTTGGGTGTGGTCGCGCAAACCACCGGCGTGCAGGGTGCCTGCACCAACTACGACGTCATGACCATGATCGAAAAGTTTGACTGGTACATGCAAAACGTCGAAGGCACGCAGTCGGTGCTGTCGCTGCCCGGATTGGCGCGCATGATGAATGCCGGCTATAACGAAGGCAATCTGCGCTGGCGCCAGTTGCCGCGCGATCCGCAGGTGATGGCGCAGAGCGTGACACCCATCAACACCGATACCGGTCTGCTGAATCCGGACTGTTCGGCCATGCAGGTACTGATCAACACCACCGACCAGCAGGGCGAGACCATCAAGCGCCTGGTTGAAGAAGTGAAGACTTTCGCCAAGGTGGGCGATAGCGACAAGTTGCAATTCAAGCTTGCCACCGGCAACGTCGGCGTGATGGCCGCCACCAACGAGGCGGTCGACAAGGCGCGCTGGGAAATGAACTTTGCCATCTTCGGCGCCCTGCTGCTGATGTGCATGGTGACGTTCCGCAGCCTGCGGGCCACCTTTTGCATCCTCATCCCGCTGGCGCTGGTGTCGGTGCTGTGCGAGGCGCTGATGCCGATGCTCGGCATCGGCCTGAAGGTTTCGACCCTGCCCGTGATCGCGCTCGGCGTGGGCGTCGGCGTCGACTACGGGATCTACCTCTACGACCGTATCGAGGTTCACCTCGAGGAAGGCCGCACGCTGGCAGAGGCATTCTTTGAGGCGCTGAACGAGCGCGGCACCGCCATGATCTTCACGGCGGTTACCATGACGCTGGGCGTGGGCACCTGGGCGATGTCAGCCCTCAAGTTCCAGGCTGACATGGGCATCCTGCTGGCATTCATGTTCTTTCTGAACATGTTGGGCGCGATCTTCCTGCTGCCGTCGCTGGCGGCATTCCTGATCAAGCCGCACAAAAAGGCTTGACCAACTGTTGCAGACGGGAAAAGCGCCCGCGTCCCGGGCGCTTTTTCATTGGAGGACGTACATGAATTCGAACGCGCAGGCGTTGGTGATCACCGGTGCGCTGCTGGCATTCTTCGGTGTCGGACTGGGTGCGTTCGGCGCACATGCCCTCAAGGCGCGCCTCGCGCCGGATCTTCTCGCGGTTTACCAGACCGGGGTCCAGTACCACCTGTGGCACGCGCTTGGCATAGTTCTCATCGGCGTGCTGGTACAGCTGCTGCCTGCGGCGAAGGCGCTGCCGATTGCGGGTTGGCTGATGGTGGCGGGTATCGCGCTGTTCAGCGGCAGCCTTTACGCCCTCAGCGTCACCGGTATTCGAATGCTCGGTGCGATCACGCCGCTGGGTGGCGTGGCCTTCCTCGCCGCCTGGGCCATGGTGGCATGGGCGATGTGGCAGTCGCGTTGAGTCGCCCCGCCGATTCGGCCTTGTCACGCGGCCGTTGCGGTGTGCCTCGCAAGGGGCGAACTCCATAATTGGCGCGGCTCTCCAGCCATTGTTGCCCGGGAAGCCGCGCCAATGCTGGAGTTTTACTTCTGATTGCTACGCGGCGAGGTGGACAGTGTCACCCACCCTCACCGTGCCGAGCTTTACGGGAATCAGGTTCATGCCGAATTTCACGCCGTCCGGCGTATCGCGATAGGTCGCCAGCGTACGCAGCGGTTCGGGTCCGCGCACTTCACCGGTGGCCTGGTCGGTGGTGGTGACCTGGCAACGCACGCAGGGTTTCACCGCGCGAAACACGGCCTCGCCCAAACGGATTTCACCGAGCCGGTCTTCGGCAAAGGCTTCGCATCCGGAAATCACCAGATTCGGGCGAAAGCGGTTCATCGGCACCGCACTGCCGCCGTTCTGCACGATGCGGGCGTTGAGGTCGGCCAGCGACGCCTCAGAGGCAATCAGCAGCGGAAAGCCATCGGCGAAACTGACGACCTCGCCTCCTGATGAGTAACTCGCCTTGATCTTGCGCTCGCTCGAGTCGGGCATATAGACCAGTTGCGCATCGGTTCCCAGCATGTCTGAAAGCCACGCGTCCGCGGCAGCCGACACCGCATGCGCTGGGACGTGGCTCGACCAGACGTGCACCAGGCGGGATGGCTGCTCGTCCGGCTCGGCATCGAAGCTGACGGCATCCATGTCGGGCGCAGACAGCGTTACCCGGCCGCCGTCGAGGTCCACCCAGACCGTGGCCATCTTGCCTATCTCACGCTGGGTGAAAAACTCGCCGTCCTTGTCCACCACCATGAAGCGGCGATCGTTAGCCAGTCCGCGCGTGGTCACCGCGGCTTCGGTGAGGGTAACCGCGCCTAGCGACTTGACCGGATAGATGTGAATTCCTGCGAGGGTGACTGTCATGATGTGCCGATTCATTCGTGTTAACGTATCGCTCCGCAGCCAGTATAGCTGCGCTTTCCTTGGCGCCGCGGCTGTCGCGGCCCAAGTTGTCCAACGTAGTTAAGTCTCTTCATATGGGAGCTCTACAGCATGGTTGATCTCTGGAAAAAACTCGCCGGTGAACTGATCGACATCATCGAATGGCTCGATGATTCGAACAACACCCTGGTGTACCGCTTCGAGCGGATGAACAACGAAATCAAGTACGGTGCCAAGCTCACCGTGCGTGAAGGGCAGATGGCGGTCTTTATCAACGAGGGCCAGATGGCCGACGTGTTCAAGCCCGGCATGTACACGCTGACCACGCAGAACCTGCCGATCCTCGCCACACTCAAGGGCTGGAAGTACGGCTTCGAGTCGCCGTTCAAGGCCGAGGTGTACTTCGTCTCCACACGCAAGTTCACCGACCTGAAATGGGGCACGCCGGGGCCGGCCACCATGCGTGACAGCGAGTTCGGCATCGTCCGCGCCACCGCGTTCGGCATCTACACCATTCGCGTCAAGGACCCCGGCATCTTCATCAAGGATATTTCCGGAACGGAAGGCCGCTTCACCACCGAGCAGATCCAGGAAAACCTGCGCGGCAAGATCGGCCTGCGCATCAAGGAAGTGATGCCCGAGCTGGGCCTGTCGGTGATCGACCTCGAAGCCAAGGTCACGCAGATGGGCACCATGCTGCGCGACCGCATCGGCCCGGACTTTGAAGGCATGGGCCTCGAGCTGGTGGAAGTGCAGGTGCAGGACGTGGGCTTACCCGAAGAAGTCGAAAAGGCAATCGACAAGCGCGGCGCCATCGCTGCCGTCGGTAACCTGCAGGCTTACACCCAGTACGAAACCGCCAGCGCCATCCGCGACGCCGCCACCACACCCAACAGTGCGGCCGGTGCCGGCATGGGGCTGGGCGCAGGGCTGGCGATGGGTGCAAACATGATCAACCAGGTCGGTGGTGCGTTCGGCGGTGCCGGTGCCGCCGCAGCCGGCGCAGGTGCGGCGATGCCGCCGCCATTGCCGGCTGCTCTCGCATTTCATGTCGCCGTCAACGGTCAGCAGGCCGGGCCTTTTGACATGATGGCCCTGCAGGCGCAGGCCAGCAGCGGCAACCTGAAGCGCGACACGCTGGTGTGGAAGGCCGGCATGGCGCAGTGGGCGCAGGCCGGCACGGTGCCGGAACTCGGCGCACTGTTCGCCAACGTGCCGCCGCCGGTTCCGCCTGCGGGCTAAGTCGGCGTGTCCAAGCGTTATGGAGCGGCCACAAGAATTTTTTGTGGCCTGCTCGGCACTTTCAGCCTCGCAACGGGCCCGCTGTTGGTCTACGCGCTGGTGGGAAAAGTCTTGAATTGGCCGCCCGACATATCTGTCCTGACTTTCTTGTATGCCATCGCGAGCGTGTTGATCGTCGGTTCGCTATTCACCGGTATCGGCTTCAAGGGAACTGAACCGCAATGGTGGAGCAGGCGGCTGCGAAGACGGGAGACAAGGATATGACCATCACCATCCGCGCTGCCGAGCCGGCCGACTACGACGCCATCCGCGAGACCATGATGCAGCCGAAGGCGCAGGCCAATACGCTGCAGGTGCCGCTCACTTCCATGGAGGTATTTCGAAAACGCGCCGCCGAGATACCGGCGACGGATCAGGTGCTGGTGGCCGAGCTCGACGGTCGTGTGGTGGGCAACTGCGCGCTGGTCGGCTATGGACGCCACGTGCGCCGCCGCCATGCCGTTTCTTTCGGCATCACGGTGCATGACGCCTTTGTCGGGCGGGGGGTTGGCACGGCGCTCATGCAGGCCGCACTGGACCTTGCCGACAACTGGCTGCAGTACACCCGCATCGAACTGACCGTTTTCACCGACAACGCCGAGGCCATTGCGCTCTACCGCAAATTCGGTTTTGAGATTGAAGGCACGCACAAGAACTACGCATTTCGCAACGGCAGCTTCGAAGATGTGTACGCCATGGCGCGCATCAAACCCTGATCATCGCGACACCCCGGGCCATGCTGAATCCCAATCCCTCGCAAACCACGCTCGACCAGATGACCGCAACGGTGCGGGCGTTTCCGTGCAAGTCCTGCGGCGCAAAGCTGTCGTTTGCGCCCGGCAGCAAGACATTGAAATGTCCCTACTGCGCGGCGACCAACGACATCCCGGAGTCCGAAGACATCGTCGAGGAACTGAGCCTGGAGGACTGGCTGTCGAAGCTGGAGAACGAAAGTGAGACCCACCAGCAGGAGCAGATCAAATGCACCAACTGCGGCGGCGAACAGACGTTGGCAGCCAACCTGTACGCCAGTGCCTGCACGTTTTGCGGCACGCCGCTGACATCCAAGAGTTACGCGCAGAGGCTCATCAAGCCCAAGTCGCTGGTGCCGTTCAAGGTCACCAAGGTGCAGGCGCAGGACAAGTGGCGGGCGTGGATTCGCGGCCTGTGGCTGGCGCCGGGAGCGTTGAAGAAGTACGCGCAGAGCGATGGCGGCATGAAGGGCATCTATGTGCCGTACTGGACGTTCGATGCCCAGACCTACACGCGCTACTCCGGCCAGCGCGGCGACGATCACACTGAGAGCTACACCACCACCAACGACAAGGGCGAGCGCGTCACCGAAACCCGCACCCGCACCGACTGGACCAACGTGTCTGGCGACGTGTCATTTTTTCACGATGATGTGCTGGTGCCGGGCAGCAAGAGCACCTACGCCGGCGGCGGCAGCAACGCGGGCGCGGCGGAAATGCAGAAGGCGCTGGTCGCACAGACCGGCATGGTGGGCAACATGATTGCCGCCAAATTCTCCAGTTCGCTGCGCACCTGGAACACCAAGGAACTGGTTCCCTACCAGGAGGAATACATCACCGGCTTCCAGGCCGAGGCTTACCAGGTCGGATTGAAGGCGTCATTCTTCACCGCCAAGCAGATGATCGACGGCAAGGTGGAGCAGTTGGTGCGTGCCGACATCGGCGGAGACCACCAGCGCATCTCCTCACTCAACACGCAATACAGCCACCTCACCTTCAAGCACATCCTGTTGCCGATGTGGGTGTCGGCGTACATCTACGGCGGCAAGACTTACCGGTTTGTGGTCAACGGCCAAACGGGCGAAGTGCAGGGGGAATCGCCGAAGTCGGGGTGGAAGATTTTCTTCCTGGTGTGCGGAATTCTTATCGCCGTGTTTGTATTTCTGGCGATATTCGGCGGGGGCCGGCACCGGTAGGATGGGCCGTTCACGCCAACGCATTCATCGCGGGATCGCCTAGCCGCGCTTGAACACGGCCAACGCCCCGCCCGCCAGCACAAACAAACTGCCGATGCCCCGGTTGGTCCAGCGAATATGTTCCGGGTTCTTGAGCATCTTCAGCAGCTTTGAGGCGAGGCCGGTGTAGCCCATCATCACCAGCATATCCACCACCACCATCGTCACGCCCATCACGGCGTACTGGATGCCGGTGGGCTGCGCGGGATCGACAAACTGCGGCAGCACGGCGATGAGAAACACCAGTCCCTTGGGGTTGGTGAGATTGACCAGCATGCCTTGCTTGACCAGGCCCAGACGCGTGGTGTCTTCAAACCGGGTCGCGGCAGCGATGGCCTCGAATGACGCGGGCGGCTCACGGAATTTCTGCACGCCGAGGTAGATGAGATACAGCGCGCCGCCCAGTTTCATGATTTCGAATGCCGTCGTGGAAGCGAGCAGCAGGGCACCGAGGCCCAGCCAGATCAGCAGCACGTTGACCACGATGGCGAGCTGCAGGCCCGCCAGATTCCAGATGCCGACCGCAAAGCCGTAGCGCATGCCGGCCGACATGGACGAGAGTGCGCCGGGGCCGGGCGAGACGCAGAGGATGACGACGGCGATGAAGTAGGTGAGCCAGGCGGCGAAGGTCATGGGTGGAACGTGTTGAGTTGATCGAAATTGAAACTCAAGCACTGGCGCGCCTTCCGGGCCATTTGTGCCTGCAAAGGCGCGCCAGTGCTTGAGTTTTACCTATTTGTGAAGGGTGTGAGGCGGCTTCTCCACGTACTTCAGGTTGCCCTCGACCGCCTTCTTCGCCAGCCCATCGACAAACCCCGGCGCGATCAGCTTGAGCCATTGCCCAATCTTGCCCTTGAGCGTCATGATCTCTTCGCGCTGGCGCGTCTCGATGGCACGCTGGATGATGCCGGCGCACTCTTCGACGCTCATGACATTGTCCTTGTTGACCGGGTCGATCTTTGCCGGCTTGCCATCGGCGCCGGTGGCGTTCTCGCGGATGCCGGTGGCGACAAAGCCGGGATAGACCATGGTCACGCTCACGCCGCGGTCGGCAAGTTCAATGCGCAGCGAATCGAAGAAACCGCGCATGGCGTGCTTGCTGGCCGCGTAGCCGGTGCGGGTCGGCACACCGACCAGACCGGTGAGGCTGGCGATGCCGACGATGCGGCCTTTTGTCTTCAGAAGATGCGGCAGCGCGTGGTGGGTGCAGTACACCGCCCCCATGTAGTTCACCTGCATGATTCGTTCGAGCACCGACACGTCGTCGATGTCCGCAAACTTCGCCCACATGGTCATGCCGGCATTGCACACCAGGGTGTCGATGCGGCCAAACTCCGCGACGGCGGCATCAATCACGCTCTTGCACTCCTCGGAACTGGCCACGTCGGCGGCCACCGTGATGACCTTCGCACCGAGCCCGCGCACCCTGTCGGCAACGCGATTGAGTTCATCAATCCGGCGTGCCGTGAGTACCAGTTGCGCGCCTTGCCTTGCCAGCTGGTACGCGAGTTCCTCGCCAATGCCGGTCGAGGCGCCGGTGATGATGGTGACGTTGTTGTGCAAAGACATGGGCAGTCCTGTTGACGGAGCATGATGCGGGGGATGTGGCGCCGGACAATCCGGCGGTGCGCAAGGCCGGTACGTCGCGGGAAAAGGCTGCTACTTGTTCCAGCCCGCGCGCAGCTCTTTTCGCACCATCAATTTTAGACCGGACCAGTCGGCATTCACCGCGCAGACCTTGACGTCGACCAGACCGGTGGGCAGCACCACGGCGCGAATCACATCTTCGGTCAGGTCGACGAACTGCTTCGATGTTTTCTTCGGCCAGGAAATCCACAGGCTGCCGTCGGCGGGGAGTTTGGCCGACACGGCCGGCAGCGATTTTCGCAGCGCCTCGGTGTCCCTGCAGAACAGCAGCACCAGGCCGCTGCCATTGGCTTGCTTGCCGGTCAGCGTGGCGCCGGGCGGCAGCGGGTCGAGTTCATCCGCCATGCCGGGCGGTGCGTTGAGCAGCACCAGCGTGCCGCCATCCTTCAGTCCCAGTTTCTTCGGCAGGGGGGTTCCGCTGTAGCCGGCTGTCGTCATCACTTTTCCGTTTCCACGTCGGGGATATGGTTGAACGCGATCGCCAATTTGCCATGATCCAGCGCGCGGTGCGCGCCGCCAAAGTAGGCAGCGTGCTTGCCGAAGCGGGTGTTGAGCGAGTCGATGGTAGCGTTGAGTTTTTTCTTGTCGCCGGTCTGTTCCAGATCGTCGAACAGGCGTGCCGATTGCGCTGCCTCCGATGAAAGTGCGCCGAGTACCACCGCCACTTGCAGCGGGGTCAGTGCTTTTTTCTTCGGATAGCCGGCCCACAGTTTGTCCAGCGCATGCAGCAGGTCCAGCGTGTCCTGCGTTTCCAGAAATTTGGTGTCGGCCTCCCACGAGGGGCCGTTGAGGAACTTCACCTTGATCGCCAGATTGGCTGTGTAGTGGCCAACCTTGCGCAGCCGCATCGCCGCCTTTTGCGTGAGGCGGTTGATGACGGCGTAGGCGTCATCCTTGTTGCGCACTTCGGGCGCGAGCACGTGGGAGTGGCTGATGGAACCCATGCCGTGGTCGACGTCGTGCACCTCGGCGCCGCGCAGCTTTTGCCAGTAGCGCTCGCCACCCACGCCACCCCAGATGGTGCGTAACTGCTCGGGCGCCTGCCGGTACAGGTCATCAATGGTCATGATGCCGTAGTGATTGAGGCGCGCTTCCATGTTCTTGCCGATGCCGTTGAGTGCCCGCAGCGGCAGGTGCGCGATCTTGTGGGGCACGTCGTGTTCCTCGAGCACCACCAGGCCATCGGGCTTTTGCATGTCCGAAGCCAGCTTGGCGAGAAAGGTATTCGGTGCCAGGCCGATCGACACTTTGAGGTACTCGCCCACCTTCGCCGCCATGTTGCGCTTGATGGCATGCGAGAGTTCGATGGCACGCTCCACGCTCTTGTAGCCGGCGGGCAGGTCGCAGACCATTTCATCGATCGACAGCACCTCGCGCACCGGGGCGATCTCGTCGACAGCCTTGACCGCCTTGTGATGAAAATCGATGTAGAGCTCGTGGCGCGCCACCACCAGCTGGATGTCGGGAATGCGCTTCTTCGCTTCGCCCACATTGGTGAGCGTCTTGACGCCAAACGCCTTGGCCTCGTAGCTCGCGGCGATGAGGCAGGTGGAATCGGCCAGCATGGGTACCACGCCCACCGGCCTGCCGCGCAACTCCGGGCGCACCTGCTGTTCGCAGGACGCGAAGTAGGAGTTGAAATCGACCAGCAGCGAGTTGATGGACATGGTGTTACAGCGTCTCGCCGTCCGGCCCGGTGCGGGCGCTGGCCAGCGTGCGCTGCCACAGCTGTTTGCCGTCGGCATCAAAGCAGGCGGCGACGATGCGCCGGCTGCTGCCGGAGCCGGCGAATTCAAGGGTGCCGAAATTGTGCTGTTCGACGCCAAGGCCTTTGACAAAGCGCGGATTGCCGCGATCCTTTTTGCTCAGTTTCGACAGGCGCGACGTAAACGGCGAGCAGGAAAATTCGTAAGCCACCGGACCGTCACCCGGCTGGATACGAAACACCTGCGTGTTATGCCGATCCCCGGACAGGAACAGCAGGCCGGTGAGTTTTTCGCCGGCGAGCCATCGCAGGAAATCATCGCGCTCGCCACTATAGTTATGCCATCCGGAGTGGTGCCCGTTGTCGTCTTCGCTGAACAGCTGGCTGCCGTTGCAGACGATCTTGAACATCGCCTTCGACCGCTTGAGCCCGGACTTGAGCCAGGACATCTGCGCCGCACCGAACATGGACTTGTCGGCAGCGGGCGGCGCTTTTTCGGCGTCGCGATAACTGCGGTCGTCGAGCAGGAAGAACTCGGCATCCTGGTGCGCGAAGGATGTCCAGGTGCCGGGTAGCGCAGGCGAGCCCATGTCCGGATTGGGCCAGTACTGCCGGAACAGCCGCAGCGCATCGGCCTTGTACACGAAGCTCTTGTCCGAATCGTTGGGCCCGTAGTCGTGGTCATCCCACAGCGCATAGTGATGCGTCGCGGCGAACAGTTTCTGGAACATCGGCAGCGCGCGCACCTCGCGGTAGCGCGCTGCCATGCGCGTGGCGCCGGCGAAGTCGGCCTCGCCGAGAAACTTACCCTTGGGCCGCAGATACAGGTTGTCGCCCAGCCAAAGCATGAAGTGCGGCAGCGTGTCGGCCTGCATCCGGGCTGCGATCGAATCAAAGATTTGAAACTTGGCGCCGTAGGGATTGCCGGCAGGCGACATGGCCTCGGTGTAGGCACAGGAGCCGAGATAAACGCGAAATGGCGCCGGTGGCAGACCCGGCGCTGGCGCGGTTCGAAATGCGCGAGGCGTAGCGGCGCGGGCTGAATCGCCGTCAAGTTGCACGCGGTAGTGGTACCGCGTGCCGGCGGCCAGTCCGGTGAGATGCAGAGTTGCGGTAGAGCCTTCACTTTCCTGCAGCGCAACACCGGTGCTGCGCGCATCGCCTTCCTTGCCGTTTTCGGGCCACCACGCGACGGTCGCCCAGGCGGGCGCGGTGGACTGTACCCAAAGGCGCACGCTGTCGTGCGTGAAGTGGCCGGCGAGTGGTTCGGCCGCCAGGCGATTGTCTGCAGCCATTGCCGCCGCCGGTGCCAGTGGCAGCGTGAGGCTGGCCTTGAGCAGTTCGCGGCGCGTGAGCATGCGCTAGCTCGCGGGCAGGTCCGTCATGTTCATGAACGTGGCAACCAGCAATTCGATTCCGGCGCGGTCCTGTTCGTCAAATCGATCCAGATGCGGACTGTCGATGTCGAGCACGCCCAGTACCCGCCCATCCGACACCAGCGGCACGACGATTTCCGAATTCGATGCCGAATCGCAGGCGATGTGGCCGGGGAAATCATGCACGTTGGCCACCAGCTGGGTCTGCTGCTGAAACGCCGCGGCGCCGCACACGCCGCGTGGTGCCGGGTGCACCGGAATGCGCACACAGGCAGGCTTGCCCTGGAAAGGTCCGAGCAGCAGGTCGTTACCGCGCATGAGGTAAAAACCCGCCCAGTTGAGATCGGGCACCATCAGATAGATGAGCGCGGAGAGGTTGGCCGCGTTGGCAATGAAATCGCGTTCGCCGCTCAACAAGCCGGTGAGTTGCTGGTTGAGATCGCGATAGAAAACGGGTTTGTCGCCGATGGCGACTGTGGTGGCCTGAAACATACGGATCGACTCGCGAAATGCGGCTGTAAATTTGCACAGTATAGCGCCACGCCGGGGCAAGGGCGCCTCGGATTGAGTCCGGGCGGCGGACGAAAAAAAGCCCGGCGACCTTTCGGTTCGCCGGGCGCGACAAGCGGGCTTGTGCGTAAAGAAACGGCGTCGCGGATCAGTTCGCGGTTGCCGGGGCGGGTGCCTTTTGCTTGTCGTGCTTTTGCTTGGCGATATGGCGGCTTTGCTTGTTTTCCATGTGTTGCAGCTTGGCGCGTTCCTTCTTGGTCACTTTGCCGTCGGATTTTGCCTTGTCCTCTGCCGCTGTCACCTTTGCCTGACCGGCTTCAAGGCGCGCGGCTTCCTTGGCGTTCAATTCGCCCGATGCCTTGCCCTGTTCGATGCGGGCGGCCTGGTTGGCTTGGCGCTGGTCGACTTTGGGGGTTGCCGGGGTGGTGGTCTGGGCAATGGCCGGGGCGATGAACATTGCGGCGATGGCGGCTGCGATCAGGTTGCGGGTATTCATGTGGAGTCCTTTGTGTGATGAAGAGGTTGGTGCGGTAACGTGCACACAGCGCGAATAACGCGATACTGGCCCTGCCGACGACATTGCGCTCGCGGAAAGTGTATCCAGTCGTTACAAACTGGTACAGAGCACCCATCCGGGCCGGCACGGGGCAAACTCGGCAGCCGCTATAATTTTGCCTCTTTTCGCCTGCCAGGATGCTCTACATGTCGCGTGCCGTATTTCCGCTTGCTGCGTCGTTGCTCGTTTCCTCTTTTGCCCTTGCCCAGATTGCTCCCATGCCCACACCCCCCGTTGCCGCCAAGAAACCGCAAGTATTTGAAAAGTTCGGCGACAAGCGCGTCGACGACTATTTCTGGCTGCGTGAAAAGAGTAACCCGCAGGTGATCGAGTACCTGAAGGCCGAGAACACCTATCGGGAAACCGTGATGGCGCCGCTGAAGGATTTTCAGGAAACCCTGTACAAGGACATGCTCTCGCGCATCAAGGAAACCGACGAGAACGTCCCGTATCGCAAGGGCGCTTACTGGTATTACTCACGTACCGAGGAGGGCAAGCAGTACAGCATCTATGCCCGGAAGAAGGGATCGCTGGATGCCAAGGAAGAAGTCACGCTGGACCTCAACGAAATCGGCAAGGACAAGAAGTTCGTCGGCCTCAGCGCGTACAGCATCAGCCCCAATGGCCGCATGCTGGCTTACTCGATGGATTTCACCGGCTTTCGCCAGTACACGTTGCAGT
Source organism: Usitatibacteraceae bacterium (assembly GCA_044229235.1). Taxonomy (GTDB): domain Bacteria; phylum Pseudomonadota; class Gammaproteobacteria; order Burkholderiales; family Usitatibacteraceae; genus UKL13-2. The sequence continues at coordinate 20,327 of JBGATH010000028.1, forward strand.
TCAAGGACCTGGAAACCGGCAAGCTGCTCGACGACAGGATCGAACGCGTGACTTCGGTGGCCTGGGCCAACGACAACAAGACCGTGTTCTATGTCACCGAAGATGCCACCACCAAGCGTTCGGATCGCCTGTTCCGGTTGGTGCTGGGCGGCAAGCCCGAAGAGCTCTTCAACGAAAAGGACGAGTTGTACGGCATCAGTGTCGAGGGCACCCGCAGCGACGGCTACATCATCATGACCTCGGAGAGTTCCGAGACCAACGAGCAGTACCTGCTGGACGCCAACAAACCCGCGGGCAAGTTCTGGTCCTACCTGCCGCGCAAGGAGAACATCAAGTACTACGTGGATCATGCCGGCAAGGACTTCTTCATCGTCACCAACGACAAGGGTCGCAATTCGCGCCTGGTGGTGGCGCCGGTCGGCAAGGCCGACGTGAAAAACTGGAAGGAAGTCATCCCGCATCGTGCCGACGTGAAGCTCGATGGCGTCGACCTTTTCAAGGATTTCTTTGTTGCCGTGGAAAAAACCAACGGCCTGCCGCAGCTGCGCGTATTCGATACCAGGACGCGCAAGCCGCATGCCATCACCTTTCCGGAGCCGGCCTATGACGCGTCGCCCGGCCAGAATGCCGAGTTCGACAGCAAGCTCTATCGCTTCAACTACAGCTCGCTGGTCACGCCTGCCTCGGTATACGACTACGATGTGGTCAAGCGCGACCGCGTACTGAAAAAGCAGCAGCCAGTGCTGGGCGGCTACGACACAAAGGAATATCAGTCCGAGCGCATCATGGCAACGGCCGCGGATGGTACCAAGGTGCCGATTTCACTGGTCTACAAAAAGGCATTGAAGAAAGCCGCCGCGCAGCCGACGCTTCTGTACGGCTACGGTTCGTATGGCATTTCGATGCCGCTGGCATTTCGTTCCTCGCGCCTCGCGCTGCTCGATCGCGGCGTGATCTTTGCCATTGCGCATATTCGTGGCGGCGGCGAGATGGGCAAGAAGTGGCATGACGACGGCAAGATGATGAAGAAGAAAAACACCTTCACCGATTTCACCGCCGCTGCCGAACACCTGATCGCGCAAAAGTACACCGCACCAAACCTGCTGGCCATCCAGGGTGGCAGCGCCGGCGGCCTGCTGATGGGTGCGGTGACCAACATGCGGCCAGACCTCTTCAAGGCGGTGGTATCGCAGGTACCGTTTGTGGATGTGATGAGCACCATGCTCGACGCTTCGCTGCCGCTGACCGTCGGCGAATACCTTGAATGGGGCAACCCGAACGAGGAACCTGCCTACAAGTACATGCGCTCGTATTCACCGTATGACAACCTGGAGAGGAAAGCGTACCCCGCGATGCTGGTGGAGACCTCGCTGAACGACAGCCAGGTCATGTACTGGGAACCGGCCAAATACGTCGCAAAGCTGCGTACCCTCAAGACCGACAGCAATCCCTTGCTGCTCAAGACCAACATGGATGCCGGTCACGGCGGCGCTTCCGGCCGCTATGACTATCTGAAGGAAATCGCCATTACCTATTCCTTCGTGCTGTCGCAACTAGGCATCAGCAAGTAGGTCGCAACACTTACCGCGTCCTGTCGCCCGGGCGGCAGGACGTTTTCATTTCGGGCAACCCATGCCGTTCACCAATCTCCAGCTGTTCCTGACTTGTGTCGCCATCTGGGGCTCGACCTGGCTCGTCATTACCTTCCAGCTGGGCAGCGTGGCGCCGGAGATGTCCGTGGGGTACCGCTTCCTGATGGCATCTGCCGTGCTGTTTGGCTGGTGCAAGTGGCGCGGCCTGTCGCTGCGGTTCGCATTCCGGCATCACGTCGATTTGCTGCTGTTCGGCGCCAGCATGTTCTGCATCAGCTACATCTTCGTTTACTACGCTGAAACGTACATAGTCTCGGGCATGGTGGCGGTCGCCTACTCGGCCAGCCCGATGATTGCCATGCTGCTGTCGCGCCTGTTTTTCGGCACGCCCATGAAGCCGCGCGTCGCTGCCGGCGCGACGCTGGGAATCGCCGGCATCGTCTGTGTGTTCTGGAATGAGTTCGGCAAGCTGCATGAAAGCCGCAATGCCGAGCTGGGTGCATGGTTCACGGTGCTTTCGGTGCTGGCATCGTCGCTGGGCAGCATGGTGGCCCTGCGCACGCAAAAGCGTGGCTTCTCGACCTGGACCAGCATGGCCTGGGGCATGTTCTACGGCGGGGTGATGGCGCTGGCGATCGGTGCATTGCTGGGCAAGCCGTTCACCTTCGAATGGACAGCCGGCTATGCGCTCTCGCTGGTGTACCTCGCGGTGCTCGGTTCCATCGTCACCTTTGCCTGTTACCTCACCCTGATGGAACGCCTCGGTGCGGCGCCGGCCTCTTACGTGGGCGTGATGGTGCCGGTGGTGGCGCTGGCGGTGTCGTTTTTCTTTGAGAAGTTCGACTGGGGCTGGCTGACCACGCTTGGCGTGGTGCTGTCGGTGGCAGGCAACGTGGCCATGCTCAAAACCAGGCAGCCCGACTAGCCGGGCGATGGAATCTGCGCCGCGTTCTTCTCCATGTAGTCGCGCAGCGACTTGTCGGCCTTCTTTCGCACCGCGCCCTTGATCGGGCCGAACCAGCCGAGCAACAGGCCCACCGGTCCCAGCGCCTGCCGCGCCCAGGTCCAGAACGGGAACCGGTCGATGTGGCGCACGATCTTGCCGTCCTTGAACGCGAACATCGCATCGATCCGGTTTACCACCGGGCGCCCGGTCTGGCTGAAGGTATAGCGCGCTTCCCAGCGCGCCGTGCCGCCTTCCGGCGTGGCGGCGGCGCTCACCAGTGTCAGTTGCAGGTCCTTGCCGCGCGCACATAGCATCGACCACATGGCCGTGGCTTCCCGGCCGCGCAGGTTCGGAAAGGCAGGGTCGCTGAAGAAAATCTCCGGGTGATAGCAACGCGCCATGCCCGCCGCATCGCGCGCGGCGAAGGCGGTGTAGAAGTCGCGAATGACCTGTTCGTTGGCGTTCATGGGTGTTTCCTCTGGGCAATGTCGGCCACAACTGCGCCGGTGATACGAACCAGCTGCTCGGGGTCGATGCGGAACATGGTATTGGGGTGACCCGCCGCCGGCCAGACGCTGGGAAAAGCCATCAGGTCTTCATCGAGCAGCACGATCGGCGGCTCGAGGTGCGCGATGGGCGCGACGCCGCCGATGACGAAGCCGGTGCGCGAACGCACGAAGTCGGCATCGGCCTTGCCCAGCGCCTGGCCGATGAGGCTTGCGACTTTCCTGTCGTCGACGCGATTCTTTCCGCTGGTGATGATCAGCACGGCGCGATCGTCCGCCGCCCGGAAAATGATCGACTTGGCGATTTCGGCCACCGCGCAGCCCAGGGCTTCGGCGGCGGCCTGCGCGGTGTGGGTGGCTTCCGGCATCACGGTGATGCTGTCGGCGCTGCCGGCTGCGGCCAGCGCGTCGCGCACGCGCTGCACCGCCGGGTGTGCGTGGATCGGGGAGGTTGGTTTGGGCGCCATGCGGTGGTTGACGTAAGGCAAAGGATCATTCTACTTGTTGACCGCTATCAAGGTGCGACCGACCACCGCAGTTCCATACTTTGGCGCACACAAGACGTTCATCTATTTCCACGGAGGAGCTCCATGCTCAGCGATATCGAAATTGCCCAGAAAGCCACGATGAAAAAGATCCAGGAGGTCGCCGCCGGACTGGGCATCCCGGAAGAGGCACTGGAGCCCTATGGCCGCTACAAAGCCAAGATGTCGCTGAACTTTGTCGACTCGCTCAAGGGCAAGAAGGACGGCAAGCTGATCCTGGTGACGGCAATTTCGCCGACACCGGCGGGCGAGGGCAAGACCACGACCACGGTTGGGCTCGGCGACGCGCTCAACCACATCGGCAAGAAAGCCATCATCTGCCTGCGCGAACCTTCGCTGGGACCGGTGTTCGGCATGAAGGGCGGCGCGGCCGGCGGCGGCTACGCGCAGGTGGTGCCGATGGAAGACATCAACCTGCACTTCACGGGCGATTTCTCCGCCATCGCGCTGGCCAACAACCTGCTGGCCGCGCTCATCGACAACCACATCAATCACGGCAACGAACTCGGCTTCGACGTGCGCCGCATCGTCTGGAAGCGCGTGGTGGACATGAATGACCGCGCGCTCCGGCAGATCACCATCTCGCTGGGCGGACCTGCCAACGGTTATCCGCGCGAAGACGGCTTCGACATCGTGGTGGCCTCGGAGATCATGGCGATCTTCTGTCTCGCCACATCCATCAAGGACCTGAAGGCACGCATCGGCAAGATCGTCGTCGGCTACACACGCGATCAGAAGCCGATTCTTGCCAAGGACCTGAACGCGCAGGGCGCGATGACCGCGCTGCTGAAAGACGCGCTGTTGCCCAACCTGGTGCAGACGCTGGAAAACAACCCGGCGTTCATTCACGGTGGTCCGTTTGCCAACATTGCGCACGGCTGCAACTCGGTCATTGCCACGCAGACTGCGCTGAAGCTGGGCGACTACGTGGTGACTGAAGCCGGTTTCGGCGCTGACCTGGGCGCCGAGAAATTCATCGACATCAAGTGCCGCAAATCCGGCCTGCGCCCCTCGGCAGTGGTGATTGTCGCCACGATTCGCGCGCTCAAGTACCACGGCGGCATGGACGTAAAGGAGGTGTCGAAGGAGAACGTCGAGGCGCTGGAAAAAGGCATGGTCAACCTCGAGCGCCATATCAGCAACATCACGCAGCACTATGGCCTGCCGTGCATTGTCTCCATCAACCATCGCACCCATGACACCGAGGCAGAGCTGAAAGTGCTGGTTGCGCGGTGCGAGAAACTGGGCGCAAAGGTGGTGGTGGCACGTCACTGGGCCGACGGCGGCAAGGGCGCCGCGGAACTGGCGAAGATGGTGGTCGACATGTGCGAACAGCCGAACAACTTCAAATTTGTATACGAGGATTCCGCGACCATCTGGGAGAAGATGAAAACCGTGGCGACCAAGATCTACGGCGCCTCGGACATCACCGCGGACTCGAAGGTGCGCGGCCAGATCAAGCGGCTTCAGGACGAGGGCTACGGCCATTACCCGATCTGTGTCGCCAAGACGCAGTATTCCTACTCCACCGACCCGCAGCTGCGCGGCGCGCCCAGCGGACACGTGGTCACCATTCGCGAGGTGCGCCTCGCAGCCGGCGCGGAATTCATCGTGCTGGTGTGCGGTGACATCATGACCATGCCGGGCCTGCCCAAGGTGCCGTCGGCCAATGCCATCGACGTCAATGACGAAGGCAAGATCGTCGGTCTGTTCTGAGGCCCGGCGCCAGGGTGCAAGACTGCACAATCCGCATACCGTGTTCACGGTATGCGGATTGGCAGCAAGGAATTGTCAAAGCCGGTAGAATTCGCGGCCAATAGCGGGCACGGTCCGGAACACGGGCTGGAGATCACGCAGGAAAGACACTAGGGACATCTGCAGCTGCGCACGGGCCAATTGCCCGCGCGCAGCTGCAGATGTCTTTTTTTTCGGGCGCGCGGGAGGCGTGTCGGCTTCAAAGCAGGGGAATTGCAGGTGAATGCAGAATGCGCAGCAACTGACGAGGCCGTTGAGCTGCTCGTCCGGTCCGCCATCGGCCAGTGCCGCCGTGGCGAAGTAAAGCCCGCTTTGTCGAGACTGCAGCAGGGACTGAAGGCGGCGCGACTCGCCTCCGACCGAATCGGCGAAATCGCGATCCTCAATGCGGTGGCACTGACACACTCGATTCGCGGCGATTTCCTGGCGTCATTGGCCGGCGGCATTGACGCGTTTCACATGGCGCGTTCGGTCCGTGACCGGCGCGGCATGGCGGCAGCCACGACAACGGTGGCGGGCGCCATGATATTGATGGCGCCTGCCGAACGCGAGTTGTCCCTGCTGGAGCAGACCGCGGCGGTCGCGGAAGACCTCAATGATTTCCGGCTGTTGATCCGGGTGCGCAACCTGCTTGGCATCATGATGGGCGACGCCGGTCGTTTCGCCGAGGCGGAAATGCATCTCGATCTGGCGCTGGCGCTGACCCGCTGCGATCGCGACGCGTTCGATCCGGCGAGGGTGAATGCGAATATCGCGAATCTCTTGCGCAAGCGTGCGCAGGCAGCGCGCGCGGCGGGGCAGGTTGCCGAGGCTGAATCACTGGTGCGGGCCGGGCTGGAACTGGTGGAGCGAGCGCGAAAGGAATCGGCGCACCACGGCATTACCCCGATGTTGCTGGACATTCTGGGCATCGAGGGCCTGCTGCACAATGCCGCCGGCCGCCCGGCGGATGCCCTGCACAGTTTCAACGAGGCGTGGCGCCTCGGTCAGTGCTGCAAGCTGCATACCAGCCTGCCCTTCCTGGGCGTGGAAATTGCCCGCCTCGAACTTGCCAGCGGCCGGCTCGACAGCGCCGAGACCACGCTCCTTCAGGCCATGCGCGAGGCCACGTTCTATCGCCCGTCACCCAAAGCTGCAGCGCTGTGCCGCCTGCTGGAAAGTGTGCAGAAAGCCCGCGGCGACCGGCGAGGCGAACTGCATTGGCAGCGTGAAGCGGCCGAGGCCGACATCGCCTTTGCGGAACTGAGGGACGAGATTCGCCGCCAACTGGATATCCTCGCGGCAAGCTGGCAGGCATTCCAGCCGCCGGGCGCTCACATCGGCCAGGACACCGGCTGAATTCGCGGCCCGCCAAATCGGCTGCGCCCGCCGCGGCGGCTGCGCTATCATTGGTGAATCGTCGCAGCGCCACCATCCGTTCACGATTGCCAACGCCACCTGCCGAATGCGCCATGTCTGCTACCACGCCAACGCTTGAACACATCGGCAAGTACCGGGTGATCCGTGAGCTCGGTCGCGGCGCCACCGGTGCCGTGTATCTGGCCGAAGATTCGTTCAACAGCCGCGAAGTCGCCATCAAGGTGATGTTCCCCGAAGTGCTGGCGCACGCCGAGGATGGCGAGCACTACCGCCGCATGTTCCTCAACGAGGCCTCGCTGGCGGGCAAGATCCAGCATCCGCACATCGTCGGCATCTACGACGCCGTGGTCGATGAGCAACTCAGTTATATCGTCATGGAATACGTCGAGGGTGGCACGCTCGAGCGTTTCTGCCGCCCCGACAACCTGTTGCCGCCGGATACGGTGGCCGAAATCATTTTCAAGTGCGTACGCGCCCTGTCCTTCGCCAACAGCAAGGGGCTGATACACCGCGACGTGAAGCCCGGCAACATCCTTTACAAGTCCGGCAGCGAGATCAAGCTTGCCGATTTCGGCGCTGCCCTCAACCGGGTGTCGGACAAGACCCAGGTGGCGGCGGTGGGTTCGCCGCTGTACATGTCGCCGGAAATCCTCAATGGCGCCAAGGCGACCGTGCAATCCGATATTTACGCGCTGGGTATGGTGATGTACATGCTGCTGGCCGGCCGCGCACCGTTCGAAGCCTCCAATGCGGCCAGCCTTGCCTACCAGATCGTCAATCACGATCCGGAACCGCCATCGCAGTTCCGGTCCGACGTTTCCGCGCCGATGGAAGACATCGTCAAGAGGGCGATGGCCCGCGACATCACCCGCCGCTACCAGACCTGGGACGATTTCGACAAGGACCTGGCAGCACTCTGGCAGGGCGAGGAATCGCCGCAGCATGACAAGACCGAGGTGTCCGACACCGAGCGATTCAGCCTGTTGAAGACCTTGTCGTTCTTCCGCAACTTCCCCGAAAACGAACTGTGGGAGGTGCTGAAGATCAGCAAATGGCGGCCGTTCGCGCCCGAGACCGTACTGATTTCCGAAGGCGATGTGGGTGATTCGTTTTTCATCCTCGCGTCCGGCACGGTGCGGGTCACGCGCGGCAAGCGCTTGCTGAATGTGCTTGGGGCCGGAGACTGCTTCGGCGAGATGTCCTACCTCGCCAAGCGCGACGGCCCGCGCTCCGCATCCATCACCACAGCCACGCAGTCGATTGTGCTCAAGGTGCGCGCCGCGGACCTGAACAATGCTTCGCCCAGCTGCCGGCGATTGTTCGACCGCAAGTTCCTTGAAACACTGGTGGAACGGCTGGAGACGGCCAACCAGCAACTCGCGGTCACCTGACCCGCGGAATTTTGAATTCCCTCTCCACGCTGCCGCTGCCCGTCACCGCAACCTACGCGTCCCTGCTGGCCCTACTGGTGCTGTTGCTGGTGACGGTGGTGGTCAGACTGCGGCGCAGCCTTCGCATCGGGCTTGGTGATGGCGGCAATCGTGATCTGGCGCGCGCGATTCGCGTGCATGGCAACGCCATCGAGTCGGTGCCCCTGTTCCTGATACTGATGGCGGTCTACGAAATCAACGGTGGAACCGCTGTGCTGCTGCATCTGTTCGGCGTCGTGTATTTCGGCTCGCGCATCCTGCACGCATGGGGGCTGCTGTCTCACAGCGGTGTGTCGCCCGGACGGTTCTACGGCACCATCGGCAACGGCCTGTGCCTGCTTGGACTGGCGATCGCCAATCTGCTGAAGGTGCTGGGCGGCTGATCGCAGCAGGCCGTTTACGCGAGGCGGTTGCGCAGGTTCGGGGAAATGCAAGGCACAGTCGCAAAATTCGGGCGCGTAGCAGGCCGACTGAGCTTTCCTGCGACAAAACTCAAGCATCGGCGCGGTTCTCCAGCGGTTTTTGCCCTGAGAGCCGCGCCAATGCTGGGGTTTGCGCTTTTACTAGGTTCTCGCAGTCGGTTGCCGGGCTGATACCACCGCTTTTGATGCGCATCAAGATTGTGTTTCGGCAAGAGCACACAATGACTGCAGTTGCCTCGGTGTGCTGCGGTAGTCCCAGCGAAGGCAAAGTTCTCCGGGTGGCGGAGCGATCCTCCCAACCGCCTGTCACTGCCGCGCCAGTCTGCCAGTCCTTTGCGGTCACGACCCGCAGGTTCCGGTGGACACAGGGAGCTCACCATGGACTTCGTCCTGCAACTCGTCATCATCCTTATTTGCCTGTTTTACGGCGCTCGCAAAGGCGGCGTCGCGCTCGGCCTGCTGGGCGGCATCGGCATCGTCATCCTCGTCTTCATGTTCAAGCTGCCGCCCGGCAAGCCGCCGGTGGAAGTCATGCTTACCATCATCGCGGTGGTCGCGGCCTCGGCCACGCTGCAGGCCTCGGGCGGCCTGGAAGTGATGCTGCAGGCGGCCGAAAAGCTGCTGCGCCGCAACCCGAAATACGTCACCATCCTCGCGCCGTTCACCACCTGTACGCTGACCATCCTTTGCGGCACCGGCCACGTGGTCTACACCATGCTGCCGATCATTTATGACGTCGCGATCAAGAACAATATCCGCCCCGAGCGGCCGATGGCGGCTTCCTCCATCGCCAGCCAGATGGGCATCCTCGCCAGCCCGGTCTCGGTCGCGGTCGTGTCGCTGGTGGCGTTCCTCGCCAAGGCGCCGGTCGGCGGCACCACGATCGACTTCGTCATGCTGCTGTCGATCACCATTCCCTCCACCCTTCTGGGCGTGCTGGCCATCGGCATCTTCAGCTGGTTCCGCGGCAAGGATCTCGACAAGGATGAGGAATTCCAGGCGCTGATCGCCGACCCGGAACAGAAGAAACGCGTCTACGGCGAGTCGGCCACGCTGATGGGCAAACAACTAGCGTCGGGCCAGTGGGTGGCGATGTGGATCTTCCTCGGCGCCATCGTCGTGGTGGCCACGCTGGGTGCCATGGAATCGCTGCGGCCGGTGGTCGGCGGCAAGCCGCTGTCGATGGTGCTGACCATCCAGATGTTCATGCTGCTGGCCGGCGCCATGATCATCATTTTCACCAAGACCAACCCGGGCGACATCGGCAAGAACGAAGTGTTTCGCGCCGGCATGATCGCAGTGATCGCCGTCTTCGGCATCGCCTGGATGGCCGACACCGTGTTCGAGGCCAACCTGCCAAAGGTGAAAGCGGCGCTGGCCGATACCGTGAAGATGTACCCGTGGGCGTATGCGCTGGCACTGCTGCTGGTGTCGAAACTGGTGAATTCCCAGGCCGCGGCCATCAGCGCGATGGTACCGGTGGCGCTGTCGATCGGCGTGCCGCCCGGATATGTTGTGGCCTTTGCCGCCGCCAGTTACGGCTATTACATCCTGCCGACCTATCCGAGCGACCTCGCCACCATCCAGTTCGACCGTTCCGGTACCACCCACATCGGCAAGTACGTCATCAACCACAGCTTCATCGCACCGGGACTGATCGGCGTCTCGACCTCCTGCCTTGCCGGCTATCTCATGGTTTCGGCGCGCGGACTGATCTGAAGGATGGGCCGTGCGTGCATCGGGCCATCGACACCATGCGCGCACGGCTCCCGTGTCCCACGCGGAAGGTTTTGACATGGCGCAAAGCGCTGCCGGGACAACCCGCAACAATGCGCCTACCGCCAGACCATCCGCCAACATGAACCTCGCCGAATCGCTGCTGCATGCACTCAAGGCCCACGGGGCACGCCAGTTGTTCGGCATCCCCGGAGACTTTGTCCTGCCATTTTTCAAAGTGGTGGAGGAATCGGCCATCTTGCCGCTCTATACCCTCAGCCACGAGCCGGCAGTCGGCTTTGCCGCCGATGCCGCTGCGCGCATGCAGGGTGCGCCGGGCGTGGCCGTGGTCACGTATGGCGCCGGTGCGCTCAACATGGTCAATGCCGTTGCCAGCGCCTATGCCGAAAAGTCGCCGCTGGTGGTGATCTCCGGCGGCCCGGGGCGCGGCGAATCGGCCAGCGGCCTGTTGTTGCATCACCAGGCCAAGCGCCTCGATTCACAGTTGCAGATTTTCCGCGAGATTACCTGCGCGCAAACCCGTCTCGACGATGCCGCTGCGGCCCCTGCCGAGATCGCCCGTGTGCTGGCTGCGTGCATCCGCGAAGCGCGACCGGTGTATATCGAGGTGCCGCGCGACATGCCCATGGTGCCCTGCGCGCCGGTGAAGGCGCAGGCGCCGTACCAAGTGGATAGCGAGGCGCTTGATGCCTGCGTAAACGAAATCCTCACCCGACTGCGCGGCTCGCGCTCGCCGGTGCTGATGGCCGGTGTTGAAGTGCGCCGCCACGGGCAGGAAGCGCATCTGGCCGAGCTGGCCAGCAGGTTGGGCATTCCGGTGGTCACGAGTCTGATGGGATGCGGGTTGCTGGCAGACGCGGAAACGCCACCCGTCGGCATTTATCTCGGCGTCGCCGGAGATGGCATGGTCACGGAGCTGGTGGAGAACTCGGATGCGCTGTTCATGCTGGGCGTGATTCTTTCCGATACCAACCTTGGCGTGTCACGGCGCAAGATCGACCTGCGGCACGCCATCCTCGCCTTCGACGGGCAGGTGACGCTCGGGTACCACACCTATGCGGACATTCCGCTTGCGGACCTGATCGCCGCGCTGCTGGAAAAAACCCAGGGCATGGCCAAGTCCTGCGCCGCGATCGGTCGCGAAAAGTGTCCGCCTCGCAGCTTCACTGCCGATGACCGGCACATCGCCCCATACGATGTTGCGCTTGGCATCAACGCGCTGATGGCCCGCCACGGGCGGCTGCCGCTGGCGGTCGATGTCGGCGACTGCCTGTTCGCTTCGCTGGACATCGACCACACCCATCGTGTCGCGCCGGGCTATTACGCCAGCATGGGTTTCGGTGTGCCGGCGGGCCTGGGTTTGCAGGCGGCGACCGGACAGCGCGCACTGATCCTGGTTGGCGACGGCGCCTTCCAGATGACCGGCTGGGAACTGGGCAACTGTCCGCGCTACGGCTGGGATCCGATCGTGGTCATTTTCAACAACGCCGGCTGGGGCATGCTGAAGAGTTTTCAACCGGAATCGGCCTTCAACCAGCTGGGCGAATGGAACTTTGCCGCCATGGCGTCCGGCATGGGCGGCGACGGCGTGCGCGTGCGCACCTGTGCCGAACTCGGCGCAGCGCTGGAACAGGCCTTCAACACCCGTGGTCGCTTCCAGTTGATCGAGGCCATGGTGCCGCCGGGCGAACTTTCGCCGACGCTGGCGCGCTACGTGGAAGGCGTCAAACGGGTGTCCGCAACCGTCGCGGCCGCCGCCGAATGAAAACTATTTCCATTCCTTGTTGCCGCGCCGCACCGGCCTGTTGCATCCGGTCCGCGACGCGCGCACCAACGCATTTCTACCCGGGAGGCATCATGAAGCTGTCATCTGTGGTCCTGTTGTCCGTCGGCTGCGCACTGCTACCGGCGGCCGCGAATGCGCAATCGGGCGGATCCAAGTCGCCCGCGATCGCCCAGTCGATCAGCTTGATCAACGATTACGTGGACGACTTCAAGGATGTGGTGGCCTACACCAAGAGCTTTGCGGATCGCTTTGGTGGCGCCACCCGCCAGGCGCCGGGCGATGTGGCCGACGTGTCGGCACTGAAGGAGTGCGCGGCACCGTGCAAGGGGGGCAATGGCAACGGCGTCATCGAGGGGCCGTGGGACTCGACCAAGCCGGCTGACGAAAGCTGGCAATACTGGCTGCATGTGCGCGCCAGCGGCATCGGCCGCGCGCCACTGGTGCGGGCTGACGAATCGGGCGCTTTCCGCCCGACCAATGCCCGTGGCGGTCGCGTCGGCGTGACCGGCAATGTGCCGGGCCAGGCGCTGATCGCCGGCATGCCCGGCGCGCGCATGATGTGTTCGGCACGTATCGCGGGCAAGATCGCGCGCGAAATCGACCGCATCCTGGACGACGGCAAGCCTGGCGAAGGCAAGGTGCGCGCGGTGCCGGAAGGTTCGTCGCCTGACACCACGGCTGCGGCAATTCCCGCTGCGAAAGACGACGAGCCTTACACCGTCTGCATGGCGTTCTAGCCTGCAGATTTCATGGAGGCGGCTTCGATAGCAGGCCGGCGAATGGGAGGACGCTGCCTATAATCGCGCATGTCCCATCCACAACTGCCCCTGCGCCACTTCTTCCTGGCGCTTTCCGTCGTGGCGGTGTGGGGAACCAATTTTGTCGTCATCCAGGTCGCGCTGGCGACCTTGCCGCCCCTGCTGTTCGCCGCACTGCGCTTTGCGCTGGTGTTCTTCCCGGGCTGCCTGTTCATGCCGCGCCCGGCCGTGCCGTGGCGCGGCCTCATCGCTTACGGCCTGCTGATCGGCGTGGGGCAGTTCGGCCTGCTGTTTCTGGCAATGAACGGACACATCACGCCGGGGCTGGCGTCGCTGGTGATTCAAACGCAGGTGTTCTTCACGATCTTCCTGTCGATGCGGCTCACCGGCGAGCGCGTGCGTCCGTTGCAATGGCTGGCACTCGGCGTGGCCGCTGCCGGCATTGGCGTCATCGTCGCGCATACCGACGGCAGCACCACCCTCGCCGGCCTGGGCATGGTCCTGCTGGCCGCAGCGAGCTGGTCCGCGGGCAACATGGTGGCACGGGCCCCGGCACAATCGGCAAACGTCAACGCGGTGGCTTACGTGGTGTGGTCGGGGGTGTTCGCGGCGGTACCGCTGTTGATTCTGTCGTTGCTGTTTGAAGGTGCGCCCGCCATCGGCAGGGGCCTGCAGTCCGCCGGGCCGGGAACCTGGCTGGCTGTGGCCTGGCAGTCGGTGGGCAATTCGCTGTTTGGCTACGCCATGTGGGCGTGGCTGCTGGCGCGATATCCGGCCGCTACGGTCTCGCCGATGGCATTGCTCGTGCCTGTATTTGGCATGGCGGCATCGAGCCTGCTGTTGGCGGAACCGATGCCGCTATGGAAGATCGTGGCGACGGTGTTGGTGATGGCCGGACTCGGCTTGAACATGCTCAAGGGCCGTGTGGCGCAATGACGCTTGCGGGCCGCGCGATTGGCGCGACAGCCTGCGCGGGAAGTACAGCGGTCAGAAGGATGAAACTCCAGCATTGGCGCGGCTTCTGGCGGCATTTCTGCCTGCGAGGTCCGCCAATGCTGGAGTTTGCCGATCCGGGGCAGGCGAAGGGCCCCGCGCCGCCCTACAGGAAGTAGGCGATGACGAACACGCCGATCATCGTCAATGCCAGCGCCAGCTTTGCCAGCGCGCCGAACAGCAGGCCCAGCCAGGTGGCAAAGCCGACCTTGGTCGCCTGACCCATCTCGCGGCGCGCGATGAACTCGCCGATGACGGCGCCGATGAACGGGAAAATGAAAATCCCCACCAGCCCGAAGAAGATGCCGGCGAGGCCGCCGAGGGCCGCCCCCAGCAGCGCCAGTTTCGAGGCGCCGACTTTCTGTGCGCCGAGGACAGAGGCGAACAGGTCTACCAGAATGGCGAATGCAGTCAGCACCGCGAGCAGGCTGAGGGTGGGCCAGCCGATGCGCTGGAAGTCACCCAGCCACGCTGCCACCAGCAGTCCGCCGAACACGAACGGGACGCCAGGCAACGCCGGCAGGAGCGTACCGGCGAGGCCGACAAGCACCAGCACGGCTGCCAACAACCACAGCAGGATTTGTTCGGGCGGCATCGAATGAACTTTCGTGAAAGGTGATTGCTTGGCAACGCGCCGAACATTGAGACTGGCCGTACGCAAATTGGTTGCTTTGCGGTGCCAGGGTATGAATGGCTTGCAGCGCGGGCGGGCCAGTCGGCAGCAGCGAGTTGGCCTATGATAGTGCCATCCTCGACCCCGTCACCGCGCCATGTCTGCTGCCCCGACGCTTCCGCCCTCACAACGCCAGGCGCTGATCGCCCAGCTTGACCAGATCCTGCCGCGGCATTCATTGCTGACCGAGTCCGAGTCACTCAAACCGTACGAGTGCGATGGCCTGTCGGCCTATCGCGCGCTGCCCGCGCTGGCGGTGCTGCCGCAGACGGTCGAGGAGGTACAGCGCGTCCTGCGCGTGGCCGCCGCGACGGGTACCAAGGTAGTGGTGCGCGGCTCGGGCACCGGGCTTTCCGGTGGTGCCACGCCGCTGTCCGACGGGATCCTGATGTCGATGGCCAAGTTCAGTCGCATCGTTTCGATCGATCTGCTGGCACGCACGGCCCGTGTGCAGCCGGGCGTGCGCAACCTGAAAATTTCGGAGGAGGTGGCGCCACATGGCCTGTATTACGCGCCGGACCCGTCCTCGCAGATCGCCTGTTCGATCGGCGGCAATGTGGCCGAAAATTCGGGCGGCGTGCATTGCCTGAAGTATGGCCTGACCGTTCACAACATTCTCAAGCTCGAGGTGGTGACGATTGACGGCGAGATTGCCAGCATCGGCTCCGACGCGCTCGATGCGCCCGGATACGATTTGCTGGCGCTGATGACCGGCTCCGAAGGCATGCTCGGTGTCACCACCGAGGTGACGGTGAAGCTCACACCCAAACCACAGCAGGCGCGGGTGGTGATGGCAAGCTTTGACGATATCGAGAAAGCCGGCGACGCGGTCGCCAATGTGATCGGTGCCGGAATCGTGCCGGCCGGCCTGGAGATGATGGACAAGCTCGCCACTGCCGCGGTTGAGGACTTTGTGCATGCCGACTACGACCTCGATGCCGAAGCCATCCTGCTGTGCGAGTCCGACGGCACGGCGGAGGAAGTGGCGGAAGAGATCGCCAAGATTGAGGCGGTGATGAAAGCCTCCGGCGCAACCGCCTGCCGCACGTCAAACAGCGAAAGCGAGCGGCTCAAATTCTGGTCCGGGCGCAAGGCCGCGTTCCCGGCGGTCGGGCGGATTTCACCCGACTACTATTGCATCGACGGCTCCATCCCGCGCCGGGCCCTGGCGCCGGTGCTGAAGCGCACGGCGGACCTGAGTGTGAAATACGGCCTGCGTTGTGCCAATGTATTTCATGCCGGTGACGGCAACCTGCACCCCTTGATCCTGTTTGATGGCAATGTTCCCGGTGAACTGGAGCGGACCGAGGCGTTCGCATCCGACCTGCTGGAAATGTGCGTCGAATATGGTGGCACCATCACCGGTGAACATGGCGTGGGCATCGAAAAAATCAACCAGATGTGCAGCCAGTTCGGCGATGCCGAGCGCGAGATGTTTTTCGCCGTGAAGCGCGCATTCGACGGCGCAATGCTGCTGAACCCGGGCAAGGCGATTCCGACGCTGCATCGCTGCGCGGAATATGGCCGCATGCGGGTCCGCGGCGGCCCGGTCAACAACTTGCCGCACGCGGACCTGCCGCGGTTCTGATCGGTGCCGGCCCCGTCCACCCACCCCGGCGCGTTGTGAACCCGCAACTCCTCGCTGATTTCTCGCGCATCACGCCGCCGCTCAGCGTGATCGCTGACCAGGAACGCCTGCGACCATTCGAAACCGACGCGTTCATCTCGCATCGCGCGATGCCGATGTGTGCGGTGTTACCGGAAACAGAAGCGCAGGTCTCGGCAATTCTGGCCTCGTGCGCCGCGCGCGGCGTGCCGGTGGTGACGCGTGGCGCCGGCACCGGCATCTCCGGTGGCGCCATTCCGCGCGAGGATGGCGTGCTGCTGGTGCTGACGCGATTGAACAAGTTGACCGCCATCGATGCGGTGGCGCGCACCGCCAGCGTCGGGCCCGGCGTGCGCAATCTCGCGGTAAGCGATGCAGCCGCGCCCCTGGGCCTGTTCTACGCACCCGACCCGTCGAGCCAGCTGATCTGCTCCATCGGCGGCAATGTGGCCGAGAATTCGGGCGGCGTGCATTGCCTCAAGTACGGCCTCACCATCCACAACATCCTGCAGGCGAGACTGGTGTTGAGCGACGGCGCCGTCGTCACCCTTGGCGGGCGTGCCCTCGATGCGCCCGGCTATGACCTGATGGCGATTGTGACCGGGTCGGAAGGCACGCTAGGCCTCATCACGGAAGTGGTGGTGAAACTCACGCCGCTGCCGGAGCATGTTGAAACCTTGCTGGCGGCATTTCCGAGCGTGGCCCTGGCCGCCGGCGCGGTCGGGCAGATCATCGGCGCAGGCGTCATTCCGGCGGCGCTGGAGATGATGGACAAGATGGTGATCGAGGCATGCGAGAAATTCATGTCGGCCGGATTTCCGCTCGAGGCGGAGGCGCTGCTGCTGATCGAACTCGACGGCGTGCGCGAGGAAGTGGCGGAACAGCTCGGCCAGGTGCAGCAAATCCTCGCGGCATGCCACGCGCAGGAGATTCGTCGCGCAGCTGATGATGGCGAACGCGAAAAACTCTGGAAAGCGCGCAAGGGGGCCTTCGCCGCGCTGGCGACGATCCGGCCCGATTACTACACCATCGACGGCACCATTCCGCGCCGCTGCCTTCCGCAGGTGCTGGCGCGGTACGACGAACTGGCAAAACAATACGGCATGCTGGTGGCCAATGTTTTTCACGCCGGTGACGGCAACCTTCATCCCTGCATCTTCTATGACGCCACCGTGCCGGGAGAGCTGGAGCGCAGCGAGGAGCTCGGCGGCCTGATGCTGGAAATCTGCGTCGAGGTTGGCGGCACCATCACCGGCGAGCATGGTGTCGGGATAGAGAAACTCAGACAGATGTGCGTGCAGTTTCGCCGAGCCGAGCTGGCGGCGTTTCACGCCATCAAGGCCGCGTTTGATGCGGCCGGCGTGCTCAATCCCGGCAAGGGCATTCCGGAGCTGAAACGTTGCAGTGAATGGGGCGGCATGCATGTGCGCGGCGGTGCCGTGCCGCGCGCCGATATACCAAGGTTTTGAGCAAGTTCACGATTGGAAGGCATGGAAAAATTCATTGAATCGGCCATCGACCGCATCAAGGCGGCAAAAGCAAGCGGCCGGCCGCTGGCCATTCGCGGCGGCAACAGCAAGGCGTTCTACGGCGGTGCGATCGAAGGTGAACCGCTGGATGTCAGCGCCTACAGCGGCATCATCGACTATGAGCCCAAGGAGCTGGTGCTGACGGTGCGCGCCGGTACGCCACTGGTGGAGATCGAGTCGGTGATGGAACGCGAAGGACAGCTGCTGCCCTTCGAGCCGCCGCACTTCGCCCCGGGCGCCACCATCGGCGGCACCGTGGCGACCGGCCTGTCCGGTCCGCGCCGCCCGTATGCCGGCGCGGTACGGGACTTCGTGCTCGGCGCGCGCATCATCAGCGGCAATGGCGAGGACCTGCGCTTTGGCGGTCGCGTCATCAAGAATGTCGCCGGTTACGATGTTTCGAGATTGATGACCGGCGCAATGGGCACGCTGGGCGTGCTGCTCGACCTTTCATTCAAGGTGTTGCCGCGCGCGACCGAGGAAATCACGCTGCGCTACGAAATGGATGAGGCCACAGCGATACAGCGCTTCAATGAGTGGGCCGGCAAACCGCTGCCGATTTCGGCGACGTCCTGGTGCGAGGGTGTGGCGATGCTGCGACTCTCCGGTGCGGCGGCCGGCATCCGCGCCGCGCGCGAAAAGCTTGGTGGCGAGCCGGTGGCCGACGGCGCGGCATTCTGGCGGGACCTGCGCGATCATCGCGCGGCATTTTTTGACTCAAGCGAACCATTGTGGCGCCTGTCGGTGCCTTCCACGCAAGCGCCGCTGGGATTGAGTCTCCCCCAATGGATCGAATGGGGCGGCGCGTTGCGCTGGGTGCGTGGCAGCACCGATGTGGCAGCGCTGCGCCGGCAGGTCGAGGGCATTGGCGGCCACGTCACCCTGTTTCGCCATGGCGACAAGTCAGCAGGCGTGTTTCATCCGCTGGCACCGGTACTGGCAAAGATCCACCGCAACCTCAAGGCAGCGTTCGATCCGGCGGACATTCTCAATCGCGGCCGCATGGACAACTTCCAGGCGAACCCCGAAAACAACTCGACCAAACAATAACCATGCAAACCAATCTGGCCGACTGGATCAGGAACACCCCCGAAGGCGAGGAAGCCGACAGCATCCTGCGCAAATGCGTGCATTGCGGCTTCTGCCTTGCCACCTGTCCCACCTACAACCTGCTGGGCGACGAGTTGGACAGCCCGCGTGGCCGTATTTACCTCATGAAGCAAATGCTGGAGGGGGAACCGGTCACGGTGAAAACCCAGTTGCACCTCGACCGCTGTCTGACTTGTCGTTCCTGCGAATCGACCTGTCCTTCCGGCGTGCAATATGGCCGGCTCATCGATATCGGTCGTGAACTGGTCGAACAGAAAGTGGGACGCGGCGTCGGTGAGGGCCTCAAGCGCCGCCTGCTGAAAAACCTGCTGCCGCAGACCGCCTTGTTCAGTGTAGGCCTGACCGTCGGGCGCGCATTCAAGGGGATGTTGCCGGCTGCACTGGCCAAGAAGATTCCCGCGTATCGCGACCCTGGCGTGCGACCGGCGCCGCATCACGCACGCAGCATGCTGGTGCTCGAAGGATGCGTACAACCGGCAATGGCGCCGTCGATCAATGCGGCGACCGCGCGCGTGCTGGACCGTTTGGGCATCTCGCTGATCGCTGCGCCTGACGCCGGCTGCTGCGGCGCCATCCAGCATCACCTCAACGACTCGCACCAGAGCCACGCCGCCATCAAGCGCAACATCGATGCCTGGTGGCCGTACATCGAAGCCGGTGCGGAAGCAATCGTGGTGACTGCCTCGGGTTGCGGCACCATGGTGGCCGAATACGGCCACATGCTGCGCAATGACGCCGCGTATGCGCAAAAGGCACAGCGCACCTCGGCGCTGTTTCGCGATGTCAGCCAGGTGATTGCCGCTGAAAGCGATGCGCTGGCCAGGCTGCTGTCGGCCAAGCCGCAGGCGAAACTGAAGGTGGCCTTTCACGCCCCTTGCAGCCTGCAGCATGGACTGAAAATTCGCGGCGTGGTCGAGAGCCTGCTGCGCGACGCGGGCTGCGAATTGACCATGGTGCCCGACGGGCACCTTTGCTGTGGATCGGCGGGAACCTATTCGATACTGCAGTCGGCGCTGTCGCAGCAATTGCTGGCGAACAAAGTGACGGCGCTCGAGTCCGGTACGCCGCAAATGGTAGCGACGGCCAACATCGGCTGCCTTGCGCATATCGAGGGCGGCCTCAATGCCAGTTCCAAGACTCCCATCCGCCACTGGATCGAGTTGATCGACGAGCGCTTGCCGGCAGCGTAGCCAGTAGCGAAACACCAGCATTGGCGCGCCTTCCCGGGCATTTTCGTGCGGGAAGCCGCGCCAGTGCAGGAGATGCCGGAGTGTGAGCTTCCTTTGATCCGGCAACTAAACATGATGAAAACACTCAGACTCGGTCCTTCCCCTGCGTAGGCCGGGGTCTAAGTTGCCCAAGGTTGTAAAACGAAATTGGGCCCCGGCCTGCGCCGGGGAAGGTCAACTCCCCCATCTACACATTTGGCCGCCGCATCTACTGAGGCGTTCGGAATCTCCGCCGTAAAATCACCGCATGCCTGAGTTGCCGGACATCACGATTTACGCGGAATCGTTGGAGCGCCTGCTGGCAGGCGCGATCTTGCAGCGGCTGCTGCTGCCGAGCATCTTCCTGCTGCGCACGGTGGATCCGCCGGTGAATGCGCTTGAGGGCAAGCGCGTGATCGGCGTACAACGGCTCGGCAAGCGGGTGGTGCTGGCGTTTGAAGATGACCTTTTTGCCGTAGTACACCTGATGATTGCCGGCCGGTTCAAATGGTTTCCTGCCGGCGCCAGGGTGCCGATGAACAAACTGATATTGGCGCGCTTTGAATTCGATTGCGGCACGCTGGCCGTCACCGAGGCCGGCACCAAGCGGCGCGCGTCACTGCACCTGCTGCGCGGGGCGGCAGCACTGGCGGCGCACGATCCGGGCGGCATCGACCCACTGAATTGCACGCTCGACGAATTCGCGGCACGACTGCAGGCTGAGAACCATACGCTCAAGCGCGCGCTCACGGATCCGTGCGCCATCAGCGGCATCGGCAACGCGTACTCGGACGAAATTCTGCATCGCGCGCGGATGTCGCCGTTTTCCATGAGCCAGAAGCTGTCGGCTGGGGACGTCGCGGCGCTGTTTGCCGCCACTCGCGAGGTGCTGTCGGAATGGCTGGCGCGCCTGCGCGCCGAGGCGGGGTCGGGCCTTCCTGAAAAGGTGACGGCATTCCGGCCGGAGATGGCGGTTCATGGCAAATTCAGGCAACCCTGCCCGGTGTGCGGCACCCTCGTGCAGCGCATCGTCTACGCCGACAATGAGTGCAACTATTGTCCGGCTTGCCAGACCGGTGGCCGCTTGTTGGCCGACCGCGCGCTGTCACGATTGCTCAAGGCCAGCTGGCCGAAACGTGCCGCCGACCTGCTGTAGGCGAACCCGTCAACCGCGACGGTAGAGGCGCAGGCGTTCGCTGTTGTCGCCGGGGCGTGCGCCGTCCCACACCGCGATCCATCCACTGCCAACCGGCGGCGCGCGATCCTTGGTGCCTTGTGTGAGCAGCCAGTCGCACTCGACTCCTGCTGCTGACGTGGCGGGTAACAATTTGAGGCTGGCAAAGTAATAGAGCGAGGCGCGCTGCGCGTCGGCGACGCCGATCTGCGCCACGCATTTTGCGGTGGGCGCAATTTGTGAATTGGCAAGAGCCACCACTGCACGATAACTGCGGACGTGATCGGCCGCCGGCAGGCCGAACAGGTTGAGCAACACCCAGAACATGGTCAGCCCCGACGCCCAGTTGACGATGGCGCGCCGGTTGTTGCGATGCGCGCGGGCGACCGCATACAGCCACACCAGCGTGAGCGCCAGCGCGATGAGGAACGGGAACCACACGAATTTGAGTTCAAAGCCGGGGGCTTCACGCAGCGCCCAGCGCGCGAAATTGCGCGGTATGCCCGTCAGCGCCGCGGCCCACAGCGTCCACAACAAGAACACCAGCGAGCCGAAGAACACCAGGCCAAACCAGTCCATGAAACTGGCGAAGCCGCGTGGCAGCCGGTCGAGCGCGCTCGATGCCGCCAGCGCCAGTGGAATCAGAAGAACCATGGCCACCGCGTCGTTGCCCTTGCGCAGCAACGACAGCACCACCAGCAACACGCAGAACGCCACCAGCGGCATCGCCAGTTCAAATCGTTCGCGCAGCCGTGCGCGTTCCTTGATCCACAGCCAGGCGGCGATCGGCAAGGCCGGCAGGCCGTACCACGGCAAAACGGTCACAAAGTAAGCCAGGTCCGCGCTGCGGCGTGCGCTGCTGCTGTCAAGGGGCATGCCGAGAATGGCGCCCAGCCAGGGTTGCAGCGGCTGGTCCTGGCTGACCAGCAACAAGGGGAAGGCCAGCACGAAAGGCAGGGCGACGAGGATCGATACGCCGATACCGCGGGCAAAGGTGCGGTTGCCGCCTTCGCGCAGGCACCACATCAGGCCCAGCGAAATCACCAACGGCATGAGCGCGGGAATCAGGCCAACCGACAGCGCGATGATGCCGGCCCCGACTCCGGTGGTCACCCCGCCCTTGCGCGGCTCCGAGCGGATGCGGGTCAATCCGTACAGCGCCACTGCCAGTCCTGCCAGCCCCGCCACTTCCGGATTGAGTTCATGGCCGCGTAGAAACATGCCGAGGCAACCGATCACCAGCAGCACACTGATGCGGCCGGCGCGCTCGTCGAACAGGCGGGTTGCGGTCTTGTGGGTATAGGCGAGGGCCACGGCCATCAGCAAGCCGGAGGTGAGGCGCGCGCCGTCGTGAAGGTGCAGGACCGGCGAGAGCAACTTGGCGAGGATGGCAGCCAGCCAGTAGAACAGCGGCGGATACTCGTAGGCTGGTGTTCCGGCAATGTTGGGCAGCAGCCAGGTACCGTCGCGGAGCATGGAATAAACCACGCCGAAAATGGTCGCCTCGTCGGGCTTCCAAGGGTCGTGGCCAATCAGGCCGGGCAGGATCCACGCTGCACAAATCACCACGAAGAGGGCTGACTTCACCGGGCTCTTCGTGCCATCGAAGACAATGGGCTGGCGCAGGATGGAAATCATCGGGCTATTTTACGGGCTGGGCAGCGCAAGGCGACGTGACGCACCGTAAAACAAAAAAGGCAGCCGAAGCTGCCTTTTTGCATGTGCATCTGCTGGTGCCCAGCGGCTTACTTTTCAGCCGGTGCAGCGGCAGCTTTCGCGCCGGAAGTGCGGGCGTGACGCTGACGGAATTTGTCGATACGGCCGGCGGTATCCATGATCTTGTGCTTGCCGGTGTAAAACGGGTGCGACTCGGACGAGACTTCAATCTTGATGACCGGGTATTCCTTGCCGTCGGTCCATTTCATCTTTTCGCGACCCTTGACGTCGGCGGTGGTGCGGGTCAGGAATTTGAAGTCGCAGGATGAATCAAGAAAGATGACTTCGTGGTAATCGGGATGGGTGTTGGCTTTCATGGTTTTGCCTTTCTTTTCGTAAAGGGTGCGCCCGAGGCCACCTCTATGCGAACAAGTGTTTGAAGAATCAGCGATTATGCCGCAAACCGCAGGGAAAGGCAAAGCTTGGCGAGGGGCCCGGAAAAGGCCAAAGATTACTATTCGATACGGATTTGCGTTAGTATCAAAAAACTATACCGTGCGAGTGCGACCATGGACACACAAACTGCCTCTTCGCGACCCTCCGCCCCGTCTCCCGGGCAGACGTCCCTCCTGGTCGATGCCCTCAAGAAATTGCTGCGAGCGCGGGGAATGACTTATCGCGACCTCGGCAAGGCGCTTGGAAAATCCGAGGCCAGCATCAAGCGCCTGTTTGCCAAGGAGGCCTTGACTCTGAAGCGGCTCGAGGAAATCTGCGGTTGCCTGGATGTGGACCTGTTTGAACTGACCACCGTGGCGCGCAACCAGTCGGCGCAGGCGCAGGAACTGACGGTTGACCAGGAAGCCGCGCTCGCCGCGGATGTGCGTCTGCTCGGCGTGTTCTACCTGGTACTCAATGACTGGCGCTTGCCCGACATCCTCGAACGCTATGAAATTGAAAAGGCGGAAGCCATCATGCTGCTGGCGAGACTCGATCACCTTGGGTTGATCAAGCTGATGCCGGGAGACCGCATCCGCCTGATGGTGCCGCGTACCATGCGTTTGCGCAACGACGGACCGATCCGGCGCGTGCACGGCAACCGCGTGATCGGCGAATTTGTGGCGGGCGATTTTGTCTCGGCCGGCGGCATGTTCCGCATGGAATTGCGCGAGCTTTCTGAGCCATCGTATGCATTGCTGCAGCGGCGGCTGGAACGCATCTGCCAGGAATTCAACGAATTGGCGGAGCTCGACAGCTACCTGCCTTCGGAACAACGCAAGACGATCGGCCTCGCGGTGGGTACCAAGCCCTGGACCATGTCGCTGGTGGCGGGGATCAAGCAGCGGCAGGCTTGATCACTGCGGCCGCCCGGTCGCGGCGGCGCGACTCTCGCGGCGCGCACGCACCGCGATCGTGACGACCTGCTAGTTCTTTTTCATCGAGTCAAAGAACTCGCCGTTGTTTTTCGTGGCCTTGAGTTTGTCGACCAGAAACTCGGTCGCCTCCAGCTCATCCATGCTGTACATCATCTTGCGCAGCACCCAGACTTTTTGCAGGAGCTCGGGCTTGATCAGCAGTTCTTCCTTGCGGGTGCCGGACCGGTTGACGTTGATGGCCGGGTAGACGCGCTTCTCGGCCGCGCGGCGGTCAAGGTGGACTTCCATGTTGCCGGTGCCTTTGAATTCTTCGTAAATCACATCGTCCATGCGCGAACCGGTGTCGATGAGCGCCGTGGCGATAATGGTCAGCGAGCCGCCTTCCTCGATGTTGCGCGCGGCGCCGAAGAAACGCTTCGGGCGCTGCAGGGCATTGGCATCCACGCCACCGGTCAGCACCTTGCCGGAGGCCGGCACGACGGTGTTGTAGGCGCGGGCAAGACGGGTAATCGAGTCGAGCAGGATCACCACGTCACGTTTGTGCTCCACCAGGCGCTTGGCCTTTTCAATCACCATTTCCGCGACCTGCACGTGGCGCGTGGCCGGCTCATCGAAGGTGGAGGACACGACTTCGCCCTTGACGGTACGCTGCATCTCGGTGACTTCTTCCGGGCGCTCGTCGATGAGCAGCACAATCAGCGTGATGTCGGGATGGTTTGAGGTGATGGCATGGGCGATGTGCTGCAGCATCACGGTCTTGCCGGACTTGGGCGAGGCGACCAGCAGACCGCGCTGCCCCTTGCCTATCGGCGCGATGATGTCGATCACGCGCCCGGTGATGTTCTCGTCGGACTTGATGTCGCGTTCCAGCGTGAAGGGCTTGTCCGGAAACAGCGGCGTGAGGTTCTCGAACAGGATCTTGTTCTTGGCCGCTTCCGGCGGTTCGCCGTTGACCTTGTCCACCTTTACCAGCGCGAAGTAGCGTTCGCCTTCCTTCGGCGTGCGGATCTCGCCTTCGATGGTATCGCCGGTATGGAGATTGAAACGGCGGATCTGCGACGGGCTGACGTAGATGTCATCCGGCCCGGCCAGGTAGGAAATATCCGGTGAACGCAGGAAACCGAAACCGTCCTGCAGGACTTCGAGGGTGCCGTCGCCGAAAATGGCTTCACCCTTCTTGGCCTGGTGCTTCAGCAGGGCGAAAATCAGCTCCTGCTTGCGCAGCCGGTTGGCGCCCTCAAGTTCGAGTTCGTTGGCCATCTCCACGAGTTCGGAGACGTGTTTGAGTTTCAGTTCGGAAAGTTGCATAGGCTTGCTGCCTTGGAGTAAACGCGGAAACACCGCACGGAACATGTGCCCCTGCATGGTGGTCTCCGGGATGCTTCCCTGGAGAACCGGGCGTCAACTCAATTGGTTGGGATTCGCTGCAGAGGTACTGCTGGACATCTACGGAGTGGGATCGACGTAGATTTGTTGCGAGGATAGGGCGCCGAAGCGCCCTTGTCAATCAGTACAAGTACTAAATGTTGGCGTCAATGAATGCCGCAAGTTGCGATTTCGACAGGGCGCCCACCTTGGTGGCTTCCACATTGCCGTTCTTGAACAGCATCAGCGTGGGGATGCCGCGAATGCCATACTTCGGTGGCGTTTCCTGGTTTTCGTCGATGTTCAGCTTGGCTACTTTGAGCTTGCCGGCGTAGTCCTTGGCGACATCGTCGAGGATCGGGGCAATCATTTTGCAGGGGCCGCACCACTCCGCCCAGTAATCCACCAGCACCGGGGTGCTGCTTTGCAGGACTTCGCTGTCAAAAGTGGAATCGGAAACATAAACAATGGCATTGCTCAAGGGAGACCTCGGGAGTGAAATTCGTGTCGGGCATTATGCCACCGTTCGATACCCCGGGTTTTGTGGGCCCGGCTGGCACGGTCTGTTAAAATTTCGCTGCTTTCAACGATCTTCAAGGCGTTTTCATGGCTTACGTAATTACCGAATCCTGCATCAAGTGCAAGTACACCGACTGCGTCGACGTGTGTCCGGTCGATTGTTTCCGCGAAGGGCCGAACATGCTGGTCATCGACCCGGACGAGTGCATCGACTGCACGCTCTGTGTGGCCGAATGCCCGGTCGAGGCAATTTTCGCCGAGGACGATGTGCCTGACACCCAGCGGCAGTACATAAAGATAAACGCCGACCTTGCCAAGGGCTGGAAGCCGATCGTGGCGCGCAAGGCCGCGCCGGTGGATGCAGACGAATGGGCCAAGGTGAAGGACAAGGCACACCTGCTGGAGAAATAGCCCGCTGCCGGGCTATGCCGCGGTACGCCAATTGACACCACCTGTACCGCAACGCCAACTCGAAACCGCAGAGCTGATTTCCGCTCAGGCGCTGCACGGCGCGCTGGCCGAAGCGGGTACCGTACTGCTCACGCCGAACACGCGCCTCGCGCGTTACCACAAGGCATTGTTCGACCAGGCGCAGCGCGCGGCGGGCCTCGCGGCGTGGGAAACACCGGACATCCTGCCGTGGTCAGTTTTCATCGAACGCGCTTGGCGCAAATGGCTGAATGATACTGCCGCGGCCGATGTGCCCGCGCTGATCGCCAGCCCGCAGTGCCTGATCCTCTGGGAACAGGTCATTCGCCGCTCGCCTGCCGCTGCTGACAACGCGCTGCTGAATACGGCGCAGGCGACAAGGCAGGCCATGTCGGCGTGGGCGATGGCGCGCGCCTGGCACCTGTTGCCGGCCATGCGGTCGATGCCGTTGTCGGACGACGCCGGCATGTTTCTCGAATGGTCGAACCGCTACCTGCAACTGTGCCGCGAGCGCTCGCTGGTGGATGCGGCACAGCTGCCGGACCTGTTCGCGCAAAGCCTGGACGGCGTCCGGCCCGGCCTGCCCTCGCGCGCACTTGCCATCGGCTTCGATATTGTCACGCCTCAGCAGCAGCATGTATTCCGCAGGTTGAGCGAAGCCGGCGTGGAGGTGCGCGCCGTGCGGATCGCGCCGCCCGTAACCGCTGGCGCACACGCATGCGACCCGGTTCGACGGGAGTTTTTCAGCGAGAACGACGAGCTGCGTGCCTGCGCCTGGTGGGCGCGCCTGCAGCTGGCACGGGCGCCGGCATCACGCGTGGCGATCGTGATTCCCGACCTGCGCGACAAGCGCAGCCGCGTCACGCGCGAGTTGACCGACGCCTTGCTGCCGGGTGCGCGCGCCGGTGTCGGCCCGGTCCCGGCGGCGGCGGAGCTGTTCAACGTGTCGCTTGGGCAGCCGCTGGCGGAATACGCTTTGGTGGCCGACGCCCTGTCATTGATCGAGGCCGCGCAATCGCGGCCGCTTCCGTGCCTGCAGCTGAGCGGCATCTTGCGTTCACCGTTCATTCGCGGGTCGGAAACCGAGGAGGCGGCGCGCGCGCAGCTCGACGCCGCATTGCGCCGTCGCGCGCCGTCAACACTTTCGCTCCCGGCGCTGCGCAAGCTGATGGAAAGCGGCGGCCTGCAGCGGCATGCGCGGGGCTGTCCAATCCTGCAAGCGGTGCTCGATGCCATGCGCGCCTCGGCCGAGGCACGCCTTCCCGCTGCGCAATCGCCGCACGCGTGGAGCCGGCATTTCGCCGCTGTTCTCACGCAATGGGGCTTTCCGGGCGAGCGAGCCCTGGATTCGGAGCAACACCAGCTCATGGCGAAATTTCGCGAATCACTGGATGCGCTGGCGGCGCTGCAGTGGGTGCAGCCAAAAATGCGCGCAGACGAGGCCTTGCTGCAATTGAGGCGCATCGCCGCCGACACCTTGTATCAACCGGAAGACCTGAGCGGCGGCAATGCACCGATTCAGGTTCTGGGCGTGCTCGAGTCGAGCGGTCAGCACGTTGATGCGATCTGGATCACCGGCCTCAGTGACGACACGTGGCCGCAGCCGGCGCGTGCGAATCCATTCATACCGGCAGCACTGCAACGCAGCGCCGCGGTGCCCGAAGCATCGGCCGCGGCATCGCTGGCGCTGGACATGAAGATCACAGCCGGATGGCTGGCGAGCGCACCGCAAGTGGTCGTCAGCCATGCCCGCCGCGAAGGCGAGGGTGCCAGCGAGCAGGAGCGCGGTGCCAGCGCGCTGATTTTGGATATTCCGCTGGATGCAGGCGCGTCCGTGGGCGGAGAGTTTCGTCTGGCGCGTGTCCTGCAACAGGCAGGAACGCGCATCGCGGTTGCGGAAATTTCCGCGATGCCGCTGGCCGATGCCACGCAGGTAAGCGGCGGCGCGAGGTTGCTGGCCGACCAGGCAGCATGCCCGTTTCGGGCGTTTGCCCGTCATCGTCTCGCTGCGCGGCCGCTCGAAGCGCCGCACGACGGGCTCGATGCCGCCGAGCGCGGCGAATTGCTGCATCGCGCGCTATTCCTCGCCTGGCGAGAACTTAAGGATTCCCGCGCACTTGCGGCCCTGGAATTGCCGGCACTGCTGGGCCTGGTGAACGCGGCCGTGGTTCACGCCATCGCCGATGCACGCGCGACGGGTGCCGAATGCCTCGTCGGGCGATTCGCTGAGATCGAGCGGTCGCGGCTTGAAAGCCTGCTGATGCAGTGGCTGCAGTACGAACGCGAACGCAGCACGTTCGCGGTGGTCGCGTCCGAGGCGCCGCAGCAAGTTTCGTTTGGCGGATTGCGCATGGAACTGCGCCTCGATCGCATGGATCAGCTCGAAGACGGCACGCATGCGCTCATCGACTACAAGACCGGCGAGACGAAGCTGGAAAGCTGGCTGGGCGAGCGCCCTGACGAACCGCAGTTGCCGCTGTATGCGCTGACCTGCGGACACGAAATTGCGGCGCTTGCCTTTGCCCGCGTGAAGCGGGGCGAGCGGGGCAAGACCTTTGGCTTCAACGGCATCTCCGTCGTGAAAGGGCTGCTGCCCGACGTGTTGCCCATCGAGGACCGCACCGCCCTGCGCAAACGCGGTTATGCATCGTGGGATGTGCTCTCGGCCGAATGGGAACGCTCGCTGGCGGCGCTGGCCCGGGGTTTCGTGAATGGCAATGCCGAGGTGGATCCGAAGAACGGCGCGCTGACCTGTGCGCGCTGCGACCTGCACGGCATGTGCAGAATCGCCGAATCAGGCCTGCCGGCAGCACTTGATGCTGCAGAACCGGAAGGCGGGGACGTCGATGAGTGATGTCGGCAGCGTCACCAGTTCGTCGCAAGCCTTGGACGACCAGCCGGTCCGCGATGAGGCACTGGATATTTTCCGCTCATTCATCGTTCGAGCGCCAGCCGGTTCGGGCAAGACCCGGCTGCTGATCCAGCGCTACCTGGCCCTGCTCGCCGTCGTCGATGAGCCCGAGGAGATTGTGGCGATCACGTTCACGCGCAAAGCGGCTGCCGAGATGCGCGAGCGCGTGCTGGCGGCGTTTGCATCTGTGGGCGGCGATGCGAAGTCAGCCGATGAAACGACGCGCCGGCTTGCTGCCGGCGCACTGGCACGAGACAGCGCGCGCGGCTGGCAGCTGGCGGCGAATCCGTCGCGCCTGCGCATCCAGACCATCGACGCGCTCAATGCGTCACTGACGCGGCAGATGCCGCTGGCATCGCGATTCGGCGCTCAGCCGGAAAGCGTGGACGACGCCTCAGCGCTTTATGATGAAGCGGCGCACACCCTGCTGTCCGAAATCGATACGCCCGGGCAGGTGGGTGACGATCTGGCGATGCTGCTCGCCCACCTCGATAACGATTTCAACAGCGTGCGCAGTCTGATCGCGCAGATGCTGCGCTCGCGCGACCATTGGCTGCGCAACCTGCCGCTCATGCACGAGCGCGAAGCGCTGGAAGGGGCCCTGAAGCGCGTGCGCCTCGCAGCGGTGGCGGATCTGGCTGCGCGCTATCCTGCAGAGGAAATCGGCGAAACACTAGCAATGGTGCGGTTCGCAGGCCAAAACCCCCCGGAGAGCCGCGCCAATGCTGGAGTTTTGCCATTGGCTGCCATCGCTGCCTGGCCTGCCGCGGACGAAGCATCGGTGCCGGCGTGGCTCGCAATCGGCGATCTTTTGCTGACGCAGGCGGGCACCTGGCGCAAGCGCGGCGGCTTGAACAAGAACGCCGGCTTCCCTGCGGGCGAAAGCAAATCGGAAAAGGCCGCGTATTCGGCGGTGAAAGACCGCATGGGCGCATTGCTGGAACGCCTGGGGGGGCATCCGCAGTCCGATCATCTGGCTGCGGCCTTCGCGCGCCTGCGGGGCCTGCCGCCGGGCCAGTACAGCGAACAGCAGTGGGCGGTTCTCGGTGCCATCGTGCGCCTGCTGCCGACCGCGACCGCGCTGCTCTGGACGGTTTTCGGCGCGCATGGCCAGTGTGATTTCACGGAGATCTCCCAGTCTGCCATCCGCGCGCTGGGCACGGACGGTGCGCCTAGCGATCTGGCGCTGGCGCTCGACTATCGCATCCGCCATCTGCTGGTTGACGAATTTCAGGACACCTCCTTTGCTCAGTTCGAACTGCTGGAAAAGCTTACACGCGGCTGGGAACCGGGCAACGGCTGCTCGTTGCTGGTTGTCGGCGACCCCATGCAATCGATCTACCGCTTTCGCGAGGCCGAAGTTGGCCTGTTCGTGGAGGCGATGAATCGCGGCATCGGCGGCGTTCAGTTGCAGCCGCTGGGTCTGCGCGTCAACTTTCGCTCGGTACCGGGCGTGGTGGACTGGGTGAACGACTGTTTCGCCAGGTTGATGCCGGCGGACGAAGATGCCGTCGGCGGGCGCGTGCCATATGCACCGAGCGTCGCGCATGACCAAACCCTGACCGGGAATGACGACAGTGGGGTGCATTGGCATCCACAGTTTGTCGCCGGCACGGAAGCGGATGACGACGCGGATCCGCAGGTGACACCTGAGGTGGCGGAAGCGCAGCGTGTGCTCGAGATCGTGGCGCGGACGCGTGCCATTCGACCCATGGCCGAGATCGCGCTGCTGGTGCGAACCCGATCCCATCTTGCGGAGATCGTGCCGGCGTTGAAACAGGCCGGCGTGGCTTATCAGGCAGTCGACATCGATCCCTTGCAGGAGCGGCCGGTGGTGCAGGATCTGCTGTCCCTAACCCGCGCCCTGTCGCATCCGGCTGATCGCATTGCCTGGCTTGCATTGCTGCGCGCGCCCTGGTGCGGCCTCGCGGTCTCGGACATTGCGGCACTGGTCGACAGCGCGCAACCGCACGATGGCGTGCTGACGGCGGACACCCGAACCATCTGGGAGATCATGTGTGACGAACAGCGTCTGGCCGCTTTGTCGGCGGCCGGCCGTACGCGCCTGTTGCGAATGCGCGATGTGCTTGCGCCGGTGCTTGCCGAATGCCGGCGCCAGCCTTTGCGCGAACGGCTGGAACGCGCATGGCTGGGGTTGTCCGGACCGGCTTGCATCGACAGCCTCGCCGATGTGGATGACGCCGAAGTGCTGCTGGACCTGATCGAAATCGAAGCTCAAGCACAGACCGGCGGTTCGCACCTCCTGGATCTCGAACGGTTGATGTCGCGCGTGAAAAAATTGTTTGCCGGCAATCGCGTGGAGATGATTGCCGGCCAGGCGCCGCCCTTGAAGATCATGACCATCCACAAAGCCAAGGGGCTGGAATTTGATACGGTGATCGTGCCGGGGCTGCACCGCGCGCCGCGCAATGATGATCGCCAGCTGTTGGTGTGGACCGAGCAGGCGCATCCCGAAACGGGCGAGCGCGAACTGCTCATCGCGCCGATCCGTGAGACCGGCGCGGCCGAAGACGCCGATGCGATCTACCGTTACATCCGGCAGCTGGATCGGGCCAAGCAGCAGCAGGAAGACGTACGGCTTTTGTATGTGGCCGCGACGCGCGCCGAGACCAGCCTGCATTTGCTGGCAACCGTAGCGGTGAACGAGAGCGAGGATGGCGCCAGCCTGGCGGCACCGCGGTCGATGAGCCTGCTGGCAGCATTGTGGCCGGTCGCCGAGGCGGCCCTTGTGAATTGTCGTTCGCAGCATGCGCGTGCCGCCGCGACTGCCCGGGTGCCAGCTGGCGCGTCGCCGGCTGTCCATCTTGGTGCTTACCGCCTTGCTGATGGCTTCATTCCGCCGGCACTTCCCGCAGCGATCGACACCGGTGCCCGCCCGGTGGTTCCGGATACCGCCAATGCGGTGGATTTTGAGTGGGCGGGCGAAACGGCACGCCATGTCGGTACCGTGGTACACGGTTTTTTGCAACGCATCGCCGAGCAGGGACCCGACGCCTGGAATGAGGCGCGGGTGGTCGCCTCGGCAGGCCGCATCACGCGCGAGCTTCATCAGCTCGGGGTCGCGCTTGGTGACTTGCCGCTGGCAGCGACGCGCGTTGCCGGCGCGCTGCGGTCGACCCTGGCGGACGAACGCGGCCGCTGGGTGCTTGGCACACATACGGCGGCGCGGGCTGAATGGCGCCTTACCGGAACGGCTGACGGCAGGCTGGTCAATGTCGCCGTTGATCGCACATTTGTCGATGAGTCGGGCGTGCGCTGGATCATCGATTTCAAGACCGGTAGCCACGAAGGCGGCAATGTCGATGCCTTCCTCGACAATGAGCGCGAACGCTATCGCCGTCAGTTGGAGACCTATGCGGCATTGATCAGCAAATTGCGCTCGGACATGCTGGTGCGGCCGTCGCCCATCCGGCTCGCACTCTACTTTCCGATGCTTTCCGGCTGGCGCGAATGGGCGTGGGATCCGCGCGCGGACACCTGACGGCGGGCGCACCAAAGTTGTCCGGATTATTGCGCCGGCAGTTTCGAAAGCACCCGCATGGTGCCGGTTTGCTGGCGCTTTGCCTTTCTAGCCGTGGTGGCGTTGGTGGCACGGTCGATGCTTTCTGCTGACCAGTCCATGTCGCAGGAAAGCCATGTCAGAAATATCGCGAGTTCTGAAGCAACTCTGTGCTGCGCCGCAACAGATTGCAGGGCCGGACAACCGGGACGGTCTTGATCCGGTCGCATTGCATCAGTCGTTTGCCGCGATGCTCGACGGCGGCGCCTCGGAAATGGAGGCAGGTGCCATGATCGCTGCCGCCTCGATGCTGGAGGGCGCGCGCGATTTCGAGCGCTTTGCGCCTCTGCTGCTTTCATTGTTGGAAGTTGTGCAGGACCGCCTCAGCCCATTGCCTGTCACATCCTCCGCAGCAGTCGTGGTGATACCAAATTACGCCGATGCGTTCCGTCATCCGCATTTATCCGCGCTCGCCCTGTTGCTGCAGCGGACTGGCGTCAAGGTTCTGATGCATGGCGCGCTGGAGACTGTCGGCGGATTATTCACAACCGGCCTGCTGCGTGAATTTGGTGTGTTGCCGGCACCAACGCGCGGCATGGCATCACGAGATCTTGCCGAAAAGGGCATTGCGCTGGTACCGACGGCGTTGCTCGCG
This sequence comes from Usitatibacteraceae bacterium, assembly GCA_044229235.1. GTDB lineage: Bacteria > Pseudomonadota > Gammaproteobacteria > Burkholderiales > Usitatibacteraceae > UKL13-2. The sequence continues at coordinate 53,884 of JBGATH010000028.1, forward strand.
CCGGGATTGGCCGCGATGCTGGCGATGCGCAATCAACTCGGCATTTCGACGCCGGCCACGCGTGCGGCCAACATGCTGACCGCGATCGCGGACGCGCCGGTTTGCGTCGCCCACCTGCTCGCCGTGCCAGCATGGTTGCAGCAGGCGGTCACCGCAGAATCCTGCTTTCTGCGGGCGCCCGCGTTATTGGCCGTTCAGTCGAACCAGGAGGTATCGGCAATGGCGGCACCGATGATTCTGCAAGCGGATTTGCAACGCGGTGCATGGGCCACGTTGTACGAAGGTGACGATCGGGCAAGGCACGCCAATTCATCGTGCGGCGCGGGAAATTATGCGGCCGATGTGCCGCCAGCCTGGGATACCAAGGCCTGGGCAGACTGGACGCGACGCTTGCTGGGTGGCAAGGCGCCTTTGCCCGTGGCGCTGCTGCAGATGTTGGCCGCGTGCCTGGTCGGCTGCGGCTACGCGCGCGACATCAATGAAGCAAAAGCGATCGCCGCAGTTGGCGGCGCAGGTTCCAGCGGACTGGCGGCAGCGTAACCGGCTACAGCGGCTTCCTGCCACGACTATCGCGGCTTTGGCGCCCTGTCGAGTCCTTTGATGGTGTCGCCGACACCAACTTTGTTCGCCTTGAACCAGCCGCTGTTCATCTCCAGTGCAAAGCGCGCGGGCCCGGCAGCCTGATGCGTAATTTCGGTGTGTGGCTCCATTTCGTGAATGCTGACGATTTTCCCGGCTTCATCGATGAAGGCCACGGCCAGCGGCAGGGGGGTATTGCGCATCCACATCGCGTGATAGCCGACCTCGGTAAACACGAACAACATGCCGGTATTCTTCGGCAGTTTTTCCCGGAACATCAAACCCTTTTGCCTCGTTTCTTCGGTGGCCGCGACCTCGGCGAGCACCGACTGGGCGCCGACCTTGAGCGCGAGGGTCGGCAGCGTCATGGCGGCATCCTTGGCCGTGACCACGGCAGGCAGCAGCAGCGTGGCCATAGCAAATGCGAGCGCGATGCCGGTCTGGCTGAGTCGGAATGCGAAAGAACCTGGATGCATGTTTATTCTCGGCGGCGAAATGGTTTTGGGCAGGGATGTTTGGCAGGACGGGTCGGGGGATCAGCTTTTACCGGTGCTGCCGAAGCCACCGTCACCGCGGTCGGATGCCTCAAATTCCGGAACCACGTTGAATTGGACCTGAACCACGGGTACGACAATCATTTGCGCGATTCGATCCAGCGGCTGAATCGTGAAATCTGCACGGCCGCGATTCCACATCGAGACAAATATCTGTCCCTGGTAATCGGAGTCGATCAGTCCGACCAGATTTCCGAGCACAATGCCGTGCTTGGCACCGAGCCCGGAGCGGGGCAGGATCATTGCGGCTAATGTGGGGTCGCCGAGGTGAATCGCGATTCCGGACGGGATCAGTTGCGAGTCGCCAGGCTTCAATGTCATCGGCGCGTCAAGGCAGGCGCGCAAATCCAGGCCTGCGGACCCGGGCGTCGCGTAGTGGGGAAGTTGCTCAAGCAAACGCGCATCCAGCACCCGGACGTCGATTTTTTTCATGAATTTAGATAGTGGCGCTGCGCCGGCCGGCGAGACATCACGCTGAGAAGATTGAAAAGGGTGAAGCGCGGGCGGCCGATTCATCATGCTGCGCGACGCGCACGAAACAGAGCCGCTGCATGCGACACGATGCGCTCGGCAAGTTCTGCCTTGGATTGCCGTGGAAGTGTGATTTGGCCCGAGGCATCCAGAATGGTCACCTCATTGTCGTCTGAGCCGATCGCGCTCGGAGCGTGATTGGCCACAATCATGGAAATTGCTTTCTTTTCACGCTTTTTACTAGCGTATTCGACGACGTTATGGCTCTCTGCGGCAAACCCGACGCAAAGCGGCGCGCCCGGTTGGGCGGCAACCCATGCCAGAATATCCGTGGTCGGTTTCAACTGCATGTTGAGGTCAGCGGCGGACTTTTTGATTTTCTCGTCGCTGGGGGCTGCGGGCGTGTAGTCCGCAACGGCCGCTACGGAAAAAAACAGGTCAACGTCGGTTAAATTGCGCTTAACAGCGTCGAACATCTGCGAAGCTGTTTCAACCCGTACGATTGTGCAACCTGTCGGGGGGGGCAGGTGAGTTGGACCGGAAACCAAGGTAACCTGCGCGCCCTGCCGCAACAAGGATTGCGCGATGGCGTAGCCCATTTTGCCGGTACTGCGATTGGTCAGGCCTCGCACCGGATCGATCGGCTCGAAGGTCGGGCCGGCGGTGACGAGGACGCGTGTTCCTGAAAGCGCGTTCGATGGGGCATCGGGATCGAGCAGTTGAAGAACTTCCTCAACCAGGTCCGGGGGCTCCACCATTCTGCCCAAGCCAGTCTCGCCACAGGCCTGGTCGCCCGGTACCGGTCCCAGAACCTTGATGCCGTCATGGCGCAAGCGCGCAACATTGCGCTGCGTTGCCGCGTTTTCCCACATTTCGCGATTCATCGCCGGTGCAACAAGCAACCGGCATGTCGGCTGCCTGGCTAGACAAAGCGTTGAAAGCAGGTCGTCGGCGAGGCCGTTTGCCAGTTTGGCGAGGAAGTCCGCAGTGGCAGGGGCGATGAGGATGGCTGCGGCGTCGCGCGACAGATCGATGTGGGGCATGTGGTTGTCGATGCGAGCGTCCCAGGCATCGGTGAATACAGGGTTACCGGAAAGGGCCTGAAGCGTCGCCGGGGTAATGAAGCGGCAACCGGCTTCGGTCATGACGACCTGCACGCCAATGCCGGCCTTTTTCAGCAATCGCGTCAGCTCGGCAGACTTGTAGGCCGCGATGCCGCCGGTGATACCAAGAACAATACGGCGTGAGTTGTTTGCAGTCATTCAAGAATTTTACACAGGAACCCCCAGCAATCATGTCGATTACCGAATGGCCAAAAGACGAACGGCCCCGCGAACGTTTGGTCAAGCAGGGCGCACGCGCGTTGTCCGATGCCGAGCTGCTGGCCATATTCCTGCGGGTGGGGGTGGCTGGTAAAAGCGCTGTGGACCTTGCGCGCGAATTGATCGAGCGTTTTGGCAGCCTGGCCGGACTATTCGCCGCCAGCCAGGTGGAACTGTGCGCGGTGAAAGGCATGGGCGAGGCCAAATACGTGCAGTTGCAGGCGGTACTGGAAATGGCACGGCGGGCGCTGGATGAACGTATTCGCACTACCGATGCCCTCAACTCGCCCGCGGCGGTTCGTGACTACCTGCGCCTGACACTGGCCAGCTTGCCGCATGAAGTGTTTGTGGCGGTGTTCCTGACGGCGCAGAACCGGGTGATTGCGGTTGACGAAATGTTCCGTGGGACGCTCACCCAAACGAGCGTCTATCCTCGCGAGATCGTTAAGCGAGCGCTTGCTCACAATGCTGCCTCCGTCATTCTTGCGCATAATCATCCTTCCGGCGAAGCCAGTCCGAGCAGTGCCGACCGTTCCCTTACCCGCACGCTGGCAGATGCGCTGGCGCTGGTTGACGTGCGGGTTCTGGATCATTTCATTGTCGCGCCGGGTGCTTCGCTGTCCTTTGCCGAGCAGGGCATGCTGCACTGATCGCGGAACCGTTCAGCACGGTTGCGCTAAGTACTTGGTTTTTGTTATAATTTTTGGCTTCGCTCGGGTAGCATCCCGTGGCGAAGGATCAACAACTAATGGAACCGGTGGTTTCGGTCCGATTTTCAACTGTCTTAGTGAGGTGTTCCATGGCACGCGTCTGCCAAATTACGGGAAAAGGGCCGATGGTCGGCAACAATGTTTCCCACGCAAACAACAAGACCAAGCGCCGTTTCCTGCCGAATCTGCAGTACCGCCGTTTCTGGGTCGAGTCTGAAAACCGTTGGGTGCGCCTGCGCCTGACCAACGCTGCCCTGCGCACCATCGACAAGAATGGCATCGATGCCGTTCTGGCCGATCTTCGTGCCTCGGGCGTCGCCATCTAAGGAGCACGGACATGCGCGAAAAAATCAAACTTGAGTCCACCGCCGGCACCGGCCATTTCTACACGACCACCAAGAACAAGAAGACCATGCCGGAAAAAATGGAGATCATGAAGTTCGATCCCAAGGCCCGCAAGCATGTTGCCTACAAGGAAACCAAGCTCAAATAGCTTGATTTACGGGCAATAAAAAACCCAGCCGCGGCTGGGTTTTTTATTGCCCGTTGCCAGCGCAACAGCGTCAGGCGTAGCTCTTCAGTTGGCGGGAGAATTGCTGGAGCTGCGCGATGCCGGTGGCTTCGGCACGCCTGCACCAGTCTTCCAGCTTTGCCACCATTTCTTCCTTCGACATGGTCGAGCGTTCCCACAACTTGGCCAGATCCTGGCGCAGCGTGTAGACGGTCTCGAGTACGTTGCTGTGCTTGAGCGTTTCCTGCAGCAAAGCGCGATGCTCAGCGCTCAGTTGCTCGGCATCGCTGCGCAACCACTCCCTGAAACTGCGCACGGCCTTGCGCTCGGCCATCGTCGTCACCGCGAGAGAAGTTCCCGAGGATCGCAGCTTGGCGATTTCCTCGGCACAGGTCGACTTCAGCGACTTCGCGTATTTCGTGACAATTTCGTAGCGGTGCGCAATTACCGCCTGCACCGTCTCGGCGTCAACGGCGGCCTTGCTCAGGTCGAAGCGCGGCCGCGGCGCCACTTTCTTGACGGTGGCGAGTCCGAAGAACTTCAGGATGTTTATATACATCCATCCCAGGTCAAACTCGTACCAGCGCATGGAAAAGCGCGCGGAGGTCGGGAAAGCGTGGTGATTATTGTGCAGTTCCTCGCCACCGATCCAGAAGGCGATCGGGGTGATGTTGGTGCTGGTGTCGTTCACCGTGTAATGGCGATAACCCCAAAAGTGGCCGATGCCGTTGATGACACCAGCGGCATGAAACGGAATCCATGCCATCTGCACTGCCCAGATGGTTGCGCCAAGCGGGCCAAACAGCAGGACGTTGACGATCAGCATGAGGCCGGCACCCTGCCAGGAGAATCGCGAATAAACGTTACGCTCCATCCAGTCATCTGGCGTACCGACACCGTATTTGTCCAGCGTTTCCTGGTTCTTCGATTCGGCACGGTACAGCTCAGCGCCTTCCGCTAGCACTTTCTTGATGCCATAGACCATCGGGCTGTGCGGGTCGTCCTTGGTTTCGCATTTGGCGTGATGCTTGCGGTGGATGGCCACCCACTCCTTGGTGACCATGCCCGTGGTCAGCCAAAGCCAGAAACGGAAAAAATGGCTCGGCGCGGCGTGCAGGTCAAGCCCGCGATGCGCTTGCGCGCGGTGCAGGAAAATCGTGACTGCGGCAATCGTCACATGGGTCAACGCAAGCGCAACGGCGATATAGCCCCACCAAGGCAGGTCGATGAGGCCGGTTGCGAAAAAATCAGGAATGTTCAATTGGGAGCGCTCCAGCAATGAAATCGATGGACGAAACAAACCGCTATTTTATGACGATTCGGGTTTTTCTGCCGAAGAGTTGATTAAGCCAATGATTTCAAATGAAATTAGGCAGCGGGTGCAGGTGGAGTTTTTGCAGCCTTCGCTGGGACATCGAGCAGGCGAACCTCGCGTTGTGGGAACGGGACTTCAATGCCCTGTTCGCGAAATGCCTTCCAGGCCTGCAGAAGCAGATCTGAACGCAGGTTGCCCTGACCTTGCTCCGCGTCGCGAATCCACGTGTTCAGTTCAAGCTCAATACCATTGTCACCGAGATTCTTGACATAAACGCTGGCCGGCGGCTCGGCCAGGACTCGAGGCTGGGCCTTCGCGATCGCCGTCAGGATAGACATTACATGGTCCAAGTCTGAAGAATAGGCCACGGTAATCGTGGTTCTGACCACCGTCAGGCGGTCCGAGTAGGAGTGGTTCAGTACCGTGTTGGTAATGATGCTGTCGTTGGGGATGATTGCCTCGGTTCCATCGAGGCCGCGCAAGACGGTGTAGCGTGCCTTGATGTCGGCAACGATGCCCTGGCGGTCCGCGATGGTGACCAGATCGCCCGGTCGGATCGAGCGATCGAGCAGGATTACGAAGCCGCTCACATAGTTGCTGGCGATTTTCTGCAAGCCCAGGCCGAGGCCTACGCCAAGCGCGCCGCCGAACACGGACAGCACGGTGATGTCGATGCCCATCAGGGGCAGGGTGATGAGGATGGCCACGACAACGGCCGTCGCCCGGATGAGCTTGCCGGCGAATACGCGCATGCTCATATCGAGCGATTCGGCCGCCAGCAGACGCTTTTCGATGATGCGCGAAATGGACAGCGCGACTACGACGGTGAAGATTGCCCAGAAGGCCGCATGCACCACCAACAGCAGCGTGATCTTCTGCTTGCCCACCATGAAGCTGATGTCGTCCAGGGCATTGGCGATTTCCGGCAGCACGCCCGTCAGGTAGAGCGCGACGATCAGCCAGACGCCATATCCGACCACCCGCTCCGAGGCCTTGAGCATTTCGCTTGGCGCCATCAGGTGCCGGAGCAGGTAAAGCGCGAGCCTGATGATCACGTACGAGGAAATCAGCGGGATCGCGATATTGAGCAGCGGCACCGGCTGGTAGCGGGCGACAACCAACTTGCCTGTCCAGACGAGCACCAGTGCCAGCAGCGGCAACACCAGTCTGTGAATACTGCCCGCGCCGATCTTCAGGGCACCGGGCTGCAGGTCGGCGGGCAGCTTCGCGCGAATGCTGCGGGCCATTACCCAGGCGATGGCGAAACCGGCTACAACAACTCCCAGTTGCCACCAGGCATGCAAGGTGCCTATTTGGCGGAGCAGTACATCAAAATCGGCAGCCACCGGCATGGCAGACCTACTTTTGGCGCTCCATTACCGCGGCGAAAAAGCCATCGGTACCGTGCTGCTGCGGGCTCAGCTTGAAGTAATCGCCCGTGTCCTTCAGCGGCCATTTCTGGCGGGTGACAATACTTGAGGCCGGTACCAGCTTGAATTGGGGGTGCGCGGCGAGGAACGCGTCAACGATCTGCTCGTTCTCTTCGGGGAGGAAGCTGCAGGTCGCGTAAACAAGCCTGCCGCCAACTTTGACGAGGCGCGCGGCCGACTTGAGGATGGATGTCTGCTTGACATTCAGTTCGGCAAGCCCGGCCTCGGTCTGGCGGTACTTGAGGTCGGGATTGCGCCGCAGCGTGCCAAGGCCGGTGCAGGGCGCATCCACCAGTACCCGGTCAATCTTGCCGGCGAGGCGCTTGATGCGCGTGTCGTTCTCGGACTCAATTTTTTGCGGCGTGATGTTCGACAGGCCCGAGCGCTTCAGTCGTGGCGCGAGATTGGTCAGGCGTTTCTCGGAAACATCGAACGCATAAACCCGCCCGGTCGAAGCCATGGCGGCGCCGAGCAGCAATGACTTGCCCCCCGCGCCCGCGCAGAAATCCACGACCATTTCGCCGCGCTTTGCCTCCACCAGCAGTCCCAGCAGCTGGCTGCCTTCGTCCTGCACTTCAACAAACCCTTCCAGGAACGCCGGGTGCTGGGCCAATGCCACTTTCTGGTCGAGACGGATGCCGATGGGTGAAATCGGTGTTGCCTTGCCGGCGATCTCGCCGCGACGCAGTTGCTCGAGAACGGCGTCACGCTTGCCTTTGGTGGTATTGACGCGCAGGTCCAGCGGTGCCGGATTCATCATGCTGCGGCCGAGTGCCAGGATTTCCTTGTCGCTCATGAATTTCTTCAGTCGCGCAATCACCCAGTCCGGCAATTCGGCGGCGATGCCCAGCGGCGGATTGGCGGGGAGCTGCGACTTGCTTTCGCTCAGCCAGGTGCTCTCGGCCTTCTTCAGCACGGTCATCAACTCGCGTGCACTGATGCCCTGGAAGCGTGTCAGTGCCAGCAGTGCCATTTTGCGGGGCACGCCGTCAGTCGCAATGCTTTCGATGGTGCGGCGATGGCGCAGGACCGCGTAGACGGTCTCGGCGATGAGCGCACGATCCCTCACGCCGAGCTTGGCGTGTTCCTTAAAAAACCGTTTCAGTTGCACATCGGCCGGAGAAGTCAGCGGGAGTACGACAGTCAGCG
>JBGATH010000029.1:0-60577 GCA_044229235.1 Usitatibacteraceae bacterium
TCTTGTTGCGGTCCGGATGCACCGCCGCCTGCGCAGGCGTGATCACGCCGGACTCGATGAGTTGCTGTACGCGCGAATGATCGACGGTGCTGACCGCGAGCCGCCCGTTGCGCACCAGGTACAGGCGCGAGTCGCCGGAATGCGCCCAGCAGGCCTTGCCGTTTTGCACGATGCAGCCCACCACCGTGGTGCGCGGGCACTCCAGCATGTCGTGCTGGTCGGCGAAGGCAACGATGGCGCGGTGCGCGGAATGGATGGCCGACTCGAGGAATTCATGGGGACGGCGCAACGTGGTGCGCGCTTCCTGCTGGAAGCGGCTGGTCATGGTATTGACGGCGATTTCGGCGGCGATCTCGCCGCGCGCATGACCGCCCATGCCGTCGGCGATCACCATCATCAGCACGTCCTTCGAATACGAATACGCGAGCCGGTCCTGGTTGACCTTGCGGCCACCGATGTGACTGTCCTGGAAAATAGTGAATCTCAAGGCGGCACCTAGAAGATTTTCCGGTTCAGCGTTTTGCGCAGCCGGCCGGCGAGGCTTTCGTCCTCGACGTCCACCGTCACCGGCTCCGGCATTTCCTTCACATCCTTCATCAACGCCTTCTGCAGTTCAAACGCGGTCTGCGGCCGGGCGAGGTGATCGATCTTCAGGCACCAGTCGATGATCTCGTAGAACTCATCGGAATAATTCAATCGCGTCAGCTCGCGCGCCGGGATCATCTGGTCATCCTTGACGCGATCATTGGCCGGTTGCGGATGGGTGCCAGTGACGCAGGTATACATGGTCGCACCGACCGCGTAAATGTCCGTCCAGGGGCCCATCTGGTCGAGGTTGCCGTACTGCTCGGTGGCGGCATAGCCGGCGGTGTACATCGGCCGCAGGCGCGGCGCATCGGAAGTAAGCGCCTGGCGGGCCGCACCGAAATCGAGCAACACTGGTTTGCCCTCCATGGTGATGTAGATATTCGCCGGCTTGATATCGAGATGCAGAAGTTTGTTGGAATGCACCTCGCGCAGGCCGTTGAGCAGATGCGTGAACAGGCGGCGAATGAAACTCTCCGTGAATTCGTTGCGGTGGCGCTGGATGTGAAACTGCAGGGTGCGGCCGCGCACGTACTGCATGACCATGTACACCGTTTCGTTGGCGCGGAAGAAATTCTCCACCCCGACCACGTTCTGGTGCGAAATAGTCGCCAGCGAGCGCCCCTCCTCGAAGAAGCACTTGAGGCCGTGGCGGAACACGGCCAGGTTCTCATCGGAGTTGATCTTGACCTCGGCGCCATCGACGCGGATCACCAGCGCGGCGGGCAGGTATTCCTTGATGGCTACCGGGTTGCCCTTCTCGTCGCGCGCCAGGTAGACGATCGAAAACCCGCCCGATGAAAGCAGCTTTTCGATGGTGTAATTGTTGAGCTGGTAACCGTCGGGTAACGGCTGATTGGACTGAGACGCCATTGTGTTTACTGCTGTCCCAAAGCGCGGGGCCGGAGAAGCGAAGCTATAATTGTCCCGACTTGACTGGGGCTTGTAAAGGAAGTTCGCCACTCGAGCCCTCCGCGCTTGTGCAACATGGACATGTGTGCCCACCCCGGCAACACGCTTCGCGCCCGACATTGCGTCCAACCAACCACACTTCGACGACCACATGATCAAGAGCATGACCGGATTTGCCGCCGTCGCCGGAGAAGTGCCCGGCGGGCGTTTTGCGCTTGAGCTCAAGTCGGTCAATCACCGCTACCTCGAATTCCAGACCCGGATGCCCGAGGACCTGCGCACCCACGAGCCGCAAATGCGCGAACTGGTGGCGGGCGCGCTGTCGCGCGGCAAGGTGGACTGCCGCGTCACCTTCGCCGCGGTTGCCACCCGCGACTCGCTCAAACCCAATGAAGACGCCCTGAACGCGCTGGCCGAAACACAACGGCAGATTCTCGGCATGTTCGATGCTGCGCCGCTTTCCGTATGGGAAGTGATGCACGCGCCCGGCGTGATGTCGGCCGAGGCGCTGACCACGGATGCGGCCAAGGAGGCCCTGCTGGCGCTGGTGAAAAAAGCGCTGGATGAACTCAACGCCACGCGTGAACGCGAAGGCGCCAAGCTGGCAACGATGATCACCGAGCGCCTGGACCGCATCGACGAACTGGTGAAACAGGTTACGCCCTTCATCCCGGGCCTGGTCGCGGCATACCAGGAAAAACTCAGCCAGAAACTGAATGAAGCCATGCTGGGCGCGGCCAGCGACGAGCGCGTCAAGCAGGAAGTGGTGCTGTTTGCGTCGCGCATCGACGTTGCCGAGGAACTCAACCGCCTGACCACGCACGTGTCGGAAGTTCGCCGCGTCCTCAAGTCCGGAGGCGCGGTGGGCAAACGGCTAGATTTCCTGATGCAGGAACTGAATCGCGAATCCAATACGCTGGGCTCGAAATCGGTATCGACCGACACCACCAATGTGTCCATCGAGCTGAAGGTGCTGATCGAGCAGATGCGCGAGCAGATCCAGAATATCGAATGAACGGCTGCCTTTACGTCGTCGTTGCGCCCTCCGGGGCCGGCAAATCCACGCTGGTCAATGCCTTGCTGGAGCGCGAGCCAGACATCGGCCTGTCGATTTCCTACACCACCCGCGCCCCGCGACCGGGCGAGGAGTCGGGCCGCGAGTACTTCTTTGTCAGCCGCGAGGAATTCGCGGCCATGGTCGAACGCGGCGAGTTCCTGGAGCACGCCGAGGTTTACGGCAACTGGTACGGCACCTCAAAGAAATGGATCGAGAAGACCCGCGCAGCCGGCTCGGACGTATTGCTGGAAATCGACTGGCAGGGCGCGCACGCGGTCAAAGCGCTGTTTCCCGACATGACCTTCATCTACATCCTGCCGCCGTCGATCGAGGTACTCAGGAAGCGGCTGGTGAAGCGTGGCAAGGACTCAAAAGAGGTCATCGAGCGGCGCCTCGCCGAGGCAAACGAGGACCTGAAACACGCCCACGAGGCGGATTATGTTATTATTAATGAAGACTTTAGCGTAGCTTTGCTGGATTTGCAGTCGGTTGTCCGCGCCCTGCGGCTCACCGCCCAGCGGCAGTTGAAGCTGCACCAGCACCTTTTTTCCTGACGCATTGATTGAACGCGAGAACACGTTCCACCTGAACTTCAGGCGGCGCGATTGGTTTTCCCGATTTTTCCGGAGTACAGCATGGCTCGCATTACCGTGGATGACTGCATCAAACTGATCCCCAACCGTTTCGAGCTGACGCTCGCCGCCACGACGCGCGCGCGCCAGCTGGCACTGGGCTCGGCACCGTATCTTGATCCGGGCAAGGACAAGCCTTGCGTGGTCGCGCTGCGAGAAATTGCTTCCGGCCACATTACCGCCTCGATCCTGTTGCCGGCGCCCGTCGTTCCCACCGAGATGTAACCCCGGGCCAGGAGGCGGCTGAGACGTCATGTCCGAGCTCACCCCCTCCACTGGCCCTGCTCGCACGCCGCGCACGCCGCGCGCGACGCGCGCAACGCCGAAGCGCCCCCCTGCCGAGATTCACACGGTCGCGCTGCCTGAACAGGCAGACGATCGCGCGGTCGCGCTGCGCGAATTGCTGGCCGGATACCTCAAGCCCGCCGACCTCGAAAAAGTCGAAGCGGCGCTGGAAATGGCCAACGCCGCCCACGAAGGCCAGGTGCGGCAATCGGGCGAACCTTACATCACCCATCCCCTGGCCGTCGCCAAGATCCTGGCGCGCTGGCATCTCGACGCCCAGGCGCTGATCGCCGCGCTGCTGCACGACGTGGTGGAAGATACGCCCACCACCAAGGATGACATCGCCAAGCGCTTCGGCAAGGCCGTAGCCGACCTGGTTGATGGTGTCTCCAAGCTCGACAAGCTGCAGTTCGCCACGCTGGAGGAAGCGCAGGCGGAGAACTTTCGCAAAATGCTGCTGGCGATGGCGCGCGATGTGCGCGTCATCCTCATCAAGCTCGCTGACCGCCTGCACAACATGCGCACCCTGGACGCCGTGCCGCAGGCCAAGCAGGAACGGGTCGCGCGGGAAACACTGGAAATCTATTCGCCGATCGCCAATCGGCTTGGGCTGATCGGCCTCTACTACGAGTTCGAGGACCTGGGCTTCAAATATCTCTATCCGAACCGTTTTTCGGTGCTGGAAAAGGCGGTCAAGGCGGCACGCGGCAACCGCCGCGAAGTGGTCGGCAAGATCCTCGACGCCATCAAGAAACGCCTCGCCGAGTTCAAGGTCGAGGCCACGGTCACCGGCCGGGAAAAATACCTGTCTTCCATCTACAAGAAGATGCAGGAAAAGCACATCTCATTTTCCGAGGTGCTGGACATCTACGGCTTTCGCATCGTCGTCAAGGATGTGGCGTCCTGCTACCTGGCGCTCGGCGCGCTGCACACGCTGTACAAGCCGTTTCCGGGCAAGTTCAAGGATTACATCGCCATCCCCAAGGCCAACGGCTACCAGTCGCTGCACACCACGCTGTTCGGGCCCTACGGCACACCGGTGGAGCTGCAAATCCGCACCGCCGACATGCACAAGATCGCCGAGGCGGGCGTCGCCGCCCACTGGATGTACAAGACACTGGAGAACGACGACGCGCAGTTGTCTGACATGCAGCAAAAGACCCACCAGTGGCTGCAATCGCTGCTGGAAATCCAGTCCGGAACCGGCGACGCGCTCGAGTTCCTCGAGCACATCAAGGTCGACCTGTTCCCCGATGCGGTGTACGTGTTTTCGCCCAAGGGCAAGATCCACTCGCTGCGCAAGGATGCCACCCCCATCGATTTCGCCTACGCGATCCATTCCGACATCGGCAACCGCGCCATCGGCGCGCGCATCAACGACGAAAGTGTCCCCCTGTCCACACGCCTGAAGAATGGCGACCGGGTGGAAATCATCACCGACCCCGACGGCAGGCCCAATGCATCGTGGCTCAACTACGCCACCACCGGCCGTGCGCGCTCGCACATCCGCCACTATCTCAAGACGCAGCAGCAATCCGAAGCCGTCGAGCTTGGCGAGCTGTTGCTGATTCGCGCCGTGCACTCGCTCAACTTCGACCCGAACGACATCGGCAAGATCCACTGGGGCCGGCTGCTCAAGGGCGACCACGCCAAGACCAAGGAAGCGGTGCTCACCGAAATCGGCCTCGGCAAGCGGCTCGCCATCGTCGCCGCCCGCAAATTGTTCGCCGTCTCCGACCTGGTGCTGCCGCAGCACAAGCAGCGCGATTCCATCGTCATTCGTGGCACCGAGGACCTGGCGGTGCAATTTGCCAACTGCTGCCGGCCGATTCCGGGCGACCCGATCATCGCGCAGATGAAAGGCGGCCAGGGCCTCATCGTTCACACCCATGACTGCCCGGCCATCCACCCGTTTCGAACCGAGCCGGAAAAGTGGGTGGATGTGCAGTGGGATCCGACCATCGACCGGCTGTTTCATGTCGACATCCGCATCACCGTCACCGACCGCCGCGGCGTGCTGGCCAAGCTGGCCGCCGAAATCACCGCGGCGGACTCCAACATCGCCCACGTCAACATGGGCGACCCCAATGCGCAGGACCAGAAGTACGCGGTGCTGCAGTTCACGCTCGACGTGCGCCATCGCATGCACCTCGCGCAGGTGATGCGGCAATTGCGCCGCATGCCGGAGGTGGTGCGCATCCAGCGTGTAAAATCGGCCGCCAGCAAAGACAAACCCGCCAAGCCGGAATGACATGAAACAGATCATCGCCACCCCCCACGCGCCGGCCGCCATCGGCACCTATTCGCAGGCGGTGCGCGCCGGCGACACCGTTTACCTGTCCGGGCAGATTCCGCTCGACCCGCTCACCATGCAACTCGTGGAAGGCTTCGACGCCCAGGTGCGCCGTGTGTTCGACAACCTCAATGCGGTGTGTGAAGCCGCTGGCGGGTCGTTGAATGACCTGGTCAAGGTCAACGTGTATCTGATCGACCTGGGCAACTTTGCCAAGGTCAACGAGATCATGGCCACCTACATCAGCCAGCCGTACCCGGCGCGCGCGGCGGTGGGTGTGGCCTCGTTGCCGCGCGGCGCGCAGGTGGAAATCGAAGGCGTGATGGTGCTCGAGTCCATCGATCCGGCGCGCATTGGCTGAAGCGAAAATCCGCGAAGGACCTGCCGCAACACTTTCTGCGCTGTTCGTCGACAACATGCCGCAACCCGACAAGCCGCACCACGTTCTGAACAACTGATGGCCAAGGCAGCCCCTGCCGCCAAAGCGACAAAGGCAACAGCGCGTGACGCGACCACCGTCGCGCAGAAACTCGCCCGGCTCGGCCTGCGCGCCGACTGGGACTATGCGTTGCACCTGCCGATGCGCTACGAGGACGAGACGCGCATCACCCGCGCACGCGATGCGCGACCGGGCGTGCCCTGCCAGATCGAGGCGGAGATCACCCACAGCGAAATCGCCTACCGCCCCCGCAGGCAACTGGTGGTACAGGCGAAGGACGGCGAAGAAGTTATTCACCTGCGCTTTCTCAATTTTTACGGCAGCCAGGTCAAGCAGCTCGCGCCCGGCCGGCGGCTGCGCCTGTTCGGTGAAGTGCGCGCCGGGTTTTTCGGCTCGGAAATGGTTCACCCGCGTTACCGCATCGTCGATGCCGGTGATCCGGTGCCCGAGGCGCTGACGCCCGTGTACTCCACCACGGCCGGCGTGTCGCAAACCGTGCTGCGGCGGCTCATCGACCAGTCGCTGCGGCGCTTGCAAAGCGAGCTTGACGACGATGCCCTGCCTGGCAAAGTCCGCGCAAAGCTCAAGCTCGAGGACTTCGCGCCAAGCGTGCTGACACTGCACCGCCCGCCGCCCAATGCCTCGCTGGAATCCTTGGCCGAACGCACCCATCCGGCGTGGCGGCGCATCAAGTTCGATGAACTGCTGGCGCAGCAACTGGCAATGAAAAAAGCCCGCACCGCGCGCGATGCCAAGTCGGCGCCGGTGCTGGCGGCGAGGAACAAGCTGACCACGCGGTTCCTGCAGTCGCTGCCCTTTGGACTCACCGGCGCGCAGCAGCGCGCGTGGGCCGAGATTGCCCATGACCTCGCCGGCAACCACCCCATGCAGCGCCTGCTGCAAGGCGATGTGGGCAGCGGCAAGACCGTGGTATCTGCGCTCGCGGCGGCACAGGCCATCGACAACGGCTACCAGGCCGCCATCATGGCGCCGACCGAGATCCTCGCCGAGCAGCACTACCGCAAACTTTCGGCATTGTTGGCGCCGCTGGGCGTCACCGTGACCTGGCTGACCGGCAGTCTGAAAGCCGCTGAAAAACGCGCCGCCCTGGCAGACATCAACAGCGGCAAGACGCAGCTGGCCATCGGCACCCACGCCTTGTTTCAGGAGGGCGTGACGTTCGCCAGGCTGGGCCTGACGGTGATCGACGAGCAGCATCGCTTCGGTGTTGGCCAGCGCCTGGCGTTGCGCGAAAAAGGTGCCAAAGCCTCGGCAATGGACGACACAGAACCGCACCAGCTGATGATGAGCGCGACGCCCATCCCGCGCACGTTGTCGATGAGCTACTTCGCCGACCTCGATGTGTCGGTGATCGACGAACTGCCGCCGGGCCGCACGCCGATCCAGACTCGCTTGGTGGCGGATTCGCGGCGCGGGGAAATTCTCGAGCGAATTCGTGCCGCGGTACAGGACGGCGCACAGGCCTACTGGGTGTGTCCGCTGATCGAGGAATCGGAAACGCTGCAGTTGAAGACGGCGGTGGAAACCTTCGAAACGCTGAGTGCCAGCCTGCCCGATGTGCGCGTGGGCCTGGTACACGGCCGCATGAAGCCCGCCGAGAAACAGGCAGTGATGGCGGCATTCGTGGCCAACGAGATCCAGCTGCTGGTTGCCACCACCGTCATCGAAGTCGGCGTTGATGTAGCCAACGCCACGCTGATGGTGATCGAGCACGCCGAGCGCATGGGTCTTGCGCAACTGCACCAGCTGCGCGGCCGGGTCGGGCGCGGCGCCAAGCTTTCCACCTGCGTGCTGCTGTACCAGAACCCACTGGGCGAGCTGGCACGCGCGCGTCTCAAGGTGATTTACGAATCCACCGACGGCTTTGAAATTGCCCGCCAGGATCTGCTGATCCGCGGACCGGGCGAGCACCTTGGCGCGCGCCAGTCGGGCGCACCGCTGCTGCGTTTCGCCGACATCGAGCGCGACACCGATTTGCTGGAAGCGGCGCGCGATGCTGCCGCGTGGATGCTGGCGCACGCGAGCGCCCATGCCGAAAAACATCTGGCGCGCTGGCTCGGTTCGCGGCAGCATTACCTCAAAGCATGAGAACGCTGCGACTGTTGCGCGCCGATGCCTGGCGCTCCAAACCACCATCGCATCACGATGCACTGTTCGGCCGGCTGCATCCCTGGCTGACCTCGCGCGGCTCGCTGACTTCGCGCATCGTCACGCACTTTGCGCACTTCAACCTGGTGCGACTGGCGCAGCGGGCGCAACTGCCGAACATCGATGAGCGGCGCGGCCTGCACCTGCGCGATGGCGAAACCGCCATCGTGCGCGAAGTGCTGCTGCGCGACGGCAGCACACCGCTGGTATTCGCCCACAGCGTGGTGGCGCGCCGAGACCTGCGATCCGCGTGGCGCGGCCTTTCGAAACTGGGCGCGCGGCCGCTGGCGGAAATGCTGTTTCATGACCACGCCGTGGTGCGGCTGCCGATGGAATACCGGAATATCGACGCGCGCCACCCGCTGTACCGACGCGCGATGCAGGTCGCGCCTTTTTCGCGCAAACAAGTCTGGGCGCGGCGCAGCGTGTTCCTCAAGCAGGGTCGGCCGCTGCTGGTGACCGAGGTGTTTTTGAGTAACATGCCGTAGGGCAACATCCCCTACTTATTTGGGAATTTCTGGAAACCGTAGCGAGCGGTCAAGGTTCGGGCCGAGGAGCGGACGCGTACGAGAGTACGCAAAGCACCGGGGGCGCGAAATTTGATCGCGCAGTAGGTTTGTATTGATCCGGCAATTAGACATGTTGAAAAAGATTCAAAGACACTCCCTCCCCGGCGCAGGCCGGGAACCAAATTGCGCAGTGCAGAACGGCGAAATTGGGCCCCGGCCTGCGCCGGGGAAGGGAATTTTTCTGCAGCAACATGTTTATTTGCCGCTCCACTAGAAGTTCCCATTTCGTAAACCCAAGCATTGGCGCGCCTCTCCGGGCATTTTTGCCCTGCGATGCCCGCCAATGCTGGACTTTGGTCATGCTGATATGACACCCCGGATCAAAATCTGCTGTATCAGTTCCATCGCCGAAGCGCATCTGGCCATCGCCCACGGCGCGCATGCGCTTGGGCTGGTCTCGGCCATGCCCAGCGGTCCCGGGGTGATCGATGAAGAACTGATCGCCGCGATCGTCGCCACGATCCCGCCCGCCGTGGGCACGTTCCTGCTGACGGCGCAGCAATCTGCCGACGCCATTCTCGAGCAGCATCAGCGCTGCAAAACCAACACGCTGCAACTGGTCGACACCATGGCGCCACGCGAGCTGATCAAATTGCGCCGCGCATTGCCGGGCATTTCACTGGTGCAGGTCATCCACGTCACGGGCGAGGTATCGATCGACGAGGCGCGCGATCTGGCACCGCACGTCGATGCGCTGCTGCTCGATTCGGGCAACCAGAAACTGGCCGTGAAGGAGTTGGGCGGCACTGGCCGCACGCACGACTGGACCATCAGCCGCCGCATCCGCGAAACCTGCGGCAAGCCGCTGTTCCTGGCCGGCGGCCTGAAGCCGGACAATGTGGCCGATGCGGTCGCGCAGGTACAGCCGTTCGGTCTGGATCTGTGCAGCGGCGTGCGCACTGACGGCCTGCTGGATGCGGTCAAGCTGGCCGCGTTTGTCAGCAACGCCGGCCGCGTCGTCACCGGCGCCACTGCCTGAACATGGAAAAACTGCGGCACTACATCGCCCTCACGCGCCTCAACAAGCCCATCGGCATATTGTTGCTGCTGTGGCCGACTCTTTGGGCGCTTTGGATTGCCTCCGCCGGCAAGCCCGATCCGACGATTCTGGCCGTGTTCATCATCGGCACCATCCTCATGCGCTCGGCGGGTTGCGCCATCAACGATTTTGCGGATCGCGACTTCGACGGACAGGTCAAGCGCACGGCGAACCGGCCGCTGGCAACAAAGGCGATCTCGCCGCGCGAGGCGGTACTGGTCGCCGCCGTGCTGTCGCTGATCGCTTTTGTGCTGGTGGTGATGTTCCTGAACACCCTCACCATCGCGCTGTCGTTCGCCGCCCTGTTCCTCGCCGGCACTTATCCATTCACCAAGCGCTTCTTCGCCATGCCGCAGGCCTATCTCGGCATCGCCTTCGGCTTCGGCATCCCCATGGCGTTCGCCGCGCAGACCGGCAGCGTGCCGGCATTGGCCTGGTGGCTGCTGATGGGCAATATTTTCTGGACGCTGGCCTACGACACCGAGTACGCCATGGTCGATCGCGATGACGACATTCGCATCGGCATCAAGACGACCGCGCTGCTGTTCGGCCAATACGATGTGGCCATCGTCATGTTTTGCTACCTGATGACGCTGGGCATTCTTACCGCCATCGGCAAGGTGCTGGGCCTCGGCTGGCCTTACTTTGTTGGATTGGCGCTGGCCTGTGGCATCGCGCTATTTCATTACGCCCTGATTCGCGGTCGCAAACGCGAAGATTGCTTCCGCGCCTTTCTGCACAACAACTGGTTCGGGTTTGTCGTGTTCTGCGGATTGATGGCCGACTACGCGCTGCGCTGAGCATGCTCAGCCGGCGCGCAACTGTTCCTTGGCGATGTCGATGAACGCGCGCGTTTTGGCGGGCGCCTCGCCCTTCCCGGCATAGACGGCGAACAGAAACAGTTTTTGCATGCCGCACTGCGGCAGCAGCCGTGTTAGCCGGCCCGCTTCGACGTCGGCACGAATGGTGGAATCCGGAAACGCACCAATACCCGCGCCCGCCACCACCAGGCTTTTGACGGCGGCTGAACTTGCCGACGAAATCGAGCCGCGCATGCGCACGCTGAGCTTGCGACCGTTGCGCAACGTGAACACGTAGGTCCATGGCGTCGGCAACACCGACAGCGCGATCCATTCATGGTCGGAAAGATCTTCCGGCTTGCGCGGCAGTCCGCGCCGGGCGAGATAGGTGGCCGACGCCGCCGTCCACAGCTCCAGGTCGGCAAGCTTGACCGCGCGCAGGCGTGAATCACGCATCGGACCGATGCGAATGGCCAGGTCGAATTTCTCGGCGATGAAATCCATTTGCTGGTCGGTCGGCAGGTAGTCGATGCGCATGCCGGGATAGCGCTCGCGGTAACGCGCGATCCATCCGGCCACCATCGGCGCGGATTCCTGCGGGCTGGTCAGCCGCAGCGTGCCGGTGGGCTGAGCGCGCCCGGTGCGGGCGCGCTCGACCGCGGCATCGGCCTGGTCCAGCAGCGCGCGGCAGTCGGCCAGGAACGCCTCGCCCGCCTCGGTGATCGACAGCTTTCGCGTGGAGCGCTGCAGCAACTGTGCACCCAGTTCGCGTTCCAGCAACGCGACCGCATGGCTGACCGCCGATTTGGTCATGTCCAGCCGCTCGGCAGCGGCCGTGAAGGAACCGGCGTCGGCCACGGCAACAAAGGCCGCGATGCGGTCAAGGTTGATTCCGGGCAGTTTCATATTGTTCGATTAACTTTAACAATGAATTATGCATTAGCGGCTTTTTCCAGACAACGGCAAGACGCATGATGGCGTCACGTTCTATCCGAACACCCGTTCAATCTCTTCAAGAAAGGCACCATCATGTTTGTTCTCCTCGGTTCCAACGGCAATATCACCTCCAAGGCTGCAAAGATCCTGCTCTCGCAGGGCAAACCGGTGCGTGTCGTCGGCCGCAGCGCGCAAAGCCTGACCGCGCTCAAGGCCGCCGGCGCGGAGCTCGCGCTCGGCGACCTCACCGATCTGACATTCCTCGCCGGCGCATTGCGCGGCGCGCAGGCGGTCTACACCATGATCCCGCCGAACTACGCGGCCACCGACATGCGCGCCGACCAGGATCGTTTCGGCACAGCCATCGCCCAGGCGGTTGCCGCCAGCGGCGTGACTCGCGTGGTGAATCTTTCCAGCACCGGCGCACACCTGGCCGAAGGCACCGGCCCCATCGCCGGCCTGTACCGGCAGGAGCAGCGCCTCAATGCCCTGACGGGTGTGGACGTATTGCACCTGCGCCCCGGCTACTTCTTCGAGAACCATTTCAACGCCATCGGTACCATCGCCGGCATGGGCGTGTACGCGGACATGGTCGACTCCAATGTGCCGATTCCCATGATCGGTACCGGCGACATCGCCGTGATCGTGGCGCGCGAACTGGCCAATTTCCGCACCAAGGGGAAAGCCGTGCTGCACCTGCACGCGCCCAGGCTCTACACCCAGGCAGAGGCGGCGGCCATCCTCGGCCGCGTCATCGGCAAGACGGACCTGAAACACGTCACCGCCGGTCCCGCGCAGGCCAAAGCCGGCATGATCGCGCACGGCCTGTCGGCGGACGTGGCCGACAAGTTCGAAGAAATGAGCAAGGCGTTTGGCAAACCTTCGTTCACCAGCGCGCTCGTGACGGGCCCGCTTGAAATCACGCCGACGACCCTGGAAGAGTTTGCCGCCAGTGTGTTCAAGCCGGTGTTTGAGGGTGCAGCCAAAGCGGCCTAGTCTGCGTAAATCGCCCAAGTTGCGATACGCCCACACGTATCGCGACCACGGCTGGTCGTAGAATCCCTGCACTGCCCTCCTGCAAGGACGCTCCATGAACCCACCGAATACTTTTCTCGTCACCGGTCTGCGCACACCGTTCTGCAAATTCGACGGACCGCTGAAAAGTTTCGACGCCATCCAGTTGTCGGTGCCGGTGGTGCAAGCCATGGCGCGGATTGCACGCCCGGACCTGCTGGTCTGGGGCACGGTGATTCCGTCGCTGCGCTGGAGCAACATCGCCCGCGAAGTGCAAATGGATGCCAGGCTGGACCCGGCCACGCCGTCTTACTCGACGGTGATGGCCTGCTCGACCTCGATGGTCGGGGTGTTCGAGGCCGCCGGCATGTTGTCGGCACACGCGCCGCTGGCGATGGTCGGCGGCGTGGAAGCCATGAGTCAGGTGCAGATCGGCCTCACCCAGGGGTTTTCCAACTGGCTGCGCGCGGTCATGCAGGCGCGCTCGATGGGACAGCGCATCGACGCCATCGCCTCGGTCAAGTTTCGTGACATCCGGCTGGACATCCCCAGCGTGAAGAACCGTACCTCGGGCAAGAGTATGGGTGAGCACTGCGAGGAAATGGCGCAGCAGTGGAAGATTCCGCGCGAGGCCCAGGACCAGATCGCCTTCGACAGCCACAGCCGCGCCGTAAAAGCGATGGCCAATGGCTTCTTCGACGACCTGGTGCTGAACGTGAGCGGCACTGCCAAGGACGGCATCCCGCGCGCCGATTCCACGCTTGAAAAGCTCGCCAAACTGAAGCCCGCATTTGATCGCAGCGCAGCCGGCACCGTCACCGCCGGCAACGCCTCGCCCTTGACCGATGGCGCCGCCGCGATCTGGGTGGCCAACGACGCAGGGCTGGAGAAACTGCCCGCCCGTCTGCCGCGCGTGCGATTGCTGGGCTGGGAAATCGCCGGCGTGGATATCGCAAAGGAAGGCCTGCTGATGGCGCCGGCTTACGCCATTCCGCGCCTGCTGGCCCGTCACAACCTCATGCTGGCGGACATCGACCTGTGGGAAATCCACGAAGCGTTTGCCGCGCAAGTGCTGTGCAATGTAGCGGCGCTGGAATCGGAATCCTTCCTGCGCGCCAAGTCCGGCGTAAACAATCACCTCGGCAAGTTTCCATGGGATCGCCT
This sequence comes from Usitatibacteraceae bacterium, assembly GCA_044229235.1. Classification (GTDB taxonomy): domain Bacteria; phylum Pseudomonadota; class Gammaproteobacteria; order Burkholderiales; family Usitatibacteraceae; genus UKL13-2. Next base: position 13,895 of record JBGATH010000029.1, read on the forward strand.
CAACCCCAACGGTGGCAGCGTAGCCATCGGCCACCCGTTTGGCGCGACCGGTGCGCGCATTCTTTCGCAGGCGACCAAGGAACTGGCCGCCATGGGCAGCGGCAAGAAGGCAATTGTCAGCATTTGCGCCGATGGCGGACTGGGTACGGTGGCGTTGCTGGAATCGATCTAGCGCCGAGCCCGTTACGCATTGCTACAGCGCGTCGCGCCGCGCTGGCTTAAGTTCGAGTCTTTGCTCGTATTGGGCCTGATAACCATGTGGCGTCGAATCCTCTGCTGGCTTTTTCTATGCGTGCCGCTGTTCGCCGGCGCCCAGGACTTCGATCTCAGCAAGCTCGCCGATGGCGTTTACGCGGCCATCCGCCGCGAGCCGCCCGGCCTGACCTTTGTCGGCAATTCGGTTTTCATCATCAACGACGATGACGTGGTGGTGGTCGATACCGGCGTGGGACCCGCCACCGCGCAGGCGCTGATCAAGGCGCTCCGGGGCCTTACCGCAAAGCCGGTGCGCTATGTGGTCAATACCCACTGGCACGACGACCACATGATGGGCAACCAGGCGTGGCGTGAGGCCTACCCCGGCATCGAGTTCATCGGCCAGGCCAATACCGCCCGCGAGATGCTTTCCACCGGTGCGAGCAATCGCCGCCAGCTGCTCGAGGGCGGCCCGGCATTTGCCCAGCAGATCCGCGACGCGCTGGCGAAGAACCTCAACCTGGCCGGCAAGCCGATCACGCTGGAAGAGCGCGCCAGCTATGCCAGCGACGTGCTGTGGGCCGAGCGCTACTTCGCCGAAGCACCCGCATTCAAGCCGATCACACCGGGCATGACGGTGGACACCGAAATGACGCTGGTGCGCGGTGCGCGGCGCATCGATATCCGCTACCTCGGCCGCGCCCACACCGGCGCCGATCTCATCGTCCATTTGCCGGCCGAAAACATTCTTGTCAGCGGCGACCTGATCGTCTGGCCTGTTCCGCTGTTCGGCAGCACCTCGTTCCCAAGCGATTACATTGCGACGCTGGAGAAACTGCTGGCCCTGAAGCCAGGCATCATCGTGCCAGGGCACGGCCCGGTGATGAAGGACGACGCCTATGCGCGGCAGATGCTGGCGCTATTGCAGTCGATCGACAGCCAGGTACGCGCGGCAGTGGCGCGTGGTGAGACACTGGACGAGACCCGCAAGAGCATCAAGCTGGAAACTTTTCGCCAGACCTTCGCCGGCGACAGCGCGCTCAAGGCGCTGCTGTTCAACAGCTACGTCACCGGCCCGGGTGTGGCGCGCGCGTGGCAGCAGATCAGCGGCAAACTGTAATTGACCGTACCGTGGCGCGGGCATACATTGCGGCGTACACATCCACCAGGGAGGCAGCATGGGAACCCGTGACCCGCGCGTCGACGCTTACATCGCCAAATCGGCCGACTTCGCCAGGCCGGTTCTGAAACACCTGCGTGAACTGGTGCACAAGCACTGTCCGGACACCAGCGAGACCATCAAATGGAGCATGCCGTTTTTTGAATACAAGGGCGGGGTGTTCTGCAACTTCGCCGCGTTCAAACAGCACTGCGCGTTCGGTTTCTGGCTGGGACCGCTGCTGGAAGTGGAGGCCAGCAACACCAAGGCCATGGGCGACTTCGGGCGCATCACTTCGATGGACGATCTTCCCGCCGACAAAGAAATCGTCCGCTTGCTGAAGGCGGCGATGAAATTGCACGACAGCGGTGCGAAGGTGCCCGCTCGCGAGAAAACCACCGAAAAGGCGCCGCTGGAAATTCCCGCGGCCTTCATGGAAGCAGTAAAGAAGGACAAGAAGGCGCTGGCAACGTTCGAGGCATTCACACCGTCGAAGAAAAAGGAATACGTCGAGTGGTTTATCGAGGCCAAGACCGAGGCGACGCGCGGCAAGCGCCTTGCACAGGCGATCGAGTGGATGGCGGAAGGCAAATCGCGCCACTGGAAGTACCAGAACTGCTGACGCTTCCCAAAGTCGGCCACGCCACAAGACTGTCCCGCGCGCGGCGCTTCACATAGAATCGCCGGATGCCTGACTTCGCCTCGCTGTTCACGCTCGCCCTCTTCAAGCAAATCGGACTCGCTTTCGCGCTGTTCATCGCCTGGCTGGTCATTCTCTGGCTGCTGATCCGCGTCGGCGGCGCGCTGCGGGAGCGCGCGCGTATTGCTGTCGCCGCCTGGGTGGAGCGCCACCGTCTTTCACGTTACTTCCGGCAACACGCTGAAGTGCCGTCCCTGTTCGTTGACGCGCTGCTCAAACTGTTCGGCGTGCTGCTGGTGGTGCTGGTTTCCTATGAGTGGCTGATCCTGGTGCTGGGCCAGTTCGAGGCCAGCACCTCGTGGGCCAAGGAGCTCAGTGAAATTCTGCTCTCGGCGCTCGTGCTGGTAGGGGAATCGATCACCGAGGCCATTCCCAACCTGGTTGTAGTCGCGGTCATCGCGGCAATCACCGTGCTGCTGGTCAAGGCCAACCGGATCTTCTTCGGCCTCGTGGAGCGCGGCCAGATCCGCTTTGAAAAGCTCGATGCCGAAGCGGCGCGCGCCACCCGCAAGCTGGTGACGTTTGCGCTTTGGGTATTTGCGCTGGTGATGGCCTACCCTTATCTGCCCGGCGCGCAGTCGGATGCCTTCAAGGGCATCTCGGTGCTGTTGGGGCTGATGGTGTCGCTGGGATCATCCAGCATCGTCGCGCAGGCGTTCTCCGGCCTGATCCTGATCTACTCGCGGGCATTGCGCACCGGCGAGTACGTGAAAGTGGGTGAATCCGAAGGCACCGTGCTGGAAGTGGGCCTGTTCGCCACGCACATCGCCACCGGCTCGGGCGAGCGCATCGTGCTGCCCAATTCGCAGGTGGTGGCCGGCGCCACGCGCAACTACTCGCGCCCCGCCCCCGGTGGAAAATTCGTCATGGCCACCGAGATCAGCATCGGCTACGACACGCCGTGGCGGCAAGTCCACGCCATGCTCATCGAGGCCGCGCAACGCACCGAGGGCATTACCCGCGAACCAGCACCCTACGTGCTGCAGATGGCGCTGGCCGATTTCTATGTGCAGTACCGGCTGGTCGCGTACTCGGATCTGGCCAGCCCCACGCAGCGAGCGCAGCTGCTGAGCGTGCTGCTGGGCAATGTGCAGGACGCGTTCAACGCGCGCGGCGTGCAGATCATGTCACCGCATTACTTCACGCAGCCCGAGCAACCGCAAGTCGTGCCGAAGGACCGGTGGTATGCGGCACCGGCGGTTGCCCCCCAGGATACAGAGCCGAAAGTCTAGGACTGGCGCGGTGTTCCGGGCATATTTGGCCTGGAAGGCGCGCCGGCGCTGGAGTTTCTCTGTGAGCTACGTCGGCAAAAACCCCTCAATCGACAGGTAGCGCTCGCCCGTGTCGTAGTTGAACCCGAGCACGGTGGCGCCCGGCGCGATGTCGGGGAGCTTTTGCGAGATCGCCGCGAGGGTGGCGCCCGACGAGATGCCGACCAGCAATCCTTCCTCACGCGCCGAGCGGCGGGCAAATTCGCGCGCCGGTTCGGCGTCGACCTGAATCACACCATCGAGCAGGGTGGTGTCGAGGTTTTTTGGTATGAAGCCCGCACCGATGCCCTGGATCGGATGCGGTGAGGGCTGGCCGCCGGAGATCACCGGTGAGGCCACCGGCTCGACCGCAAACACCTTCAGCTTCGGCCATTTGGCTTTCAGCACCCTGGCGCAGCCGGTCAGGTGGCCGCCGGTACCGACGCCGGTAATGAGCACGTCGATGCCATCGGGAAAGTCGGCGATGATTTCCTGGGCGGTGGTGCGTACGTGCACGTCGATGTTGGCCGGGTTTTCGAACTGCTGCGGCATCCACGAGTTCGGCGTGGCCGCAATCAGCTCCTGCGCGCGGGCGATGCAGCCTTTCATGCCTTTTTCGCGCGGGGTCAGTTCAAACTGGGCGCCGTAGGCCAACATCAGGCGGCGACGCTCGACGGACATGCTGTCGGGCATCACCAGAATGAGCTTGTAGCCTTTCACCGCGGCCACCATGGCGAGGCCGATGCCCGTGTTGCCCGAAGTCGGTTCGATGATGACGCCACCGGGTTTCAGCGCGCCGGACCTCTCGGCATCTTCCACCATCGACAGGGCGATGCGGTCCTTGATCGAGCCGCCCGGATTGCTGCGCTCAGACTTGATCCAAACGTTGTGCGCGTTTCCAAACAGGCGGTTGATGCGGATGTGTGGGGTGCCGCCGATGGTGCCGAGGATGTTGTTGGCTTTCATGATTTGCTCCGGGATGCGTTGACGACGTAAGTGCGGGGCTGCCAGTCTGCGCCATTCGGCGCCGCGCGGCAAAGACAAAGATTGCATGCTGTATTACTTGCGTGGCTCGCCTCACAGAATCGTTCTGGCCCCCGGCGTGCCCCGGAGAGGCGCCGGAGCATCAACGCTTGTTGCGGGCGGGTGAACCGGGCACGAACCTCGCGATGGTGGGGTGCGCTGCTGTCCGCCGCCGACCACAACTCTAAGGCGCAGGCACGCGCCGAAATGTCACCACCAGCACATCGCGCCATGCCGGCTGACTCGCATCCTTCGGCACCACCGGCGTTACGCCGTGCATGCAGCGATGGTCATCGACGAAGGTCATGTCCAGCGGCTCGATAAGCGTGAAACTGGCCAGCTGACGGCGGTCGCTGCTGTGGATGGTGGTGGTGCCTTCGACGATATTGTGGCGCCTGACCATCATCACCATCACGTAGTCCACGCCGTCGCGATGCACGCCTTCGGGCGTAGGCTGGCCGCGCATGTCGGTGCGGGCTTCGATGCGGAACTGGTGGACTTCGACATGCCAGGCTGTTCGCGGCGCAAGCGAATTGAAAATGCCGACGCAAAGGCCAAACAGCGCACGCATGGTAGCGCCGGCGATGACTGCGGGCGCGATCGGTTCGTAGTGGCGCGCGATGCCGCCGTTGAGGTTGTTGTAGTCGAGGCTCTGGTAATGCGGCTGGTGCGCCTCCAGCGCCGCCACGGTCTCGCCCGGCGAAATCGACAGCGTGGCATAGCGCCGGCGCCGGTAGCGCCCGCCATCGGCCATGTAGGTATCCAGCGGCATGTCGTTCCAGCTGGCGGCGAAGGCATCCCAGTCCGTGAGGCTGGCTGCACCGCCCAGCATGACGCGCACCTCGCCGGCCGACACAAACACGAAGCCCGCACCCGCAATGGCGGCGCGCAACGCGTCAGGCGACATACAGGAAGATCGCGAGGTAGTGGATCGCCGCACCGGCCAGCACGAACAAATGCCAGATGCCGTGCCAGTGGCGGTACTTCTCGTCGTAGATGTAAAACACGGTACCGGCGGTGTAGACCACGCCGCCCACCAGCACCCAGCTGAAGCCCGCCCAGGAGAGTGCCTCCAGCATCGGCACCACGCCGATCACCGCCACCCAGCCCATGACGATGTAGATCGCCAAAGAAATCCAGCGTGAACCTCTTGCGACGGTCAGTTCCTGCACGATGCCGACCAATGCCAGCCCCCATACCACGCCGAACAGCGCCCAACCCCAGCCACCGCGCAACGTGACCAGCGTGAACGGCGTATAGGTGCCGGCGATCAACAGATAAATCGCAGCGTGATCGAACTTGCGGAACACGTTCTTGGTCATGCCGCGGGTGCTGTGATACAGCGTGGACGAGGCGAACAGCACGATCAGCGTTGCGCCGTAAATGGAGAAGCTCACCACCTTCCATACGTCGCCGTGGCGCGCCCCGTACACGATCAGGATCGTGGCGGCGGCGATGGCCAGCAGCGTGCCGGCCAGATGGCTGTAACCGTTGAAGCGTTCGCCGTGATACATGCCGGGGCTGTCGTTGTTTGGATTAGGGTGCCTTGGCAGGCTCCGGCTTTGCCGGCGTGGCGGCGGCCGGTGCGGCTTTGACTTCGGGCGCCGGATCGAGCGCACGATTCAGCAGCCAGGCGATGCGCGCACCGGCCTTGGCCAGTTGCACCGGCAGAATCTCGGTCGCGGCGTCCACATAGCTCTGCGGCAGGCTCACCACTTTTTCCATCGGCCATTTTTCGCCGCAGGTGAATTCCGGCAGCTTGCCGTATACGACCTTCTGGCTGAGCGCATGCGATTCGTTCATCCAGTCGCGCACCTCGCCTTGCTGCCATTGCGCGACTTCCTTGTCCTTGTAGCGCGCGATCAGTTGTTTCGCAAAGTCGGCTTCGTTCATGCCACGCAAGAGGGTCTTGGGCAGCTCGCTGTCCCAGACGCGGTGCAGGTTGCGCGGCATGTCCACGCCGGGGTACATCACGTTCTTGTCGTTGCCGCCACGGTCGCCATCGTCAGCAGCGTGCAGCGGCTGGTGGATATCACCCGCCATGTGCACCAGGAACATGGCGGCCTGTGCACGCGCGTCGTCGCTGGCCTTGGTGTCAGAAAGGACTTTGAAGTACTGCGGAATCTTGCTGGATGCGCACTCGCCGCCGGGACAGTAGCTTTCATAGGGCTTGGCCCCACAGATGGGCTGGTTGTCGTAGTGCCATTTGTCCGACCCGGGAATTTCCAGCGCGAGCGCGGGGCGGAAAATGTCCATCTGGTTGGCGAAGTCCCCCAGGTTGTAATTGGGCACCAGATGATTCAGGCGGATGCGGGTCTTGGGGGTCAGCAGGCCGTCGGCGACAAGGCCGGTGACGCGATGGCCTTCGTTACCCCACGCCCAGGCCGCCTGCGGAATGGCGGCCGACAGTGCGAGCGCGGTGGCAGCGAACAGTCTGGATAGTGTGCGGCGGTGCGAATCGGTGGCGAACATGGGTTTTCCGGAAACAGTGGGTGGCTGATCCGCACATTGTATGTGGGGAGCATGACGGCGGCGTGTAAGCTGGCGATATTGCGCCCGCCTTTTCGCCATGAAATTCGAACATCTTATCCAGATCAACGACCCGCTCGACCCGCTGATCGACCCTCTCAGCCGGGAACAGCTATGGCGTGGCCTGGTGCGCTATGTGGAAATGCCCACCGCCTTTGTCGAGGGGCTCGACCGCGGCGACATCATTGCCTGCGATGGCAAGTCGATGCAACGCGAATTGTGGTTTGGCCGCCACCGTGTCGAGGATCGGGTATCGCTGGAGCCGATGTCGAGAATTCATATTGCCACGCGCGCATCCCCGGAAATTCCCGCCGGCGCATTGACGCTGACACTGGAAGAGCACGGCGAGAACTTGCTGTTTGTCCGTTTCCAGTACGAAACGTTCCCGCAGGGCCACCCCACGGCGCCGGCCGAATTCCAGTCGGCGATGAAGCAGGCCTACAGGGCGGCCGGCATCGACATCATCCGGCGCATCCGCGAACTGGCGGAAGAAGGCGCGCTGGACAGTCCGGCTCACTAGGCACCCCGCAACACTTCTGTTACATGCAGCAGATGAAGCGCTGCGGCGAGTTGGGCACAATGGCCGGGGAACTGCGCCTCGTCGATGCGCGCCCGGACTGTGGAACCCCTCGATATGAAACGCCTCCTCCTCATTGTCGCCATGCTGCTCGTCGCCACCACCGTCGTTGCCCAGGGCATGCCAGGCGGTGGCGGGCGTTCGCGCGGCGGCGGGCGCGAAGGCAACACGCCGCGAAAGCCCGACCAGGCGCAAGCCGCACCGACACGCAGTACTGCCAATGCCGACTCGATCTCGACGCTGTATCAGGAGCTGCCCTCGCTCAAAGCGGACTTGATGCTCAATACCGAACAGGCGCGGCTGTGGGATGCCTTTGCGCTGGCGGTGCGCGATGTGCGCGACGTGATCCAGGGTCGCATTCGTCGCGAGATGTCGGTGCGCATCAAGTCACCCGAAGCGCGAGAGGCGCTGGAAAAGAACCCGCCGCCGGCAAACTCGCTGTTCAACACCCTGGCCGATGAAGACCGCCAGCGCGCCGATGCCATGGAAGATGCGCGGGTGAAGGCGGCCGCGCTCATCGCTGGGCTGACAGCCGACCAGAAAAAAATGTTTGACCGCCGCATCGCGCTGTCGCAAGCCGATCCGCTGGGTGCGTATTGAGCGGTCTTCGCGCCATCGCGCCTCGCTGACCCCGTTGCGTCTTGCACGCGCAGAATTTGCCGCCTGAAGGCGCAGATTGTGCGACTGACCGCCGCAGGCTTGCCATTTCGTCCGGTTGCGTGGACAGTAGCGGGCGTTAATCACCACATCCGCAGACGCCATGCAAAAGTTTCCAGCCGGATTCAAGCCCTTGTGTGCCGCGATCCTGATTGCCGGCTTCGCATCCCACTCCGAGGCGGTGCAACTGAGCAGCACCGGTACTGGGCAGGTGCTGCTGTTCCCTTACTACACCGCGCGCAATGGCTTCGTCACGCAGGTTTCACTGACGAATACACAAACCAATATCAAGGCAGTCAAACTGAGGTTTCGCGAGGCCCGCAAGTCGCGCAGCGTCTTTGACTTCAATCTGTTCCTGTCGGCGAACGACACCTGGACGGGCGCGGTGGTGGAAACCGCCCAGGGCGCGCGGCTGGTCACCAACGACAACTCTTGTGTCACCCCATCCGACCTGTTCACCGAAGTGCGCAGCGATTCACTCGGCCTGGCCCTGAACGCGTTCAAGAACTATGCCTACACCGGATCGAATGTGGACGCCGGGGAACCGGTGAGCCTGGATCGCACGCGCGAAGGCTATTTCGAGGTGTTCGAAATGGGCGTGATCGACCCGACACTGTCGTCAACGGCGCTGCAGCTCGCCGGCTACACGGCTCAAGGCACGATTACCAACAACTGCGCAGCATTGGACGCATTTGATCCGGGCTCGGCGCGTCCGATTTCCTTTCCGAATACGGGCGCGTCGATGCTGAGCGCGCCGCGTGGCGGATTGAGCGGCCGGGCCAGCCTGATCAATGCCGCGACCGGGGCAAACTTCAGTTTTGAGCCCACGGTGCTGGACGCATTTACCACGCAGGTGGCATACGGCGGCGCCGGGCGCGACAACCCCTCTCTTGCCGATGCGCAACCGGCGACCAGCACGGTGTTGACACCCGCCGGGGCGGTAGTGGCCACTTGGTCCAATGGCCAACACGCCGTCTCGGCCGTCCTGATGCGGACAAGCATCACGAACGAGTTTGTGTTGGACGACGGCACGGCCTCGCAGACCGACTGGATCGTTACCTATCCGACCCGGCCTTATTACGTTGATCGGCCTTCGACTTTCATGGCGGATCCGCCGTTTACCGCGAGCTGCGATTGGTACATTCCTCAGGTAAGTAACCGCGAAGGGAAGAGCGCGTTCGAAGTGTTGATTTGCCCCGCAACCCGGCCGCCCGCCGAAGATGCCAGACAATTATGCAAAGCAGCGAATGTCCTGGCATTCGCATTTACCGGCGCGCCGGGCTCTACCGGTCGCTTGCCCTCCAGTTTGCTCGCTTCACAAGTACTGGCCAATATTGGCCAGGACGGCGCACGTTGCGGGGAACCCGGCCTCACCGCCGCGCAGAGCACGTATACCGTGGCCGGTGCCGCCACCACGCCGTCCCTGCGCGGACAAAGCCAGGGCCCGAACGGCTTCATCTCGCTGCAGTACAGCGAAACCGGGGAATACAGAATCATTCCACGGCCCGGGCTGGTTCCGATCTCGGCGACACTGGTTACCAGCACGGGCTCGAGATCTATTCCCGGCATTCATTACGGCATGCCGGTCATCGGCCTGATGCTCCATAACTACAAGAACGCCAATGTGGCTTCACGCTACGGCGGCGTGCTGGAACACCGCTACACGCTGCGCATCGAGTAGCCGGGCCGGGAAGGCGCGGCGCGGGATAAGATACCGGCGCCATGATCCTCGTCATCCACGCCCACCCCTATCCGAGCCGCTCGCGCGCCAACAGCGCCTTGCTTGCGGCGGTGCGCGACTTGCCGGATGTGGAAGTGCGCTCGCTTTATGACCTCTACCCGGATTTCGACATCGACGTGCCCGCCGAGCAGGCAGCGCTGGCGCGTGCCGACCTGGTGGTATGGCTGCACCCGATCTATTGGTACAGTGTGCCGGCGCTGCTCAAGCACTGGTTCGAAGCGGTACTTACGCGCGGCTGGGCGTATGGCCACGATACTTTCGCCCTGGCAGGCAAGCCCTGCCAGTGGGTGTGCAACACCGGCGGTGACGAGCAGGCCTACACCGCGCAAGGCATTCACGAAAAGCCATTCGCAGAATTCATTGCGCCGATCGAGCAAACGGCGCGCTTTTGTCGCATGCGCTGGCTGCCACCTTTGATCGTGCATGGCGCGCATGTAATCAGCGATGAAGTGCTGGCGGCCCATGCCGCGGAGTTTCGCGCGCGCCTGCTGGCTTTTTCGCCGCCCGCCAACGAAGGCCAGCACGCATGATCGACGCCCTCGTTTACCTCGCCGCCGCCGTCATCTGCGTGCCGCTCGCGAAGCGCTTCGGCCTCGGCGCCGTATTGGGGTATCTCATCGCCGGCGCGGCCATCGGGCCGTGGGGGCTGCGCTTCATAGAAGACGTCGAATCGACCATGCACTTTTCCGAGTTCGGCGTGGTGCTGATGCTGTTCGTGATCGGCCTGGAACTGGAGCCGAAGCGGCTGATGGCGATGCGCAAGAGCGTGTTCGGCGGCGGCGCGCTGCAGCTTGGCATCTGCGGCATTGCGCTGGCAGGCGGCATGATGGCCTTCGGCCTCGGCTGGAAGGCGGCGCTGGTGGTGGGTGCGGCGCTGGCGCTGTCGTCCACCGCGATTGCCGTGGCCACCATGAACGAGCGCAACTTCCTGCCCACGCCCACCGGGCAGTCGAGCTTCGCGATCCTGCTGTTCCAGGATATCGCGGCCATTCCGCTGCTGGCTGTAGTGCCGCTGCTGGGCGGGCAGGCGGCGGCCAGCGCCGATCCGGGATGGATGAACGCCTTGAGGGCCTTCGGCGCCATCGCCGCCGTGATCGTCATCGGCCTTTACCTCACGCGGCCACTGCTGCGCATCATTGCCGCCACCGATCTGCGCGAAGTGTTCACCGCCTTTGCGCTGCTGCTGGTGATCGGCATTGCACAGGTGATGACGCTGGCCGGGTTGTCGATGGGCCTGGGCGCCTTCCTCGCCGGAGTGCTGCTGGCGAGTTCCGAATACCGGCATGCACTGGAGACCGACATCGAGCCCTTCAAGGGCCTGCTGCTGGGCCTGTTCTTCATCTCCGTGGGCATGGCCATCGACTTTGGCCTGTTGATCAGCCAACCGTTGGTGGTGGCAATGCTGATCGGCGGCTTCCTCACGGTGAAGCTGGTCACGCTGTGGGTGGTGGCGCGGATCATCGACGTAAATGCGCGACAGCGCTGGCTGTTCGCGGTGATGCTCTCGCAGGGCGGCGAGTTCGCGTTCGTGGTGTTCGGCGCCGCGCGCATGGCCGGCGTGCTGTCGCGCGAGTGGGAGGCGCTGCTGACCATGGCAGTGGCGCTGTCGATGGCGACCACGCCGCTCCTGCTGATCCTGCACGACTGGTGGATGGCGCGCATCGAATGCGGCAAGGACGGCGAGCCGCGGCAGCCGGACGTGATCGATGAAAAGGATGCGCCGGTCATCATCGCCGGCTTTGGCCGTTTCGGCCAGATCGTCGGGCGCATGCTGATGGCCAACGGCATCCGCGCCGTGGTGCTGGACCACGACCCGGACCAGATCGAGCTGCTCAGAAAGTTCGGCAACAAGGTGTTTTACGGCGACGCGACGCGGCTTGATCTGCTGGAAGCCGCCGGCGCCAAACACGCGCGGCTGCTCGTCAATGCCATCGACGACGTCGAAGACAACCTCAAGCTGGTGGACCTGGTGCGGGAAAACTTCCCGAATCTGGCCATCGTGGCGCGGGCGCGCAACGTGACGCACTACGTCGAGCTTCGGCAGCGCGGCGTGACGCTGGTCGAGCGCGAAACCTTTGAGTCCGCCTTGCTGGCCGGCCGGCATGCGCTGGAAGCGCTGGGCTTCGATCGCACCCGGGCTCGCGATGTCGCCAACCTGTTTCGGCGCCATAACGTCGCCACCACCGAATCGATGATCCCGCACTTCGACGACGACGAGCGGCTGGTGTCAGCCTCGAAACAGGGGCGCGATGAACTAGCGGAACAGATCGCCCGCGACAGGCAGAAGTTCGACGAGGAGCATTCGTCGAAGGGGTGGCATTAACCGGCGTGCCGGTGTGAACCTTCCTGCTTTGACCTTCCCCATCGCTGGCTGCGGTCCAGGTTCGTATTTGCGGTGAAATAGCGGAAATTGGGCCCCGGCCTGCGCCGGGGCAGGCAACGCCTTACAACGTCAACGCGACAGACTGATGCGCCGATACCATTGCAACCCCGCCGGCAAATCTATATCCGCGAATTCCAAGTGAAGTACACGCCGGCGACCGGCGCCGGACATTTTGGATGACGCATGCCGAAGCAGCGGGCGCATCAGCCAGGCATCGCCCGCACGGCCAACGCAGACCATGCTGGCCGCGCCGTGATGGTTCGCGGTGTGTGAACCAGGAACAACCTGCAAGGGACCGTCAGTTTCGCGGCATGCATCGATGTTGATGCGCACCGCCAGCAGTCTGGCCAGAACGTCGCGCGGGGGCTGAACGTATTGCACGCCTTCTTTCATCGACCAGGCGCGCCAGTCGGGGTCTTGTATCCGTCCGCTAACGGGGATCGACAAATCCTGATGCCACGCCACCAGCCAGTTCGCGTCCGCCCGCTTGTCAAAGAGCGTGGCCTTGAATGCAAACGCGCTCGCCGACAGCACAGACTGGACGACTTCGCACAGTCGGTGATGTTTGAGCAGCGCATCAACCGCTGGGTGTTCAATCAGGTGGCGCCGCCCGCCACCTGATGCGCTTTCGGAAAAGGCCGCCTCAATCGCGGCGAGATCCGCGGCACCGATAATTTGCGGGACGTGAAGGCATCCGTCCCGCTCGAACTGCGCGATGTCCGCGGGGTTCAAAACTAGGCCCGCTCCTTCAACTTCGCAAATGCCGCTGCCATCGCGCCACCCGCCTGCTCCGATGCAGAACTCGAGGACTGGCGCGGGTTTCCAGCCATTTTTGGCCTGAGGGCCGCGCCGGTGCTGGGGTTTGGCCCCTTTTCGCGGGGCGTGGCGCTGTCGTTGAGGCGCATGGTGAGGGCGATGCGCTTGCGCTTCTCGTCCACCTCCAGCACCTTCACCTTCACCACGTCACCCGCCTTCACCACATCGCGCGGGTCTTTAACAAATTTCTCGGCCAGCGCGGAGATGTGAACTAGGCCGTCCTGGTGTACGCCGATATCGACGAACGCGCCGAAGGCGGCGACGTTGGTGATGACGCCTTCGAGGATCATGCCCGGCTGCAGGTCGCGCAGTTCCTCCACGCCGTCCTGGAAGGTGGCGGTCTTGAACTCGGGGCGCGGATCGCGGCCGGGTTTCTCCAGTTCCTTCAGGATGTCGGTGATGGTGGGCACGCCGAAGCGTTCGTCGGCGTATTTTTCGGGACGCAGGGATTTGATGAGGCGGCTGTCACCCATCACCGCTTTCACGTCTTTCTGGATGTCGGCGAGGATGCGCTCGACCACGGGATAGGCTTCGGGGTGAACCGAGGAAGCGTCGAGCGGATTCTCGCCGTTGGCAATGCGCAGGAAGCCGGCGGCCTGTTCGAACGCCTTGTCGCCCAGGCGCGGCACCGACTTCAATTGCTCGCGCGACTTGAAGGCGCCATTGGCATTGCGGTGGTTGACGATGTTGGCTGCGACCGAGGAGGTCAGGCCCGACACCCGCGCCAGCAGCGCCGGCGAGGCGGTGTTCACGTCCACGCCGACGGCGTTCACGCAGTCTTCGACTACGGCATCGAGCGAACGCGCCAGCTGGGTCTGGTTGACGTCGTGCTGGTACTGGCCCACACCGATGGATTTCGGGTCGATCTTCACCAGTTCGGCCAGCGGATCCTGCAGGCGCCTTGCAATGGAAACCGCGCCGCGCAATGAAACGTCGAGCTCCGGCAATTCCTTGGAGGCGAACTCGGAGGCCGAGTACACCGAGGCGCCGGCTTCCGAAACCACGATCTTGGTCATGCGTTGTTCCGGCAGGCGCTTGATGAGGTCTGCCGCCAGCTTGTCGGTTTCGCGCGAGGCGGTGCCGTTGCCGATGGAGATCAGATCCACGCTGTGTTTTTTGGCAAGCGTGGCAAGGGTGTGCAGCGCGCCTTCCCAGTCACGGCGCGGTTCATGCGGGTAGATGGTGGCGGTGTCGAGCAGCTTGCCGGTGCTGTCCACGACGGCAATCTTGCAGCCGGTGCGGATGCCCGGGTCGATGCCCATGGTCGCACGCGGGCCGGCCGGGGCGGCCAGCAACAGGTCTTTGAGATTGCTGGCGAAAATGCGGATGGCTTCCAGCTCGGCTTTTTCGCGCAGCGCGGCCATGAGTTCGGTTTCCAGGTGCAGCGACACCTTGATGCGCCAGGTCCAGCGCACCACTTCGGCCAGCCACCTGTCGGCCGGGCGACCCTTGTTGGCGATCTTCGCATGGCCGGCGATCATGTCCTCGCAGGCATTGAAAGGCGAACTCCACGAGGGCTTTTCTTCGCCCAATTCGGAATCGAGCATCAGCTTGGAGGACAGAAAGCCCTCGTTGCGGCCGCGGAAGATGGCCAGGGCGCGGTGCGAGGGAATGGTCTTCCAGGTTTCGCTGTAATTGAAGTAATCGGCGAACTTGGCGCCGGCTTCCTGCTGGCCCTCGATCACCTTTGACTCAACCACGCCGTGCGCCATGAGGTGGTCGCGCACGCGTGCGAGCAGCTTGGCGTCCTCGGCGAAGCGCTCCATCAGGATCTGCTTGGCGCCTTCCAGCGCGGCCTTTACGTCCGGCACGGTCGTGTTTTTTTCCGTGCCCTTGGGTTCCAGTGAAACGTATTGTTGCGCTTCGGTTTCAGGGATGAGCATCGGGTCGGCCAGCAGCGCATCGGCCAGCGGTTCCAGCCCGGCTTCGCGCGCAATCATGGCCTTGGTGCGGCGCTTGGGCTTGTACGGCAGGTAGAGATCTTCCAGCGTAGTCTTGTCCGCGGCGTTTTCGACGGCGGCTTTGAGCTCATCGGTGAGCTTGCCCTGGGACTCGATGCTTTCCAGAATCGCCGCGCGGCGCTCTTCCAGTTCGCGCAGGTAGCGCAGGCGTTCTTCCAGCAAGCGCAGCTGGTTGTCGTCCAGCCCGCCGGTGGCTTCCTTGCGATAACGGGCGATGAAGGGAACGGTGGCACCCTCGTCGAGCAGTTCGACGGCGGCGGCGACCTGTTCGCGTTTGGCGGCAATTTCTACGGCAAGGCGGGATTGAATCGAAGGCAGCATGCGCGGTTCTTCAGTGGAAAACGGAAGCGCGGATTCTAGCCTGCATATTGCATGGGGCGCGTTCGAGCGTGGGTCGATGGGCGAGTGATTTTTCACTCGACTGACCGAGGAATGTCCAGACATTCCGAGGGAAGAGAGGGGAAAAGCGCCGTCCAGCGGCCGATGATCGAGCGCGCAGGTACTGGCCAATGCGAAGCAAACGTGAGAATTGACTTGGTTGTCCGGTACCAGAAGCGATGCTGGCAACAAAAGGGGCCGACCTCATGAAACAGGCAGGCGAGGTGATGTGCGCCGCGATGATGCGGTGCACATCACGCTGCAGGCGCTGGCCTCGCGCCTTTTCGAGACGATAAGGGCGCCGTATCAGGAACGGCGGTCGGCGCGAATCTTGGCCAGCTTCGAGGCGTAGAGGTCGTGGTCGCGTTTGGTCAGGCTGTTTTCCATGGCCAGCATGATGTGCTTGCGGGCCATTTCATGTTCGCCCAGCCCCATGTAGGCGGCGCCCAGCCAGAAATGGAACTCGTCGTTGTAGGCGGCCCGGGCGACTTCCTTCTTGAACAAGTCTCGCGCCTTGGCGAAATCGCGTTCCCGCATGGCGTTCATGCCGAGGTCGAAGAAGTGGAACGGCGGATAGGGCCGCAATCTTTCCAGCGTTTCGTTCAGCGCCAGGGCCTCCGCCGTGCGGCCCTGGTCTTTCAGCACCACCGCCAGGTTGGACATGGAATTTATATTGCCCGGCTCACGCGCCAGCACGTTGTTGAAAACGGCTTCCGCCTCGCGAAAATTGCCGTGCCGCCGGTAGACGACCCCCAGGGTGTTCTGAGCGGCCAGATACTTGGGGTCGTGGCGAATGGCCTCGCGCGTGAACCAGTAGGCCTGATTGAGATCTCCCTCGGACATGGCTTCGGCGGCACGATTGTTGAAGTACATGGCGATGATGGTTTCCTCACCCAGCGGCCAGCTGCGCGGCTGTCCGCCCAGTTCCGGCAGGAAAAAATCCACCGTGAGCGGAACGTTTTCGCCGGTCTTGACGCGCGTGTGCGAGCGCAGCTCCCCCAGCGTGAGGTTGACGTGGCCATTGGCAAAGAGGATGCCGCCGATGCGCGCCCACACTTCGTCCACATAAACGCCCTGGAAATGCACCGGCAGGCCGACCTCGCGCGCGAAAGCGGCGGTCATGATCACCAGCGAAAGGCAGTTGCCGCTCTTGGCGTCGAACGCCTCGGCGGCGGTACGGGTGATGGACGCGTCGTAGTCCAGCTTGAGCTGGCCCGGGGTGTAGAGCGCGTCGATCAGGCCGTGAATGCGGCCCTTGGCGTGCAACTGCGAGGCGATATCCCTTTCGAGGTAGCGCTTCATTGCCGGGCTCACGGCGAAAATGGTTTCGGCGCTCGGCTTCTCGGCCGGTGCCGCGAACAGGTCGTCGCGTAGCAGTTGTTCGGGTGATTGCAGGCCCTGGCTGGTGGCGCAGGCGGCAAGCAGGCTGCAAAGGAGCAATGCGATCCAGTGTTTCATGGCGGGTCCTCCTCAAGCGAAACCCAGTATCTGCCCGGCGCCGGGCCCGGTCAATACGACCTGCGACAAGGCGCGGAAAAGCGGGGCCGGACGGTGCTGCCTGCCGTGCGCGGCTCAGTCAAGGTAACGCACCGTGACCTGCGGCGAGCCCTCCACCAGCATGGCGTGGAGTACCGCGTATTCGGGCACTTCAACCCAGGTCGACGTATCCCGGGTCAGGGGTTCGGAGGCAACAATAATGGAGTCAGCGTGTTCCGGTCCGCCGGTCATGCGCCACTCGGCGCTGCCATGGCCGTCGTCGTGCGCGCCGTAGTCGCGGCCCAGCGTGTACCAGAGCGACAGGTAATTGAGGTTGGCTTCGTGGACGCGTGCCGGATCGGCGGTGGCATAGCATCCAAAATCGAAGCAGTAGCGCACGGCCGCAAGCTGGTGGCCGTCAGACAGAAACAGGTTGACCGAGGACGATACGGCGATCCCGAGGGTGGCGCGCACTTCACGAATGATGGCCAGCGCCGCGCCCACGGCGGCCAGCAGTTCGTCCCGGGTCGGGCGCCGTGTTGCATCGGGCAACGCCGAGACAATAAGGGCGTAGATCCATTCGCTGTCGGTGGTGCCGCGGATGTGCGGCAGCCAGGCCGGATCGACATGCGCTGCCAGCAGCGGTTTCATTTCCGCCATGCGCGCCAGGTCGCCGTTATGTGCCATCGCCAGCGGCACGCCAGGAAACTGGAAGGGATGGACGTTTTGCAGGGAGATGTCGACACTGGTGCTGTATGCCACGCCGCGCACATGTGCCAGCACGCAGGCCGGCCGGACTTTTTCGGCGAGGTTTTTCAGGTTGCGGTCGAAGATCGGCAGCGAGGCGGAACCGTAGGTGAACGGCACCTCCGGCGCCGGCGAGGCCCGGTCCCAGGCGCGCAGGCCGAATCCGGCCAGGTTCAGCATGTGCAACATTTTCGGCATATAGCTCTGCCGCACCAGCGCCGAGTCGGGCTGGAACAAGAGGTGGTCCAGCAACACCGGCTGGCCCAGATAGAGAAGTGCGCGGCACATGGCTTGGTCGGCGGTGTCGCCAGCGGCTTTACGGCTGCCGTGTAAACTCGACCGCATCCGGATTCTGCCACCCGCGCATGAACACCAGCAACCATCTCGACGCTTTTCGAGGCAGCGCCATTTGCCGCGATCTCGACGACGCGGCCGCCGCCCAATTGTTTGCGCTGGCCGATCCCTTCGCGGTGGCGTCCGGTACCAGGCTGGTGCGCCAGGGCGAGGCAGCGCGGGGTGCATTCGTGGTCGGGTCAGGGGCTTGCGAGGCGCGCGTGACCCTGCCCGGCGGCGGGGAGCGGCCTTTGGCCAGGTTTGCGGCGGGCGCGATGTTTGGCGAGATGGCGCTGCTGGATCACGGGTTGTGCAGCGCCAGCGTGTTCGCGGAAACGGATACCACGGGGTGGTTCATCGACCGCGCGCCTTTTCGGGCGCTGGCTGCCGGCCGCAATCCGGCAGCGCTGGCAATCGCGCGACAGGTCGCGCTTGGCCTGGTCGCAAGGTTGGGTGCACTCAACGCCGAGTTGCTCAGGCAGCCGGCGGCTGAGGATCGCAAGGTGGTGGACCAGGCGCCGGCCGAGGGTCCGCTGGCAGCGGTGCCCAGGTTGACGACCCTGGTGGAGTTTCCTTATCGTCAATTCCTGCCGGTGTTGCCGTTCTTTGCCGGGTTTTTGGCGGCGGAGATCGACGCCGTCATCGCACCCGCATCGGCCCTGACTGTCGATCGCGGGGGGTGGCTGTTTGCGGCAGGGCAGCCGGCCAAAGCCTGTTTCCTTGTTGTGCGCGGCGCGGTGGAAGCCAATGCGCACCGTGACGGACTGGAGCGAAGGATTGCATTGCTCGGCCCGGGATCATTGGTCGGCTATCTGAGCGTGTTGCGAGGCGGAGTTCACGGCGCCAACGCCCGTGTGCGTGAAAACGCCGTGTTGCTTGAGTATCCTGCGGCGGCATTCCTGAGAATTTTTGCCGGGGTGTCGGGCGCGGAAGTTAAGATGCAACAGGCGATCCAGCGCGCGCTACTGGGCTCGCTGTCCCGCAGCAATTCTCAGCTTTCGCGGCTGGTCACACAGCACGCGCTCGGTGCCAGCCTGCCGGCGCGGGCGCTGCAAGCCACCATATAAGTAACTGTCACAGGCGGCGAACCCCGCCGGCAGGCGAGGATCATTCCTCTTCTTCGTCCTCGCCGCCGCCGGAGCCTTTTTCTTCGTAAAGCCAGCAGATCTTGCGTGCTTCAGGCCCCGACAGCCGGTCGCCCATCAGGCCGCATCGATAGGCGCGGGCGGACAGTCGCTCGAAATGACGGCAGCCATGGCAACTGCCGAAGGGCTGGCCTTCGTTGTCGGCCTGGAACGTCGCCAGCGTTTCCCGCAGCGCGGAAACGGCGTTGCGGATCCGGTTGGGGCTGATGTTGCGGGTCGCGTGCTGCCAGGCCATCTGCGGCTGAGATTCGTTGAGGAACTGCTCGCCGCTGGCCGAAAGACGCAGGCGCACGACGCGCCGGTCGAGATCATCCTGGTATCGTTCCACCAGTCCGCGGCGATCCAGCAGCAGCAGGCTTTGCGACATGGTGCCCTTGGTCAGGCCTAGATAGGCCGCCATCGCCTGCGGTGTGTTCGAGTAGCGATTGGCGCGCGCCAGATAGACGAGGGCGTGCACATGCACCGGCTGCAATTGCTCGTCGCTGCCGACGCGGCGAAACTCGGCACGCATCAGGTTACCCAGGCGCTCGACCAGCTCAAGAAGGACTTGTGGGCTTTTATCCATGCCGCCTGATACCGCAGTTCGGACCCTCGAAAATTATTGCCCCAGCGGGCTTCCTGCAAATAATGGTTTCGACTCGACACCACGCATGAGCAGATTTTGTCCAGGTTTTTTTGGTGTTGATACGATACTAAACGAGGGGCGGATTTTTTACAAGGCTGGAATTTTCCGGATTTGCGGCCGGGCCGGCGGTTCCATTCGTCGTCAAATTGTGATTGCGATGTCGATACCGCCCTGCTCGCCAATTACCTTCGCCAGCAGCGATGCCAGCGCTTGTTGCGAGCGCGTATCGCGCCAGCCCGCGCCGTCGAAACGGAAATGAAAGCCACCCGACTTCGCCGCCACCCAGATCTCGCGATTCGGCGTCTGCCGATTGATGATGACCTTGCTGCCGTTGTCGAACTCGATGTCGAGGATGCCGCCGTTGACGTCGCAGTCGATGCCGTCATGCGGCTCGAGCTGCGCTTCGATGGCGGCGAGAACCGCATCCACCCGCTGGTGGAATTCGCTCTCGTCAAGCGGAGGTGGTGCGTTCATGCCCGTGATACCATCCTTTCGACTTTTTTATCGAGTGAATCATGCGCTGCGTTGCCTGCATTCTAGTCGGATTGTTGCTGTCGCTTTCCTTGTCCGGGTGCGGGCAGAAGGGACCACTGAAACTGCCGCCGGATGCGCCGGTTCCCGCGCCCAAGGCCGGCCTCGGCGACACCCCGGCATGAGCATCGACCTGCGAAATTTTGGCGTACATCGCGATTCGCTCGACGGTTCGCTATGCATGGAACAGGTGCCGCTGGCATCGATCGCTGCACGCTTTGGCACACCATGCTTCGTCTACTCGGAGGCGGCCCTCACCGCGGCCTTCGGTAGCCTGGACGACGCATTGCGGAGCGCGCGGGACGGCCGTCCCTACCTCATCTGCTATGCGGTGAAGGCCAATTCAAACCTGGCGGTGCTGAACCTGTTTGCGCGCCTCGGCGCGGGATTCGACATCGTTTCCGGCGGTGAGCTGCAGCGCGTGCTGCGCGCCGGAGGCGACGCGCGCAAGGTGGTGTTTTCCGGCCTCGGCAAGACCGCGGCCGAAATGCGGCTCGCTCTAGAGGCCGGCATCAAGTGCTTCAACATCGAGAGCGAACCAGAGCTGCAACGGCTCAACGCCATCGCCGGCAGCCTGGGCAAGCGCGCGCGCATCAGCCTGCGCGTCAATCCCGACGTCGACGCAAAAACGCACCCCTACATTTCCACCGGCCTGAAGAACAACAAGTTCGGTGTTGCCTTTGACCGGGCCATGGCCGTGTACCGGCAGGCAGCGGCACTGCCGCACATCGAGGTGGCCGGCGTCGACTGCCACATCGGCTCGCAGCTCACCGATGACGCCCCGTTGCGCGAGGCGATGGCGCGCATCGTGTCGCTCGCCGATGCGCTGGAAGCCGAGGGCATTCCCGTACACCACATCTGCCCCGGTGGCGGTGTCGGCATTACCTACAAGGACGAGCAGACCATTGACGTCGGCAGCTATGCGCGCGCGCTGCAGGAATGCCTGGGCGATCGCCAGGCTGAGTTGCTGCTCGAGCCCGGCCGCATGCTGGTGGGAAACGCCGGCCTGTTGCTCACCGCCGTCGAATACGTCAAGCCGACGGCTGCCAAGAATTTTCTGGTGGTGGACGCGGCGATGAATGACCTCATCCGGCCGCCGCTGTACCACGCCTATCACGAGGTGGTGACGGTCGCTGCGGCTGACGTCGCCGAGCAGGTGTACGACGTGGTGGGCCCGGTCTGCGAGAGCGCGGATGTGCTGGCGCATGCGCGCGCGCTGCGCGTTGCTGGCGGCGGCCTGCTGGCGATTCTTTCCGCCGGCGCCTATGCGTTTGTGATGTCGTCCAACTACAACTCGCGTCCGCGCGCGGCGGAGGTGATGGTGTCCGGCACCAGTGTGCGGGAAGTGCGCGCGCGCGAATCGTTCGACGATCTGGTCGCGGGCGAATCCTGCTGATCACCGGATCGGTGATGGCAAAATCGGCTGCAAGACTTGCGGCCGAAGTTGATTTGGTGTCGAGTCGCTATCAAAGCGCAAATGGCGTGTGCAAATAATCGCGCTTGACAGGACCCAAAACTGTTGTTCAAAAAAACTTCTGTAATAGAATCCGCTACACCAAGTGCCCGTGTCGTCGAAGCTCACTTGTCTTATTTTTTGCAGTCAGTGCGCTGAAGCAACCGGGTTGAGTGTGGTTGCTTCGCTACTGATTTTCAGTCTGCCGCGGTTTGCCATCACTCGATCGTTCGTCAGAACGTTTGCTTGGTAGGTCGACAGAAAAACGTCACCTGCTAATAAAGCAATTCGGTCCAACCATCGAAAGGAGTTGATCATGGCGACAGCCAAGAAGAAGCCGGCAGCAAAGAAAGCTGCAGCAAAGAAGCCGGCAGCAAAGAAACCCGCTGCCAAGAAGGCAGTGAAGAAGCCGGCAGCAAAGAAACCCGCTGCCAAAAAAGCCGCAAAGAAACCCGCTGCGAAAAAACCCGCCGCTAAAAAAGCAGCCAAGAAGCCCGCTGCCAAAAAAGCTGCGAAGAAACCCGCCGCGAAAAAGAAGGTAGCAAAGAAGCCTGCAGCCAAGAAGGCAGCGAAGAAACCCGCTGCCAAGAAACCGGCTGCAAAGAAGAAACCAGCCAAGAAGAAGGCTGCCCCCAAGAAGAAGGCTGCGGCCAAACCTGCAGCTGCAAAACCCGCCCCGATGGTCACCCCGGTGATCACCCCGCTCATCAAGCCGATGGGTTAGTCGAAGGAAACTTCGAAGGCAAATCGATCCGTTCTTGGCGGATTGGGCAACCAGCACGCCAAGAACGGATTATTTCATTCCATGCAATCCCGACCACAACATCGTTCGAACTCGCGCCCGCGAAACATCCCGCGCTCGCGCCACGAACGCCCCACCCGCGTCAGCCGATAAGCCCGGCCTGATTGCGTCGCACACCGGCTCCGCAGACGCGGCGCCAACCATTGCCGCTTCCCGCTCAGTCCCTGCCTGACCCCTTGCGCCATTGCTGCGCGATGGAATACACGGCTGCCGCGGTCAGCACGTAAAGAATCGGCACCAACACCATCAGGTCGATGCGCAGCAGTCCGCCGCTCTTCCCGGCCAGCACCACCATCTGCGCTTCAAAGCCATTGAAGATCAGCCACAGCAGCCCGGCAAAGACCGGGGCCTGTCGAAAGAATGTGCGGTCAAATGACCGCCCGCTGCGTGCGGTCAGCACCACCTGGCAAGCGATGAGCACCGCCGCAACGGCCACGCCTGCAAGCGGCCAGATCGCGAGCAGCTTCGAGGGCCCGAAAAACAGCCAGCTGAAAAATTCCATAAGTTTCTGGCTCCGCGATGTCGTTGTCAGGGCAACTGCGCGCGCGGCATGCGCTCGAGAATGATTTGCGTCTTGCGGGCGAGCCAGGGCGCGTTACGGTTTCGGTCGTAGAAGCGCGGACGGGTCACCATGGCGGCCAGCCGCGCCGATTGCTCGGCCGAAAGTTGTGCCGCCGACACCCCGAAGTAGTGCCGGGCCGCCGCTTCCGCGCCAAACACGCCTTCGCCCCACTCGATCACGTTCAGATAGATTTCCAGGATGCGTTCCTTGTCCATGAGCCACTCGATCAGGATGGTGATGAGTGCCTCCTCGCCCTTGCGGACAAAGTTGCGGTCAGCCGAAAGGAACAGGTTCTTGGCCAACTGCTGGGTGATGGTCGAACCACCCGCCACGACCTTGCCTTTTTTCTGGTTTTTTTCAAGCGCCTTCTGGATGCCGTCCCAGTCAAAGCCTTCGTGATCAACAAACTTGTCGTCCTCGGCAACCAGGATCGCGCGCTTGAGATGCGTCGACACTTTTGCGTAAGGGATCCAGACGTGCTGCAGCTGGGCCGAGGGCTTTTTTTCACGCATGGCCTCCAGCCTCGCGCTCATGAATGCCGTGGTTGCCGGGTTGTGATCGACCCACCACCACAAACGCACCAGCACGTACCCCTGGTAGGCGAGGAACAACGCGAGCAGCAACCCCAGCGCTGCCGCCGTCCACCTCAATAGCCCGCGCATCATGTGTCGCGCAGCGCCGCGATCACCTGCGCGGTTTCAGGATGAACGCCGCGCCATACAAAGAACGCTTCCGCTGCCTGCTCCACCAGCATGCCGAGGCCGTCAACGCTGCGGGCGCCAGCCCGCGCCGCCAGGCTCATGAAAGGTGTCGCGCCTTTGCCGTACATCATGTCGTAGGCAAGCGCTCCTGCGGCGAAGCAGTCGGGAGGTATCTCCGGCAGTTCCGCGCCCAGGCTGGCCGCAGTCGCGTTGATGACGATGTCGAATTGGTGTTTTGGCAATTCGCCCGCCTCCAGCGCGCGCACGCCACCTTGATGCGCGAACGCGTCGGCAAGTTGCCGGGCGCGGGGAAAAGTACGATTGGCAACGGCCAGGTCGGCAGGCCGCGCCTGCAGCAATGGGCCCATGATGCCGCGCGCCGCGCCGCCCGCGCCAAGCACCAGCACGCGCGCACCGCCGACATCGACCTGCAGGTTCGTGGTGATGTCGCGCAGCAGGCCGACGCCATCGGTGTTGTCGCCCCTTACCGGCCCCGCGCCAAATACCAGCGTGTTAACGGCACCAGCCAGACGCGCGCGATCGGTAAGCTCGCTGGCATATTGATATGCATCCAGCTTGAAAGGCACGGTGACGTTGGCGCCACTGGCGCCACCGGCGATGAATGCGTCTACCGTGGCGCGAAAGGCCCCGAGCGGCGCGAGCAAACGTTCGTAGACCAGATCCTGCCCGGTGCTTCGCGCGAACATGGCGTGAATCTCCGGCGAGCGGGAATGTGCAACCGGGTTGCCGATGACGGCGTAGCGATCAGTCATTGCCGACGCAGGTTGGAGGTGCAGCTTTCATTGGCACGGATCAATTGCTGAACGAATTGTCATGGTGAACGCTATCATTTTGGCGGGCAAACTGGTTCAAGCGTAGGTAGTATATGGATCGGTGTTTTTTGCAGGGGATACGCACCAATGCAGCGCACCGGACATAGCAAGGCACCGAATTGGTGCGGCACACTGTCAGGGCAATAGCTTTGTTCTGTTTGTTCAATATCTTAGCGCAGTGGCCCACGTGGCATGTTTTCTGCTATTTCCTGCTTTCAGGATTTTCAATACAGCAATTCCGCACTTAAACCCAGGAGAACAAAATGGCAGTCGCCGATGTACTGAAGTTGGTCAAAGAGAATGAAGTCAAGTTTGTCGACTTCCGGTTCACCGATACCAAAGGCAAGGAACAGCATGTCACGGTGCCCGTGAGCGCATTCGGAGAGGACAAGTTCACCGAAGGCCACGCCTTTGACGGTTCCTCGATTGCCGGCTGGAAAGGCATCGAGGCCTCGGACATGCTGCTGATGCCGGACGCCGCTACCGCCTTTATTGACCCGTTTTTCGACGAATCGACGCTGGTTCTGAGCTGCGACGTCATCGAGCCTTCGACCGGAAAAGGTTACGATCGCGACCCGCGTTCACTGGCGCGGCGCGCGGAAGCGTACCTGAAGGCCAGCGGCATCGGCGATGTCGCGTATTTCGGCCCGGAACCTGAGTTCTTCATTTTTGATGGCGTCGAATGGAACGTCGACATGTCCGGTTGCGGCGTCAAGATTTTTTCCGAAGAGGCCCCATGGTCCACCGGGAAGTCGTTTGAAGGCGGCAACCTGGGTCATCGCCCCGGCCTCAAGGGCGGCTATTTCCCGGTCCCGCCGGTCGACTCGTTCCAGGACATGCGTTCGGCGATGTGTCTGGCGCTCGAGGAGGTAGGCGTCGAAGTGGAAGTGCATCACCACGAAGTGGCCGCCCCGGGCCAATGCGAAATCGGCACCAAGTTCGCGCCCCTGGTGCAGCGTGCCGACTGGATCCAGCGCATGAAGTACGTCATTCATAACGTGGCGCACAGCTACGGCAAGACCGCGACCTTCATGCCCAAGCCGGTGGTGGGCGACAACGGCTCGGGCATGCATGTTCACCAGTCTGTATGGAAGGATGGCAAGAACCTGTTTGCCGGCAACGGCTATGCGGGCCTGTCGGAATTCGCGCTCTACTACATCGGCGGCATCATCAAGCACGCCCGGGCGTTGAATGCCATCACCAATCCGGGCACCAACTCCTACAAGCGACTGGTGCCCGGCTTTGAAGCGCCGGTGAAGCTGGCTTATTCGGCACGCAACCGCTCCGCCTCGATCCGCGTGCCATATGTGCAATCGGACAAGGCGCGCCGTATCGAAGTGCGTTTCCCGGACCCGACGGCAAATCCGTACCTTGCTTTCGCCGCGATGATGATGGCCGGCCTGGATGGCGTGCAGAACAAGATTCACCCGGGCGATCCGGCCGACAAGAACCTGTATGACCTGCCGCCCGAAGAGGACGCCAAGATCCCGACGGTTTGCTCGTCGCTCGACCAGGCGCTGGAGTATCTGGACAAGGATCGCGAATTCCTCACCCGCGGTGGCGTGTTCTCGAACGAAATGATCGACGCCTACATTGAACTGAAGATGGCGGACGTGACCCGCTTCCGCATGACCACCCATCCGGTTGAATTCGACATGTACTACTCGTCATAACCGGCGCACTCCCAACGAGGGCGGAACGGGCAACCGTTCCGCCCTTTTTGTTGCGGAAACGGTGGAAAAACGGGCGTTCCCTGCCCGCCGCCGCCCGTGAGTCCAAGACATTTCTACCTATAGTGGTTCCACCCCCGAGCAACCACAACTCATTGAGTTGAAAAAGATTTTTCTCGGCCGTATGCTGGAAGACCTTTCCCAGCCGGGCCAGACAGTTCCATTTCGGGTGGTGACCCATGAATCGATTGGCGAAAATCTTGTGCTTTTTCGTAGCCCTGGGGCCAGCGCTGGCGGTCGCGCAGTCGGCGTCGAACATCATTTACAAATTTGTCGACGAACACGGCAAGGTTACCTACGCCAATTCACCGATCCGTGGCGGCGCACGCATTGACCTTGAGCCGCTGACCGTCATTCCGTCCACGCCTTCAGGTTCGCTGAGCAGCATCAACGCCCAGCGCCAGCCTCCGGCCCGCACCGCCAGCGAGCAGCACGCCGCGGCCGCTGCGCAGCCGGCGCCCGTGGCGCCCAGCGAAACCAAGGTTGCGCTCGCCACCCAGGCAGACACGCGAGCGTTCAATACCGACGCGGTCCAGCAATTGACCGAGCAGCGGCGCGCCGAAACCAGGAAGCGCATCCTGGAAAGTGAAGTACAAAACGAAGAAGACATGCTGGCCGGGGCGCGCGCCAAACTGTCGGAGGAGCAGCGCGGCTCGGGCAACTATCGCGCCATGCGCGCCTCATTTGCCGCATCGCCTGAAGCCGCCACACCGCAGCGGCCACTCATCAATCCGGACACGCGTGCCGAGATCGAACGCCACTTCGAGCGTATTCGCAACCTGCAGGACCAGGTCGCGATGCACGAGAATCACCTGCGCGAGTTGCGCGATCAACTGGCGCGCCTGAAATAACTGACGTCTCCTTTCGATCGGGATGCCGATCGAATTTTCAACGCCGGAAGCGCAATACTTCCGGCGTTTTTTTTGCGGCGGCACGATCGAAGAATCGACAGCCCGCGCAGCGGTTCGGCGTTATCCTGTAAAGCCCTGCCGATTGATGGCGCAGAAATTGCTTTTTCGCTAGGTGCCGTTTACCAATCATGACCAATCCGCCTCCCGCTCGCTTTGCCGGCCTGGACCAGCTCACAACCGCAGTTGTCATCCTCGCCCCTGACTTTGTCCTTATGCACGCCAATCCCGCCGCCGAGAATTTCCTCGCCTTCAGCCTCAAGGGCGCTGCGGGCCAACCGTTCTCGCGCCTGTTTTCAGCCGGTCACGCGGGCAATGCTGGGTTGTTCGCCATGCTGGAGCAGGTGGTCCGGACCGACGCCGGGTTCAACGAGAACGAACTCACGCTGGAGACCGCCGCAGCGGTGGTGCTGCACTCGTCTTGTGTGGCTTCCCCCGCCGAACGCGGCGAAATTGTTCTCGAGTTTCATCCGCTCGACCAGCAGATGAAGATTGCGCGCGAGGAAAAGATCCTCGAGCGCCAGCAGTTGAACCGTGAACTGATTCGCAATCTCGCCCACGAAATCAAGAATCCACTTGGCGGCATTCGTGGTTCGGCGCAGTTGCTGGAACGTGAGCTGCGCGGGCTGCCCCGTGCGGATGAGCTCAAGGAGTACACGCAGGTGATCGTCAAGGAGGCAGACCGGCTGCAGACACTGATGGACCGGTTATTGACCCCATCACGCCTGCCGCAAATGGCGCGCGTCAACATCCATGAAGTGGTCGAACGGGTTCGAACGCTGGTGCTGGCCGAGTTTCCCTCGGGAATCGAGGTGTTGCGGGACTACGACACCAGCCTGCCCGATTTCATCGCCGACAAGGAGCCGCTGATACAGGCCTTGCTGAACATCGCCCGCAACGCTGCGCAGGCCATGCACGGCCGCGGACAGATTCGCATCGTTACCCGCATTGCCCGCCAGGTGACGCTGGCAAGGCTGCGTTACCGGCACGCGATCCAGGTGCAGATCGTCGACAACGGTCCGGGCGTGCCCGACGACCTCAAGGACAAGATCTTTTTTCCGCTGGTCTCCGGCCGTGACGGCGGCACCGGCCTAGGCTTGTCGCTTGCGCAGAATTTTGTCAGTCAGCACCTTGGCATCATTGAGTTCGACAGTGTGCCCGGGCGCACCTGCTTTACCGTATTGCTGCCGGTGCGCGAAAGCCGGCATCTGCCGCCACCCTCTTCCGTTCACTGAACACCACCACCCTCTCGCGAAAGCACTGCATGCGCCCTGTCTGGATCATCGACGACGACAAATCAATACGCTGGGTCATCGAAAAGGCCCTGTCGCGTGAAGGCATCGCCTACCATGCGTTCGCAGCGGCACAGGAAGCGCTTGATGCGCTCGCCCACAGCGCGCCGCAGGTGGTGATCAGCGACATTCGCATGCCCGGCGCCTCCGGGCTGGAATTCATGCAGCAACTCAAGGCGAAGTTGCCGGCAACGCCGGTCATCATCATGACCGCGTATTCGGACCTGGAGAGCGCCGTCGCGGCCTTCCAGGGCGGCGCATTTGAGTATCTTCCCAAGCCGTTTGATGTAGACCATGCGGTCGAGCTGATCCGCCGCGCGCTGGATGAGTCCATGCGCGAGGTCGCCCCTGAGGAAACCTCTGGAGAAGCCCCGGAGATTCTCGGCTCGGCCGCGACCATGCAGGAGGTTTTCCGTGCCATCGGCCGCCTGTCGCAGTCGCACTCCACCGTACTGATAAACGGCGAATCCGGAACCGGCAAGGAGCTGGTGGCCCGGGCCTTGCACCGCCACAGCCCGCGCGCCAACAAGTCGTTCATCGCCATCAACACCGCGGCCATTCCAAAGGACTTGCTGGAGAGCGAGCTGTTCGGGCACGAGCGTGGCGCCTTCACCGGTGCGGCCACCATGCGCCGCGGCCGCTTCGAGCAGGCCGAGGGCGGCACGCTGTTCCTGGACGAAATCGGCGACATGCCTCCCGACCTGCAGACGCGCCTGTTGCGCGTGCTGTCGGACGGCCAGTTTTACCGTGTCGGCGGGCACACGCCGCTGACAGCAAACGTGCGGGTCATCACCGCCACCCACCAGGACCTGGAGCAGCGCGTCAAGCAGGGCCTGTTTCGTGAAGACCTGTATCACCGCCTGAACGTGATTCGACTGCGCCTGCCCTCGCTGCGCGAGCGGCGCGAAGACATTCCGCAGCTGGCGAAGCACTTCCTGGCCAAGAGCGCACGCGATTTGAACGTGGATGCCAAGCGACTTTCCGACGCGGCGCTGGACTTTCTTTCTCGACAGGATTTTCCCGGCAACGTGCGGCAACTGGAGAACCTGTGCCACTGGATCACGGTCATGGCACCCGCCCAGACGGTGGAGATCGCCGACCTGCCGGCCGATGTGCGCGGCAATGCGGGCGACAAAAATCTCGCTACTGCCGACGGCGACTGGCGGCGCGCGCTGGAACGCGAAGTGGCCGCCTCATTGGCGCGTGGCGACAAAGGCATTTATGACGGTCTCAACCGCGCCTTCGAGGCTGCGTTGATTAGCAAGGCGCTGGATCACACCGGCGGTCGCCGCATTGAGGCCGCCTCCTTGCTGGGAATAGGCCGCAATACGCTGACGCGAAAGGTTCAGGATCTGGGCCTGGATGCCGGCGAGGACACCTAGCCGCGCGCTGCGGGCGATGCACGACAGCCCGCATCAACGCTGCAAACCCCAGCATTGGCGCGGCCTGCAGGCCAATTTGCCGCTGCGCGGGCCGCCGAATGGCGGGCTTGCGGGCCGGGATCTTCCGGCAATGCCGGCGCCGACCCGGGCTTAGGTCTGTGTGTTGCGGTGCGCCTGGATTTTTTCGAGCAACTCCTGCGCGCGCTGATACCGCGGGTCGGCCTGCAGTGCCGCATTGCACTTGGCGATGGCGCGATCAAACCGCCCGATGCTGGCCTCGTGCTCGGCGAGCAAGGTGTACTCCATCGCGCCGATCGGCCAGGACGGCTCGCCGGTGAGTTTCTGCACCGGGGCTTGCAGGTTGTGCTTTTCGATCGCGAGCACCGAGTCGTAGTAGTGCAGGCCAAATGCGGTCTTGCCCAGCAGTCCGGGCGTATGTGCCGGGTTCACCGAATGCCAGGCGTGAACATGGTCGATGAAACTCTTGCTGTACTCAATGAAGGTGCCCGGCCGCTGGAAGCCGCCCTGCCATCCTTCAAAGTAGCTCGTATGCGTGTCCTCGACCACGTAGAGGCCGCCCGGTTTCACGCTTTGGTACATTTCTTCAAAGGTCACGATCTGCTGGCGCATCGAGTGCCCGCCGTCGTCGAGAATGATGTCGAAGGGCCCGTGCTTGTCACGAAGTGTCGCAAGGAACCCGCGGTTTTCCTGGTCGCCGATTTCGATCTGTATTCCGGGCTCGGCCATGTTTGCACACTGCGGGTTGATGTCGACACCGATAATCTGTGCCTGCGGACCGAAGTAATGCTTCCACATCTGCAGAGAGCCGCCGTGAAAGACGCCGAACTCGAGCATGCGCATCGGTCGGCCGCGAAATGCGCCGAAATGGCGCTCATAGATGCCGAAATAGTGCATCCACTTGAAGATCAGGCGGCCGGAATTGTTCTCGAAATACTTCAGCAGGTCACTCATGGCTGGTCCTAGTTAACGGCTGAAGGTAATTCGGCGCCGCGGTGGCGACATCACGCCGGCGTGTGCATCGCAGGGCATCCGGCCACGATAACAGCGGCTGCCGGGAGGTCCATTGACGACCGATGCCTCGCAAACCACCCGCGACCGCAACCAGCCACTTGCATCGGCGACGCACAGTGATCGTCAACACCCGACTCTAGCATCAACCCGGCCCGGATCATTCGTTGCCCGGACATTTCAGGCATACCGCATTTGCGGGTCGATCATGACGCCGGGCCGCAAATCCCTGTATCGTTCAGCCTTGCGCTTTTGTCGCTGCGGGCTGCCTGCGAATTGCCGGGGCAGCCGCACACCATTTGCACCGGCTTTCCCCATGACTCGTCGCGAGGCGGCGAGGCGTGGAGGCATTTTTTGACCAGCAACCATTTCAGGGAGACACCATGATCAAGGGAAAAACCGCACTCGTCACCGGCTCCACCAGCGGCATCGGACTCGGCATCGCCGAGGGACTTGCGCGTGAAGGCGTCAACCTCATTCTCAACGGCTTCGGCGACGCCGCCGAAATCGAAGCGCTGCGCGGCCGGCTCGCCAAGACCTACGGCGTAAAGGTTGTCTATAACGGCGCCGACATGAGCAAGGCCGCCGAGATTGAAGCCATGATGACCGCCGCCACCGCTGAATTCGGCGGCGTGGACATCCTCGTCAACAACGCCGGCATCCAGCATGTTTCGCCAGTGGAGGATTTTCCGACCGCGAAGTGGGATGCCATCATCGCCATCAACATGAGTTCGGCTTTCCACACCACCAAGATGGTTGTCCCCTACATGAAGTCCAAGGGCTGGGGGCGCATCATCA
The DNA here is from genome assembly GCA_044229235.1 of Usitatibacteraceae bacterium. Lineage (GTDB taxonomy): Bacteria > Pseudomonadota > Gammaproteobacteria > Burkholderiales > Usitatibacteraceae > UKL13-2. The sequence continues at coordinate 45,611 of JBGATH010000029.1, forward strand.
ACATCGCCTCGGCACATGCGTTGGTAGCATCGCCGTTCAAATCGGCCTACGTTGCCGCCAAGCACGGCGTGCTCGGCTTTACCAAGACCATCGCGCTGGAAGTGGCTGAGAAAGGCATTACCGTCAACGCCATCTGTCCGGGCTATGTGCTCACGCCGCTGGTCGAAAAGCAGATTCCTGACACCGCCAAGGCGCGCGGCATGACCGAAGATCAGGTCAAGCGCGACGTGCTGCTGGCGGCGCAGCCAACCAAACAGTTTGTGACGGTCGAGCAGGTTGCCGGCACCACGGTTTTCCTGTGCAGCGACGCGGCCGCCTCAATTACCGGAACCCATATTGCAGTCGAGGGCGGCTGGACAGCGCACTGATTCGCGCTGCCGGTCGACCCCGCCAGAAACCCGCCACTGCACAGCGCCGGCTTGCCGGCACGAAAGGGACTCCTGATGAAAACCAGAGCAATCGCTGCCACCGCCCGCAAGGCGGCACGAAAAACGGCCGCAAAACCAGCTGCCAAGCCTGCCGCCAAGGCGCCGGTACGCAGCGCCCGCAACAACCCGGTGGCACCAGCAACCGACGGTGTGAAACGCATCAACATGGCCCTGCAGGGTGGTGGTGCGCACGGTGCGTTCGGCTGGGGCGTGATGGACAAGTTTCTCGAAGACGGCCGCATCGAGATCGAAGGCCTTTCGGGTACCAGTGCCGGCTCCATGAACGCGGTGGTGTACGCCTACGGCAAGCTCAAGGGCAACGACGGCGCGCGCGAAGCCCTGCACAACTTCTGGAAGGCGATTTCCGATGCGGGCCAGCGCTTTGCCGTACCGAAAATGCCTTGGGATACCGGTCACAACCAGAACCCCATGCAGGACATGATGAAGTCGATGATGAGCGTGTTCTCGCCTTACCAGCTCAATCCGATGAACTACAACCCGCTGCGCGAAGTACTGGAACAGCAGGTGGATTTCGAAGCCCTCGAACGCAGCCAGGGAACCAAGCTGTTCCTGTGCGCGACCAACGTGCGCACCGGCAAGGTGAAGATATTCAATACGCCGGAAGTCACCGCCGATGTGGTGCTGGCCTCGGCGTGCCTGCCGCAAGTTTTCCAGGCCGTGGAAATCGATGGTGAGCACTATTGGGACGGCGGCTACATGGGCAATCCGGTGCTGTATCCGCTGTTCTACTACACCAAGTCGCGCGATGTGGTCATCCTGCACATCAACCCGATCGAACGGCCAGGCCCGCCCACGTCTGCCGCGGACATTGCCAACCGGCTTAACGAGATCACCTTCAACTCCTCGCTGATCAAGGAGCTGCGCTCGGTTTACTTTGTGCAGAAGCTGCTCGATGACGGCTGGATCAAGGACGAGTTCCGCGCCAAGCTCAAATACGTGCTGATCCATTCGGTGCGCGCCGACAATGCCATGTCTGACCTGTCATCGGCGAGCAAGATGTCCAGCGATTGGAAATTCCTGACCATGCTGCGCGACCGCGGCCGCGCTCTGGCCACCGAATGGCTGGAGCACAACTTCAACCACCTCGGCGTACGCTCCACTGTGGATTTGAAGCGCGAATTTCTGTAGCGCCTGTCGCAGGACGCAGCACAAAAGAAAGCGGCGAACCGGGAGACCGATTCGCCGCTTTGCATTTCGCCTTTGGTTATTTCGCCAAGTAGTCGTGCAGCACGCGACCGTAAGGCAGCGTCATGTCGGTCACCATTTGCAAGCCGCCAACGACTTCCCGTACCGGCAGATCGGCAAGCGGGCAATTGACGGCGGGAACCAGATCCAGCCGCGCCGCGCCCGACCAGGCGCCCTTGATGGTCACGTCCGAAAAGTTGATGCCGACGAGTTGCGCGATGGCCGGCTTGCCGTCGATATCCGGGATGAGCTTGAGCGTTACCTGCGTGCGCGCCAGCAATTCTTGCTCCTTCGAATAGTCCTTGCGAAAGGCGTCATGCTTGTAGACCATGGTGCCGATGGCCACTTCCTGGCCCGCATAGCGCAATGAACCCTTGAGGGTATCGCCTTCCACTTTCAGCACCGCCTTGCCGAATTTCATCGGGTAGCCCCAGATTTCGCGGCCGCCGGCCAGCGGTGGTGAATTGTCGACGTACATCTGGCTGACAAAGTTGCAGCGCTCGCCCTTGTAGGTACAGGGAATGATCTGGGCCGCAGCCGAGTACGCGCCAAAGCCTTCACCGTCGGGCAGATCCAGCCATTGCACGGAGACGGTGTCGCCGTCCGGCTCCAGCGGCTCCGGCAGTTGTTCGCGGATGGCCGCGGCATCGGTCTGGTAACGAATCACCAGATATTGCCGGTTGAAAAATTTGTAGGGGCCACGCGGATAGGTCGGGCTTTGCAGCGGCATTGACGCCAGGCCGATCACTTCTTTCTTGTTCATCTGGTCTTCTCCTGATCAGGCGTCTTTGAGGTAGTCGAACAGCACGCGGCCATGAGGCAGTGTGAGGTCGCTGATGAAATGCTTGCCGCCGACGATGCGCTTGATCGGCAGGTCGGCTGCAGGCGCGTTGACGTGGGGGATCAGGTGCAGGCGCGCCGGCGACAGCCACACGCCCTTGACGGTAATGTCGGTCAGGTTGTAGCCGACCAGCTGGCAGATCTTCGGGCTGCCATCGACATCCGGGATGATCTTGAGGTTGCAGGAGGTACGCGTCATGCCCTTGGCCTGCGCTTCGACGCCACCAGGTGCTTCCTGGTGCTTGTACGCCATCGTTCCCATCGCCACCATCTGCCCGGCGTAATGCAGGGTTCCGGTCAGCGTGTCGGAACAGACTTCCAGCTTGGGCAGGGCGTATTTCTTGGGGAAGCCCCAAATCTCGCGACCGGCGGAAATCGGCGGCTCGTCATCGAGATACATTTGCGCGGTGAAATTGACCGGTTCACCTTTGAACAGGCAGGGAATGACGATGCCACTCTCAGTGTAATCGCCGAAGCCGGAGCTGTCGGGCATGCGGATCCATTCGTAGAGCACCAGTCCGTCCGGATTCGGCTCCAGCGGCTCGGGCACGGCCTGCCTCAGCAAGTCGCGATCGGTCTCATACGTGACGATCATGAATTCACGATTGATGAAGCGGTACGGCCCCATCGGGTAACTGGGGCTCGCCGCCGGCATGGACGGCAGTTTCAGTATTTGTTCAACTTTCAAGTAAATCTCCCTTGGTAATGCCGAAGCATCGCGTGTTTGGGGTGGTTTGCAAGCGTGGGCAGCAGTTGGTCGCGCAACGTTGCCTGTATTTGCGCCGATTGCGGGTACGCGCCCAGCCTGCGGTCGATCATGGCGCAATCCGCCACATGCGTAAATAGCAGGAACGCGGTAATGCTGCGCGAAAGCCACTTAATTGCCGATCTCCAGCACTGGCGCGGCTTTCCAGCCCATTTCGGCCTGCAAGGCGCGCCAGTGCTGGAGTTTCCCGCCGTTGTGCTGGCGCCGGTCAGGTGGTCTCGGTCTCCGCCTGCTGGGGACGCCACTTGAGGAGTTTGTTCTCCGCGAACGTCACCATGAAATCAAGCAGCAGCGCAAAAATCGTCAACACGAGAATGCCGGCAAACACGGTATTGATGTCGAAGGCGCCTTCGGCCTGGTGAATGAGATAGCCCACGCCCTTGGCGCTGCCAAGATATTCGCCCACCACCGCGCCGACGAATGCCATGCCCACGGAAGTATGCAGGCTGGAAAACACCCACGATGTCGCCGAAGGCAAGTAGACGTAGCGCAGCAACTGCGAGCCATTGGCGCCGAGCATGCGGGCGTTGTTCAACACCACCGGCGACACTTCCTTCACGCCCTGGTAAACGTTGAAGAACACGATGAAGAACACCAGGGTCACGCCCAGCGCAACTTTGGACCAGATGCCGAGCCCGAACCACACCATGAATATCGGCGCCAGAATTACGCGCGGCATGGCATTCAGCGCCTTGATGTACGGATCCATGACCGCGGAGGCCAGCGGCGACAGGCCCAGCCACAGCCCCACGCCGAGCCCCATCAAGGTGCCGATGACGAAAGCCAGCGCAGTCTCCTGCAACGTGACCCACAGGTGCGGGTAGATCTCGCCCGCCGAGAACCAGACGTAGACCACATCGAAGATCTTCAGGGGCTCGCCGAAGAAAAATGAGGCCTTGTTCTCGTTGTCGAAAAAGACCGGAGGAATGATGCCCGGCACGGTCAGCACGTGCCACAGCGCGAAGATCGCGATCAGCAGGCCAACCTGCCAAAAAATGATTTTCTGTTTCATGCCGGCACCCGGTTGCGGGTCTGCGCATAACCCTTCAGCACCTCGGCCTTCATGGTGTGCCAGATTTTCTCGTGCAGCTCGAGGAAATGCGGCGTCATGCGGATCTCGGCCACATCGCGCGGCCGCGGCAGGTCGATGACAAATTCACCGATCGGATGTGTGGCCGGGCCGGCCGAAAGCACGATGACGCGATCCGACATGGAGATGGCTTCTTCCAGGTCGTGGGTAATGAAGATGACCGACTTGCGATCCGCGCCCCACAGCTCCAGCAGCTCGTTTTCCATCAGCTGGCGCGTCTGGATGTCGAGTGCAGAAAACGGCTCGTCCATGAGCAGGATCTTGGGATCAAGGATGAGCATTTGCGCCAGCGCACAGCGCTTGCGCATGCCGCCCGACAACTCGTGCGGATAGCGGTTGCCGAATCCACCGAGGCCCACCCGCTCCAGCCACGCCTCGCCCTGCGCGCGTGCGGTCGCGTCGTCCACTCCACGAAACTGCAGGCCGGCAGTCACGTTGTCGAGTGCGCAGCGCCAGGGCATCAACGATTCGGCCTGAAACATGTAGCCCGCCTTGCCATTGAGGCCTGCCAGCGGCTCGCCAAAGACTCTCACGTTGCCCGCCGAGGCTCTCAGCAACCCGGCAGCAATGTTGAGCAGCGTCGATTTGCCGCAACCCGTCGGCCCGACCACCGACACGAATTCGCCATCGGCGATGCTGATCGATGTGTCCTTGACCGCGGTATAGCCCGCCCCACCGGACTTGTCGGTAAAGGTGACCGTCAGATTTTCAAACGAGAGGGCAACGCTCACGTACAGGTACTCATCGCGATCGCGCCACGCCGCCAGACACGCCCGACGGACACGCGGCCGGGTTCACTTGAACTTCGCAGCGGCCTTCTGCGCGAACGAATTGTCGAAAGTCGCGGCAAGATTGATGCTGCTACCCGCTGCGATCACCGAGGGCTCGAACTGCTTGAGCACCTTGTACACATTCTGGGCTGCCTTCATGTTCAGCTGGCCATCTGTGGAATAGCCCAGCATGTTTTTCAGCAGTGCCGCCTTGTACACGGAGCGATTGCCGGCCATGTAGGATTCAGGCACCGCCGCCATGATTTGCTCCGGTGTCGCCTTCGCGATCCAGCGGTTGGCTCTCACCATGGCATTGACCACGGCCTGTGTGGTGTTGGGGTTCTTCTTGACGAACTCCTCGGACGCATAAATGCACGACGCGAGGTATTCGCCGCCATAGATCTCATTCATGCCCTTCTCCGTCCGGCTGTCGGCCACGGCGACAAACTTGCCGGTTGCTTCCAGCTGGCTGATCACCGGGTCGAGGTTCGACATCGCATCGATTTCTCCCTTTTCCATGGCGGCGAACGCACCCGCCGTGGTGCCGACGCCGACGATGGCTACCTCGTTTGGCTTGAGGCCGTCTTTGGCCAGCAAATTGTTGACGAACATATTGGTGGACGACCCTGGCGCGCTCACACCGATCTTGAGGCCCTTCAAATCCTTGGGTGACTTGTATTTTGCAGCCCGGTCCTTTGGCAGCACCAGCACGATGGACGAGTAGCTGGCCTGCAGCACGACCGCGCGAATCGGCTGCTTCTTGGCTTGCATGTTGATGGTGTGCTCAAAGGCGCCCGAGACCATGTCCGCGCTGCCGCCCACCAGGGCCTGCAGCGCCTTGGCGCCACCCGGGAAATCCGGAATCTCGATATCGAGGCCTTCGTCCTTGAAGTACCCCTGGCGTTCTGCGATGGTCAGCGGCAGGTAGTAGAAAAGACTCTTGCCGCCGACCGCAATCGTCAGCTTCTTTTTCTCCAGCCCCTGGGCGCTCACGCCTGCGACACTTAATGAAAGCAGCAGCCCCGTGGCCGCCGCCAGAATTTTTCTGATCATGATTTCTCCTCGAGTTGTTTTTAGAATCTGAAACCGATCTTGCTGGACACCGTTGTCGCGCCCCCCGACTTTTCTGCCTCTGCGGACAGCGTGGCAAACGCCAGCCGCGCGTCGAAACCAACAAACAGGCGCGAGCGGTTGGTGCTAACGGACGCCAACGATGAGCCGCTCGCCTTTGTTTCGCTGTTGACCGTGCCGGCACCGATATACGGCGTGACGACGAATAGCGGCTTGGCAAGGATCAGGTCAACGCCAACATTTCGCACGTCCACCGAGCTGGAGCCGTACTCGCGGCTACCGGTGAGGCGCCCCGTCACGCCGGGAAGCAAGGTAGTTGGCTCGACAAACTGGTAGCGCAGGATGCCGCCGATGGTCGACAGCCCTGAACTGCCGCTGGTACCCACGCTGGCGCCGATATCGAAACCGGCGGCAAGACCCTTGTGCACCGTCAGCCGCGGCGTGACCACCTGTGTCGATCCACCGCCGGCCCGCTTCCAGACATCGCCGTTGTCCACCTTGGTGACGCCCACTTCGATGCCGATGTCGGCGCCGAGCAGGTTTAGCGTCACGCCGGGCGACAGCGCGCGCAGGGCAGTGACTGAGGCAAGGTCCTTCGCCAGCTCGCGAAACGCCGCCTGCGACAACTGTCGAACGTCGTCCAGACCGCCGGCCTGCGCGGCACCGGTGTAAACACAAAAGGCAGCCAGCGCAAGTTTTCTCATCCTGGTTTTCATTGGGTATAAAGCTTTTGCGGAACCGGATGCAGGTGCATGGTCTTGCCGGCGCGCATCACCTGGCCCGGTACATCGTGCCCGACAATGGCGGGCACCTTGACCGCGGCGGCGAGCAACAGGTCCAGGTCGACGCCGGTGTCGTAATCCATGTCTTCAAGCATGTTCACCATGTCTTCGGTACAGATGTTGCCTGTTGCGCCCGGCGCGAACGGGCAGCCACCGAGGCCCGCGAGCGAACCGTCATAGCTGAAAATCCCGCCGCGAATGCCGGCGACCACGTTGGCAAGACCCATGCTGCGCGTGTTGTGAAAATGCAGCGTGAGTTCTGCGCCCTTGCATTGCGCCACGGCCGCGCGAACCAGCCGCTCAACCTGGGCCGGGTTGGCCATGCCGGTGGTATCGGCCAGGGTGATGCCGTCAAACCCGAGGTCGAGATAGCGGCGGGCAAACACCAGCACGCGCTCCTCCGGTACATAACCTTCGAATGGGCAGCCGAAGGAAGTCGATACCGTGCCGTTCATGCGAATGCCGGCATCCCTGGCCATCTTGATCATGACGGCGAAATCGGCAAACGATTCATCACAGGCTCGGTTCACGTTGGCCCGGTTGTGCGTTTCCGAGGCCGACATGAACACGTTGATTTCATCGATCCGGCCGCGCGTGAGATGGGTTTCGACGGCTCGCTCCATGCCTTTGACATTGGGCACCAGGACGCTGTACCTCACCCCTTTCACGCGCTCGATGCTGGCCAGCACCTCCGCGGCGTCCGCCATGTTCGGCACCAGTTTCGGGTGCACAAACGAAGTGGTTTCGATTTTTGCAATGCCGGTCGCCGACAGGGCGTTGATTAGCGCCACCTTCGTTTCAGTCGCGATGACGGCCTTCTCGATCTGAAAGCCGTCGCGAACGGCAACGTCGTTGATGTAGATACGCTGTTTCATCAAACAATTCCCCGCTTTTTCAAGTCTTCCTGCGCGACGGCATCGTAGCCGATCGAGGCCAGCACTTCGGCGGTGTGTGCTCCCAGTGCCGGGCCGATCCATCGGGTGCCACCCGGTGTGGCCGAAAGCTTCGGCACCACACCGGGCAACAGCAGGTCCTGATTATCCCCGAGTTTGTGTTTCTCGATCATGCCGCGCGCCTGATACTGCAAGTCGGAAACAATGTCCGCTATGGAGTAAATGCGTCCCGAGGGCACGTCGGCTTTTTCCAGAACGGCCAACACATGATCAAGCGTGTTGGCACCGGTCCAGCCGCCGATCGCGGCATCCAGCTCTTCGGTGCGCCGGGTGCGGCCGGCATTGTCGGCCAGCGCGGGATCATTGGCGAGGTCGGCGCGGCCGATGGCCAGCATCATGCGCTTGAAAATCGAATCGCCATTGGCGCCGATCACCACGTACTGCCCGTCAGCGCACAGGTAGGTGTTTGACGGCACGATCCCGGGAAGGCTGGCGCCGGTTCGTTCGCGGACAAAGCCGGTCATGCCGAATTCGGGCAGCATCGACTCCATCATCGAAAATACCGCCTCGTACAGCGCCACATCCACCACCTGGCCTTGGCCAGTGCGATCCCGATGCCGCAACGCCATCAGCGCACCCATGGCACCGTACATGGCCGCCAGGGAATCACCGATGGAAATGCCGACGCGCACCGGCGCGCGGTCCGGATAGCCGGTGAGGTAGCGCATGCCGCCCATCGACTCGCCAATCGCACCGAAGCCGACGCGATCCTTGTAAGGCCCGGTCTGGCCGAAACCGGACAGGCGCACCATGATCAGCTTCGGATTCTCTTCTGCCAATGATTCGTAGCCAAGATTCCACTTTTCAAGCGTGCCGGGCCGGAAGTTCTCGACGATGATGTCTGCCTGCAACGCGAGTTTGCGAACGATGTCCTGCCCCTCTTTTTCACGCAGGTTGACCGTCACCGACTTCTTGTTACGGGCCTGGGCATACCACCACAGCGAGGTGCCGTCATGCAGTTTGCGCCACTTGCGCAATGGGTCGCCGCCTTCGCCTTTGGCGTCGGCCGGCGTTTCGATCTTGATCACCTCGGCACCGAATTCCGCCAGCAACCGGCCGCAGAACGGGCCGGCGATGAGCGTGCCCATTTCCAGCACCCGCAGACCTTCCAGTGGCATAGGCTTGGTGCTTTGCGTCATGCAGCTTCCAATCGCGAAGTGACGATCGCATTAGCCTAGCACGCGGCGCCAGCGCTAGTGGTGAGCGCCGGACTCCGCCAGATCATCGAGGATAGGGCAGTCCGGCCGGTCGTCGCCATGACAGCACGCGGCCAGCTGATGCAGTGCGTTGCGCATACCCTGCATTTCGGCAATGCGCGCATCGAGGTCGGCGATGTGTTTTTGTGCGAGCGTCTTGACGTCGCCACTTGCACGCCGCCGATTATTCCAGAGGCCCAGCAGCGTCTGAATTTCCTTGATGGTGAAGCCGAGGTCGCGTGCGCGACGAATGAAACGCAGGATGTGAATGTCCGATGGCCGGTAGATGCGGTAACCCGCCATGGTGCGTCCCACTTTCGGCATCAGGCCGATATCTTCGTAGTGCCGGATCATTTTTGCGGACAAGCCCGAGCGTTGCGCGGCCTCGCTGATATTGGTATTGCCTTGCGTTTTCGCATCGGCCAATTCGGTGAACTTGCCAGTTGCCATCTTCGCTACCTCGCCGTTTCCATTTCGACCTGCTTTACCGGTCGCCACCGCTTGAGCAACAACGCATTCGACACCACGCTCACGCTGGAAAATGCCATGGCGGCACCGGCGATCACCGGGTTCAACAGGCCGAAGGCGGCAGCCGGGATGCCGACGATGTTGTAGATGAAGGCCCAGAACAGGTTTTGGCGAATCTTGGCGTAGGTGCGCCGCGAGATGTCCAGGGCGTCGGCCACCAATGCGGGATCGCCGCGCATCAGCGTGATGCCCGCCGCTTGCATGGCCACGTCGGTGCCGGTCGACATGGCGATGCCGATGTCTGCAGCTGCCAATGCCGGGGCGTCGTTGATGCCATCACCCACCATCGCCACCAGCCGTCCCGGTTGTTTCAGCGCGGCGACGATGCGGGCCTTGTCCGCGGGCAGCACGTCGGCGTGCACGACGTCGATGCCGAGTTCCTTTGCCGCCGTTTCGGCGCTGCCGCGGTTGTCGCCGCTGACCAGCGCCGTTTTCACACCGAGCCGGTGCAGTCGCGCGATGGCCGCTGCGGCAGTCGGCTTTACCCGATCACCGAACGCCAGCAGGCCAATGACGTTTGGTCCCGCCAATTCGATCAACCACGAGACGGTGCGTCCGGCGCGTTGGAACCGGTCGGCCTCCTGGCCCAATATTTCGGGCACCGGCGCATTCAGCTCGGCAACATATCGGGTGCTGACAATGGCCAACGCGCGCCCGCCAACAGTGGCCTGCACGCCGCGCCCCGGCAACGCCCTCGTCTCCGTTGCTTGCGCAGGTTCAATGCCTTGTGCACGCATCGCATCCAGCACCGCGCGCGCCAGCGGGTGTTCGCTGCGGCTCTGGACGGCACCGGCGAGCGCGAGGAGCTCGTCGCGGTTGCCGCTGGCGGCGATGGCGGCGTCCAGGAAAGGCCGCCCCTCCGTGAGCGTGCCGGTCTTGTCAAACGCCACCATGCCGACGCGATATGCGACCTCAAGGGAGGCCGCATCCTTGATGAGGATTCCATGACGGGCGGCTACGCCTGTGCCGGCCATGATCGCCGTCGGCGTGGCCAGGCCGAGGGCGCAAGGACAGGCGATGACGAGCACGGCTACCGCGTTGAGCAGCCCCGTCTGCCAGCTGTCGCCGAGCAGCCACCAGCCGAAGCAGGTCAGGGTTGCGGCGACCAGCACCACTGGCACGAACACGGCGCTCACCCGGTCGACCAGCCGCTGAATCGGCGCCTTCTGCGCTTGGGCGGATTCCACCATGCGGATGATGCGCGACAGGGTGCTCTCCGCGCCCACAACGGAAGTGGTGACAACCAGCGTTCCTTCGCCGTTGACGGCCCCGCCGGTGACGTGGTCGCCCGGCAACTTGGCAACGGGCAGGCTCTCCCCGGTTATCAGCGACTCGTCGACGTGGCTGTCGCCCTCCTCCACGATGCCGTCGACGGCGATCCGCTCGCCGGGGCGCACCACCACCCGGTCGCCGGGATGCACGGATAGGATGGGTACGTCGAGTTCCGTTTCGCCGCGCCGCACGCGCGCCGTTTCCGGTCGCAACGCCTGCAACGCACGAATGGCGTCAGTCGTCTGGCGCTTGGCGCGCGCTTCCAGCCACTTGCCCAGCAGCACCAGGGTAATGACTACGGCAGAGGCCTCGAAGTACAGGTGAAGCATGGCGCCCTTCGGTGCCGTTGCCCAAAGGTACAGGCTCAGGCCATAGGCCGCGCTGGTGCCAAGGGCCACCAGCAGATCCATGTTGCCCGCGCCGGCAAGGACCGCTTTCCAGCCGGCGCGATAGAAGCGCGCGCCCAGGTAAAACTGCACGGGCGTGGCCAAACACCACTGCAGCCAGGCCGGCAACGACAGGTGGAGGCCAGCCAATTCAGCGAACATCGGCAGCGCCAGCGGTGCGGAAAGAATCGCGGCGACAACGACGTGCCATCCTGCCCGTGCGCTCACGCTACCGGGCAGCGTGGACTGCTCAATGGCCGCGCTCGCCTCGTACCCGGCGCGCTGGACTGCGCGGATGACGTCGGCTGCCGATACCGCGCCCGGCACCAGCGTGACCACTGCCTGCTCGGTGGCGAGATTGACAGTGACACCGACCACGCCCGGCAGCTTGCCGATCGCGCTCTCGACCCGGCTGGAGCAGGATGCACAAGTCATCCCGCCGATGTTGAGGGTCAGGGTTTGCAGCGCAACGCCATACCCGGCCCGCTCGATGGCCTGGACCGCTGCGCCCACATCGAGCGGCCCCGCCGAACTCCTCAGCGTGGCCTTTTCCGTGGCCAGATTGACAGTGGCCTCGACAACGCCAGGCAGCCGCGAAAGCACGCCTTCCACCCGGCTCGCGCACGAGGCGCAGGTCATTCCCGTAATGGCAATGTCCAGCGGTTGCAGGTCGGTTGTCATGGCCTTCATGTCAGTTTCGGCGGCGGCATTGGCACCGACTCAATCCATCACCAGCGGGTGATAGCCGGCCTGGGTAATGGCAGCAACCACAACCTCGGTGGCGAGCGTGCTGTCGATGGAGACGCGCTTGCTCCCGACATCGGCTGAGACTTTGGCTTCCCCGTCCAATGCGGTCACCACGCGGGTGATGCTGGCGACGCAGCCGCCGCAGGTCATGTCGTCGATGGTTAGTTTGATCACTTGGTTCTCCGCAAGTCAGGTTGTGAAGTGACAGAATAAACCTTCCCATCGTGGGAAGGTCAAGCGCCTGTTTGGCGCGCTGAAATTGGCGGCCAGGCCGGGCGCCCCGCGTGTGGTATTCCTGCCTGCCGGCCACCGGCCGGCCGACGTGGGCTGCTTGTTTGACCAGAATCAAAAGCCCTGGCAAGCACGAACCGTCCTTATCTAAACCGGGTTTGATAGCCGTCAAGACGGGCTGCCCCCGGCCGCGCAAAAGTAGCCTTGCACGTGCCGACAATATCGGCGTCGCGCTTACCTGTGCTTCCCGCTTTCCGCAGGTGAACGGGTTGCACCTTTGGTATCCCGATGGTTCTTGCAGGGAGATCCACCATGAACTCGTTCTCGAATTGTTTTCTTCACAATGAAGGCTCCCGGTCCAGCCGCGCGCTTCGGGCAGTGATTGTCTTAGCGGCGGGCATTATCGGCATCGGCGCCGCCGGCGCTGTTGTAGCAGCCGGCACCCCGGGTGAACGCTCCGGCAAGCAGGTGGTTGAAACCGCTTGTGCGGCCTGCCACGCCAGCGGCAAGGACGGTGCGCCGCGCATGGGCGATCGCGACGCATGGAAGAAGCTGGCGGCGCGCGGCCTCACCAGCCTCACGTCCAGCGCTCTCACGGGCATTCGCAAGATGCCCGCGCACGGCGGCAGCGCGGAAACCAGCGACCTGGAAATCAGCCGCGCGATCACCTACATGGTGAACCAATCAGGCGGAAAGTGGATTGAGCCAGTCGGTAAGGCGGCGCCCGTAAAAACAACGGCCCCAGCCGAACGCAGCGGGCAAAAGGTCGTGCAGATTCAATGTGGCACGTGCCACCTCACCGGCGAAAACGGCGCGCCGAAAGTAGGCGACCGGGCAGCCTGGGTGCAACGGCTCAAGCGTGGAATGCCCGAAGTCGTGCGCTCGGCTTTCAATGGACACGGCGCCATGCCGGCACGCGGGGGCCTGGCCGACATCACCGAGAGCGAGATGAAGAATGCCATCACCTACATGTTCAATCCGGCCAGTGCCAATCCCTTGCCGGTCGTGGCGAGCACTCCCGCCGCCCAGGATCCGAACCACAAGACCGTCGGGGACACGGAGATTTTCCTTGGCATCGCCTCCGCGGAATCGATTCGCGCCGCGCAGAAGAACACTGGCCCCGTGTCGATCACCAGCATTCCGGAGGGTGCAAACTATTTTCATGTAAACGTGACCCTGAACGACCGCATCAGCAAGACGCCCGTCACCAACGCGCAAGTGGAAGTGCGGGTGGAAGACCTGCTGTCGCGGGGCGAATCCAAGACACTGAAGGTCGAGACCACAAGCCGCGCCAACGTGCGGGTGGAAGACATCAGCGCCTTCAGATCACTGGAGATGATGGCTATCAACCAGGCAATCAGCTACGGCGGATTCTTCAAAATGCCGACCAAGGGTCGCTATACGGTGACCATCAAGGTGCAGCGTCCGGAAGCCGCGCTGCCGGTGGAAACGAAGTTCGATTACCAGCGCAACTAACCTGCGCGGGTGGTGCATGCGGGGCGCTTGCGCCCCGCATGCATTGTCGGCACGCGAATCGCGCCGGCAGGCTACGCGCGCACCTCCTGAAGGATCTGCGTAACGTTGATGGTTCGGGCCTTCTCGCGGATGGCGGGCAAATACTGGCCCTGCATGCTCCTCGCGTCGCCCAGCAGGCTGGCGTAGGTTTCTTTCAGCATGTCGGCGGAGAACGTACGGCCGCCGGCGTAGTAGCGCTTGGCCAAATGTCCCAGTGCGTAGGTCGTGGCGAACGAGAATCCCGAGCTCACGGCCTGCTTGGCCAGCCCGCCCAGCAGGCCGCCGATGAGGCCGCCACCGAACACCTTGCCGATCAGCTTCACCCCCACCTGCTCGACGTACTGTGAGGCCAGGCCCACGCCGGCCGTGGCAAGGAAATCCTTGATGTGCCCACGGTCAAGTTCAAAGCCGTAGGACTTGCCGATGCGATACACCAGCTTCATCTGCAGCGGAATGATGGCCATCGAGGCAAGGGACTCCGGCAGCATTTCCAGCGCACCATTGAGAATGGCGTAGTTGAGAATCGCCTTGTCCTGGTCTTCGCTGCTCATGCTGCTGGTGAGCATGGCCGGCTCAAACGATGTCGCCTTGCCCAGCGGGGCGCCGGCCAGCGCATCCGCATTGCTGGTGAAGGCGCCGGCCCGCGCCGGATCCAGGACCAACCTGGTGCGCAGATCGGCCAGAAATGCGCGCTCGGCCTCGCCCTGCGCACCGTCGGCATCGCATACGCAAACCACCAGTTCAAAGGCGAGGTTGCGCGCCTCTGCCGAAGCAAGGCCAGTCACGGCAGCATCAACAGAGGTACGCCGTAACAACACCTCTTGATAGATGCCGGAAATGTCGATATTGCTGTCACGCGAAAGCGATTCGGCGATGCGCTTGACCTCCGCCCGCTCGGCATCGTTGTTGTTGCCGTCGGCAAAGGCGGCGAGTAATGCGATGGTGATCAGGGACTTTTGCTCGGTTTCGGTCATGAAGGTTTCCACGGTTGGGGTGTTACTCGGACGGCGTGGCGCACGAGAAGTTCGCTATTGGCTGATCGGCAAAACTCTAGCATTGGCGCGGCCCCTGGGGCAAAAGCAGGCCAGGAGCCGCGCCAATGCTAGAGTTTCCCTGTTCCGGCCGCGATCGCCTGATCGAGTCGCACCAATGTGCCACGCAGCTTGATGCCGGTTTGCGCATGCAG
>JBGATH010000077.1:0-7835 GCA_044229235.1 Usitatibacteraceae bacterium
ATGCGGAAGTACAGCGCCACCAGTGGCTTGCCGTAAAAAACGTGTTCCAGGGCGGCCTGGTTTTCGGTGCACACCATCAGGAACGCCGTGAGGTTGGAAGTGAACAGCCGCCCGTCGCGATAGCACTCCGCCAGTCCGATTTCGGCCGACTTGAAGGCCTCCTTGGCAACCCCCCAGTCCGCAAACCGCAGGTCGGCGGCGGGCCCTTCGTGCACACCGCGAAACACGGTGGTGTGCCCCTCGGGGGAGGTAATCGTCAGGCTGCCGGTATCGATGCGCTTCATCAGGCCGTAGAACAGCCGGGCCACGGCCGGCAGGTGGGCATGGACGGGAATTGCCGAAAGGTCATTGACGGTCATGTTGGGTGAAGGTCAGTTTTGATAAGGATGTGGGAGAGAGTCCTGGTGGGCAACTGGACTGTGGTCAGCGGCTGGTTTCGATCGCCGGCGGCGTGGGCTTGGTGAAGAACGGCACACGCTTGATCCACAGTTTCAGCGCGTGCCAGTGGATGCGCGCAACCACGCTGATGGTCATCAACGGGTAGCCGAAAAACGCACGCAGGGTGGTACTTGCATCGAGCGGGCTGGGCGTGCCGTGGATGGTGGTGACCAGCAGCGTTGCCGCATCCGCGACCAGCTCATCGGCATCAAAGTAGTCAACCTCGGCGAACGCGCGCGCACCGGTCTGCTCGAACCGGAAGCGATAGTGGCCCTTGACCTCGCAGAATGGCGAGACGTGGAACATCTTGCGCGCCGTCAGCCAGTCACCGGCGGCGATCGGCCGCTGGTCGGGATGTGCAACCAGATAATTGTGATGTTCGCCGAAGGTATTGCTCACCTCGCACAGCGCCGCGCGCAGGCGGCCGTCGCGGTCGTGGCAGTACCAGATGCTGATGGGATTGAACACATAGCCCAGCAGGCGCGGGAATGTCTGCAGCACGATTTCGCCGTCGGCCGTGTCCACGCCTTCGCCCTTGAGCATGGACCGCACCCAGGCTTCGAGACTGGAACCATCGCGCGGGCCGTAATCACGCGTCATGAACGACAGCAGGTTGAAACGGTCTTTCGACAGCCAGCGATTGCCGAGCGACTGCAATTGCGAAAGCGGGACGCGCAGGTAGAACACGCCGTAGGAGAACTGGTGCCCGGCGGGCCTGAAGCGGCGATGAAAGACGCGCCCGAAAATCATTTCCGGTTGCGCGCTTTGCGGCCAGGCGACGGCAACGCTGCTCACCCGTCCACTCCCGGGTAGGCGGCCGCCAGATCATTCGCCGCTGGCACATTGGTCGGCCACGGCACGCTGGCACCGAGCGCACGCGCCACCGCGATCCCCGACATCAGGCCATCCTCATGGAAGCCGTAGCGCGTCCAGGCCCCCGCGAACCACAGGCCGCCGTGCCCCTGCAGGCGACGCAGCGCGCGCTTGGCATCGGCGCTCTCGGCAAGAAACACCGGGTGGTCGTAGGCAATGGTCTGAATCACGGTGGATGGTTCGGGAGCAACAAGCGGATTCATGGTGACGATGACAGGGGACTTGAACGGCAGCGGCTGCAACCGGTTCAGCAGGTAGGACAACGACACCGGCGCATCCGCGACACCGGTACTACGCCGGCCCGCCGCTTCCGGATGCCAGGCCGTGTAGTTCCAGGCCGCCCAGGCACGCTTGCGATCGGGCAGCAGCCGCCGGTCGGTGTGCAGGACCGCAGTATTGGGCTGGTAGGGAATTTTCGACAATACCTCGCTTATGGGTGCAAAAACGGATGCGGGGCCGGCACGCAACAGCGCCAGCGTCTCATTGGTGTGGCAGGCAAACACGACCTGATCAAAATGCTCGGCACCATCGGCCGCATCAATCACCGTGCCGCGCGCGTCCGGCCGCACGCCGGCGAGCATGCTGCCGGTGCGGATGTCGGCCAGGTCCGCGGCCATGCGCCGGACGTAATTCCTCGCGCCGCCCTTGACGGTGCGCCATTGCGGGCGGTTGTTCACGGAGATCAGTCCGTGATTTCGGCAGAAGATGAGAAAGGTCGCCAGCGGGAACTGGTCGATCTGCTGGGTCGGTGTCGACCAGATGCAGGCGGCCATGGGTCGCAGGTACCAGTCGCGAAAGGCGCTGCCGTAGCCATTTGCATCGAGGTACTGTCCAAGCGTGCCCGGCATCGGCTGGCCGGACGCCGCCAGCGCGCTGGCATCGCGATTGAAGCGCAGCAAGTCCCGGAGCATGCCCCAGAATGCGGGCCGCAGCAGGTTGCTCGGCTGGGCGAACACGGTAGAGAGGTCGTCCGAGCCACACCATTCGAGCCGGCCGCGACCGGCGGTGTCGAGCAGCTTGATGCCGAACGACATGTCGGCAGGCGCGACCTCCACCCCGAGATGGGCGAACAGCGCGATCAGGTTGGGATACGTCCAGTCGTTGTAAACGAGGAAGCCGGTATCGACCGGGTAATCAATGCCGTCAACCGTGACATCGATGGTATTGGTGTGACCTCCGAGGCGGGCATTCTGCTCGAACAGCGTGACCTGATGCTGGCCGCTGGCGTGCCGCGACAACAGCCAGGCACAGGAAAGGCCGGCAATGCCGGACCCGATCACCGCAATCTTCATGCTTGCCGCATCCCCCTGTTGGAATTGCAATCCGGCATGACGTCATCATCCCGGCGGGATGCCGCCGTCTGCCGGAGGGTCGATTTCTACCATGACTTCGTTGCGTCGCAGGAACCATGGCACAAATGGCGCGTTGTAGCGCGCGAACTGGCCCGCGCCGCGCGGCTTCAGGCCGGCCCGGGCCACCTCGTCCATCAAGGTGCGTTCATGCGCGGCGTATCGTTCCTGGCTCCAGGTGCCGGTGTAGGCGAGAACCGCCATGGTGCGGGCGGGGACTTCGCGCACGGTCACGCGCGGGTCCTCGGGCTGGGGAATGTTGTCGGGGCCGAAGCGCGCCGGCATCGCAAAGCTGACCACGTAGCCGTTGCGCCCTTCCGGGTCACGCGACTGCGAAACAGGCGCCGTCATTTCGATCGCCTGCCCGCGTTCGGCGGCAGGGCTCTGGTTCCCCGGCGCGGTCATTTCAATTTTCTCGCGGCGGCGGTTGTTGCCGGAGATGTACTTGAACAGCGGTGAAAACGCGGCATTCCCCGCGTCGGCGAATCCGCTGTCTACGCGCGTTTCCGCAACCATGTAGGCAGCGTAGGAGCGAATTTCGATTGCGTCGGTCTTGCGCGCCACCTGATAGGCTGGTTCCTCAATGGCGAGGGCCGGCAGCGACAGCAGACTCAACAGCAGCAAGGCATTCCGGCAGCAGTTCATGTCCATTCCTGAGTGACAGCGATTGCAGTGGCGGCGTACATAATTACGCCCGGGCCGCGCTGCCGGATCAGGCACTTGGCATTCCCGGCAGACGATGGCAGAATCCGCTTACAACCGATCCGGTCACAAGATGACCGCAAAGTCACGAATTGAACCAATAAGTTTGCCCAAAGTCAACCCGCATGCTTGAAATAAAAATACCTTTTAAAAAACAGCAGTTTGAAGCGCGCGAAGAGGCCATTCTTGACGCCGTCAACATGCTGCTGTCGGAAAAGGGATTCGACCTCATGACCATGGACGACGTGGCGGACGCAGTCGGCGTGGCCAAGGGCAGCCTGTACAAGCATTTCAGTTCCAAGGAAAAACTGGCCGCCGCGGCGATGACGCGCCTGCTGACCTTGACGGTGGAGGTGCTCGACGGCATGCCGCCGGACTGGTCGGCGGCGCGCAAGCTCGAGGAAATCCTGCGCTGGTCACTGCAGCACCGCTTGCGCGGCGGCGTGCCCCACCTGCCGTCCACGCGCGGCGCGCTGCAACGCGCGCTGATGATGAATCTCGACTACCTTGCCATCGCTTTCAAGGTGAACAAGCGGTTTTATGCCCTCGTCGCCGAGGCCAGGAAGGCCGGCGACATCAGCCCCGACATGCCCGACGACGTCATTGTGTTCACGCTGTATTCGCGGTCTTGCGATCCCACCGTGGAATTTCTGCGGCAAGCCGGTAAGCTGTCAAATGAACAGAT
Source organism: Usitatibacteraceae bacterium (assembly GCA_044229235.1). Classification (GTDB taxonomy): domain Bacteria; phylum Pseudomonadota; class Gammaproteobacteria; order Burkholderiales; family Usitatibacteraceae; genus UKL13-2. Next base: position 4,048 of record JBGATH010000077.1, read on the forward strand.
CGTGGAAGCCATGGTCACCGCCACATTTCGCGGCCTCACGGGCAAGCACTGATCCGCCATGTGCGCCATGAGCACAATTCGCCAATCTGTCACGTGCCCGTGTTCCAATAGCGCGATGATAGCCATTCATCCTGCACCGTTCGCATCCACCGCACGGTACGTGACGTAGTAATCCACCCGCCGAGTCTGCTCCGCGGCAGCAATTCAACAAGGTAGACGCGCCATGACCTCCCCCGACAACCAGTCCACGTCCCCGATGCTGTACCCCGACCTGTTTCGCGACCTCGAAAAATCGCGCTGGAACATGGCCAGCGATATTCCATGGGACAGTTTCGACAGCAGCAAGCTCTCCGACGAGCAGGCCATGACCATCAAGATGAACGCCATCACCGAGTGGTCTGCTTTGCCGGCGACGGAAATGTTCCTGCGGGACAACCAGAACGACAGTGACTTTTCGGCCTTCATGTCGATCTGGTTTTACGAGGAACAGAAGCACTCGCTGGTGCTGATGGACTATCTCAAGCGCTTCCGTCCGGAGTTCGCGCCGACTGAACAGGAACTGCACGCCGTGCGCTTTCCCTTCGACCCGGCACCGGCGCTGGAAACGCTGATGCTGCATTTCTGCGGTGAGATTCGTCTCACCCAGTGGTACCGGCGTGCCGCCGAATGGCATACGGAACCGGTCATCAAGAAAATCTACGACACCATCTCCAAGGACGAGGCGCGACACGCCGGCGCCTATTTCCGCTACATGAAGCGCGCAGTCGAAAAGATGGGTGCCGATGCCAAGCTCGCGTTCGCCAAGATCGGCGTTCTGATGGCCAGCTCCGGGAAAAGCAGCAAGCCGCTGCACCCGACCAACCTGCACGTCAACAAAGGCCTGTTTCCCAACGACACCGTGCAATCGCGGCTGCCGGACCCGGAGTGGCTGGAGCGCTGGCTGGACACGCAGATCCAGTTTGACAAGGTGTGGGAAAACCGCGTGGTCAACGGCATCCTCAAACAGATGTCGAGCCTGTTCGAACGCACTTTCGAAAGCTCCACCGATCTGAATCGTTTCCGCAAGGAAATCATTGCCAGCCTTGCCGGCGCCGGCGCCACGCAAACCGCCTGATCCGCCGGCTGTCTGCCGGCGCCCGATGCGCTGCGGTGGCGTCTGACAGTCGCCATGGGGTGCTGGCGTAAAATGTCGCCATGCGCCCCTCCTTCGAAAGCAAATTCTGTGCGCCGTCCGACCTCGCCGCGCGCGCGCCAGCGCTGCCCGCAAAGCGCGTCTTCACCAACGGCGTGTTCGATGTGCTGCATCGCGGTCATGTGACCTATCTGGCCGAGGCGCGCGCACTTGGCGCCTCGCTGATCGTCGCCCTCAACGCCGATGCCTCGGTGAAACGGCTGGGCAAGGGCGATGACCGGCCGATCAATACACTCGAAGATCGCATGGCGGTGCTGGCGGCGCTGGAGTGCGTCTCGCTGGTAACCTGGTTTGAGGAGGACACGCCGCTGCAGCGCATTCTCGAGGCGCGGCCGGAGGTGCTGGTGAAGGGCGGCGACTGGCCCATCGACAAGATCGTCGGCGGCCCGGAAGTTCGCTCCTGGGGCGGCAGCGTGCACGCGATCGCCTTTCAGTTTGAACGATCCACCACGGCCACCCTGGCGCGCATTCGCGCGGCCGGCAACTGAGTCGGGCACAGCCGGAAAATGTCCGACCTGCTGATCGCCGAACTGCGCAAGGCCGTGGGCGACGCCCAAGTCCTCACAGCCGCGCCGGACCTGGTTCCCTATCTCACCGACTGGCGCGGCAACTACACCGGTCGCGCGCTGGCCGTGGTGCGCCCGGCAACCGCCGAACAGGTCGCGGCGGTGGTGCGGCTGTGCGCCGCGCATGCGACTCCGGTGGTGCCGCAAGGCGGAAACACCGGCATGGTCGGTGGCGGGGTTCCCGATGATTCGGGTCGCGCCATCGTGCTGTCGCTGATGCGCCTCAATGCGGTCCGCGCCATCGACGTCGCCAACAACGCGATGACGGTCGAAGCCGGCTGCATCCTCCAGACCATCCAGGAAACGGCGCTGCAGCACGATCGCTACTTTCCGCTTTCGCTGGCCGCCGAAGGCAGCTGCACCATCGGCGGCAATCTTTCCACCAATGCCGGCGGCACCGCGGTGTTGCGTTATGGCAATGCGCGCGACCTGGTGCTGGGCATTGAGGCGGTACTGCCCGATGGCCGCATCTGGAACGGCCTCAAGGCGCTGCGCAAGGACAATACCGGCTACGACCTCAAGCACCTGCTGATGGGCGCCGAGGGGACGCTGGGCATCATTACCGCTGCCGTGCTCAAGCTCTATCCGAAACCGCAAACCGCGTGCACCGCGCTGGTCGCGGTGCCGAGCGCGGAAGCCGCCGTCGCCCTGCTGTCCGCCGTGTGCGCCGACTTGGGCGATCGCGTCACCGGATTCGAATTGATGTCACGCCTGTGCCTCGATCTGGTCATGACGCATTTTCCCGCCACCGTCGAACCGTTCGGTCAACGGCATGCCTGGCAGGTGCTGGTGGAGTTGACGGATACGCAGCAGCGCGCGCCGCTGGAAGATGCGCTTGCGGCAGCACTGGAACCCGCATTCGAAAGCGGTATCGCTGCCGACGCCATCATTGCCACCAGCCAGTCACAGGCAGCGGCGTTGTGGTCGATTCGAGAGCACATTCCGGAAGCCGAGAAGCTGGCGGGCAAAAGTGTAAAGCACGATGTTTCGGTGCCGATTTCGCGCATCGCCGAATTCATTGCCCGCGGTGACGCCGCGCTCCAGGCCGCCTTTCCCGAAGCGCATGTGGTGTGCTTTGGTCACATCGGTGACGGCAACCTGCACTACAACCTCAGCTTCCCGGCGGGTGCGCCGACGGCAGCGCAATCCGCGGGTGCCAACGCGCTGGTGTACGCGCTGCTGGATGAACTGCAGGGCTCGATCAGCGCGGAACACGGCCTGGGCCAGCTCAAGCGCGACGAGATCACCCGTCACAAGAGCGCAGTGGAACTCGACCTGATGCGGGCCATCAAGCGCGCGCTCGATCCGCAAGGCATCATGAACCCGGGGAAAGTGCTGTAGTCGGCAGTCGCGCTTCCCCAGCATACGAAGGCCGAACTCCAGCACTGGCGTGGTGTTCCAGCCACTTTTGCCCTGAGAGGCGCGCCAATGCTTGACTTTCGCCGCTCAGTGGCGCGATTTGCAATACGATAGACCACGGAGTCGCGCCGGTTTCGCCTTTGATGAGCATCAAAGGCGAATCACGCCACTCCCCCATACTGACTCGGCAAACCATGCCGTTGCGGGCCGACAGGCGAGGCTGGTTATGATTCAGGACCGATTCCCCAGTAGTATCGCGGCAGGAAGCGGTTTTCAGGTGGCTCAATTCAGATCGCAGCGGAGGATTTAATGCCCCACGACGCAGTGCAGGCCGGCTTTGAGGCCAGTCCCACCGAGCATATCCCCGCCTATCTGCAGGATACGTACTGGTGGGCGTACGTGCATCCGAATGCCGTCAGTTTTTTCGAGCGCCAGTGGCTGGTAAACGCGATCCTGTGGGGAAATTTTTCGCGCCTGCGCGACGCTGCCCTCGCGGAACTGGGCGAGGTAATCCACGGCCGCAACCTGCAGGTTGCCTGCGTATACGGCAACTTAACCTGAAGGCTCGCCGAGCGGCTGGCCCCCGACGCTTCGCTCGATGTCGACGACGTGCTGCCGATCCAACTGCAGAACCTGTAGAAAAAAATGCCCGCGGAGGCACGCGTCACACC
>JBGATH010000030.1:0-57045 GCA_044229235.1 Usitatibacteraceae bacterium
ACGCTACGCCACCAACCAGGATCGAACCAAGGCGCTCAAGCCTTGGCTCAAGTACTACAACAATGAACGACCGCATTCAGCCCTAAACTACCTACCACCAGCTTCGCGATTGCCGAACAACGTGCTGAAACACAACATCTACGCTTGATTGTGCTGTGAGATTGTTTCCCGCCCGAGCCCCTGCAGTTCGGGCGCAACGATTGGCCGCCCCGGCCGCAATTTGATGCGCATCAGGCGCCGCGGCAGGCGATGCGCTATAAAGATCACCTCCCCTTTGTCGAGGCGCTCCGATGGGATTCACCGCACACCCCACGCTCCAAACCCGCGGCGAAGGCAAACTGGTCAGCGCGGCCGAGGCCGTGCGCCTGATTCGCGATAACGACACCGTCGCCACCGGCGGCTTCATCGGCATCGGCTTCGCCGAGGAAATCGCCATCGCGCTCGAGGAAATGTGGGAGAGCAGCGACAAGGAACCGCCGGCCACGGGCCGCCCCAACAACCTGACGCTGGTATATGCGGCCGGTCAGGGCGACGGCCAGTCGCGAGGTCTGAACCATCTGGCGCACGCCGGCATGATCAAGCGCGTCATCGGCGGCCACTGGGGGCTGGTGCCGAAGATGCAGCAGCTCGCGACCGGTGGCCAGATCGAGGCCTACAACCTGCCGCAGGGGGTGATCACGCACTTGTACCGTGACATCGCCGCCGGCAAGCCAGGGCATCTGTCGCGCGTGGGCCTGGGCACGTTTGCGGACCCGCGCTTTGGCGGCGGCAAGCTCAATGCCCGCACCACCGAGGATCTGGTCGAGGTGATGACCGTGCGCGGGCAGGAGTACCTTTTCTATCACGCCTTTCCGATCAACGTCGGCATCATCCGCGGCACCACGGCCGATCCGGATGGCAACATCACCATGGAGCGCGAGGCGCTGACGCTGGAGGTGCTGTCGATCGCCATGGCCGCACACAACTCCGGCGGGCATGTCATCGCCCAGGTGGAGCGCCTGGCCGAGCGCGGCTCGCTCAATCCGCGCCACGTCAAGGTGCCCGGCATCCTGGTCGACTGCGTGGTTATCGGCAAACCGGAAAACCACCAGCAGACTTTTGTCACGCCCTACAGTCCGGCCTACGCCTGCGAGCTGCGCGTGCCTGCCAGCCAGGTGCCACTGATCGAGATGAGCGAACGCAAGATCATCGCCCGCCGCGCCGCGATGGAGTTGCAGCCGAACAATGTGGTGAACCTTGGGATCGGCATGCCGGAGGGTGTTGCCAGCGTCGCCCACGAGGAGAAGATCCTCGACCTGATGACGCTGACCGCGGAGCCCGGTGTGGTCGGCGGCATTCCGGCCGGCGGCCTCAATTTTGGCGCCGCCACCAATGCGCAGGCCATCATCGACCAGCCATACCAGTTCGATTTCTACGATGGCGGCGGATTGGACGTGGCCTTTCTCGGCCTCGCGCAGGCCGACAAGGAAGGCAACCTGAATGTCTCGAAGTTCGGCCCGCGCCTCGCCGGCGCCGGCGGCTTCATCAACATCAGCCAGAACGCCAAGAAAGTCGTGTTCGTCGGCACTTTTACGGCGGGTAACCCGCAGTTCGATCTCGAGGGCGGCAAGCTGACCATACTGAACGACGGCAGGGTGAAGAAATTTATCGACACCGTCGAACACCGCACCTTTTCCGGCCCTTATGCCGCCAAGGCCGGCAAGGACGTACTGTTCGTCACCGAGCGCTGCGTATTCCGTTTGACCAGGGCCGGCATGGAGTTGATCGAAATCGCGCCGGGCGTCGACCTGCAGCGCGACATCCTCGATCGCATGGACTTTGCCCCGGTGGTGAACAATCCCGCGCTGATGGACGCACGCCTGTTCAGCCCCGAACCGATGGGGCTGCGCGAAGATATGCTGCGCATACCCTTTGATGCGCGCTTCAACTACGACGCCGAGCAGAACATCCTGTTCCTCAATTTCGAGCGCCTCAAGATCAACTCGCAGGCGGGCGTCGATGCCATCCGCAACAAGGTCGCCTCGATCTGCGGGCCCATCGGCCACAAGGTGTATGGCATCGTCAATTACGAAGGCTTTGAACTCGATCGCGACGTCGAGGACGCCTACGCCGAAATGGTGCGCGACGTGGTGGCGCGCTACTACATCCGCGTCACCCGCTACACCACCAGCTCCTTCCTGCGGGCAAAGCTTGGCGACGCGTTCGGTCGCAGCCATGTTTCACCGACACTGTTTGAAACGGAAGCAGAAGCCAAGGCGCGGCTGACGCGTAGCTGATCCAGCCGGCATCACGCCGCGAAACTCAAGCACTGGCGGGGCTCCCCGGGCATTTTCGGCCCGGAAGCCGCCCCAAATGGCGTTCTACAAAGTATTAGCCGGCTGGTGCGCGATGCGCGGGGATCAACGCCTGCGCCGCAAACACGATCTCGGGCGCGAACGCGCAGGACTTGCGCAGCTCCGCATCCAGATGCACGGCCTTCAAGGTGGTGCGCGCAGCGACCTCGCCCGTCTCATCGTTATGCATTTCGTGGCTGAAGGTAATGCGCTTCTCAAACACCTCCACCACGGTGGAATAGATCGACACCACGGCACCGGCGTGCAGCTCACGCAGATAGGAAATCTGCTGATCCACCGCCGCCATGCCGCGCTGGTTGTTCTTCAGGTAAGTGTGCGACAAACCAATCCGGTTGAACAGGTGCCAGGTCGCTTCGTCAAACTTGCCGACGTACCACATCACGTTCATGTGGCCGACGTGGTCGCAGTGCCAGGGATAGACGGTGCCGCGGTAGGTGAGGATGGGATCGGACATGGATTACGCTCGCCGGCCTTATTGCGGTGATCGCACCAAGGCAATTTCCGCGGTTGCTTTCAAATCGCCGCCGATGGGCACCTGCTTCGTCGTCGGATTGAATCCGGCAGCCTGCACGGCAAGCGACACCCGCGTCGGTTTCTTGAAGCAATCGTCACCGCTCACGCTGCCGCCGGAGTAGGTGTCGAAGCGCATCTGCGCTTTGAATTCACCGGCGTCATCGGTCGTGACCACCAGCGGATGCTGCGTAAAGAATTCGCCCAGCGAGGTAATGGAAACCGCAGCGGCTTTGATCGGCTTGGCGTCCTCGGTCGATATGACGCCACTGACGGTGTAGCCGATCAATGGGCACTTCGCTTCAACCGTGCCAGAAGCGACAAGAAATACCACTGCTAGTACGATCAACTTCACTTTTTTGACCTTGCCCTCATTAGTCGGGGTGACTTTCCCGGATTGCGATGCCCATATCGCTAAACGTCTCCGAAATGCTTTCAAGCTGTTCTGCGTCGACAACATCCGGGAAATGGTCCCGTATCTCGATCATGAGCAAATAACCACGATTCTTACCAAGCAGGATTAGTGCTTTCAGCGCAGCCTTTTGTGCCTCAACATCGACCGGTTTCTTCATGTTTCGCGGGTAGGCAGTCTACCCACCCCGCCCTTCCAGCGCGTCAATCACCAACGCCGCCGCATTGCATCCCGCCTGCTCGAAAATCTCCACAAAACAGGTCGGCGAGGTCACGTTCACTTCGGTGAGGCATTCGCCGATGATATCCAGCCCGACGATGGTCAGGCCATCGGCCTTGAGTTGGGGGCCCAGCGCCTCGGCGATTTCACGGTCGCGCGCCGAGATCGGCTGCGCGACACCGCGCCCGCCGGCGGCAAGGTTGCCGCGCGTCTCGCCGGCCTTGGGGATGCGCGCGAGGCAGAACGGCACCACCTTGCCGTCGATGACCAGCACGCGCTTGTCGCCTTGGGCAATTTCCGGAATGTAGCGTTGCGCCATGATGGTTTCACGGCCCTCCACCGTCTGCACTTCGACGATGGCGTTGCGGTTCGGGTCGTCGGCACGCACCCGGAAGATCGAGGTGCCGCCCATGCCGTCGAGCTTCTTGACGATCACGTCGCGATGTTCGTCGATGAAGGCGTGCACCCGCGCCATCTCGGCCGACACCAGCGTCGGCGAGGTGAAGCGCCCGAACATGAGGATGGCGAGTTTTTCGTTGTAATCGCGCAGCGATGCCGCGCGATTCACCACCCGCGCGCCCTGCTGCTCGGCCAGACTCAGCAGCAGCGTCGAGTAGAGATATTCCTGATTGAAAGGCGGGTCCTTGCGCATCAGCACTGCATCGAAAAACGTCAGCGGCTGACTCGCGGACTGTTCGACCTGGTACCAGCCATCGTTGTTGTCCGACACGCGTAGGCGATGCGCATGGGCGCTGACTTGTCCCGACGAGAACAGTTCGTGCGCTTCAAATGCCCACACCTCGTGGCCGCGTTTGTCCGCCTCGCGCATCATGAAGATGGACGAATCCTTGTAAGCCTTGAGCTTGTGCAGGGGGTCGACGATGAAAGCGATGCGCATGGCTGATTATCGTTGTTGTTGAAGAGTCTTGCAGCACGCAATGCCGCAATGCGCGCACGGCCGCACATCACGCCGGCGGCGGCCGCAAGGCGCAACGCAGCGGGTTCAGTCGGCCGAAGCGGTCGCGCCCACAGTCGCCATCGGCCGGATCATGGTCGGCGGCGCGGTCGGCACCGGCAGCGCTTCCACGTCCACCGTCTCGGCCAGCCGCTCCAGTTCCTTGGCCGCTGCCAGCATCGCCAGCCGCGCCACCACCCCGTAGGTATAGAAACGATTGGGGGGGGCGTCCGGCATGCCGGTGCAGTCCGGGGTGTGGCAGTCGGTTTCGAAGGCCAGCGGGACAAAACTCATGCCACGCGAATTCAGGTTTTCATCGACACCGCGATCGGTGTTGACGCGATAGAAACCGCCGACCACAAACTGGTCGATCATATACACCACCGGCTCGGCCACGGCGCCGTTGACGCTCTCGAAGGTGTGCACGCCTTCCTGCACGATCACCTCGGAGACTTCGAGGCCCTCCTTCACCACCGCCATCTTGTTGCGTTCCTTGCGATTGAGGCCACGCACATCGTCAGCGGAGCGGGCGGTAAGGATGCCCATGCCGTAGGTGCCGGCATCAGCCTTCACAATGACAAACGGTTTTTCCTTGATGCCGTACTCGTCGTACTTGGCCTGGGTTTCTTTCAGCACCGCGTCCACATTGGAAGCGAGGCACTCTTCGCCTTCGCTGGCGCTGAAATTGACTTTGCCGCACTGGCTGAACACCGGATTGATGAACCACGGATCGATGCCGATGATTTTCGCGAAATCTTCAGCCACACGATCATAGGCGTGGAAATGCAGGGTCTTCCTGCGTGTGGTCCAGCCGGCATACAAAGGCGGTACCACCGGCTGCTCGAGCAGCTTGAGGATGTCGGGCACGCCCGCCGAAAGATCGTTGTTGAGCAGGATCGCGCAGGGGTCAAAACCATCGAGCATCAGGCGGTTGCCGACGCGCTTGATCGGTTCCAGCACCAGCGTTTCGCCATTGGGCAAGGCCAGCGGCGTGGGCGCGGTGATGTCCTGCAGCAGCGTGCCAACGCGCACCTCCAGCCCGGCGCGGGTGAGGATTTTCTGGATGGCCGCAACGTTGGTCAGATAAAACAGGTTGCGGGTGTGGTTCTCGGGAATCAGCAGGAAGCGTTGCTTGTCCGGACAGATTTTCTGCACCGCCGACATGGCGGCGTGCACGCACAGCGGCATGAAATCGGGGTTGAGGTTGTTGAAGCCGCCGGGAAACAGGTTGGTATCCACCGGCGCCAGCTTGAAGCCGGAATTGCGCAGGTCCACCGAGGAATAGAACGGCAGCACATTCTCGATCCACTGGCCGCGAAACCAGCGCTCGATGGCCGGCATGCTGTCGAGGATTTTCTTTTCCAGGTCCAGCAGCGGACCGGTGAGCGACGTCGTGAGGTGAGGGACCATGGTTATCCGTTTGGCGGGTGCAATCAAATGTAGATTGCGTTCGCCATGAGTCGTTTCAAGGGCGATCAGTTTACTCTCAAACGCAAAAACGCCATGTGATCGGAATTCACACCACGGGTGATAAAATTTCGCCATGAAAACAAGGGCAAACGCATGATTTTCGCGGATCGGGCCGCATGAACAACCTGCTCGGCTCGCCCACGTTGACGGCCATTGTGCTGCTCATGGCGTCGAACGTTTTCATGACGTTTGCGTGGTACGCCCACCTCAAGAACCTGAGCGAAAAACCGTGGTGGATCGCCGCACTGGTGAGTTGGGGCATCGCCCTGTTCGAATACCTGTTGCAGGTGCCCGCCAACCGCATCGGTCACACCACCATGAACCTGGGCCAGCTGAAGATCATGCAGGAAGTGATCACCTTGGCGGTATTCGTGCCTTTCGCCGTGCTCTACATGAACGAGCCGCTAAAGTGGAACTACCTGTGGGCCGGCTTGTGTCTCATGGGGGCGGTGTATTTCATATTTCGGACCTGACCAACCACTGACGGGTTCCCCCCTTTCCTAAAGGGGGCGGAGGGGGGATTTGCGGTGAGCGCATGCAGGATGCGCCGATAAATCCCCCTCAGGCCCCCTTTAGAAAAGGGGGAAGTGCCTAATGAGCAACCACCGTACACCAACCTGCACGCCACCAAATCCATCATCAAAGACACCATTCCATGCACATCCATATCCTCGGCATCTGCGGCACCTTCATGGGTGGCATCGCCGTCCTCGCCCGGCGCGCGGGCCACACCGTGACCGGCTGCGACACCAATGTCTATCCGCCCATGTCCACGCAGCTGGAGCACGAGGGCATTGCGCTGCACGAAGGGCTCGATGCGGATCAACTGGATACGTATAGAGCGGATCTCTATGTCATCGGCAATGTAATGCGCCGCGGCTTTCCAGTGGTCGAGGAGATCCTCAATCGCGGCCTGCCCTACATTTCCGGGCCGCAGTGGCTGGGGGAAAACCTGCTGGCCAAACACTGGGTGCTGGCCGTGGCCGGCACCCATGGCAAGACCTCCACCTCGGCCATGCTGGCGTGGATTCTCGAGCACGCCGGCCTCGGTCCGGGCTTCCTCATCGGTGGCGTACCCGCCAACTTCGGCATCTCGGCGCGAGCGCCGCTGGGGGAATCACCCTTTTTCGTTATTGAGGCGGATGAATACGACACCGCGTTTTTCGACAAGCGCAGCAAGTTCGTGCACTACCACCCGCGCACGGCGGTGCTCAACAACCTCGAATACGACCACGCCGACATCTTCCCCAATATCGAGGCCATCGAAACCCAGTTTCATCACCTCGTGCGCACAGTGCCGGGCAACGGCCTGATCGTGGCCAATGGCCGCGACGAACACCTGCGCCGCGCGCTGGCAAGAGGCTGCTGGACCAGCATCGAGGAATTCGGCCCCGGACTGCAATGGGATTTCCGGCGCGGCGAGCGTGAAGCGCAATTTCAGGTCTTGCTGAAAGGTGCCGAAAAAGGCCTGGTCGACTGGAGCCAGATGGGGCATCACAACACCATGAATGCGCTGGCCGCGATCGCTGCCGCGCGGCACGCCGGCGTGCCGCCGAAGATGGCCATCGATGCGCTCAACGAGTTCAAGGGCGTGGCGCGGCGCATGGAGGTCAAGGGCGAAATCGGTGGCGTGACCGTGTACGACGATTTCGCGCATCACCCCACCGCCATCCAGGCGACCGTGACCGGCCTGCGCAAGAATCTCGGCGACCAGGAGCGCATCATCGCCGTGCTGGAACCGCGCACCAACACCATGAAGCTCGGCGCCATGCGCGATGCCCTGCCCGCCTCACTCACCAACGCCGACATCGTGTTCGTCTACGACTCCAACCTAGGCTGGGACGTGGCCAAGGCATTCGAGCCGATCGGCACCAAGACCGGCGTGTTCCAGGACCTCGATGCGATGGTGCAGACCATCGTGTCGATGGCCAGGCCGCGCGACCACATCCTGGTGATGAGCAACGGCGGCTTCGGCGGCGTGCACGGCAAGCTGCTGGCCAAGCTCGCCGAGCGCGAGATGGCGGGGAAGTAGCGCACGAATCGCGTTAGCATGAGGTATGCAGTTTCCGATTGCAGGCTCACTCGCGAGGCCCCGAATGGTCAATGAAAAAATCAAGGTGCGCGTCACCGAAACCGGTCAGCTTCTCGACGTAGTGGTGCTCAACAAGCGCGCCAGCCATATCGAAGTGGTGATCGGCGAAGGCGCGCACAGCGTCAAGTGCCAGCTGTCGCCGACGCGCAACGGCAAGGCCTTTGTCGGCAGCGTGATGGGCCGCGAAATCGTCTACGAACGCAGCCAGGCCGAGGTGCAGGCCGCCGTCGATCTGGCCGATCCGATCAAGCGCGAATACCGCCGCTAAGCCTCGCCTGGCCGCGGCCGCATGAATCTGGAAATCCCGCTGGTCACGGCGGAAGCGCAGCAAGTCATCAAGCACCCGGCGGCGTTCGCGCTGCAGGTGCTGCGCGCGTTTCGCGCCAACCAGGGCCTGCTGCTGGCCGGTGCCGTGGCCTATTACACATTGCTGTCGATCGTGCCGCTGCTGATCCTGGTGGTGATCGCACTCTCGCACGTCGTCGAGCAGGCTGCCCTGCTGGACACGTTGCGCCGTGCATTGGAATGGGTCGTGCCGGGTCAATCGACAGCGCTGGTGCAGGAGCTGGCGGCATTTCTGGGCAACCGCACGGTGGTGAGCTGGGTGTTGCTGGGCACCATGCTGTTTTTCAGCTCTCTCGCGTTCTCGGTGTTGGAGAGCGCCATCTCGGTGATCTTTCTGCACCGCGTCAAGGCCCGGAAGCGCCACTTCCTGGTGTCGCTGGCCTTGCCGGTCGGCTACATCGCCTTCATCGCGCTGGCGCTGTTTGCGGCCACCTTTGTGTTGGCCAACCTGGTTGCCATCGGCCAGGAGCATCTCAACGTATTCGGCGTCACAGTGTCGCTGAGCGGCCTGTCGCGTGCCACGCTGTACGCGATCGGCGTAAGCGTCGAGATCTTGCTCATTTCCTCCATCTACTACTTCATGCCGGTGGGCCGCATCTCGCTGCGCCACGCCCTCATCGGCGGCGCGACGGCGGGTTTACTTTGGGAAGTGATCCGCCACGGCCTGGTCTGGTACTTCACCACGCTCTCGCAGGTCAATGTCGTGTACGGATCGCTGACCACGGCCATCGTCGTGCTGCTCAGTTTCGAAATCGCCGCCACCTTGCTGCTGGTTGGCGCCCAGGTGATCGCCGAGTACGAGCGGGTGGCCGCCGAGGTGGCGGGCCTGCCGGTCTCGGGCAAGGCAGCGGACCCTGCCGTCAGCGCGCCCCCGGCAGCCGGCAAAATCAACAGCCAGCCGGCGCCGCAGGCCACAGGACGCAGACGCCGGCGGCGCAAATCAAAAAATCACACGAGCGCGTGAACGCGCCAAACCGTATCTGAATCGGGAGCTAGTTCTGATGCTGAAAATCTGGGGCCGGCTGAGTTCGGTCAACGTGCAAAAAGTGGTGTGGTGCGCCGATGAACTGGGCATTGCCTATGAACGCATCGAGGCGGGCGGCAAGTTCGGGCTGGTAGATTCACCAGAATATCGCGCCATGAATCCCAATGGCCTCGTGCCGGTGATTGACGATGACGGCTTCGTGCTGTGGGAATCCAATGCCATCGTGCGCTACCTTGCGAACAAGCACGGCGCCGGCACGCTCTACCCAACGGAAGCGCAAACCCGCGCCAGCGCTGATCGCTGGATGGACTGGCAGGCCACGACGCTCAATCCCGCCATCGGCCCGGCGTTCATCCAGCTGATCCGCACGCCGGCGGAAAAGCGCGATACAAACGTCATTGACGCGGCCTGCAAATCAGCGGAACTCAAGCTCGCGCTGCTCGATGCGCACCTTGCCACGCACACCTGCGTGGCGGGCGATGCCTTCACCATGGGCGACATCCCGCTCGGCTGCTCGGTGGATCGCTGGATGAAATTGCCGATTGCACGCGGCGCATGGCCCAACGTCGAGCGCTGGTACCGGCAACTGCGCATGCGACCGGGTATGCGACAAGTCGCGGAGCTGGCGCTCGCCTAGCAAACTCAAGCATTGGCGCGGTTCGTGGAGCATTTTCTGCCTGGAAGGTGCGCCAGTGCTGGGGTTTTGCCTGCACGTCCCGCGATCGGCCTAGTCTGCGGCGACACCGACGCACTTCGCCAGCGGCACGATTTCCCGCCCGCCAAGCGCCAACCGCTTCACCAGCAGCTTGAAGATATCCGCGTCGAATTCGACCTCCGTCGTCGCGGCCACCAGTTCGTGAATTTCATCCTCTGTTTTGGCACTACCCAGATAGCGCCAGCGGTGGAACACATGTGCGCGCTGCCAGCCGTGTTCCGGATGGGTTTCGCGGATGGCGATGGGGCCGTCGTAGGGCCAGGCGGGAAAAGCGAATTCCGCCAGCGCTTCCATCAGGCGCGCATTGTGCGCGGCCAGCGATTCCTCGCCGACGCAATAGCCATTGCAGCGCCGCAACTGTCGTGCAAAGCACGGCCCCGCTGCCGCAAGCTTGCCGAAGCTGGTGCCGATGGCATTCCAGCACAGCCGATGATCGGCCGCGAGATTGGTCAGCAACTCCTTGGCGCGCGGCTTGGCCGGGAACGGGCCGTAGAGCCCCGCGGCATGCTCCAGGTCGGCGTCGTGAAAGCCGATGATTTCGAGCGGCTTGGCCGGGTCATCGAGTTTCACGAACACCATTTGCGCGTTGCGACGCAGCCGCAGATTCCGAAGTGGCTTGCTGGTTTTCACCAGTTGGGCTTCGCGCAGCAACGCGCCCAGTTCACCCGCGGTCTCCTCGTAATCGATGCGGCGGATTTCCATCGACAAGCGAACATCATTGGAATGGCGATGGTCGCTGGAGAAATGCGAGCGCACCCGGTCGCGCAGGTTGACGCTTTTGCCGATGTAGATCGGCATGTCGTTCACGCCATAGAACACGTACACACCCGGTCCCTCGGGCAAATCTTTCAGCGCATCGGGATCGAGCTGCGGCGGATAGCTGGGCATTTTCAGCAGCGCCTTGGTGGCGGCGGCAACCTCTTGCGGCGGATGTTCTCGCGCAGCCGTCTGCATGAACTGCCAGGCCAGTCGCGCGTCGCCCAGCGCACGATGACGATCCTCGCTGAACAGATTGTGGCGCGACACCAGCGCATCGAGGCTGTGCTGCGCATGCTGCGGATACAGGCGCCGCGACAGCCGCACCGTACAGAGAACATCGGCGGTGAAGCTGATGCCTGCGCGGCGAAAGGCGTTCTTGAGAAAGCCGTAATCGAAGCGCGCGTTATGCGCCACAAACAAGCGGCCCTCGAGCCGCGCCAGCACCTCGCCGGCGATGTCTTCGAACGCGGGCGCATCGCGCACCATCGCATCGGTGATGCCCGTCAGCGCCTGGATTTCCGGCGGAATGCTCGAACCCGGATTGACCAGCGTGGACCACTCCTCGATCACGGCGCCGTTCTCGACCAGCACCATGCCAATTTCGGTGATGGCGTCGCTGGTGGCGGCCGTGCCGGTGGTTTCCAGGTCAACCACGGCGATGCGTTCGTGGACAAATGGAACGGCGGCCGATTCGAGTGCGTTCATGAGCCCAGTCTAATCCAGCCGGCAGACACGCTCTGGTACAAAGCGAGACGCGTTAGCCGATACAATTCGGCCACAGTCAGTAACATCCCTTCATCCTGCTGGAGAACCCATGAGTCTGATGAATCATTTTCGCGGCGCACTGGCCGCGTCCGTGGTGGTGAGCATTGCCGCCGGCGCCGCCGTTGCGGCCACCACCGAAGCCTCGGCAAGCCCGAAATCCGCTGCGGCAAAGTCGGTCAAGAAGTACCCGGTCGAACAGTTTTTTGCGACCACCCGCATCACCGGTGCCTCGTTCAGCGCGGATGAAAAGCGCATCCTGTTCAGCAGCGACGCCACCGGGCTGTTCAATGCGTATGCGATTTCCGCCGCCGGCGGCAAGCCGGAGCAGCTCACCAAGTCCACCACCGACACGACTTACGGGGTGAGCTATTTCCCGGATGACGACCGCATCCTCTACACCCGCGACAAGGGCGGCAACGAAAACAACCACCTGTACGTGCGCGAGCTCAACGGCAACGAACTGGACCTCACCCCGGGCGACAAGCTCAAGGCGCAGTTTGCCGGCTGGCGACCCGATGGCAGCGCGTTTTACGTCATTACCAACGAGCGCGACCCGAAGTTCTTTGACCTGTACCGCTACGACGCGAAGAGCTACCAGCGGACGATGCTGTTCAAGAACGAAAAGGGCCTCGACATCGAAACGGTGAGCCGTGACGAGAAATGGATCGGCCTGAACAAGACCAACACCACGCTCGACACCGACATGTACTTGTATGACGTCGCCAAGAGCGAACTGAAGCACCTGACACCGCACACCGGCTCGGTGAAATTCGCTGCCGAGACATTCGACCCGGCCAGCAAGCGTCTGTTCTTCCTCACTGACGAGGGCAGCGAATTTGCGCGCCTCAAGACCTACGACCTCGCCACCGGCGCCATCAAGGAACACGAGAAGGCCGACTGGGACATCGCCTACACCTACTATTCGCGGGACGGGCGCTATCGCGTCACCGGCATCAACGCCGACGGCAGCACCGTGATCAAGGTGGTGGAAGGTGCTGATGAGAAACCGGTGGCACTGCCCAAGCTGCCCGGTGGCGCCATTCGCGGGGTAACGTTTTCCAAGACCAGCCAGAAGATGGCCTTCTACCTCAACGGTGACCGCTCGCCCAACAACCTGTTCGTTTACGACTTCAAATCGAAGCAGGTCAAGCAGCTCACGCAAAGCCTGTCGAAGGAGATCAACCCGGCCGACCTGGTGGACGCCGAGGTGGTGCGCTTCAAGTCCTTCGACGGCATGGTGATTCCGTCGATCTACTACAAGCCGCACGGCGCCTCGCCCACCAACAAAGTGCCGGCCATCGTCTTCGTGCACGGCGGCCCCGGCGGGCAGACCACGCGCGGCTACAGCTCGATCATGCAGTACCTGGCCAATAACGGCTACGCGGTACTGGGTATCAACAACCGCGGCAGCTCGGGCTACGGCAAGACTTTCTTCGCCGCCGACGACAAGAAGCATGGTCGCGAACCGCTGTGGGATTGTGTGGAAGCCAAGACCTACCTGGCGAGCCTCGGCTACATCGATCCGGAACGCATCGCCATCATGGGCGGCAGCTACGGCGGTTACATGACATTGGCTGCGCTCGCCTTCCGGCCCGAAGCGTTCAAGGTCGGTGTGGACATTTTTGGGGTGAGCAACTGGATCCGCACACTGGAAAGCATCCCGCCGTACTGGGAATCGTTCCGCAAAGCGCTGTATGAAGAAGTCGGCGACCCAGTCAAGGATCGCGAATTCCTGCTGGCCACTTCGCCGCTGGTGCACGCCAAGGAAATCAGGAAGCCTCTGATCGTCATCCAGGGCGCCAACGACCCGCGCGTGATCAAGCCGGAAAGCGATGAGATTGTCGAAGCCGTGAAGAAGAACGGCGTACCGGTGGAGTACCTGGTGTTCCCTGACGAAGGCCATGGTTTCTCCAAGCAGAAGAACAACATGGAAGCCAACCGCAAGATCGTCGAGTTCCTCGACAAATACCTTAAGAAAAACTGATCCCGGCTTCGGTACCGGGCAGCACAGCTTGGGGCGGCCGCGATGGCATTGCATCTGCAGCCGCCTTAACGTTTGACCAGAGGCTTACGGTCCGATTTGTCGACAGGCAAATCGGATTTTTTTACGCCCCTTCGAAGGGCGCTTGCGACACAATGCCGCAGATGTGCACCTAAGCGTTTGATTAAAAACATAAATGTAAGTTGTTGCGCGGTTTCCGCGCTGTCGACATTTCTTACACTTCCCACCCTGCCACGCCGTCATCACTACAACGGCTTCCGCGCAACCCATTGAAAACCTAAACAATCGTCTGGTCTCGCACGCGAATTGCTTAACCTTACAAATATTAAGGCTTATGTTTAATAAGGCTTAAATTTTTTGAGGTTTTAGAGCGCACGCTCGATTTGCATGGAGGTCAAGATGAACACGCTGAAATGGTTTCGCAGGGTATTCGGCACTGCCTTGGCAGCCGGACTCGCCAGCTTCGTAATCGTCTCAATTGCCCAAACGGCCACCCCGGCCTGGCTGTCGTCCGACCGCGGCTCCGGCGCGCGCGTCGGCGACGTGGTGACATTGCTGGGAGGCGGCTACGCCAGCGCGCCGACGATCACGCTCGCCATCACCGATCCGGCCGGTACACGCGCAACCAACACCGTCAGCGTCGACGCCAACGGGGCGATTCGCCTGCCGCTGTCGCTGGGCCAGGTGGGCACCTACAAGGTTGAAGCGCTCAACGCCGAAGGGCAGGTTGTTGCCACCGCATTGGTGATTTCGGGCCTGGCTCCGAACTAAATGGCGCAACGGTGCCAGCATGAAGAGCTCAGCTGTTTCCGATGCGCGCCGCACGATGCGCGCTGCCTGCCGCCTGTTTGTGATCCTCGTCGCCGGATTCGCCGGCACCAATAGCGGTGCCGGCTTGGATGCCGGCGGCAAGGTGCTGTTCGTTTCCAACCGCGACGGCAGCAGCCAGATATACACCATGAAGCTCGATGGGTCGCTGCAGCAGCGCCTGACCAGCGGCAAGGGCTACAACATGTCGCCGAGCTGGTCAGCCGACGGCAAGCGAATCGCCTTCGTGTCGACCCGCGATGGCAACCCGGAAATCTATGTCATGAACGCGGATGGCTCCAATCAGGCGCGTCTGACCGATCACCCGTTCGCCGACACCGCGCCCGCCTGGTCCCCGGATGGCCGCCAGATCGCGTTCGTCTCCAGCCGCACCGCAGTGTCCAAGGTGTTCGTCATGAACGCCGACGGCAGCGGCCTGCGGCAACTGACCAGGAGCGAGCCGCAGGTGGAGGAATTCATGCCGGCGTGGTCACCCGACGCCAAGCGCATCGCGCTGGTGTCCGCTGCAGAGCATCGCAGCCAGATTGTGATCGCCGATGCGGATGGCAAAGCCGCTGCCGCGCTGAATCCGAAGCCGGCGGGGCGCGAGATGTCGCCCGCATGGTCGCCGGACGGTTTGCGCCTTGCCTTCTCGGTCAACAGCAGCGAGGCCGCCGACATCTGGATTGTCAGCGCCGACGGGAGCAACGCGGTCAACCTCACCAACAGCAAGAACCGCAATTCGCGTCCGGTCTGGTCACCTGACGGGTCGAGCGTGCTGTACACCAGCCTTGAAGACGGGCCGCGTCCGGAAGTGTATGTGGTGCGCGCCGACGGCTCGGGCAAGACCAACCTCACACGGCATCCGCAACACGATTCGGATGCCGCATGGCTGCCGGGCGGCGATGGCATCGTTTTCATGAGCCACCGCGACGGCAATGCGCAGCTGTATGCCTTGCGCATGAACGGTTCGCCGCCCGTACGGCTGACTTTTCATGAAGCACAGGATGCCTTTCCACAACCCAATCCCTGTTGCCGCGCAAGTACGCCGGCAGTCGTCGCGGCGGGGAGCGCGACGCACCCGAGGTGACCACCGGTAATGGCACAGCGACAAGGAATTTTCGTTTGCAGCACCCAGAGTTTGGAGGAAAAAATGAACACGCAACGACTGGACCAAGGCCTTGCAACAACTGCGCGGTGCCTCGCCGGCACCACCGGCCTGGCAGCAGCGCTGGCAACCGGCCTGGCGCTCGCCGGCACACAAACCTATACCCTCAATGCCCATTTCGACCTGGGCGTGCTCTCGGGGGTCAACCACACTGTCGCTGACCAGCTGCAGCTGAATGCGGTAGGCCAGACGACGTTTCCGGTGCTGTGGATCGCCAATGCCGGCGACGACACCGTGACCAAGTTCGACAGCGCGCTGAACAAGGAAGTGGCGCGTTACCGCACCTGGTTCAATCCCGGCACCACCAGCGGATATTCGCACCAGAATTCGCCGTGGACCGGGCCGGCGCCGTCGCGCACCGCCGTGGATCTGAATGGTGACGCCTACGTGCTTAACCGGCACTTTGAAGGCCGCCGTCCGCTGCTGATGAAGATCCTCGCCAACGGCTTCGTTGACCGCAACGGCAACGGCGTCGTCGACTCCTCATCGGACGTGAACAACAACGGCGGCATCGATGGCGCCGAACTGTTCGACTTGCTCGACAGCAACAGCAACGGCCTGATCGACAGCAATGAAATTCGCGACGAGCGCATTGGCTGGGCGGTAAATGTGGGTGCGGGCGGCTCGATTGGCCGTTCGCTGTGCCTCGCCCCCGACGGTCTGAGCCTATGGGTGGGCACCTACAACGACCGCATGTACTACCAGGTCAGCACCGTCAATGGCGCGCTGATTTCCAGCGCGGTATCGGTGTCCTGGACGCCCTACGGTTGTGTGGTGGACAGCACCGGCAATCTCTGGAGCGCCAGCCTGAGCGCGGTACTGGGCAAGATAAACACCGGCACGCATGCGGTCAGCGCGTACGGGCACGGCGGCGTCAACGGTTCCAGCAATTACGTCGTGACGCTGGGCAATGGCCGGGTGTACATGGCCATGATTGACAACGCCGGCACCTTCATCAAGTTTGATCCGGCAACCAATGCCTTCAGCCCCGGTCTCGCCTCGGGACAACCCGGATTTTCCGCGACCGGCGTGGCGGTCGACGGCGCCGGCAACATCATCGCCGGCTACTACTACGGCGGCGGCATCAACAAGTACACCGCGGCCGGCGTACTGATCTGTTCGGCACCGACCCAGGTCTACAGCGAAACCCGCGGCATCATCGTCGACCAGGATGGCAACTACTGGCAGGTCAATCTGGCCAACAACTCGCTCTCGAAGTACCGCGCCGATTGCACGCCGCTGGGCGTATTTCCGGTGGGTAACCGGCCCTACACGTACAGCGACGCCAGCGGTTTCGCGGCGCGTAACCTGAGCAGCCAGACCGGCACGTGGACCGTGACCAAGGATGGCGGCCTCAATGGCGCGCGCTGGAGCAACATCAACTGGACCGAGAGCCTGCCTGCCGACACCAGCATCCAGGTCGGCGTGCGCTCGGCAGACAACGAAGCCTCGCTGCCGGGGCTGCCATTCTCGCCTGTCAGCAGCGGCACCGAATTCACCGCCAGCGGCCGGTACCTGCAAGTCCAGGCACGGCTCAATTCCAAGAACACCGGCAACATGTTCACCACGCCGGTCCTCTACGACCTGACGCTGGCCAGCAAGACCTGCGACGTGGACGGCGACGGCGACGTGGACAGGAATGACATCAGCCTCATCACTGCCGCCCGCAACACGCTGGCCGGCGGCTTTGCCGAGCCGCGCGACGCGAATGGCGACGGACGCATCGACCTGGTCGACTCGCGAACCTGCACATTGCGCTGCACGCGCGCGCTGTGCGCCCCGTGATCGCCCGAAATGACTTTCAACAACCTGCTGTCTCGACCCATTGAGGAGAGAAAATCATGAACAAGCTGCTTTCGGTATTTCGCCCGCGTGACATGAAACGAGCCTTGCTCGCGGGAATGCTGGCCCTCGGGCTCGGCATGGCCGCAACGGCATCGCACGCCATCGCGATCAGCTTCGCACCCTCCGGCCAGACGCGGCTGCTTGGCCAAACGGCGAGCGTCGACATCGTGGTGAGCGACCTGGCCGCAGGCGGGCAAGTCGTTTCCGGCTATGACCTGGATGTGCTTTACGATGCCAGCATCCTGAACCTGTTGTCGGTGACTTTCGGTACCAGTCTCGGCTCGGCTACGTTTGATTCGATCTTCGGCTATGTGCCAGGCTCGGGTCGCATCGACATCTTCGAGACCTCGTTCCTGACCGACAGCATGCTGGCGGCACTGCAGGGCGGCAATCCGCTGGTCCTCGCCACGCTGAACTTCACCGGCATCGGCATTGGCACCAGCCCGCTGGTCTTCGATCCACAAACCGCCCCGGGCATCCTGCTGACCGGCCGTCTCGACCCGAATTCGGATCCGCTGTTCCCGGTCGCCTCGGTGCTGACGGTCACCGCCGAAGACGGTTCGATCACCATCATCAACGACGGCGGCACGGTTCCCGAACCCGGCACCTTCGCGATGCTGCTATTTGGTCTTGCCGGCCTTGCCGGCCTGCGCCGCAAGATCAAGTAGGTCGATGCGCTGAACCGGCCGCCGGAGGCTCACGCCTTCGGCGGCCGGTGTTCTTGTTTCTACCAAACGCAAAGCAGTTTGTATCAACCGGTTCCACTGCCTGCATGCTCGTCGAGTTCCTCGACAAGTACCTGAAGAAGAACTAGACACGCACGCCACCACCAAACCCCAGCATTGGTGCACCTCTTCGAGCCTTTTTGGCCGGAAAGGCGCGTCAATGCTGGGGTTTGCCATTTTGGTCAAACGCTTGGGCGAACGCGGATCGACTCGGGCGCACTGCGCTACGCAGCGCAGGCAACGGGGCCACGGTGCTTTCTTCTATAATTTGCCGACAGGCGCGTCGCACGATGTTCCGCGCCGCCTGGCCGCAACCAGTATCCGCGCGGCACGCACCTGGAGGCATTGGCATGACCCATGTCGTGACTGAAGACTGCACCAAATGCGTCCCGCGGCGTTGCGTCGTCGCTTGTCCGGTGGACTGTTTTCATGAGGGGCCCGACAGTGTGGTCATTGATCCGCAAGCCTGCATCGATTGCGCCGAATGCGTGATCGAATGTCCGCTCGATGCGATCGTGGATGTCAAACAACTGTCGCCATCATTGCACCATGCCGTCGCGCGCAACGCCACGCTGGCATTGCTTTGGCCCGTCCTCGCCATGCCCCCGGGCGCCGCGCATTCGCTACCGGCAAGGTCCTGACGCCCTCGCCACAGTTCATCTCCGCCCCGCGCGCCATTGATGCGCGCGCCGATTCCCGCAGCCCTGATGCCCTCTCTCCATGCCCCTGAAACTTGCCCACGGCCTTGACTTCGCCGACCTCTACCAGCGCGACGGACTCGTCAAGCTCGATACCGCCTTCCTCGCTCACCTGCGCGCCGCGGATATGGCGCTGGCGGATCGCCTCGCCGCCGGACGTGCCGAATCCTCGGCACTGTCGAAAAAGGACGAGTCGGCGCTGATCATCGATCTCGCGCCGCACCTCGACCAATTCATTGCCACGCTTTTCGGCATTGCTGATGCCGCGCGCGAACTGGCCACGCGCCACACCGCACTGGACCCGCTCTACCGCGTCAAGCGCCAGTTCGTGCAACGCAAGGCAATGACCACGTACAAGGCCGATGCGGCCGCTGCGTTCGACGGCGCCACTCTGGAAGCCCAATTGGCCACACTCATGGGCAGCACGTTCAGCGAGCCGGCGTTCGCCGAAAAAGTCGAAGCATGGCAAGCCGATGAGAGCGTAAATGCCGCGGCACTGGATGTGGCGATGCGCTACGCCGCGTGGGCCGCGCATACGCCGGCCGGGCGCGCGCGCAGCCACGACGGCGTGCTGTTCAAGGCGCCGGCCAAGATCGACCCGCAGAATCTGGTGGTACATGCGCAACGGCACGAAGAAAACGGCGTCACCAGTTTCACCATCAAGCCCGAGCACATCCGCCGCCGCAACGGCTTTGCGCTGACTGACCCCGGCAAGGATCTCACTGGCGCACTGGCCGAGGCAAATTACTGCATCTGGTGCCACACGCAGAGCAAGGATTCCTGCTCGACCGGCCTGAAGGAAAAGCCCGATGCCGACGGCAAGGTCGCCTTCAAGAAAAGCCCGTTCGGCGTCTCGCTGGCCGGCTGTCCGCTGGAAGAAAAGATTTCCGAATTCCACACGCTCAAGGCCGGCGGGCAGTCGATCTCGGCGCTGGCGGTCATCACCATCGACAACCCGATGGCTGCCGCCACCGGCCACCGCATCTGCAACGACTGCATGAAGTCCTGCATTTATCAGAAGCAGGAGCCGGTGAACATTCCCGAAGCCGAAACACGCACGCTCAAGGATGTGCTCGAGCTGCCGTGGGGTTTCGAGATCTATTCGCTGCTCACGCGCTGGAATCCGCTGAAGCTGCGCCAGCCCCTGCCGCTAGCGCCCAGCGGTTACCGCGTGCTGGTGGTGGGCATGGGCCCGGCCGGCTTCGCGCTCTCGCATCACCTCATGAACGATGGCCATGCCGTGGTCGGCATCGACGGGCTCAAGATCGAACCGCTGCCCGAGCAGGTTTCCGGCGTGCGCGCCGATGGCACGCGGCTGGGACCGGCGGTCGGCGGCGGGCCGGGCTTCGAGCCGATCCGCGACGTCAATGCCCTCTACGAATCACTGGACGATCGCGTCATGGCAGGCTTCGGCGGCGTGGCCGAATACGGCATCACCGTGCGCTGGAACAAGAACTTCCTCAAGGTCATCCGCCTGCTGCTGGAGCGGCGCGACCAGTTCGCCATGTTTGGCGGCGTGCGCTTCGGCGGCACGCTCACGTCCGACGACGCTTTCGCGATGGGCTTCGACCACATCGCCCTGGCGATGGGCGCGGGCAAGCCGACCGTGCTCGACGTCCCCAACGGCCTCGCCCGCGGCGTGCGCACCGCCTCGGACTTCCTGATGGCATTGCAGCTCACCGGCGCCGCCAAGGCCGATTCGATCGCCAACATGCAGGTGCGACTGCCGGTGGTGGTGATCGGCGGCGGTCTCACCGCCATCGACACGGCCACCGAATCGCTGGCCTATTACCCGATCCAGGCCGAGAAATTCCTGCAGCGCTACGAGGCTCTTGCCGCGGAGAAAAGCGAAGACGCGGTGCGCGCGGCGTGGAGCCATGAGGAACGCGAGATCGCCGAGGAATTCCTCGCGCACGCGCGTGCCATCCGCGAGGAGCGCGCGCGGGCCGGGCGCGAAGGGCGCGAACCGCGCATCATCGAGTTGCTGCAAAGCTGGGGCGGCGCCACCATCGCCTACCGCCGGCGCATGATCGACAGCCCGTCATACACGCTCAACCACGAGGAAGTGGAGAAGGCGCTGGAAGAAGGCATCCGTTTCGCCGAGGCTCTCACGCCCGCCTCGGTGGACGTGAACGACTACGGCGCGGTGCGCGGCATCAACTTCACGCAGAAGCGCGCCGAAGGCGATGTGCTGTCGCAACACCTTCCCGCCCACACCATCTTTGTCGCGGCCGGCACCTCGCCCAACACCGTGCTGGCGCGCGAGCACCCCGCGCACTTCAGCGTCGACGGCAAGTATTTCAAGGCTTGCGATGAAGATGGCGTTGCGGTCAAGCCGCAGCACGCGAACTGCAAACCGGAGCACGCCGACGTACTGCTGTCGCGCACCAGCGACGGACGCTTCGTCTCGTTCTTCGGCGACCTGCATCCCTCGTATTTCGGCAATGTGGTGAAGGCGCTGGGCAGCGCCAAGCAGGGGCACCCGGTGATTTCGCGGGTGCTCGCCAAACGCGCGCCCAGCGAGCATGGCACGCAAGCGCAATTCTTCGCGTCGCTGCGGGATGACCTCATCGCCACGATCGATCACGTCGAGCGCCTGACCCCGACCATCGTCGAAGTGGTGGTGCGCGCGCCGCTGGCTGCACGCAAGTTCCGGCCCGGCCAGTTTTACCGCCTGCAAAATTATGAGACGCAATCACCGGTGGTGCGCGGCACGCGCCTGCAGATGGAAGGCCTGGCGCTGACCGGTGCCTGGACCGATCCCGACAAGGGACTGGTATCGACCATCGTGCTGGAAATGGGCGGCTCCTCGGACCTGTGCATGCAACTCCAGCCGGGTGAGCGCGTGGTGCTGATGGGCCCGACCGGCACGCCCACGCATATCGCCCCGAATGAAACCGTGGTGCTGGTCGGCGGCGGGCTCGGCAACGCGGTGTTGTTCTCCATCGGCCAGGCATTCCGTGCGGCCGGCTCGAAAGTGCTGTATTTCGCCGGCTACAAGAAAGTCATCGACCGCTACAAGGTTGCCGACATCGAAGCTGCCGCCGACGTCATCGTCTGGTGCTGCGACGAACTGCCGGGTTTCACGCCGGGCCGCCCGCAGGACAAGACCTTCGTTGGCAACATCGTGCAGGCGATGGAAGCCTATGCGTCCGGCCGCCTCGGCACCCCTGCGCTGTGCATGGAAGACGCCGACCGTCTCATCGCCATCGGCTCGGACCGCATGATGTCGGCCGTCGGCCGCGCGCGGCACGACGTGCTGCAGGCGCACCTGAAACCGCACCACTTCGCCATCGGCTCCATCAACTCGCCGATGCAGTGCATGATGAAAGAGATCTGCGCGCAGTGCCTCCAACCGCAGCGTGACCCGCACACCGGCAAAGTCACCTACGTATTCTCCTGTTTCAATCAGGACCAGGAACTCGACTGCGTGGACTTCCAGGCGCTGTCGGAGCGCCTGCGGCAGAATTCGCTGCAGGAAAAGCTGACCGCGCAGTGGATTGGTCTTTGCCTCGACCCATCGCGCCGGGCTAACACGCCGGTCTGATGGAAGGGCGGGGCCGACGAAATTAAGGCGTAGCCATTGCCGGCCCGCTGCCGGCTGTGCGCCCCTTTCCGGTATGCTGGGTCATTGCCTTTTCGACGCACCCACGGCCAGCGCCTGTTCGTGAATTCGTTCCTTCCGCCGATCCAGCCGCCAAGACAGAAGCGTTTCGCGCCCAGACAGGCCGAGCGCGCGACCATCGACCAGTACCTGCTGCTGTCGATGCTGGTGCACGTATTCATCATCGTTTCATTTGGCGACACCGCCGGCGGGACCTCGAAATCGACCGGTGCCGCGGGCGGTATGACGGTCTCGCTGCGGGGCCTGGCGTCCGCGCCGGCAGCGTCCGGCGGCGGCCTGAAAATGGATGCGGGCCGCTTCCTGCCGCCGCCCGATGCCGTTGGCCAGCGGGTTGCCGCGCCGCGTACGCCGACCGCGGCAAGCGAGCCTGTGGCCGCCGCGCCACCACAATCGCCGCAGCCGGATGCAGCAACAGCGGAGGTGCCGCCGGTGCTGGCCACGCCGGTTGAGAAACCCGTCACCGATTTCGTGGTGCCCGCGCCGGCCCCGGGCCGCGACAGCACGGCGCCGCCGGATCCGGGCACCCGCGCGATCGCCGTCGTGCCCGCAAAAATCGAACCGCTGGCACCGGTAAAGCCCGACAGCGGCTTTGCTGCCTTCGTCGACGCCCCACGCCTGCCGGAGCCGGTGCAGGTCGCGCCACTGCCCGCGCCGCTGGCGCCCATTACCCAGCCGAAGATCGACAGCAGCTTTGCGCCGCCTGTGGTGCTGGCACCGCCGACCATGCCCACGCTTACCAAACTGCCGGCGATCGCGGCACCCGCGCCAATCCCGGAACTGGCGCCCTATCGCGCGCCAACACTTTCCAACGTGCCGGTGGTGACACCGGCACCGCTGGAAACACTGCCGGCACCGCGGATCAACCAGACCTTCGCCGCGCCCAGCGAAGCCAAGGCACTGGCCGAACCGGTGGCCGCGCCCGCGCCGCTGGCGCCACTGCCGCCGGTGCAGCTCGACCGCGATTTCGCCGCACCGGTCGAGGTCAGGCGCAGCGATCTCATCGTCGCGCCGCCGGCCCCCCTCACGCCGCTGTCACCGGCCAACGTCAATCGCGAAATGACGCCCTACGTCGAGCAGCGCGCACGGGAAAACCCCAGCACCGCCCCGGCTGCCGCCGCGCCGGAAATGAAAGCGCCCACGCTGGATGCCGCAAAGCCTGCCGGCAGCGACGCGCCCGGCAATCCGGCGACGGTGCCGGGAGCCACGCGAGATGCTCTGGTGCCTGGCCCGGCGCCGGGCGCGCCAGAGATACGGGCGACGCCGCGCATCAACCTCGACAGCATCAAGGACCGCGCCCGCGAAATCACTCGCGAAGGCACCGGTCCACGCACGGTATTCCCGGCGCTCACCGCGCCCAAGCCACCGCCGAAGAGCGCCACGCAGCAGGCCTTCGACAAGGCCCTGCAGCGCCCCGACTGCAAGGAGGTGTACGCCGACCTGGGACTGGCGGCAGTCATCCCGCTGGTGCGCGACGCGATCACAGAGAAGGGCTGCAAGTGGTAACAGTGTCCCATTCGCGTACAGGCGGCCGCGTCCATCCGCCGGCGTGCGACCGGTGCCACTGGTGAGGTGGGCCTGCCGGAAGGGATAATGGATCGTCAGTCATCCAGAGGAATGAACATGCAGCTGCGCAATCTTGGCAAATCCGCGTTGAAAGTCTCCCCGCTCTGCCTCGGCACCATGATGTTCGCCGACCAGACCGATCTCAACGAGGCGCGCAGCATCGTCGCGCATGCGCGCGAGCACGGCGTGAATTTCATCGACACCGCCGACGTGTATTCCAAAGGCAAATCGGAAACCATGGTCGGTGACCTGCTCAAGGGCACGCGCCACGACTGGGTGCTGGCCAGCAAGATCGGCAACCGCATGTCCGACCGCCCCAATGAAATCCAGTATTCACGCAGCTGGATGATGCGCGAATGCGATGCCAGCCTGCAGCGCCTGGCCACCGACTACATCGACATCTATTACCTGCACCGCGACTTCAACGGCATGGACCTGGAAGAACCGCTACGCGCGCTGGATGTGCTGCTGCGCGACGGCAAGATCCGCTACTGGGGTGTTTCCAATTTCCGCGGCTGGCGCATCGCCGAGATCACCCGCCTCGCGCGCGAATTCAACATGCCCGGCCCGGTGGTCTGCCAGCCGTATTACAACCTGCTCAATCGCCAGCCCGAAAATGAAGTGCTGCCGGCCTGCGCGCACTACGGCATCGGCGTGGTGCCCTACAGCCCGGTTGCGCGCGGCGTGCTCACCGGCAAGTACGCGCCGGGTGCCAAGCCCGCCGAAGGCACGCGTGCCGGACGCGGCGACACCCGCATCCTAGAAACCGAGTTCCGCGCCGAGTCGCTCGCGATTGCCCAGACGTTGAAAGAACACTGCGCCAAGACCGGCCGTTCGCTCGCGCATTTCGCCACGGCCTGGGTATTGGCCAACAAGGCGGTGAGCGCGGTGATCGCCGGACCACGCACGTTCGCCCAATGGCAGGACTACCTCGGCGCGCTCGATTGCGTCATCACCGCCGAGGACGAGGTACTGGTGGATTCGCTGGTCAAGCCGGGGCATCCGTCAACGCCCGGCTACAACGATCCGGTTTACCCGCTGAACGGCCGCATGGTTTAGCGGCCGGAGCCGCGCCTGTGACGACGATCGTCTATGCGCACGGCTTTCGCAGCTCGTCGCGCTCGCGCAAGGCCACGCAGCTGGGCGACTACCTGCGTATGCATCATCCGCAGGTTCGCTATCGCACGCCGGACTTGAGCTTCCGGCCCGCCGACGCGGTCGCGCAACTCCAAACGTTGTGCGGCGACATCGCAAGCGAATCCCTGACCATCATCGGGTCCTCGCTCGGCGGCTTCTATGCGGTGGTGTTGGCCGAGCAGCTGGGTTGCCGCGCGGTACTGCTCAATCCCTCGATACGACCCTTCGACACCCTGGCCAAGCACCTGGGGCCGCAGACCAATCTCTACACCGGCGAAACCTTCACCTTCGACGCCTCGCATGTGGCGGAACTGCAGGCGCTGCATGTGCCCGCCATCACGCGCTCCGGGCGATACCTGTTGATGGTGGAGATGGGCGATGAACTGCTCGATCACACGCAGACCATCGCCTATTGCAAGGGGGCGCGGCAGATCGTCATCGAGGGTGGCGACCATGAGTTGAAGTCGTTTCCGCAACATATCGCGGCAGTCGTGGCGTTTGCGATGGGGCAGTGAAAGTCCAGCATTGGTGCGGGGTTTGGGGCATTTTTGGCCTGGGAGGCGCGCGGGTGCTGGAGTTTGGCAGTCCGTTCGCACTGCGATGGACAGACTCCTCCCTTTTTAAAGGGAGGAGAAACCCACTTCGATATTGTCTATCGCGCCTTGAACCAGAGCTGATCGCGCGGCGTCTTATCCACTTCCACCGGATCGTATCGGTTCAAACCGGCGTTATACAAATACGCCTGGGCCCGGCCATGGCGCGCCAATTCCAGCAACGCTCCAAGCACTTCAGCTTCGGTCACGCCGCACCCCATCGCACTGGCGATGTCGCCGGCGATGGTTGCGGGCGCCTCAAAGTCATTCGAGATGAAACCTAAAACGCACTCGCGAAATTCATCCTCGCCCACCATTTAAAACCCCACCACCCCCCCATCGCTCCTCGGATCAAACCCGCCGATCAAATTCCCATCCTTTGATCGGATCAATGCCCCCGCGTGCCCGACGCTTTCATCAAACTCACCAAGCCGCTCCACCTCATGGCCGCGCGCGCTCAATTCGGCGAACACGGCCGCATCAAACCGCGACTCCAGCTTCAGGGTATCCGACGGGTTGCCCCACGTGCGCCCCAGCAGCCAGCGCGGCGCAGTGATGGCGTCCTGCGGACTCATGCCGAAGTTGGCGACACGCGTGAACACCGCGCACTGCGTCTGCGGCTGGCCGTCGCCGCCCATGGTGCCGTAGGGCATGACGCGGCCATCCTTGAACAGCGCCAGCGCCGGGTTGAGGGTGTGGAAGGGTTTCTTGCCGGGCTTGATGGCCAGCAGGGCCTTGGGGTCAAGCGAGAAACTTGCGCCGCGGTTTTGCCAGTTCACGCCGGATTCGTTGAGCACGATGCCGCAGCCGAACTCGTGGTAAATCGACTGGATGAATGACACGGCGCGCCCCTGCCCGTCGATCACGCCCATCCACACCGTGTCGCCGGGCTGGGATTTCTTGCCCCAGGGCGCGGCACGATCGCGGCGGATGTTCTTCACCAGCGCATTCACTACCACTTCTTCGAGCAGCGACTGGCCGCGCAGGATCATGTGCAGCGGGTCGGTGACGTATTTGTCGCGGATGCCGAAGGCTTGCTTGGTGGCCTCCACGCACAGGTGCACGTAGTCGGCGCCAAAGGGGTCAAGGCCCTTCAAACCAAGCTTGTCGAGGATGGAGAGGATCAGCAGCGACACCACGCCCTGGGTGGGCGGGATCATGTTGTAGAGCATGCCCTCGCTGTGCACCACCCGCAGCGGCTCGCAAAACCGCGCCTCGTGGCTGGCAAGATCCTCGCGCGTCAGCGGGCTGCCGACGCTGGCCAGGTCCTTGGCAATGCTTTGCGAGATGTCGCCGCGATAGAAATCCGCCAGGCCGGCCTTGGCGAGATACTCGAGCGTGTTGGCCAGGCGAGGCAGGCCGAAGCGCGAGCCGGCCTCGGGCGCTTTGCCGTCGACCAGAAATGAATCCGCAAACCCGGGTTGCGGGCTCAATTCGGCCAGCTTCGCGGCGGTGCTGGCGAATTGGCTTTTGGTGACGATGATGCCTTCGCGCGCACGCTTGATGGCGTCGGCCACCAGCATCGATACCGGCATCTTGCCGCGCCAGGTTTTGGAGAGTTGCAGCGCCGCGTCCCAGCCGGAAATCGTGCCGGCCACGGTATTGGCCGCCAACGGCCCACGTATGGGGATGCTGTCCACGCGCTGCTGCTTGTAGTACTCGATGGTGGCGTTCTTTGCTGCGCCACCGCAGGCATCGATGGCAATCGGCGACTTGCCGGGTTCGTGAATCACCCAGAAGGCATCGCCGCCGATGGCGGTCATGTGCGGATACACCACCGCGATGGTGGCGGCGGCGGCCACCATGGCCTCGATGGCGTTGCCGCCCTCCTGGAGAATGTGATTGGCCGCTTCGGCGGCGGCAGCGTGCGGGGCAACGGCGATGCCGTTCTTGTAAGTGGGGGACATTGCGAATCCTTTTTTGCCGGCGTTCATGGTCGCCTCGGGGAATTATGCATGAGGGGGTCGGTATAATTGCCCTCCCTTTGGTCGCAGCAACTTTCGGCAATTCCTCAAATGAACGTGTTCTACGAAGAAGACGGCAGCTTCAAAGTAGGTCACGTGATGTCCGACATCGGTACCTCGCTGCAAATCGAATCGCTCACCGGCAAGCGCAGCAAGATCAAGGCCAACGCCGTGGTGTTGCGCTTTGAGTCCGCGCTGGACCAGTTCATGCCCGGTGCGGAAAAAATCGCGGCGGAAATCGAACCGGACTTCCTCTGGGAAGTGTGCGGCACCAGCGAATTCGGCTGCGAGGACATGGCCGCCGAATACTTCGGCCACAAGCCGTCGGCCATTGAAGCCGCTGCCGTGGCACTCAAGCTGCACGCGGCGCCGATGTATTTCTACAAGCGCGGCAAAGGCCGCTACCAGGCCGCCCCCGAGGAAAACCTGAAGGCGGCGCTGGCCTCGATCGAACGCAAGAAGCGCGAGGCCGAGCAGATGGCCGGCTGGGTGGAACAGCTCAAAGCCGGGGTAATGCCCGAGGAAATGCGCGCGCACCGCGACACGCTGCTCTACCGCCCGGACCGCAACACGCTGATGGTGAAAGCCTGCGAGGCGGCGGTTGCCGAGACGCAGCTGTCGCTACCGCTGCTGTTTTTCAAGGCCGGTGCCTGGCCCAATGCTGAGACGGCGCAGCACGATTACCATCTCGGCAAATTCCTCGCCGAATATTTTCCCAAGGGTCGCCACTACAGCGGCGAGATCGACGCCACCGAGCCCGCGGACCTGCCGCAGGCGGATGTGGTCGCGTTCAGTATCGACGATGCCGCCACCACTGAAATCGATGACGCTTTTTCGGTGCGCTACCTGGGCGATGGTGCCGTCGAGATCGGTGTGCACATCGCCGCGCCCGCACTCTATTTCGGCGCCGACAGCGCCCTCGAAAAGCTGGCCGGCAACCGCCTGTCCACGGTGTATTTTCCTGGCGACAAGATCACCATGCTGCCCGACGCTGCAGTCGCACACGCCACGCTTGCGGCAGGCCGGGTGGTGCCGGTGGTTTCCTACTACGCCACCTTCTCGCCGGCGATGGAGCTGCTGGGCACGCGCTCGATGATCGAGCGGGTGAAGATCGAAAGAAATCTGCG
Source organism: Usitatibacteraceae bacterium (assembly GCA_044229235.1). GTDB lineage: Bacteria > Pseudomonadota > Gammaproteobacteria > Burkholderiales > Usitatibacteraceae > UKL13-2. Next base: position 28,836 of record JBGATH010000030.1, read on the forward strand.
CATCGGCGAACTCGAAGCGACCTTCCATGAGAGCGCCATCGCCGCCGGCAATGTTGAAGGCGAATTCGGTGCGGAACTGATCCTGCTGCACAAGATCGCGAAGGCACTGGGCGCCCGCCGGGGCAAGGACGAAAACGAAGTCGATCGCGTCGATTACAACTTTGACATCGTTGACGGGCGCATTCAAATCACCACTCGCAAGCGCGGCAACCCGATCGACACGGTGGTCTCCGAGCTGATGATTTTCGTCAACAGCGAGTGGGGCAAGCTGCTGGCCGACAACGGTGTGGCCGGCATTTACCGCGCCCAGCAGAACATGAAGACGCGCATGACCACCGATGCGCTGCCGCATGAAGGCCTGGGTGTGGCCCAATATGCCTGGTCAAGCTCGCCGCTGCGGCGCTATGTGGACCTGGTCAACCAGCGCCAGCTCATCGCCTTCCTGCGCGGCGAGACCCCGCCCTTCCAGCGCCGCGTGCGCGATTCGATGTCACAGCTCAGTGAATTGGCGCGGCGCTTCGACCTCACCTACGATGCCTACAACGAATTCCAGCGCAACCTGGAGCGTTACTGGTGCCTGCGCTACCTGGAGCAGGAAGGCATGCAGGAACTGGAAGGCACCATCATCCGCGACGAGCTGGTGCGCGCCAACGCCCTGCCGCTGGTGGTCAAGCTCGATCGCAACCCCGAACTGGCGGCGAAAACACCGGTCACGGTGAAGGTCGGCGCGCTGGATTACTGGGGCATTTCCGGGGAATTCAGCCTGGTGCAGGCACCAGCACCGGCCTAGCAGGCTGTTAGAATCGATGCATGTTTTTTTCGCCGTCATCGATAACCACTGACGATGCTTGAGAAGCCCCGCGCGCTGGCAAAGCACTGGAGCAGCCGCATCGATTCTCGCCTGGATGCGGTGGCCGCCATCCCCCCGCCGCCGGTATTCCTGTCGGTGCAAAAAGCGCTGGCGGTTTCGGTACCGATGCAGTCCTCGGTGCTGACCTCGATCTCCCTCCACCTGTTTTTCATTCTCGCGGTCGGCGCCAAGCTGTTTGACCCGAACATGTTTGTGCCGCCGCACAACATGATGGATGTGGTGCTGGTCAACTCCAAATCCGCAAAGAAACCGCTCAAGGCCGACGCGCTGGCACAGGCCAACCTCGACGGCGGCGGCAATACCGACGAGAAGCTGCGCGCATCCACGTTCGCCCCGCCGATCGACCAGACCGCGGCGAAGAATGCCGTGCAGGCGCAGGAACGCGTCAAGCAGCTCGAGCAGGAAATGAAGACGCTGATGACCCAGGCCAAGTCCACGGCCAAGGTGCTGCAGGGCGAGATCACGCAAAAAACATCCGGCACCCCCGATCCGGTGAGCGCCGCCGATCTTTACCAGAAGTCCATCGAGATCGCGCGCCTGGAAGCGCAGATCGCCAAGGAGCACCGCGCCTACCAGGAGCGGCCCAAACGCACCTTTGTTGGCGGGCGCACGCAGGAGTATCGATTCGCCACCTACGTGGACAACTGGCGGCAGAAAGTCGAGCGCGTCGGCAACCTCAATTATCCCGAGGCCGCGCGATCAGCCGGCATTCACGGCTACGTGCAGGTCACGGTGGCGATCAAGGCCAACGGTGAAGTCGAGAGCATCGACATCGAAAGCAAGCGCGCCAACAAGGTGCTGGTGGATGCGGTCAAGCGCATCGTCCGCCTGTCCGCGCCGTTTGATGCCTTTCCCGCCAGCATCAAGGCCGACACCGATGTGCTGCACGTCACCCGCACCTGGATATTCGGCCCCGGCGACGTACTCACCTCCGAGGCCGGCGGCAAGAAGTAACGCGATTGCCCGTGTGCTTGCCGCCGCGTCAATCCGCCTGCGGCCTGCATTCACTGGCCGAACGATTGCCGAAACCGGAAATGACGGCTAGTTGCACAGGCCGAGGATGCGCTCTTCCGCCGAACACTTCTTGTTCGACTTCACCGGCACTTTGGCCGCCTTGGCCGAGCAGGACTTGAGCTCGCGTGAGGTCACCGGGTAATAAGTCCAGCCCTGCGGCAAGGCCGGCTGCGCAAGTTCAACCTCTTTCCACTTCGGGTGGCCCTGCGCCTGCAGGGTGGCGAAGTTCTGGCACAACGAGCGGGCGAACTTGCCCATGGCGTCGACGGTGCCCTTGAGGTTGTAGTCATAGGTGACGAGGAAGGCCCCCACGGCTATGGTGGTGAAGTCGGTCGCAAGCAGGTTGGGGTAACTGGCCGCATGGACGGTGGCCGGAGTGTAAATCGTCAGCGCCTGCTTGGCGGTCGGGTGATTCGGATCGAACTTGAGCAGCTTGATGAACTTTTGCGCCTCGGGCTTCATGTTGGCGATCAGCGGTGCCGGTTGCCCGGCCGCCACCACCACCACATCCACGCTCTTGTCGGTGATGAGTTTCACCAGCGCTTCCTCATTCGACAGGAAGCTGTCGTTGGCATCCGGGATCGGAGCGCCGAACATCAAGCGGTAGAGCGAATGCGTGATCAGCGCGGCACCGCTGCCGACCAGACCGCCGTTGATCTTGGCGTTCTTGATATCGTGCAGATAGTTCAGCTCGGAATCGGCACGCACGATGTAATGGATCTCGGTGTTGTACAGCGGCAGGATCACGCGCAGCGGCCGGATGATGCTGGCTGCCTCCGTGCTGCCGGTCACGGCGCGGTCGATGAACGCCTGGTAAACATCCGCCTGGACCACGGCGAACTTGACGCCGGGTTCATAGCGTAGCGACTTGATGTTCGCCGCCGAACCGGCCGTGGCCACCACCTCGAGGTTGATGTCGGCGGCGGGGGCCACATGCTTGGCGAGGTCGTTGCCGATGGCGTAGTAAGTGCCCTTCTCGGATGCCGTGACAATCTTGAAATCGACGGCCGACGCCGGCAATGCAGCGCCGATCGCCATCCAGACCATCATCAATGCCGACAATGTGTATTTCGCGTGTTTCATGTGCGCCTCCTTGGCGTTATTTGGCGTCGGGCTTGCAAAGGCCGAGTGCGGCAACTGCTTCGGTACAGGGGGTCCGGGTGGCGGGATTAGGCGAGGCTGGCGCCGCGGCCGCTTGTGCAGCGGCGGCCTCGGCCTCGCGGCGCAACCGTGAGCTGCGCTCGCGTGGCGGGCGAACCGGTTGGGCGGCGGGCTCTGCGGCGACCGCCGGGCTGGCCGCTTCCGCTACCGGACTGGTGGCCGGTGCGGTGCTGTTGCTTGCGGCGGCGGCCGGGGCAGCGGTTTCCGCGGCCTTGGTGATCTTGCCGGCCCGCGCACCTTCATCTGCGGCAGGCGCAGGCGTGGCGGCAGGCGGCGCGACAATGGCGCTCTTTTGCCGGGTGGCAAAAAAAGCGGCCGAGGCGAAGGTCAGCGCGATCACCAACACCACGATCAAGGATGGCCGGCCGCTGGTCGGCGCAGCGGGTGTGACGGGAGCCGGCGCGGGCGCCGCCGGTGGCGACGATTCGCCGGGGATTTCCAGCGCATCCGGCCCCGGCAACTCGCCATGGCAGCGGTAGCACTGCTTTGAAGCGAGGTCGTTGACCGCGCCGCAATGCGGACAGGGGGCCAGGTGCATGATGGCGCCGCAGGCCACACAAAACTTGGCGTCTGCGGAATTGGGATGCTCGCAATAGGGACATTTACGGAGGGACATGCTAGTTCTGGGGCGCGTTGCGCCTGCCTTGCCTAAGTGTTCGCCGAGAGCAGCGGCCGATTCGCCGCAACTCGTTTTCCTGTTATTTTGAAGCCGCCTGCTTTGCCCGCCAGAGGCTCGTTGAAAATCGGGCCGTCGCAGAAAGCCGTAATCCACGCAAGGCACTTCCCTCTTTTCTAAAGAGGGACCGAGGGAGATTTGCGGTGGTGACCACCAGGCAACCTTCTGAAATCCCTCTCAATCTCCCTTTTACAAAGGGAGAAGTGCCTCGCGATGAGCGCGACCGCGCAGGCACCCGCAAATTTCAACAAGCTCCTAGTGTGCCCTCATCCCGCATTTCCCGCAATTCGTCGCGCGGTTCTACCGGGCAGCGTCGATCTGCCCCAGAATGCGTCACCTTCCGGGCGCACCCCTGCCCGGCGGAGACACACCTCAAACAGGAGATCCCATGAAACCCTTCGTCCAGTTGCTGGTCGCGGGCGCCGTTGCCACCAGCTCGCTTACGGCCGCCAGCACCGCTTTCGCGCAAGCCAAGTCATTGCCGATGCGTGATTTTTTCAAGAACCCACAGGAAGCCGCCCACCAGATTTCACCCGACGGCAAGTATCTTTCCTGGGTAGCCCCTTATGAGCGGCGCCTCAATGTCCACGTCCGGCCGCTGGCGGGTGGCCCGACCGTACGGGTGACATCCGAGACTGCACGCGATATTTCCGGTTATTTCTGGAAAGGTGATCGCATCCTCTACGTGAAGGATTTCGGTGGTGACGAGAATTTCCACGTCGTCTCGGTCAACCTCAAGGGCGAGGACCTGAAGGACCTGACCCCGGGCGACAAGGTGCGCGCGCAAATCGTCGACGGACTGCCCGATGACGACGGCCACATTATCGTCTCGCACAACAAGCGCGACGCCAAGGTGTTCGACGTGTTCCGCACCAACGTCGCCACCGGCGCCGAGAAACTCATCGCCCAGAACCCCGGCAACATCACCAGCTGGGGCACCGACCACGACGGCAAGTTGCGGATTGCCGGCACCACCGACGGCGTCAATACCACGCTGCTGTACCGCGACAAGGAAGAGGATGCGTTCAAGCCGCTGCTCACCACCAACTTCAAGGAATCGGTGGCGCCGCTGTTCTTCACCTTCGACAACAAGCGCCTGTATGTCGCCAGCAATCGCGGCCGCGACAAGCTGGGGATCTTCGAATTCGATCCGGTCACGGCCAAGGAAGGCAAGCTGATCGGCGAGCACGCTGAAGTCGATGTCGACGGGCTGAATTTCTCCCGCAAGCGCAAGGTGCTGACCACGCTGACTTACACCACCTGGAAGGGCCAGCGCACGTTCCTCGACAAGGAATCGGAGGCCATGTTCAAGGCGGTCGAAGCCAAACTGCCGGGCTATGAGATTTCCTTCGTGTCGGCCAACAAGGCGGAAGACAAATTCATCGTCGCCACCTACAACGACAAAACCCGCGGCAAGCGTTATATCTACGACAAGGCCACCGGCAAGCTCGATTTCCTCGCCGACATCTCGCCCTGGCTGGCGGAATCCGCGCTGGCCGACATGAAGCCGGTGTCGTACAAATCACGCGACGGCCTCACCATCAATGGTTACCTGACACTGCCGAAGGGCGTGTCCCCAAAGAACCTGCCGGTGGTGGTCAATCCGCACGGTGGCCCGTGGGCGCGCGACAGCTGGCGCTTCAATCCGGAAGTACAGTTCCTGGCCAATCGCGGCTATGCCGTGTTCCAGATGAATTTCCGCGGTTCGACCGGCTACGGCCGCAAGTTCTGGGAAGCGTCGTTCAAGCAATGGGGCAAGACCATGCAGGACGACGTCACCGACGGCGTGCAATGGCTGGTCAAGGAAGGCATTGCCGACCCGAAACGCGTGGCCATTTACGGCGGCAGCTACGGCGGCTACACCACCCTGGCTGGCGTGACCTTCACGCCGGACCTGTACGCGGCTGCCGTGGACTATGTGGGCGTGTCGAACCTGTTCACCTTCATGGGCACCATTCCGCCGTACTGGAAGCCGTACCTGGAAATGCTCTACGAAATGGTCGGCCATCCGGAGAAGGATAAGGAGCTGCTGGCCTCCGCCTCACCGGCGCTGCACGCCGACAAGATCAAGACCCCGCTGTTCATCGCGCAGGGCGCCAAGGACCCGCGCGTCAACAAGGCCGAGTCCGACCAGATGGTCGAGGCGCTGAAGAAACGCGGCGTGACGGTGGAGTACATGGTCAAGGACAACGAGGGCCATGGTTTCCGCAACGAGGAAAACCGCTTCGAGTTTTATGAAGCGATGGAGAAATTCCTCAGTACGCATTTGAAGAAGTAGTCGCGTCAAAGTGTGCCTGCCGGAGCCCGCGCGGCTTTCGGCGGGCCCACTGCAACGGGTGAAAGTCCAGCATTGGCGCGCCTTCCAGACCACAATTGCCCTGGAAGGCTCGCCAATGCTGGACTTTCGCGCTTGGGGGCCGCCCTTGACCGGCGGCGCGGCGCAATCTGTCGGTGAGGCTCGCCTACTGCAGGGTTAGCGGCAGTGACCGCAAGCGTTGACCGGTCAACGCAAACACCGCATTGGCAATGGCTGGCGCAATCGGCGGCAGGCCCGGCTCGCCCACGCCGGCCGGCGGCGCCGTCGAAGGCACGATATACGTTTCAATGAGCGGCACATCGGCCAGCAGCGGCAAACGCAGGTCGTGATAGTTCTCCTGCACGATGACACCATCCTTGACGCCGATGCCGGGCGCCAGCGCCGCGCCCATGCCCATGATGACGGCTCCTTCCATTTGCTGGGCAATGATGTTCGGGTTGATCGCGAAGCCACAGTCGATCGCACACACCACCCGATGCACGCGCGGCCTGCCGGCTTCGATGGAAACCTCGGCGACTTCCACCACCACGCTGCCGCAGGATTCAAACATCGCCATGCCCATGGCGCGGCCATTCTTTTTCAGCGCGGCCTGGCGTGCCTCGCTGTAACCGGACTTCCCGACCGCCAGCGCCAGCACCTGCAGGTGTCGTGACCGCCCGGCCAGCAGCGCCTCGCGCAGCGCCAATGGTGCGCGGCCCTGTTTGGCGGCGAGTTCGTCGATGAAACTTTCGATGAAGAAGGCTTCAAAGGACGAGCCGACGCTGCGCCATGAGCCGATCGGCAAACCCAACGGGCTTTCAACCCAGGTGCTGTTCTGGGCGGCAATGGCATAGGCGAGCCCACCTGTTTTTGGCGGGTCCGGCGGCTCCTGTTCGCCCGCACGAATGCGACCCAGGCGCGCGTTGCCGATAGATTGGGAGGCGACTTTCATCAACAGCGCCGTGATATTGCCGGCCGCGTCAAGCGCGGCATCCAGTTTCGCGCTAGCCGCGGGGCGATAGAAATCGTGGCGCGTTTCCTGTTCCCGCGTCCACATCATCTGCACCGGCACACCGGGAAGTTGCGCGGCAATCGCAGCGATCTGGAACGAGGCGTCGCTGTCCAGTCGCCGGCCGAACGCGCCACCCAGCGGCGGCACGGTCAGCTCGATGTTCTTGGCCGCGATGCCGCTGGCGCGCGCCGCGGCGGCAATGGCCTCATCCGGCGCCTGCGTCGGCACCCACAGGCGCAGGCGGCCCTCGACCAGATGCGCGACGCAGGAAGTGGTTTCCACTTGCGCGTGGGCAAGGTAAGGCACATCGTAGGTCGCCGTGACCGTCTGGGCGGCGGACGCCAACGCCGCTTTCACGTCGCCCTGGCTTGTCACCACCCGGCCAGGTTCCCGCACCAGCGCGTCTTGTCGCGCGGCATCGATCTTCGCGGTATCGAATCCCGCGTCGGCAGACTGATCCCACACCACTTTCAGCGCCTCCGCCTGCTGCGATGCCGTCCACGATGATGCGGCGATGACCGCCAGCGAATCGCCATGGCCATAGCCCGAAGGCAGCTTGATGACCTTCGCCCCGGCCGGTGCCGTAAATGACACCAGCTTCGCCGACCGTGACGGCGGCATCACCAGTGCCGCGTATTGCATGCCGGGCAGGCGGATGTCGCCGGCGTAGCGCGTGGTGCCGGCGCACACGCCCGCGGCATCGATGCGCGGTGCGGGTTTGCCGAGGACCGCAAACCCGCTGGTGTCCTTGAGCTGGAATTCCGCCACACGCGGTAATTCCGCCGGATTCTTGAGCAACTCGGCATACGGTACAGTTTTTCCATCTGGCATTGTCACGGCACCGGCTAGGGTCGCGCATTGCGCTGCCGGCACCTTGTGCAGGCGCGCCGCCGCCTCGATCAGCGTGGCGCGCGCATGGGCAGCCACCGTGCGCACCGGCAGCCACAGGTCGCGTATCGTGGTCGAGCCGCCGGTGTTACCGGAAATGCCCATGCGCGAGCGCCCCAGCAGGTGGCGCAGTTCACGTTTCACCCGCGCGCGCACGCCGCCGTCGGCCGACAGTTGCGGCAACATGGATTCAGCCAGCATCACGCCCGCAAAGATGCGGCCGACCGGCGCTTCTAGAATGCGCACGCGCGTCAGCGGCAAATCCAGCTCCTCCGCGACCAGCATGGCCAGTGCGCTGTTGATGCCCTGCCCCATTTCGCAACGCGGTACAGCAAGGGTGGCCGTGCCATCCGCGACGAGTTCGATCCAGCCATTGATGGTGATGGCGCCGGCAGATGATGCCGGGACACTCGCCGGGCCGTGCTGCGTGGCGCGATGCCATGCGCTCCAGCCGACGACGAGTGTTGCCGCGCCACCGGTCGTGGCCAGCAGGAATGTCCGGCGTTTCATGATCGCTCCTTCCGGGGTCGCGGCGCGAGGGCAACGGTATCTGCCTGATGCTGTGCCGCCAGCACCTTCTTTGACGCCGCGACGAAGCGCTGTGCCTGCCGTTGGCGGACTGGGTCGCCGGACGCCTGCCAGACAGCCTGCAGGCTGACCCCCAACAAGCGGCCCTCCTTGAGCGGACGGTGCACAACGCCATCAACCTTCATCTCCACTTGCGCCGTGGTCAGCAGCGAAAAACCCTCACCGTGCTTGATGCGTTCGAGCGTAGCAAGTTGTCCGGGGGCAACGAATATGAAGCGCGGCACAAAGTCACATTGCTCAAACACCCGTGCACAGTGGGCGAAATACGGGGGGTTGTAGGTGCGCGGAAACCAGAACAGCGGCGTGCCTTGCAAATCGCGCAGGGCCACCGTGCGCTTGCGCGCCGCGGAATGACCGGCGGCAAACACGGCGACCAGCGGAAAATGCTGCACCTCCACCGATTCCAGACCGCGAAAATCGCCGGGGCCGCCGAGCAAGGCCAGATCAAAGTGGTGCTGGCGCACACGCGGCTGGAGTTTCTTCGATTCACCGAACTCGACCTCGATGGCATCGGTGCCCAGTGCCTTCCGCCATGCCGCCAGCAGTTCTGCCTGTTTGGACACCGGAATGGCAATCGACGCGGCGATGCGGATGCGCGACGCCTGCTGATCCGCCGCACTCTTCATGGCTGCAACCAGCTCGTCCGCTTCAGCCAACAGCTTGCGTGCGCGGTGAAACGCCAGCTTGCCGGCGGGCGTGAGTACCACGCGCGTAGTGTCCCGCTCCAGCAGCTGCACATCAAGGATCGTTTCCAGTTCGCGAATCTGCCGGCTCAGCGGCGGCTGGGAAATGAACAGGCGTTCGGCCGCGCGCCGGAAGTTGAGTTCTTCGGCAACGACCACAAAGTAGCGCAGTTGCCGCAGGTCAAATTTCGCACTCATACCAAAAAGGTATCACGAAAAAAAGTCATTCTGCCAGCACCCGGCGCAATCCATCATTCATTTCACATGGCAGCGCCGTCCTTTCTCGGACCGGCACATATTCAGGGTTTTCCGCCAGCGCGTGGCCCGCCATGGGCAACCCGCGCGGCGGCATCGGCAGGATCGCGGCGCCGGGAGGCAGCCGGGATACATTTCTCAGGAGCAAGTCATGCATTGGTTGAAACATTCGGCGGCGGCCGTGGCGGCAGCGCTTTCCCTCAACGCGCCCATCACCTCGGCAAACACGGTCAGCGACCTTTGGTACAACCCGCAGGAATCAGGCTGGGGCGTGAACATCGTGCAGCAGGACGACATCGCCTTCCTCACCCTGTTTGTTTACGGCCCGGACGGCACGCCGCAGTGGTTTGTGGCGCCGGAAACCAGCGTCAATGCCATCGGCAGCGACGGCCGGGCCTACTTCCAGGGGCCACTCTACAAAACGCGTGGGGCCTGGCTGGGGGGACCGTTTGACCCAAGCTCGGTAGCCGTGACCCGCGTCGGCACGGTTTACCTGTCGCCCATTGCCAATGGCCAGATGCGCATCGAATACGATGTGAACGGCGTGGCGGTCAACAAGGTCATCCAGCGCCAGACCTGGCGTGCGGCCAACGTGTTTGGAAACTACGTCGGCGCGTTTTCGCAACTCAAGCAGAGCGGCAGCGGCACGCCGGTGCGGGAAGTCAACGCCGCCAACATCGCGCTCTACATTGTCAGCGGCAGCGCTTTTCTGCGGGTGGACGATGACAACCAGGTCCGTTGTGAATACGAGGGCGATTACACACAGACGGGGCGGCTGGGCAGTTTCGGCGGCAACTTCAGCTGCAGCGATGGCCGCACCGGCACGTTCCAGGTGGATGAACTGGAGATCAGCAACCAGGGTATCTCGGCGAAGTTCAAGTCGGCCTGGGCCGGGGGCAGCAGCAACGGGCGCTTTGGCGGACCTCGCCGCTAAGTGGCGGGTCGGCGGGGAGAAGGGCGGCGCGTAGCGATGCGTGCCGCACTTTTTCGCGATCGCACTGACGTGAATTTTCCGCGCTACAGAACTGCCGCCCGAATCCTTCGCGCTAAAGGACTGACTCGCGAATTCTTCGCGCTAAAGGACTGACTCGCGAATTCTTCGCGAGAGCGCATCAAATGCCACCACCATCAGCACGATGGCGATGAGAACCGTGGCAAGCCGGCCCCATTGGAACAGCGACACCGCCTCCGACAGCAACAGGCCGAGGCCACCCGCGCCGATCAGGCCCAGCACGGTGGAATCGCGGATGTTGTATTCCCAGATATAGAGATGATTGGAAATGAAGTTGGGCAACAGCGCCGGCCAGACCGCGAACAGAAAAACCTGCGCCGGATTGGCGCCGGTGGCGCGCACCGCTTCCACCGGCCGCATGTCCAGCGTTTCGATCGACTCGGCATAGAGCTTGCCCCAGCTTCCCATCGAGTGCAGCGCAATGGCGAGGATGCCGGCCATGGGACCCAGGCCGATGATGCCGACAATCAGTAGGCCGAACACCAGCGTATGGATCGAGCGGCACACATCCAGCGCGCGCCTGGCCAGCCAGGCGACCACGCGCGGTGCGTGCATGTTCTTCGCCGACAGGAACCCCAGCGGCGCGCCAAGAACGGCCGCCAGCAGCGAACCGAGGGTGGCGATCTTGAACGTGGTCCAGATGGCCCCGCCGAGACTGACGAGGAATGCCGCTTCGGTGGCGCGCTGGTCTTCGACCCGCAGCACGCGGCCGTCATCGGCCACGTATTCCAGGTGCGGATTGCCGAACCAGAGATTGAGAAAACTTGGCTGCGATAACTCGCCGGCCGTGGTCAGCAGGTTTTGCCAGGGCTTGCGGCCCAGCGAGAAATCATCAGCACGGATCAGGCTGGCGAGGCACGCGACCACCAGCGCAACGTAGACCAGCGTCAGCCACGCCGCCCGCCGGCTGGAAAAGCCGAGCAGGCGCGGCCTTGCTGTCGCGGGCAGGTCCAGCGCCGGGCTGACGGGATGATTCATGCGGCAAGTGTAATGCTTGCGTTACTTCGGTACCGGCCGGGCTATTTCTTCACCGGCGTGAGCTTGCCCGACTCCAGCCCGGCGTCGCGAATCGGCTTGTAGTAACTGTTGTCCTTACCGACAAAGCCGGTGTAGCTGGCCGGCAACAGGTTGCTTTGCGATGCCAGCAACGGGCCGATGGCTTCCAGCGCCTTCACCAGTTTGGCGGTGAAGGCCTTGTCACCGGCGAGATCCTTGGACACGGCAAAGGCGTCGTTGGGCAGCGGAGCGGATGTCCAGATGATGCGGCTGTCGGCGGCCTTGATGAGGCCCTCAGCAATCATGGCGTCGCGATTGCGGTTGTAGTCGGCGCCGGCATCGAGCTCACCACGCACCACCTGCGTTTCGATGGCCTGGTGCTTGGTGTAAATCACTTTCGAGAAGTACTTGTCGACATCGATGCCACGCTTCTGGAACTCGTGGTTGGGAATCAGGTAGCCGGAAGTGGAGCCCTTGTCGCCGAAGGCAAAGGTCTTGCCCTTGAGGTCGTCGATGCTCTTGATGCCGCTGTTAGGGCCGGTGATCATGATGGCGAAATACTCGGGCTTGCCCTGGTACAGAATCGTCGCCACCGCTTCCGCGCCGGCCTGATGGTTGGCCAGCACATAACCCCACGGTCCCATCAGCGCCATGTCGGTTTCGCCCGAGGCCAGCGACTTGGCCAGGCCTTCCCAGGTATCGACCGTGCGCAGTTTTACCGGACGGCCCAATGCCTTGGCAAGGTATTCGGCCAGCGGGCGGTAGGTGGCATCGTTTTTTTCCTTGTCGGGCTGGAACAGGCCGACGCCGAATTCGAGGGGCTTGTTGCTTTGGGCAGGCGTGGCGGTCGCGAAGGCGAGGCTGAAGGCGACGAGCAGAGCGGAAACGAATTTCATGCGGAGTCCTTGGGCAGGTTTTGTCGGGGGACGCTGAATAGAGATGCTGCCGCGTGCACGGGGATCGCCCGGCAGCGGCACGGCGAAGCACCTACGTGAATACAAACTCCGCAGATTTGCGGGGCCGCTCACTTTATCAGTCCGTCTGCCGCAAATCTTCTTACACCGGGGCTTGACATTGCGGACTTTATTTCGATATTATTGGAAATATGGAAACAAAAGACATTATTGCCGCCCTCGGCGCCCTCGCCCAGGAAACCCGCCTTGCCATCTACCGCTTGTTGGTGGAAACCGGGCCTGCGGGATTGCCGGTGGGTGCCATCGCCGAACAGCTAGGCCTGGCCAACGCCACGCTGTCCTTTCACTTGAAGGAACTCACCAGCGCCGGCCTGACCAGCGCCACCCCCAGCGGTCGCTCGATCATCTACGCGGCCAATTTCGTGACGATGAATGACCTCATTCAATACCTCACCGAAAACTGCTGTGCCGGCGCCGCATGCACGCCGGCTTCAACCTCTATAGCCGCTTGCGGGCCGGTCAGTCCGCTGAAGAAACCTGCCACCAAATCCACACGGAGCAAATCATGAAACGCTTTCACGTCCATGTCGCCGTCAGCGACCTCAAGCAAAGCACGCAGTTCTACTCGGCCATGTTCGGCATGGCGCCCACGGTCCTCAAGGACGATTACGCCAAGTGGATGCTGGATGATCCGCGCGTCAACTTCGCCATTTCCGAGCGCGCCAACGCCGCGGGCCTGAATCACCTCGGTTTCCAGGCCGAGTCCGAGGCCGAGCTCGAGGAAATTCACACCCGTTTGCAGTCGGCCGACGCGGCCATCGTTGCCGAGAAAGGCGCCAGCTGCTGCTACGCCAAGTCGGACAAATACTGGGTGCAGGACCCGTCCGGCATCGCCTGGGAGAGCTTCCACTCCCTGTCGACGATTCCCTTCTACGGCGAGCAGAGCCACAAGGGTGACGCGGGTGCTGAACAGGCCGAGGTGGGTAACGCCTGCGGCGCCACCAGCTGCTGCCCGACGCCGGTGGGCCCCGGTGCCGACATTTCTGCGGGCAAAGTGAAGGCCTGTTGCAATGTCTGATCGAAAATTCAATGTGCTGTTCCTGTGCACGCACAACTCGGCGCGCTCGGTGATGGCCGAAGCCCTGCTGAACGTGCTGGGCGGCGACAAATTCAAGGCATTCAGCGCCGGCAGCATGCCTTCGGGCCGCGTCAATCCGTTCGCGATCGAGAGGGCCAGGGCCATCGGCTACGACACGAGCGGTGTGCGCAGCAAGTCGTGGGACGACTTTGCCGCGCCCGGCGCGCCGCATATGGACATCATCATCACCGTGTGCGACGACGCGGCAGGCGAAGTCTGTCCGATCTGGCCCGGTCATCCCACGACCACCCACTGGGGATTCCCCGATCCCTCGCGCACCGAAGGCAGCGATGACGACAAGCGGCACGCGTTCGAGCAGGTGTTCGTGGCGATTCGTCGCCGCATCGAGCTGCTGGTCAGCCTGCCGATCGACAAGATCGAGCGGCTCGCGCTGTCCAACGAATTGAAGCGCATCCACACCAGCAGCGCAGCATGAGCACGGTCGCACCTGCGGCCAGCGCGCCGGCACCCATGAGCGTGTTCGAGCGTTACCTCACGGCGTGGGTGGCGCTGTGCATCGTCGCCGGCGTACTTCTCGGCCAGTGGCTGCCAGGAATATTCCGCGCGGTGGGTGCGATGGAAATCGCCAAGGTGAACCTGCCGGTGGGCCTGCTGATCTGGGTGATGATCATTCCGATGCTGGTGAAGGTGGACTTCGGCGCGTTGCACGAGGTCCGGAAACACGTGCGCGGCATCGGCGTGACGCTGTTCGTCAACTGGCTGGTGAAACCCTTCTCCATGGCGCTGCTGGGGTGGATCTTCATTCGCCACCTGTTCGCACCGCTGCTGCCGGCCGACCAGATCGACAGCTACATCGCCGGGCTCATCCTGCTGGCTGCGGCGCCCTGCACGGCAATGGTATTCGTGTGGAGCCGGCTCACCAACGGCGACCCGCTGTTCACGCTTTCCCAGGTGGCGCTGAACGACAGCATCATGGTCATCGCCTTCGCGCCGCTGGTGGCCTTCCTGCTGGGCATCTCGGCCATTATCGTGCCGTGGGAAACACTCATCACTTCAGTGGTGCTCTACATCGTCATTCCGGTCATCCTCGCGCAATTGTGGCGCCGTGCTCTGCTTAGAAATGGGCAGGCGGCTTTCGATGCTGCAATGGCAAAACTCGGGCCGTGGTCGATCGCGGCGCTACTGGCCACGCTGGTGCTGCTGTTCGCGTTCCAGGGCGAGGCCATCATCCGGCAGCCGCTGATCATCGCGCTGCTGGCGGTGCCGATTCTCATCCAGGTGCTGTTCACCTCCGCGCTCGCTTATCTGGCCAATCGCGCCCTGGGCGAATCGCATAACGTTGCTTGCCCGTCCGCTCTAATCGGCGCATCGAACTTTTTCGAGCTGGCGGTGGCTGCGGCCATCAGCCTGTTCGGCTTCCAGTCGGGCGCGGCGCTGGCCACGGTGGTGGGCGTATTGATCGAAGTGCCGGTGATGCTGCTGGTGGTCAGCGTAGTCAACCGTTCAAAGGGCTGGTACGAACGAACCTCGGCCTGATATCGGGCGCAAAATATCGGGCATTCCACCACACTGACCACGACCCGCACGCCATGAACCTGCGCGCGTTTTTCAATCGTTCGCTTTATCGCAAGCTGGCTGCCGAGGCGCTGGGCAGCGCGCTGCTCGTTCTCGCCTTTGTCGGCTCGGGGATCATGGGTGAGCGCATGGCCGGCGGCCTGGTATCGATCGCCCTGCTGGTGCATACGCTGGCCACCGCCGCCATGCTGTTCGTGCTTATTCATATGTTCGCGCCGATATCCGGTGCGCATTTCAACCCGCTGGTCACGCTCATCGAAACCGCAAGCTGGCGCCTGCCGCGCCGCCAGGCGCCGTTCTATCTGGCCGCACAAGTGGGCGGCGCGCTGGTCGCCGTGGGGCTCGCGCACCTGATGTTCGATCTGCCGGTGCTGCAGGTTTCGTCGCGGCCACACGCCGGTGTGTCGCATGGCTTGAGCGAATGCATCGCCGCATTTGCGTTGCTGAGCGCGATACTTTTCGCCAGCCGACTCGGCACCGCGACCGCTGCGGTGGTGCAGGCGAGCGCCTTCGCCGCCATCTACTGGTTCACACCGGGCAACGCCTTCACCAATCCGGCTGTCACGCTGGCGCGTGCGCTCACCGACACGCTGACCGGCATCCGCCCCGTCGATACACCGATGCTTCTGCTTGCGCAGCTGCTGGGCGCATGGCTGGCCTGGTGGGTGTACCGGCAACTGATCCGTGAGTCCTGACGCCATCATCTGCCGGCCGGCCACCGCGACCGACTGGCCGGCCATTGAAGCCCTGCTCCACGCGCACCAACTGCCGCTGGCCGGCGCGCGCGAGCACCTTGCGCATTTCATCGTCGCCGACATCGCCGGGCGCGTCGCCGGTTGCATCGGCCTGGAGCGATATGGGGCCGATGCCCTGTTACGCTCCGCCGCTGTTGCCGACGAAATGCGCGGGCACGGTGTGGGGTCGGCGCTGGTGCATGCCCTCATTCACCAGGCGCAGCGCAGCGGCGTTCAACGCCTGATCCTGTTGACCACCACTGCGGATGGCTACTTTCCCCGCTTCGGCTTTAGCACGATCGACCGCGCCGCGGTGCCCGGCGCCGTCAAGGCCTCGATCGAATTTCAGGGTGCATGCCCCACCAGTGCGGTGGTGATGGGCCTGAATCTGAAGCCCGCACCAACGGGCTGAACTCCAGCACTGGCGCGCCTTCCAGGCGGATAGTGCGCCAGGAACCGCACCAATGCTGGTGTTTCAACGCTGCACACTAGGCAAGCACCAGCCGATATCCCACACCGATCTCGGTCAACAGGAATGCCGGCCGTGCCGGATCGTCTTCCAGTTTTTGCCGCAGGCGCTGCATACACACGCGGGCATAGTGCGCCTGCTCGGCGAAGCTCGGGCCCCACACCTGGCTCACCAGCTGGCGATACGTCAGCACCCGTCCGGCATTGGCGACGAGGCAGGCCAGCAATCGGAATTCAGTTGGCGTCAGGTGCACGGGCAGGCCACGGCGGGTGACGCTGCGCGCGTCGACATCGACCACCACGTCGGCACCCATGCGCAGTTCGGCACGCTCGCTGCCGGCGCGGATGACACGACGCAGCAGCGCGCGCACGCGCGCCAGCATTTCGCCCACGCCGAACGGCTTGGTGAGGTAGTCGTCGGCACCGGCGTCGAGTGCGGCGATCTTGCTGCGTTCATCGCCGCGCGCCGACAACACCAGAACCGGGATCGCGCTCCAGGTGCGCAGGTTGCGGACGAAATCGGCGCCGTCGCCGTCGGGCAGGCCAAGGTCGACGATGGCCAGGTCCGGCTTGCGCATGCCGGCCTCGATGAGTCCGCGCGCCAGCGTACCGGCTTCGAATACCTGCATGCCCTCGGTGTTCAAGGCATGGCGCACGAAGCGGCGGATTTCGGCCTCGTCTTCGATGATGAGGATGCTGCCGTTCGCGCTCATGTGGCATCCTCCGCCGCTTCCGCCGGTAGCGCCGGCATGGCGCCGCGCGGCAACGTCAGGGTGAAGACCGCGCCACCCTCCGGCACGGGACCGGCGCGCATGACGCCGCCGTGCGCGGCAACGATGGCCCGGCAGATCGCCAGCCCCAGCCCCAGGCCGGGGATGTCCGGCGCGGATGCGCCGCGCACGAACTTGCCGAAGATTTCGTCCTCGCGTCCACGCTCGATGCCGGGGCCGTTGTCGGCGACTTCCACCTCGACGCTCTCGTCCGTGGCGCGCGCGCGGATGTGGATGCGGCTGCCGGCGAGCGTGTACTTGGCGGCGTTTTCCAGCAGGTTCACGAAGACGCGCTCCAAGAGCAGCGCATCGCACTCCACCAGCGGCAGGTCCGGCGGCAGCGCCACCTCGACCACATGTGCCGACAGCATGGATGCGCGCGCGGCCAAGGCCGAGCCGATGATTTCCTCCAGCGATTGCCACTCCTTGCGCAGGCGCACTTCACCGCTTTCGAGCCGCGCCATGTCAAGGATGTTGTCGACCAGATCGCTGGTGCGCTGCGCCTGCGACCGGATGGCATCGATCATCGACATGTGCTCGGCGGACAGCGCGGGCGCATCGAGGCGCAACGATTCCGCCGAGCCGAGGATCGCTGTCAGCGGCGTACGCAAGTCGTGCGACAGGGCGGCGAGCAGGGTGTTGCGCAGCCGCTCGCTTTCGACCAGCACCGTCGAATCGCGCGCGACGCTGACGAAATGCACACGCTCCAGGGCGATGGCGATCAGTGCCGCCGCCGTGGCCATCTGCCGCTGCGTGGCTGGCGCCGCCAGCCGCCGGCGCGCGGCGGGCAGCACCACGAGCACGCCGCGCATGCGCATCGGCGCACGCAGCGGCAGGTAAAAAATTCCGCCGGATTCGATCACCGGCGGCGACCGTACGGAATCGGCATCCTGCACGAATACCGCGCGCGCCACGTTGGTATCGACCAGCCGGGCCGCGGCCGCAGGGTGCGCGGCAGGCTTCGACAGGTCGCCACCGGCTTCGCGTTGCAGCAAGACGATGTCGGCTTGATAGCAGCGCGCGAAAAACAGCGTGGCCGCTTCGCGGATCTGCTCGTCGGCCAGCGCAGCCGACAGCGCCCGCGCCAGTTCATACAGCTCGTGCGAACGCGATTCACGCTGGATGGCGTCGTCCGCCTGCGATCGCAGGCGCGAGGTGAGCTGCGCAATCACCAGTCCCGTGGCCAGCATGACGGCGAAGGTGAGCAGGTATTGCGCGTCGGCCACGGCAAATGAAAATCGCGGCGGCACAAAAAAGAAATCGAATGCGGCCACGCCCAGCAGCGCGGCGGCGGTCGCCGGCCCGCGCCCGAACAGATACGCCACGACCACCACCACGACGAGAAACAGCATGT
The DNA here is from genome assembly GCA_044229235.1 of Usitatibacteraceae bacterium. Classification (GTDB taxonomy): domain Bacteria; phylum Pseudomonadota; class Gammaproteobacteria; order Burkholderiales; family Usitatibacteraceae; genus UKL13-2. The sequence continues at coordinate 47,202 of JBGATH010000030.1, forward strand.
CGATGTTGACCAGCGCAAGGTGGTCCAGCAGCGGCGTGGCCACCAGCGTGGCCAGCGCCACGCCGCCAATGGCCCAGGCGTAGCCGGGCCAGGCCGGTGGCGGCGCGACTTGCTCTGTTTGCGGTGCGGGAGTCATTGGGGGACAGTATCGCGCCACGGCGCCGCGGGTGCGTATCAAGAACTTGTAAAATTGCGCGCCGCGGCGGTTTCGCGCCACCGGCGATTCCTACAATGCAGCCTCTTTCAAGGAGGCAGCATGCAAGTAACGCAACCTCATCGCGGCCATCTCGCCGGACTGGCCCTGGCCGCGCTGGGCGTGGTTTACGGCGACATCGGCACCAGTCCGCTCTACACCATCAAAGCGATTTTCGACCCGACATTCGGCATCCCGTTCACGGAAGCCAACATCCTCGGCGGACTGTCAGCGCTGTTCTGGTCGCTGATGATCGTCGTGTCTTTCAAGTACGTGCTGCTCATCATGCGCGCCGACAATGAACACGAGGGCGGCATCATGGCGCTGCTGGCGCTGGCGTCCTCGGCGGTGAAAGCGCATCCGCAATGGCGGCCCACGCTCCTGCTGCTGGGTGTATTCGGCGCGGCGCTGTTCTACGGCGACAGCGTGATCACGCCGGCGGTCACGGTGCTGGGCGCCATCGAGGGGCTGGAAATCGCCACGCCCCTGCTGAAGCCCTATGTGCTGCCGATCTCGGTGCTGGTGATCCTCGCCTTGTTTGCGCTGCAGCGTAAAGGCACGGCGACGGTCGGCGCCCTGTTCGGTCCGGTGATGCTGGTCTGGTTCGGAACCCTGGCCGTGGCGGGCATCGCCAACATCCTCGCCGTGCCCGGCGTGATTGCCGCCATTCACCCGGCGCATGCCTGGCATTTCCTCACGCAGCATGGATTCGGTTCGTTCATCGTGCTGGGCGCGGTGTTTCTCGCCGTCACCGGCGCCGAGGCCTTGTACGCGGACATGGGCCACTTCGGCAAGCAGCCGATCCGCCTGGCATGGTTTGCCTGTGCGTTCCCGGCGCTGGTGCTCAACTACTTCGGTCAGGGCGCGTTGCTGATCGGCAATCCGAAGGCGCTGGAAAATCCGTTCTTCCTGATGTTCCCCGACTGGGCGCTGTACCCGATGGTGGCGCTGTCGACGGTGGCTGCGGCCATCGCCTCGCAGGCGGTCATTTCCGGCACCTATTCGATGACCAAGCAGGCCATCCAGCTCGGCTTCCTGCCGCGCAGCCGCATCGTGCAGACCTCCGAAAACGAGATCGGGCAGATCTACATGCCGGTGGTGAACTGGATCCTGCTGGCGGGCGTGCTTGCGGCCGCCATCGGCTTCGGCTCATCGACCACATTGACCTTCGCCTACGGCCTGGCGGTGTCGGGCACCATGCTCATCACCACCATCCTTACCTTCTTCGTGGTGCGTTACCGCTGGCGGTACAACCTGGCGCTGTGCGTGCTCGCCACCGGCTTTTTCCTCATCATCGACGCGGCATTCGTCTCGGCCAGCGCGGTCAAGTTCGTCGAAGGCGGCTGGTTCCCGCTGGCGATGGGTATTCTCATGTTCACCCTCATGACCACCTGGAAGCGCGGCCGCACGCTGGTGCTGCAAAACACCCGCGAAAACAGCATCCCCTTGCAGGCGTTCGTGGAAAGCATCGGCGCCGAGCCGCCGCACCGCGTGCGCGGCACCGGCGTGTTCCTGACTGCCGATCCCGACGGCGTGCCGGGTTCGCTGCTGCATAACCTGAAGCACAACGACGTGCTGCACCAGCGCGTCGTCATCCTCACCATCGCGGTGGAAAACATTCCGCGGGTACCGAAGGAGGATTACATCTGGGTCGAGGACCTGGGCCATGGCTTCTGGCGCATTCGCGGCCACTACGGGTTCACGGAAACCCCTGACGTGCCTGCCCTGCTGGCGGACTGCGCCAAGCAGCACCTGGAATTCGACCTGATGCAGACCTCGTTTTTTTTCAATCGCGAAACCATTGTTTCGCACCCGCACCAGAAACTCGCCCCCTGGCGCGGCAGCATTTTCCTGGGCATGTCGCGACTGGCAGCGGCAGCATCGGACTATTTCCGGATTCCGCCAAACCGGGTGGTCGAGCTGGGCACCCAGGTGCAGTTGTAGCGCAATCACTGCCGACGACGGATTGGCCAAACTCAAGCATGGGCGCGGTTTCGCAAGCATTTTCGGCCTGCAAGCCGCGCCAGTGCTGGCGTTTCAATCTCGCGGGGTGATGTCTGCGCGAATCAATCTTCCACGGCAAACGCAGTCAGGACTCCCCGAGACCGCCGCGCATCGCGGTCACTTAGCCGTCGTGGTGTCGGCCTTGCCGACCGCCGCAATGCACTCGACTTCTACTTTCGCTCCCAACGCCAAACCGTTTGCGCCGAATGCACTGCGCGCCGGATAGTTGCCGGCGAAAAAGGTCTTGTAGATTTCGTTGAAGGTCGGCCAGTCGCCCATGTCGGCCAGCATCACCGTGCACTTGACGAGTTGCTTCATGCTGTAGCCGTGCGCTTCCAGGCTGGTCTTGATGTTCTGCATGGTCTGCCGCGCTTCTTCCTTGATGCCACCGGGAATGATCTTGAGCGAACCCGGCACGACACCAATCTGGCCGGAGAGGTACAGCGTGTCGCCGTGACGCACCGCTTCGGAGAACGGCAGGCCGGTGGGAAGAACCTTGCCGGAGTTGAGGTAATCGACGGGCGCCAGTGTTGCGGCTTGCGCACTGCTGCCCAACAGCGCCGCGACGGTGAAGACAGACGTACGAATGGCAAATCTCATGGCGGGATCCCTTTCCTAATTCGGTTTTATTTTCGGCAACTCATCGGCAAGCAGCGTCAGACCCGCGCGCAGCAAGTTATCGTAGCGCTTGCGCTCGGCGGCAATGGTCGCTGGCGTCCATTTGAAAAATCCCTCGCCGGATTTCATGCCGAGTTTTCCGGAAGCAACTTTTTCGCGCAGCACCTTTGCCGGCTGAGTGGCGGCCGACAGCGACGGATACATGGTGGCCGCCGCGGCTGTGTGGACGTCGATGCCGGCGTGGTCGCGCTGCAACACCGGGCCAGCGGCGAGGAAGCGAAAGCCGAAGCCAAAGCGCACAGCGTTGTCCACGTCCTCGGCTGTCGCCACGCCGTCGTCGATCATCGAAAACGCTTCGCGGGCCAGGGCGTGCTGCAGCCGGTTGGCGAGGAAGCCGGGCAGGTCCTTTTTCACCAGCACCGGCACCATGCCGCAGCGGCGCATGAACGCCACCAGCGCATCGCCGTGCGTCGGATTGGTGTGCGCGCCAAGGATGACTTCGACCAACGGCACGAGGTGCGCGGGCATGAAGAAATGCAGGCCAAGCATGCGCGTTGCTGTCTTGAGATCACCCGCGATCGCACTGATCGGAAAGCTGGAACTGTTGCTGGTGAGCAGTGCATCGGGACGTGCGCGCCGCTCCAGTTCAGCGAACAGCGCGGCCTTGATGTCGAGGCGCTCCGGGATGCATTCGATCACCAGGTCCACCGATGGCCAATCGACTTCATCCAGCGACGCGACCGCGTTGAGGCAATCGCGGCGTTGCGGATAGCCAAGGTCGGCCATGCCGCGCGTGAAGTAGTCGGACAGCAGTTGTCGGCGGCCGTCAGCGGATTCGACGACGATGGACCTGCAGCCGGCGCGCGCGAGCACCATGGCCACGTCGGCGCCCATGGTGCCGCCACCGATGATGGCGGCGGTGGATTGGGAGGGGGATTCAAGCATGAAGTACCGCCAGTCTTGTTTGTCAGTGCCTTCGCATTCTAGTCGCCCTCACCGACCGGACGCCTCCCCCTTTCCTAAAGGGGGATTGAGGGGGATTTAGGAAGCTTACCTCTGGGATGAGCCACCGAAAATCCCCCTTGGTCCCACTACTGTCCGGTTAATCATGATTAGAAATGCTGAAACTCAAGCGCTGGCGCGGGGTTTGAGGCGATGAAGGGTGGTGTCGATTTGAACGGTGAAGCGTTGTTCGGGCAATCTTCAGGACTTTGGCCCGGAGCCCACCATGAACGTTGGCAAGACCCTGTTCGCCCAACTCATGGATTACCTGCCTTGGACGACATTTGCTCGCCTTGTCGAACGTTATCGCGGCGACCATCGTGCGCGGACGCTCTCCTGCGCCGAACAATTTCGTGTGATGGCGTTTGCACAGTTGACCTATCGAGAAAGCCTGCGCGATATCGAGGCCTGTCTGTCGGCGCAAGCGACCAAGCTGTACCGCATGGGGATTCGGCAGCCTGTGGCGCGTGCCACCTTGGCCGATGCCAACGAGTCGCGCGATTGGCGCATTCATGCCGAGTTCGCCCAGCGCCTGATTGGGCAGGCGCGCAAGCTCTATGCAGGAGACAGCCTGGGCATCGAGTTGCAGAACACGGCCTATGCTCTGGATTCGACGACGATCGATTTGTGTCTGTCGCTGTTTCCCTGGGCGCTGTTTTGCTCGACCAAGTCCGCGGTAAAGATGCATACGCTGCTCGACCTGCGAGGCAGCATTCCCAGCTTCATCCATATCACCGACGGCAAGGGCAGCGATGTCAGCGTGCTCGACATACTGATTCCGGAGGCCGGTGCGATCTACGTCATGGATCGCGGTTACGTGGATTTCGCGCGACTGTTCGTACTGCATCAGGCGCAAGCCTTCTTCGTCACGCGCGTCATGGCCAATACCCGATGGCGGCGCGTCTATTCGGCACCGGTCGTTCGCGGCACTGGCGTCATCTGCGATCAGACCATCGCCTTCACCGGTGCCACCAGTCACAAGGACTATCCCGAGCATGCGCGCCGTATCCGTTTCAAGGATCCCGGGACCGGCAAGACCTTGGTGTTTCTGACCAACAACTTCGCCTTGCCAGCAGCCTCCATCTGCGCGCTGTACAAAGCGCGCTGGCAGGTGGAACTGTTCTTCAAATGGATCAAACAGCATTTGCGTATCAAGAAGTTCTACGGCACATCGGAGAATGCGGTGAAGTCGCAAATCTGGATCGCCGTATCGGTCTATGTCCTCGTTGCCATCATCAGGAAACGCCTCAATCTGGATACCTCGCTCTACACATTGCTACAGATTCTGTCGGTCACCTTGTTCGAGAAAATGCCACTGCAACAAGCGCTTACCGCCGGCGATGCCAAATCCGCCCAAGACTCATCATGCAAACAACTGAATCTGTTCGGGAATTTAACCGGACAGTAGTGCCTTGGTCCCCCTTTAGGAAAGGGGGAGAGCGAAGCGAGGGGGCATTGCCACGTTGCGTTTACCGGGGCCGGGCACGATGGCCCCTTCAACTCACACGTCAAACCGGCGCCACCCGATCCCGCGGCGGCATCATGAAATCAAAATCGCAACCCTGGTCCGCCTGCGTCACCGTGGTGAGAAACAGCTTGCGAAATCCATGGTCCGGCATCTCGGCCAATGTCGGCGGCGGTGTCCATTCGGCGAGCCGACGCGCCATCTCCTCGTCGCTGATTTCCAGCGTGAGTGAGCGCGCAACCACATCGAGCGAAATCATGTCGCCATTGCGAACGGCCGCCAGCGGGCCGCGCTCGGCGGCTTCCGGGGTGATGTGCAAAACAATCGTGCCGAAGGCGGTGCCGCTCATGCGCGCATCCGACATGCGCACCATGTCCTTCACACCGGCCTTAGCGAGTTTTTTCGGGATCGGCAGATAACCTGCCTCGGGCATGCCGGGCGCGCCCTTGGGGCCGATGTTCTTCAGCACCAGGACGTCGTCGGCATTGACGTCGAGATCGTCGCGGTCGATGCGATTGGCAAGGTCTTCGAGGCCGTCGAACACCACCGCGCGACCGCGATGCTGCAACAAGGCCGGTGTCGCCGAGGCGTGTTTGATGAGTGCACCGCGCGGCGCGAGGTTGCCGGTCAGTACCGCCAGCCCGCCGGACGGAAAAATGGGCGCCTGCGCGAGGCGAATCACCTTGCGTGGCATTGAAACATTGAGTGCGGTGGCCGCATCGATCTCTTCGCCCAGCGTGCGTCCGCTGACCGTCATGCAGTCCAGATGCAGCTTCGGCTTGAGTTCAGCCAGCACCGCCATCAGGCCGCCGTCCTCGAACAGATGCTCCATGTAGTGCGCGCCGCTCGGCTTCAGGTCCACCAGCACCGGCACGCCGCGGCCGAGGCGATCAAACGCCGGCAGGTCGATGGCGATACCGAGGCGCGCGGCCACTGCCGTGAAATGAATCAGCGCATTGGTCGATCCGCCGATGGCATGCAACACGACCAGCGCGTTGGTGATGGCCTCGGGCGTAAGGATTTCTTTCGGCAACAGCGGCGCCTTGGTCAGCGCCACGGCGCGCCGGCCGGTGGTTTCCGAGTGGCGAAAGCGTTCGGCATACACCGCCGGAATCGCCGCCGCACCCGCCAGGCTCATCCCCGCCGCCTCGACCATGCAGGCAATGGTGCTAGCGGTGCCCATGACCATGCAGGTGCCGGTGGTGGGCGCGAGTTTGGCGTTGACCTCGTTGATCTCGGTTTCGTCGATCTCGCCGGCGCGATAGCGCGCCCAGAAGCGGCGGCAGTCGGTGCAGGCCCCAAGGCGCTCGCCCTTGTGCGCGCCGGTCAGCATCGGCCCGGTGGGAATGATGATCGAGGGGATGTCGAGCGACGCGGCCGCCATCAGCTGCGCGGGAATGGTTTTGTCGCAGCCGCCGATGAGCACCACCGCGTCCACCGGCTGTGCGCGCATCATCTCGCCAGTCTCGATGGCCATCAGGTTTCGAAGATACATGCTGGTCGGATGCGCGAACGATTCGCCGATGGAAATCGTCGGGAATACAAACGGCATGCCGCCTTCCTGCATCACGCCGCGCTTCACTGCTTCGATGATTTGCGGCACGTTGCCGTGGCAGGGATTGAAATCGCTGGCGGTGTTGGTGATGCCGATGATGGGCCGGTCGAGCGCATCGTCGGTGTAGCCCATCGCCTTGATGAAGGCTTTCCTCAGGAACAGCGAAAAGCCGCTGTCCCCGTAGGCGGTCAGGCCGCGCGTGAGTCCCTTGCCCTTTTCTGCGTTCATGCGGTTACTCGAGCTTGATGTTGGCGTCCTTTGCCACACGCGTCCATTTGTCGATCTCGGCCTTGATGCGTTTGGCCGAATCAGAGGGGTTCAGGTAGCCGGTGATCACGCCCTGCGCTTCCATGCGGGCCTGAGTGTCCGGCTGCGCCAGCACTTTCTCCAGTGTGGCGGTGAGCTTGGCAACGATGGCCGGCGGCGTCTTGGCCGGCGCCAATAAGCCGAACATCGAGGTGACGATAAAGTCGGGTAAGCCGGTTTCTGCCGCCGTCGGCACGTCGGGCAGATTGCTTGAGCGCGCCGGCATGGCGATGGCCAGCGCACGCAAATTGTTGGCCTTGATGTGCGGCAGCGCAGCAGGCATGGTCTCGATCATGGTCTGCACCTGGCCGCCGATGAGGTCGTTCATCGCCGGGCCGCTGCCCTTGTACGGCACGTGCAGCATGTCGAGTTTGGTCATCGACTTGAACAATTCGCCCGCCATGTGCTGCGGCGAGCCGTTGCCCGACGATGCATAGCTCACACCCGGATTGGCCTTGGCATAGGCCATCAATTCCTTGAGCGTCTTCACCGGTACTTTCGGATTGACCACAAACACCAGCGGCACCTGTCCCACCACGCCTACCGGGACGAAATCCCTGGCCAGGTCAAACGACAGGTTGGGCTGCAGCGCGGCGTTGATCGAGTGGCTGGTGAGCGCGCCCAGCAGCAGCGTGTAGCCGTCGGCCGGCGCGGTGGCGACGGCGGCCGCCCCGATCGACCCCGTGGCCCCGGCGCGGTTATCGACCACCACCTGCTGGCCCAGCGCCTCGGAAAGTTTCAGGGCGACGATGCGGCCGATCACGTCGGTGGCACCACCCGGTGGATAGGGAATGACCAGCTTGATCGGCTTGCCGGGGTAATCCTGCGCAGCCACAACGCCTGGCAGCGCCGCGGCCAGCAGCATGGCGCCGAGGGCAAGCAGCGCACCGGCACGCTGACGCGCCCGCTGAAAGATTGATGGGGTCATGGGGTTCCTCTGCGGTAAAGGTTGATCGGGCAGGTTGCGCGCACGGGAACGGCAAGGCCTTCCCGCGGCAACGCTTGCGCAGAGGTTAGCAGAACCACCCGCGGTGCCCATGAGCCCGGTCAGGTTTCCGCCATGACTGGCACGCAGCGCTGGCTGGCCGTTCGCGCCGGGCGCGGCCCGTCAACGCGTGGCGGTCTTGCCGTTCGCCCGTTTCCTGCGGGCAACCGGCGCCGACAAGGCGGTGCGTGGTTTCGCGCGAGTCACGGCGCGCGCCGTGCGGACCTTCTTCGCGGGCGGCGACGAAGCCGGTGGCAGTGCGGCGCCCTGCGCCCGCGCGGCCAGCGCCAACGCGCGCACCTTGGCAATGTCGGCGTCGCTGAACGGCCCGTTGACGCCCGAGATGGCGGCCAGTTTCATGCCGTGCTTCAGGCCCAGCCGGTAGATCTCGCGCACCTTTTCCCATTCAATGGCACGACCAACCGTGTAGTTTTCGAAACGGCCTTCCAGCGCGAGCACGATGGTCTCGGCGAGGCACGCGTAGGCTACGTTCTTTGGCAGGCCGATGTTCTTCATCTTCACCTTGCCCGGCAGCAGGATTTCACCGGACTCGATGACCAGCACGTCGGGGCGCCGCGCCACTTCCTCGGGCGGCAGGTCCAGCGGCCGGGCGACATCGGTGATGACGCAGCCGGGTTTGACTTTCATGATGTCGAGGATTTTCTTGCCGGCACCGGAGGTGGCCGTGACCACCATGTCCATGTCCGCCAGATGCGTGTCCGCCTTCGCCGACAGCACCACTTTTGCGTCGGGGGTTTCCTGCAGGATGGATTCCTTCAGCGCCAGCAGCTTGGCCGTTTCCGGCGAGACCAGCGTCACTTCCTCCGCGGCGCGCACCAGCAGGCGCGAGCAGGCCGCGCCGATGGCACCGGTGGCCCCCACCACCATGGCTTTGAACTTGACGCGCTCCTTGCCTTTGGGCGGCGGGATGAGGCGCAACCGCAGCAGCGCGTCGTGCGCGGCCCACAGCGCACCCGAGGCGCTGTAGCTGTTGCCGGTGGTGATGGGCAGCGGCGCGGCGCGCGCCACCGTCACACCGGCGTCGCCCACCACCTTGGTGAACGCCCCCAGGCCCATGATCTGTGCCCCCAGCGCGCGCGCCATGCGTGCCGCATCGAGTAGGCGCCGGTAGGTGAATTCGGGGCTGTGGTCCATGATTTCGCGCGGCGTGCCGCCGACTGAAATCAGCCAGCCCTCGGCTTCGGTGCCGGTCGGCGAGCGGATGCCCTCGATGCGCGAATAGACGAATGGCGGCGCATACGCCATCGCCTTTTCCAGCGAGTCCATCAGCAGCGGTGGCGACACACGCGACAGGATCTCGATCGGCTTGATCTTCTTGAAGTATTCCTGCGACAGCGGGTGGATGACGAAGGCGAAACGGTTGACGCGCTTGACGCCGTTTGGATAGAGGATGCGCGGCTGCATGTCCAGCGAGGTGATGATGTCGAGGTAATCGTCCTCGAGCAGGTCGTCGGCATCCTTGCCGGTGGCGGCGATGATCATGGCGTCGAGCAGGTCCGGGCTCAGGGCGTGGCCGTGCATCAGCGGCGAGCCGTCGATCACCATGTGTACGCCCTTGTCGCGGAACTTCGCCAGCCGTTGTTCGTTGACGGTGGAGGTGATGATGGTCTTGCCGGCCAGTTCCTCGATGCCGAAGTCGTCGAGCTCGTGAACCGGTGCCACCACCACGGTGGCCGACTGCATCGCCTTGCGGAC
>JBGATH010000078.1:0-7451 GCA_044229235.1 Usitatibacteraceae bacterium
CCCCGGCCAAGGTCAGGCGTCTACAGGAAAAATACAACCACAGGCCAAGGAAATGTCTCGGCTTCCTGACCCCATACGAGGTAGCATTCAACCGCCCACCGCGTGTCGGGACTCGTACTTGAATCCGCGAAAATGGCTGGGAAGGCGCGCCAATGCTGGTGTTTCGCTTTCGGGAAATTCTGGAATCTGTTGTGGGCAGCCAAAATGCGTGCCATGTGAGCAGGGGTTTGGCGACGAACCGGGGACGCGATGCTTGGCCGCGCAGCGGGTAAGCAGCCGTTCCCATTCAACGAACGATCAGGCGTGGCGCGCCAGCCGTGAGTTCGCCAACCACAGCCGCCTCGGCAAATCCCTCGGATCTGAATATCTCCAGGACCTGGTGTACTGCCGACGGTTCGCAGGCAACCAGCAATCCACCCGAAGTCTGCGGGTCGGACAGCAGGTTGCGTTCGACGTCACCGAGTGGGGAAGCGAGCTCCACGTCATGGCCATAGCCTGACCAGTTGCGCCCCGAAGCACCGGTAATGAATCCGTCCGCAGCCAGCTGACGCACACCCGGGATCAGCGGCAGTTTGCCGAAGTCCACATGAGCACTCACGCCGGAACCGCGACAGATTTCCAGCAGGTGTCCGGCAAAACCAAAGCCGGTGACATCGGTGAGGGCGTGAACGGAATCAAGCTGGCCCAGCTTGATTCCGGGCGTATTGAGACGGGTGGTCGCGGCGATCATCGCGCGGTAGCCGTCGGCATCCAGTTTTTCCTTCTTGAGCGCAGCGGACAGGACGCCAACCCCCAGTGGCTTGCCAAGGATCAGCTGGTCACCGGCGCGAGCCCCGGCATTGCGCTTGATTTTCCGCGGGTCGACGAGGCCGATTGCGACCAGGCCATAGATCGGCTCGACCGAGTCGATGGTGTGTCCCCCCGCAATCGGGATGCCCGCTTCGCGGCAGATCGAATCTCCCCCATCGAGGATACGGCGAATCGTTTCCAGCGGCAGGGTATTCACCGGCATGCCGACCAGCGCCAATGCAAATAGCGGCGTGCCACCCATTGCATAGACATCGGAAATCGCATTGGTGGCGGCGATGCGCCCGAAGTCGAAGGGATCGTCGACAATCGGCATGAAGAAATCGGTCGTCGCGACTATCGCCTGCGTTTCGTTGATCTGGTAGACGGCGGCGTCATCGGCAGTCTCGATGCCAACCAGCAGTTGCTTGGGAAGCAGGGGGTGGTCCGATTTGGAGATGATCTGCTGCAACACGGCGGGAGCAATCTTGCAGCCGCAGCCGCCGCCGTGCGAAAGCGAAGTCAGACGCGGGACGATGTGCTTGGATTCAGTGGGTGCATTCATGTCGAAAGGCCGGTTGGTCAAGTTGAAACAATTCTACGCGAGCGCTTCGCAAGCGGATGCGCGGTCCGTTGCCTTGGGATTGTCATTTGAGCAAGTCGTTCACAAGGTGGATCAATGCCGACTTTTCCCGCGATGGCGCGAACAGCTTGGCGCGTTGCCGGCAATCAGAACGCAAATCGGCCAAAAACGCCGGCTCATCGAGGCAGCGCTGAACCAGTTTGGCCAGCGCAACGGCATCACCAGCGGGAAAGTAACCGCGGTAGCCTCTGCCCAGCATGCCGATGTTGCCTGAAATATTGGAGGCGATTACGGCCGTACCGGAAGTGATGGCTTCGGCGATGACATTGGCGCCACCTTCCATGATTGACGGGTGAATCAGCAGATGCGCGCGCTTGATGGCCGCCCGAGTGAGTCCGTGGGGAAGTCCGCCGCGCCACTGGTAGTTTGGATTGGTTGCCGACAGCTTCGCGGCCGTTTGCGCCAGGTCTGCATCCAGACCGCTTCCCAGGTGCAATAGCCGAATCGGTGCCTCGCGCGGCAGCAGCGCGGTAAGCTGGAACACCGTCTCAGGTGATTTTTCCTGCCGCAGGTGACCCACAACGATGCAGTTGAGCTTTCCGGCCGTTTTTTTTGCCGGTGCCAGCGTTCTGGCAGATTGATAGATTACGCGGGCCTTGGCGCGGGCACTTTCCGGCAGGAAGCGAATGGCATCCTCCTGCAGCACGGCCAGCCCAGTGGCCATATCAATCGAGTTGCGCGCCTCCGGGTCGACCCCAAGGTCGCGATACAAGTCGGTACCCGTCATGACCAGTAAAATCGGCCGATGTTGGTGCAATCCATGGAAGCGAGCGATGGTTTGCGCGGCTCGACGCGCATGCAGGGCGATCAACAGGTCGGCCCTTGCGAGCACGTCGCCGGCAATGGAATCAGCGTTCTGTACAATCGTCTGAAACCTGCTGCCGAGCAATTTCTGCCAGCGCTGCGCAGTTCGCCAGTTCCCATTATTGGCACTGGCCAGCGCGGGTGTGGCAATCACAATACGGGGTCTGGAGTGCGGCATCTGTGAGTGAAATTCAGGGTGGGGTCACGGGCGATTTCCCGACCAGCATCGCCGGTCTTGAGGAGGCGCTACGCAGCACGCGCGAGTATACGCTGGCGCTATATGCCGAGCTGCCTGATGCCTGGTGGACACCTTCGGCGTTTCCCTGCCTGAGGATTCTCAATCCGCCGCTGTGGGAGTTGTCGCATATCGCCTGGTTTGCAGAATTCTTCTGCCTGCGCTGGCGGGCGGACGACCCGACTGGAAGGCGCGTTCCATGCTCCTTGCCAGGCGGCGACGATCTGTTTGACTCGGCGCGAGTGCCGCACGCCGCGCGCTGGACCAATGCCTATCCGCCGCGAACTGTCTGCATGGACTACATGCAATCATCGCTTGAAAGGGTAATCACTGCGTTGCGCGCGAGCAGCGGGGAGCGGCGTTATTTCTTTCAGCTGGCCGTGGCTCACGAGATCATGCACGCAGAGGCACTGGCGATGACGCTCAATTCGCTGGGCCTCTCGCTGCCGGCCTGCGTGCCACCGCAGCGCACCATCAACGGGCCGCGGTTCGAGATGCATTTTTCCGACAGCACATTCCGCATGGGTGCCAGCGACAGGGTTTTCAGATTCGATAATGAGCAACCGCCGTATGACGTCGCTGTGGCGGCATTTTCAATCGATTCGAGGGTGGTGTCGGAGCAAGAATTTGCCGAATTTGCCAATTCCCCGGCCTATGATGACGATGCATTCTGGTCGGAGGAGGGGTGTCAATGGCGTGCGAATGCTCAGCGGGCAACCCGGGCATCGCGCACTGATCAGGCAGCCATGCATGTTGCTTTCCACGAAGCAGAGGCATGGTGCCGCTGGTCCGGTCGACGCCTGCCGACCGAGGCAGAATGGGAACTTGCCGCTGTCAGGTCGAAACCGTTCCGTGATTCCACGGGTTTTGTTTGGGAATGGACCAGTTCCAATTTCGGCGGATATCCGGGATTCGAGCCGGGGCCATACCGCGACTATTCAGCGCCGTGGTTCGATGATCACGTGGTTCTGCGAGGGACCTCTTTTGCGACCAATTCGTTGTTGCATTACCCGCAATACCGCAACTTCTATCAGCCACATCGCAGCGATATGTTCTGCGGCTTCCGGTCCTGCGCATTGCCGTAATGGCTGGGCAAACTAAGTTAAAATCGGGGCGGCGGGTCTCCCCGCATTCAATCTTTGTGAACCTGGTCAGGTCGGGAACGAAGCAGCCACAGCGAAGTAATTGAAGTGCCGGGGGTCAGGCTCGCCAAAATTTTCTGGCAGTTGAGCGGCGTGGTCCATCAACTCGCGAGCCTGCTCAATCCGCTAACGGGTTGGGCAGGGTGGTGAGGTCAGTGACCAGCGGACGGCTTCACCCAACCCCAAGCACACCATGGCTCACCAAGTCCTAGCCCGAAAATGGCGCCCGCGCAGCTTTGCCGATGTCATCGGCCAGGAACATGTGGTTCGTGCGCTCGCCAACGCGCTGGACACGGGGCGCATCCATCACGCATATCTCTTTACCGGTACCCGGGGGGTCGGCAAAACCACGCTGGCGAGAATTCTGGCCAAGGCGCTGAATTGCGTCGGTGCTGACGGCAACGGTGGCGTTACCTCGACGCCGTGCGGAGCCTGCAAATCCTGTACCGATATTGACGCGGGTCGATTCGTCGATCTGCTTGAGGTGGATGCGGCGACCAACACCAAGGTTGACGAGATGCGCGAGTTGCTCGAAACCGCACAGTACGCGCCGGTGTCGGGTCGCTACAAGGTTTACATCATCGACGAAGTGCACATGCTGTCCAAGTCGGCGTTCAACGCCATGCTGAAGACTCTGGAGGAGCCGCCTGGGCACGTCGAATTCATTCTGGCGACCACGGATCCGCAGAAATTGCCGATCACCGTGTTATCGCGATGCCTGCAGTTCAATCTCAAGAATTTGCCGCCTGCAATGATCGCGTCGCACCTTGCCCGCATTCTTGGCGCGGAAAAAATCCCGTTTGAACTGCCGGCGCTGGACCTTCTGGGGCGGGCAGCCGAAGGCAGCGTACGAGACTCATTGAGCCTGCTGGATCAGGCCATTGCCTACGGTGCTGGCGAAGTACATGCCGCAAACGTGGCGACAATGCTCGGCGCGCTCGACCAGTCCTACCTCTACTCAATAATTGAGTGTCTGGCGACGGGCAATGCAAAGCAACTGGTTGCAGAGATTGAGCAGTTGGCAATGCGCAGCATTTCCTTCGACATAACCTTGAAGGACCTTGCGGGTCTGTTGTCGAGAATTGCTCTATTGCAAAACTTGGGCAGCGAGGCCTTGGATAGTCCTGATGCGGCGGAGCTTGCCGCCCTCGCTGCAAAACTGCGGCCCGAGCAAGTTCAGCTTTTTTACCAGATCGCCCTGCTCGGGCGGCGTGATCTTGCATTGGCTCCCGATGAGCAATGCGGATTCACGATGACCATGCTGCGGATGCTCGCGTTTGCGCCGGGCGGTGGCCGGCCTGCATTGTCCATCGGCGCGGCGGGCGAGGTCGCTGCACCTGCTGCCGAAATTCCGGCTACATACGCACTGCCGCAATCGCGAACGGCCCCGGTTCCTGTGATCGAGCCGGTGGTTGCCACGCAGGCTGCCGCGGCAGATTACGCGGCGGCGGCCGAGTCGATCCAGAACTGGACCGGGTTTGTCGCCCAATTGCGCCTTTCCGGAATGGCGGGAATGCTCGCCAAGCAATGTGAATTCAGGTCGTTTGAGTCGGGCGTGCTCGAGCTGGCCGTGCCGATAGCGCAAAAGCATCTTGCGGATAAGCCGTACCAGGACAAGCTGCGTGCAGAGTTGGTGCCGCGTCTGGGCGCCAATTTTCGGCTGAACATACGTGTTGCCGACGCGACCGGCGCCAGTCTTGCTGCGCACGAGGACCGCGTGCGCACGCAGCAGCAGGCCGATGCGGAAGGTGCCATCGAACAGGATCCGTTCATTCGCGGTCTCCGGCAGGAATTTGGCGCCGAAGTACTGCCAGACTCGGTGCGTCCCGCAGGGCAGCACTGATCGATGGGTCTGATTTGTCGATTTTCTTGAAAGGACCGGAAACATGATGAAGGGCGGATTGGGCGGGCTGATGAAACAGGCCCAGCTGATGCAGGAAAACATGAAGAAGATGCAGGAGCAGCTGGCTACTGTGGAAGTGGAAGGGCAGGCCGGCGGCGGACTGGTCAAGGTGGTGATGACCTGCCGAAACGATGTGCGCCGCGTGTCGATCGACCCGGGCGTGTTGGACGACAAGGAAATGCTTGAAGACCTGGTCGCCGCGGCGATGAACGACGCTGTACGCAAGGCAGAGCAGACCACGCAGGAAAAAATGGGCGGGTTTACGGCGGGACTCAATTTGCCACCAGGCATGAAGTTGCCGTTCTAGCTGCTCCTTGATGAAACAACCTTCTTCGCTGGACGCGCTGATACAGGCTCTGCGCTGTCTTCCTGGCGTAGGGCCAAAGTCGGCCCAGCGTATGGCTTACCACTTGCTCCAACGCGACCAGCAGGGCGCTTCCAGGCTCGCGGACGCCATGAAGAATGCGGTTCAGCGTGTACGCCACTGCGGGTCCTGCAATACCTTTACCGAGTCGGACATTTGCGAAATCTGCGCCTCCGCCAAGCGGGACAGGACGTCGCTTTGCGTTGTGGAGACACCCGGTGATTTATTGATGATGGAGCAAACTCAGACCTTTCGCGGCCTGTACTTCGTATTGATGGGGCGGCTCTCGCCTCTGGACGGAATCGGACCTCGCGAGATTCATCTTGACCGGTTGCAAAGGCGGGTGGCCGATGGCATCGTCAAGGAGGTGATTCTCGCAACCAACTTCACCGTGGAAGGCGAGGCAACCGCCCACTACATCAATGAAATGCTGTTTGATACCGGCGTAAAGGTGTCGCGCATTGCCCGCGGCCTTCCGGTCGGCGGCGAACTGGAACAAGTGGACAGCGGCACGCTGGCCCAGGCGTTGATCGAACGACGCGCCGTCTGAGGCAGGGTCAAGTGCGCTGGGCGCCGCTGATCAAGCTGCCGAGGCGCTGCATGATTCCCAAACAGAACCGTGCGAGCTTCGGCAGAAGCCAAGCGGCAAGCAGCGCAAAAAGCATGAGTAGCGCCAGGAATGCCAGTGGATGCTGAAACGCCAACCACAGCCCACCCAGAACGATTGCATCTTCCGAGAATGAGGCGGTCCAATTGCTCACGGGTTCCGGCGAGGTATTGATCGCGGCACGGCCGCCGGTTTTCAAAAAATGTGTACCTGCTGTGATGGAGCCGCCGAGCAACGCCGCAGCCAAGGTCCAGGCGGCATTGTCGTTTGCGCCGATGATGCCGGCCGCAAGCAAGGCGCCAGCAGGGATACGGATGAAGGTATGGATTGCATCCCACAGTGAGTCCAGTCCAGGGATCTTGTCCGCGAAGAATTCGCATGCCAGCAAAATTCCGTTCGCGCCGATCACCAGTGGGTGGGATAGCAATGCCAGGCTCGAGGGCATTTCCCAGCCGAACCACCCAAAATGGCCGGTAAGACCGACCACAAAAAGCACGACGTAGAGGCGCAATCCGCTTGCCCATGACAGGGCGGCTGCAATTGCGATGGATGCGACAGAAATGTCCATAGGGGGTTCCGTGCGAATTCGGTTTATGGGTAACGTCCAGGTTTGAATACGGACGACCATGTTCAAACAGAAAAAGTTGAATCAGTGTTGACCGAGCTAGTGAAATATGGCTATAATTGCGGTTCTTCGGAATTCGTAGCGAAGTTGTTGTAGCGTCAGCAGTAATCGGGCGCGGGGTGGAGCAGTCTGGCAGCTCGTCGGGCTCATAACCCGAAGGTCGCAGGTTCAAATCCTGCCCCCGCAACCAGCAACGAATTTCCGAATTGTTCTTTAAAAATGAGACAACCGATAGAGGTGGGTACTGGGTATGAGGGTACCTTGGGTTGACGCGTGGTTGCCTGTCAAAGGGTGATTGCAGAAGGCTGGACTGATAATCTGGCTGGAGGTTGATTCGGGGTT
>JBGATH010000031.1:0-56981 GCA_044229235.1 Usitatibacteraceae bacterium
GAGGGATTTGCGGTGGTTCAACATGAGAAGTTTTCTCACAGCTCCACCTCACCGATCCTCGTACCAGTAACCCTGCGTGAAGCGGTGGTAGCGGCTCTTGTCGAACAACATCCAGAATCCCACCCGCGGCATCACCGTCAGGTAGTGCCAGTCGCCATGTTTGTCGTACTTGCGCGTTGAGGTCACGGCCCGCGCGCCCTTGGCCCGCGCGAACTTTTCTCCGCGCGGCTTGCCGAGGCGCTTGAGGTCGACCATCACACGAATGTCCTCTGCATAAAGCATGGTCTCGTCGTAGCCGCCGATCGTCTCAAAATCCTTGCGCCGGCAGAACACCACGCCGGCGTCGAAGCCGAAGGCGTACACCAGGGGTACGGCGATGAGCCAGGTACAGAAAATGCCCAGTGACCAGCGATCCGGATGCACGCCGGTCGCACCCACAACCACCTTGCCGGATCGCATGCAGTCTTCGATGGCATTGAAGGTTTCAGCATGAATGCGCGAATCGGCATCGATGAAACAAAGGATCTCGCCAACGGCGATGGCGGCGCCGCCGTTGCGCGCGGCGGCGATGGCGCGCTTCTCGATGTGGGCGACGCGACATCCGCGCGTTTCGGCCAGGGTAGAAGTTGCATCGGTGGAGGCGTTGTTGCCGACAATGACTTCGATTCGATCCGGGCCACCACGGTAGCACTGGCGCGCGATGTCGACGCTGTCGAGCAGCGCGGGCAGCCAGTCGGCTTCGTTGTAGGCCGGTATCACCAGCGAAAATCGCGGCGGCGACGCCGATGCCTCTGCGGCGGGTGGCGGGTTCGCGGGCGTCACAGCGGCAGCGGCCCTTCTTCCATCGCCGCGACCTGTTCACGCAACTCGAGGATGCGGTCCTGCCAATAACGCTGGGTGTTGAACCACGGGAAGGCCAGCGGAAATGCCGGATCCTGCCAGCGCTGCGCGAGCCACGCGGCGTAATGAATCAGGCGCAGCGTGCGCAGGGCTTCGAGCAGATGCAATTCGCGGCGGTTGAAGTCGGCAAACTCCTCGTAGCCTTCCAGCACGTCGCGCAGTTGCTTCGCCATCTCGTCGCGGGTGCCGGACAGCAGCATCCACAGGTCCTGCATGGCCGGGCCCATGCGGCAATCGTCAAAATCGACAAAATGCGGGCCGTCGTCGGTGTAGAGCACATTGCCGACATGGCAATCACCGTGCAGCCGGATCTTCAACACGTCGCCGGCGCGATCAAAGCTCGCCCGCACGCCGGCCAGCGCCTGTTCGATCACCGAGCGCCAGGTCTCACGCAAATCGGCCGGGATGAAGTCGTGCGCGATCAGCCAGTCGCGCGGCTGCTCGCCGAAGGTCGCGACCGTCAGCGCCGGACGGTGCTGGAACGGCACGATGGCGCCGACCGCGTGGATGCGCGCAAGAAACCGGCCCAGCCATTCCAGCACCTCGGGATTGTCCAGTTCGGGCGCGCGTCCGCCGCGACGCGGCGTCAGACTGAATCGATAGCCGGCAAAACTGTGCAGCGAATGGTCGCCCACCAGCAAGGGCGGCACCACCGGTATCTCACGGCCGGCCAGCTCCTGCGTGAAGTGATGCTCCTCGAGTATCTGCGCATCGCTCCAGCGGCCAGGGCGATAGAACTTGGCGATGACCGGCAGCGAATCCTCGATGCCAATCTGGTAAACGCGATTCTCGTAGCTGTTCAATGCCAGCATGCGGCCATCGACGCGGTACCCGACGCTCTCGACGGCATCGAGCAACACGTCGGGCGTCAGGCCGGCATAGGGCGTTTGATCGGTGGTCATGGCCCATTGTAGCCGCGCGGGTGCGTTGCCCCGCACAAAACAACGCAGATCAAGCAGGGGCGCGCCTCACGTGGCAAAAGTGGCCTGGAAGCCGCGCCAGTGCTTGAGTTTGCGGCACGTGTGCTGCTGGGATATTCGTGCCGCCACGCCGGCCGGCGAGGCAAACGCGATAAAATGATCGTCTTGTCCACGAGGCCGTTTCACATGTCTGCACTCAGCTGTCTGCAAATCCTGTCCGGCAAGGCGCCGGCCGATAATCCAATCACCATCAAGGGCTGGGTCAAGACCCGGCGTGATTCCAAAGCGGGGATTTCCTTCGTCAACGTTTCCGACGGCTCCTGTTTCCATCCGGTGCAGGTGGTGGCGCCCAATACGCTGCCCAACTATGCCGACGAGGTGCAGCACCTTACCGCCGGCTGCGCGGTGGAAGCCACCGGCCTGATCGTGCCCTCGCCCGCCAAGGGCCAGCCGTTCGAGATGCAGGCCACCGCCATCAAGGTGGTCGGCTGGGTCGATGACCCGGACACTTATCCGATCACGCCCAAGGCGCACACCATGGAGTTCCTGCGCGAAGTCGCGCACCTGCGGCCGCGCACCAATGTGATCGGTGCCGCCACGCGCGTGCGTCACACCATCGCCTCGGCCATCCATCGCTTCTTCCACGAAAACGGCTACCTGTGGGTGAACACGCCGATCATCACCGCGTCCGACGCGGAAGGCGCGGGCGAGTTGTTCCGTGTTTCGACGCTGGACATGATGAACCTGCCGCGCACGCCGGACGGCAAGGTCGACTTCTCGCAGGATTTCTTCGGCCGTGAGGCATTCCTGACGGTGTCGGGTCAGTTGAATGTAGAAACCTATTGCATGGCGCTGTCCAAGGTTTATACCTTCGGGCCGACATTTCGCGCCGAGAACTCGAACACCTCGCGCCACCTCGCCGAGTTCTGGATGATCGAACCGGAAATCGCCTTTGCCGATCTAGCCGATGACGCGACGCTGGCCGAAGCCATGTTGAAGTTCATCATCAAGACCGTGCTGAGCGAGCGTGCCGATGACATGGCGTTTTTCGAGGAGCGCATCGAGAAGGGCCTGATCGCCAAGCTCGAGAACATCGTCAATTCCGAATTCGTGCGCATGGATTATTCCGAGGCAATCCGGATTCTCGGCAGCGCCAAGGAGAAGTTTGAGTACCCGGTCAGCTGGGGCACCGACCTGCAATCCGAGCACGAGCGCTATATCGCCGAGAAACACGTCAACGGCCCCACCGTGCTGATGAATTACCCAAAGGAGATCAAGGCGTTTTACATGCGACTTTCCGACGACGAGAAGACGGTGGCCGCGATGGACGTGCTGGCGCCCGGCATCGGCGAAATCATCGGCGGCTCGCAGCGCGAGGAACGGCTGGAGGTGCTCGACAAGCGCATGGTCGAATGTGGCCTCGATCCGGCGCACTACAGCTGGTATCGTGACCTGCGGCGCTACGGCACCGTGCCGCATGCCGGCTTCGGCCTCGGCTTTGAGCGCACAGTGTCGTACATCACCGGGCTGTCCAACGTGCGCGACGTGATTCCGTTTCCGCGCACGCCGGGCAGCGCGCGATATTGATCGCCACATTCAAGAGCACCGGTCGGCACCATGCTGGCCATCAGGCATTTGCGCAATCGCATCGACGAACTGAATTTCCACGCCGACCAGACGCAGGACGCGGCCGAGCGCATGCGCCTGCACCAGCAATGCCTCGAACTGGCGCGGTCGGTCCAGCTGCGGGAAGACGAACTGCGCGGCGAGATGGCAGAAATTGAAAGCGCGAAAACACAATTGCACCGGCTGCGGGCGCGGTTGTAGGTGCGTTGTCTGCTTTGGACTGCCCCTCACCCCAACCCTCTCCCCGCAAGCGGGGCGAGGGAGCAAATGTTGGCGGCCCCTCACTTGCAGTGCGCGCTTTCCGCAGCATCGGAAGGCTGTTCAGCGGGCGCGGAGCTTGCTCCGCGAAACCCCCGCTTCACCCCCAGCCCTCTCCCCGCAAGCGGGGCGAGGGGGCCAATCTTTAGGACTTGAACGGGTGACGCCGCGAATCGACGAAGATAAATTTTCGCCTCAAGCGAGGGGCGTGAGGGAATTGGCCAAGCGTAGTTTGCATCGTATTGCGAGTTGACTCCCTCGCCCCGCTTGCGGGGAGAGGGTTGGGGTGAGGGGAGAACGATGAACGACTTCGCGAAGCGATTGCGGCACCGCTCCACCGACGCCGAACGTAAACTCTGGCACCATCTGCGCAATCGTCGGCTCGCGGGTTACAAGTTCCGCCGACAACATCCGCTGCCGCCCTATGTGTTGGATTTCGTTTGCCTTGAATCAAACTTGGTCGTCGAACTGGATGGTGGTCAGCATCTGGAACAGGTTGCACACGACCAGCGCCGGACGGCTTTTCTGCAATCGAAAGGATTTCAAGTTTTGCGATTCTGGGATGATGATGTACTTCTCAAGACCGAGGCGGTTCTTGAGGAAATACTCCGCCAGTTGAACACCCCTCATCCCGACCTTCTCCCCGCAGGCGGGGAGAAGGAGTAGTCCATAGCCTTCTGCACCTTTCGGAGCCTGGTTGACTCCCTCGCCCCGCCTGCGGGGAGAGGGTTGGGGTGAGGGGAGCCGAAAAATGTGCTGGCGCATCAACCAGGAAAGTCCATCACCATGCCCCTCCAAGATAAAAACCTCGAAGCCCTGTTCAAGAACAACCGCGCCTGGGCCGATCGGGTTCGCGCCGAGCGTCCGGGGTTTTTCGAAGAGCTGGCCAAGCAGCAAAATCCGGAATTTCTTTGGATCGGCTGTTCCGACAGCCGCGTGCCGGCCAACGAAATCGTCGGCCTGATGCCGGGCGAAGTGTTCGTGCATCGCAACATCGCCAACGTCGTGGTGCACACCGACCTCAACTGCCTTTCCGTAATCCAGTTCGCGGTGGATGTGCTGAAGGTGCAACACATCATGGTGGTGGGCCACTATGGCTGCGGCGGCGTGCGCGCGGCGCTGTTCGACGATCGCGTCGGGCTGGTGGATAACTGGCTGCATCACGTCCACGACGTGCGCGACAAGCACGCCGCGGCGCTGGAAGCGATCGGTCTATCCAATGCCCGCGCCGACCGGCTGTGCGAGCTGAACGTGATCGAGCAGGTGGCCAACGTCTGCCAGACCACCATCGTCCGCGACGCCTGGGAGCGCGGCCAGGACGTGGCCGTGCATGGCTGGATCTACAGCCTCAAGGATGGCCACTTGCGCGACCTCGATGTCACGGTGGTCAATCGCGAGGAATCGGGCAGGGTATGCCGTGCTGCCATCGAGGCGGCGAAGCAGCGCACGGCCTGAAGATTCAGCCCGACTTGGCGACCAGAATGGCGGCCAGGTAGCAGGCAAGGGCAATGCTGCAACCGGCCAATGGAATCCGGAACCAGTAACGCTTTCCGAGCCATGTCAGCCCGGCGAGCATGACGAACCCGAGCGCCAGCAAGTAAGCGGACCCGAACAGTAACGCGGCGTGCGCCAGCGCCAGGTAGCCGTAGACGAGGCCGAACAGCATCGCGCCCATGCTGTGGCTGGCGTTGAAACCGATCCATGCCCTCCAGATGGTGGTCTGGCGTGTCAACACCGGGTGAACCGCGTCCATCTGCGCAATCAGTGCCCGGTCCCGCGGCATCAACCTGTCGCCGACAAACGTGTACAGGAGGTGAACACTGCCCAGCAGCAACACAATGGCCGCACTGGTGGTCATGAGCGTAATCGCCAGCATCGGTGCTCCCGGAAATGTCATCTGAAGCCCATTATCGCTGCCGCGCCACGTGCCGCCAAACGGCGCCGCACATCGGCGCAATGCGGCACTGCGCCCGGCGCAGTAGAATGCCGGACACCATTCGTCTGGATACTTGCCATGACCGCACGCGACGCCATTCCCGCCTTGAACATCGATACCGAGAAGCTGCTCGACGATATCTCGGCGCAGTGGGATGCGGATATCGTTCCGCAGCTCATCGAATACGTGCGCATCCCCGCCAAGTCGCCGGGCTTCGACCGCGAGTGGGCCAAGCATGGCTATCTCGACGCCGCCGTCAAGCAGGCGCACGAATGGGTGGCCGCGCAGAACGTGCCCGGCCTGACGCTGGAAGTGCTGCGCATCGAAGGACGCACCCCGGTGCTGTACTTCGACATTCCGGCAACCGGTGGATTGAGTGCCGACGCCACCGTGCTCTTCTACGGCCACCTCGACAAGCAGCCGGAGATGGTCGGCTGGCGGCCGGGCCTCGGACCGTGGATCCCGGTGTACGAAGAAGGCAAGCTGTATGGCCGCGGCAGCGCCGATGATGGCTACGCCGTGTTCGCCGCGCTGTCGGCCATCATGGCGCTGGACAAGCAGGGCGTGGTGCGGCCGCATTGCGTGGGCCTGATCGAAACCTGCGAGGAGAGTGGCAGCTATGACCTGCCGGCGTATCTCGATGCGCTGGCGCCGCGCATGGGTAGTGTGAAGCTGGTGATGGCGCTCGATTCCGGCGCCGGAAATTACGACCAGATGTGGGTCACGACCTCGCTGCGCGGCCTGGTCAACGGCACGCTGACGGTAAACGTGCTGACCGAGGGTGTGCACTCGGGCGATGCCGGCGGCGTAGTGCCGTCCTCCTTCCGTGTCGCGCGCCAGTTACTGGACCGCATCGACGATTCGCGTACCGGCGTGGTCAAGCCCGAGACCTTCAACTGCGCCATTCCCACCGAGCGCGTGACGCAGGCGAAGCAGGCGGCCGATATCCTCGGCGAATCGATGTGGCAACGTTTTCCGTGGGACAGCTGCTGCGGCGACGACGGCAAATTCACCTTCGTGCAGCCCGCGACCAAGGATCCGGTCGAACTCATCCTCAACCGCACCTGGCGCGCTGCGCTGGCCGTGACCGGTGCCGATGGCTTGCCGCCGATCGAATCGGCCGGCAATGTGCAGCGGCCCTACACCGCGCTGAAACTGTCGCTGCGGCTGCCGCCGCTGGTCAATGCACCGGTCGCCGCGGAAAGTCTCAAGCAGACTCTGGAAACCGACACGCCCTATTCCGCGCGAGTGTCGTTTGAGTACGAACAGGCCGCCACCGGCTGGAATGCACCGGCCACTGCGCCCTGGTTGTCGACGCTGCTCGACACGGCCTCGCAGACCTACTATGGAAAGTCAGCCGCCTATCTGGGCGAGGGCGGCACCATCCCGTTCATGGGCATGCTCGGCGAGAAATTCCCGCACGCGCAGATGCTGGTCACCGGCGTGCTGGGGCCGAAGTCGAATGCGCATGGCCCCAATGAATTCCTGCATGTGCCCTATGCCAAGAAACTCACCGCTGCCGTGGCATTGATCCTGGCTGGCGTGCGCTGAACTGCACGCAACCGTGATGCAAACCGAGGCCGCGCCGGATCAACAGTCGGATCACACTGAACAGGTCGGTGAGCCCGGCGTCCCGACCAGCCCGCACTTTTCATTTCCCGCCATCCACACCGTGCCCGCGGGCCGGCCACTGCAATGGCTGGCGCGTGCCTGGCAGGACATTCGCGCCAACCCCGGCCCTAGCCTGTTTTACGGCGCCTGTTTTGCCGGCATGGGCGTGGTGCTGCTGCTGGTGTTCCGGTTTGCCATCAACTACACCTCCACGCTGGCCATGGGGTTCATGCTGCTGGGTCCGTTCCTGTGCATCGGCCTGTACGATCTCTCGCGCCAGCGTGAAACCGGCGGCGTGAGCCTCGCGCGCTCACTGGTGGCGTGGCGCCGCAATCCGGGGGGCATTGGCATTTACGTGCTGCTGCTGACCGTGGCGTTCCTGGTTTGGGCGCGCGCCTCGCTCGTGACCTTTGCACTGTTCGAAACCAATGCCATGCCCTCGTGGGAGGCCTTCTTCGTTCAGGTGGCTGCCTTGCAGAACCTCACATTGCTGCTGGCGTTCTTTGGTGTGGGCCTGCTGTTCGCGACAATCGTGTTTGCGTTCAGCGTGCTATCAATTCCGCATCTGCTCGATCCGCGCGCCGATGCCGTCACCGCCGCGGCGGTAAGCATTGCCGCGCTGGTGCGTAACCCGGCGGCCATGCTGTGCTGGGCGGCCTGCATTGCGGTGCTCATCACCTTCGGGCTGGTCACTGCGTACATCGGCCTGCTGGTGACGGGGCCCCTGATCGGTCATGCCACCTGGCATGCCTATCGCGATGTGGTGGGGGCCTCGCCAATCGTGGCCGAACCGCCCGCCGACTGACGCGTGCATCCGGACTTTGACTTTCCGCCGTTGCAGACCGCGCGGCTGCTGATCAGGCCGCTGACCGAAGCCGACACGCCGGCATTCTTCGCCTTGTTCGCCGACCCGGTGGCTGCCCGCTACCTGAGCGCCCCGCCAATGACCGACATCGCGCAGGCGGCGGAAAAGCTGGCGAGAATCATGGCGCACTACATCACGGGAGACGTGCTGCAACTGGCGGTGGCGCGGCGCGAGGATGGCTGTCTGCTGGGTACCGTCACGCTGCACCAGATCCATCGCCAGAACCGTCGCGCCGAGCTGGGTTATATGCTGGGCAGCGCGTGGTGGGGTCAGGGCTACATGCACGAAGCACTGGTGGCGTTTGTTTCGCATGCCTTCGACGCCATGCAGTTTCATCGCCTGGAAGCCGACATCGATCCGCGCAACGAGAATTCGGCGAAGTCGCTAGCCCGGCTGGGATTCACGCGTGAAGGCCTCCTGCGTGAACGCTGGATCGTGGCGGGGGAAGTGTCGGACAGCGCGGTGTATGGGTTGTTGGCGCGGGAGTGGCAGGGCGGCGCGCCGCGCACCAATCGCCAGACAGTCCGCAAAGAGTAAGAGCATGGCGCTCCCCAAACCCTTCAACGATCTCTCCGGCGAATGGAAAGGCAGCAAGCGCGTATTCCTGCAGGGCGAGAACGGGCCGGTGCACGAATCGAAGACGCGCATGACCATCGCCAGCGCCGCGCGCGGCTGTTACCTCATGCTGGCCTACACGTGGAAGTTCGAGGCCGACCCGCACGAAGGCGTGCTGCTGCTGGGACACGACGCCGAGCTCAACGAGGCGACCGCCGCTTGGGGTGATTCCTGGCACATGAACAAGAAAATCATGCATTGCGCCGGCAGCATCGGCAGCGATGACGTGTTCGATGTGCGTGGGGCGTACGCCGCACCGCCGGGGCCGGACTGGGGCTGGCGCATCACGCTGAAGGTCTTTTCGTCGAATAATCTTGAAATCGCGATGTTCAACATCTCACCGGACGGGCAGGAAGACATCGCGGTTCGCATCGCGCTCGCGCGGGTGGGCTGAAGGCTTCCTGCCGGGACAACAAATCATAGAACGCCATTTGGCGCGGTGTTCCGGGCATTTTCGGTCTGGGAAGCGCGCCGGTGCTGGAGTTTGCACCTAAATCTTGCGCCGCAGCTTCCCTACCACCCCCGTCGGAAAGTAATAAACCGACAACACGAACAGCACCCCCAGCCACAGCAGCCAGCGATCCGGCGACAACAGCGCCGCAAGCCACGGCAAGCCACTGGCGGCATCGGCGCCGAGCTTGAGCAGATCCTGCAGGTAGCTCTGCGCGATCACGAACAGCACCGTGCCGATGACTGCGCCGTACATCGTACCCATGCCGCCGATGACGACGATGAGCAGCACATCGACCATGAGTTCGAAGGACAGCGACGTATCCGGGCCGTTGTAACGAAGCCAGATGGCCAGCATCACGCCGGCCATGGTGGCGAACAGCGCCGAGAGCACGCTCGATACGGTGCGATACACCACCACGCGATAGCCGATGGCCTCGGCGCGGAATTCATTTTCGCGGATCGCCTGCAGCACCCGGCCGAAGGGCGAATTGACGATGCGGATCAGCGCCAGCAGCAGCGCCAACGCAGTGAAAAACAGCAGGTAGTAACAGATCAGGCGGCCGTCGAAGGTAACACCGAGAATCGGTTGCTCGAACAGCACGTAGCCGCCGTTGAGAACATCCGGCATCCTGAAATTGAGTCCGTCCTCGCCGCCGGTGAACTCGGAAAGCTGCGAAGCCAGCGTCTGGAATGCGGCAGCGATGGCCAGTGTGATCATGGCGAAAAAGATGGCGCGAACCCGCAGCGAAAACAGGCCGACCGCCAGCGACAGCAGGAACGACAGGCCGAGCGCGGCGGCAACGCCGGTGCCGATCGCCTCCCAGGTCGCGCCCAGGCGTGAGCAGGCGATGGCGACGCCATACGCGCCGATGCCGAAAAACATGGTGTGGGCAAAGCTGACGATGCCGGTATAACCCAGCAGCAGGTCGAAGCTGGCCACCAGCACGATGAAGACGAGGATTTTGGCGGCCACGCTGAGCGCTTTCACGCCGGGGGCGATGAAAGGCGCGAACGCCAGGGCGAGCAGGGCGACGATCAGCAGAACCGCGAGCACGCGGCTGCGCGGGAGGTCGTGGGAGATGAGGCGCTTCAGCATGGGGCTTTGTTCAAGTTGTCGCTGTAAAAGAGCGTCGAAATTGGTGCGGGATACGCCACGCCGCGCCAGCCGCCTCCCCCTTTTCTAAAGGGGGATGGAGGGGGATTTTCGGTGTTGAAGAACTGAATGAAACTTTCGATACCGAGAGTGGTTTGTTCGCGAACTTGCAGAATAGCGCGCGCATTGACGCCGCAAATCCCCCTCAATCCCCCTTTAAGAAAGGGGGAAGTGCCTGGAGTCGGGTGCAATGCAAGTTGAAAGAACGAGGGTCTCATCGCGGCGTCACCGATTCGCCACCGGATAAACCCCGCTCGGCCGCCAGAGCAGGATGGCGACCATCAGCGCGATGTTGGAGAACAGCGCCACTTTTGGCGCCAGAAACCCCGTGTAGTTGGCCATCAGCCCGACCAGCAGTGCGCCGATCAGCGCGCCGGTGGTGGAACCGAGGCCACCGATGATGATGACGATGAAGATCAGCACGTTGACCTGCGCGCCCATCTGCGGAACCACGTTCTGCTGGTAAAGCCCCCACATCACGCCACCGAGGCCTGCCAATGCGCTGCCGGCAACGAACACGCCGATGAACAATTGACGGATGCGGTAGCCCAGCGACTCCACCATCTCGCGGTTCTCCACGCCGGCGCGGATCAGCAGGCCGATCTTGGTGCGGCTCAAGGTCCATGCAAGCGTGCCGAACACCAGCGTGCCCAGCAGCATGGCCAGCAGTCGGAATTTCTCGATGGCGGCATCGCCGGCCAGCACCGCGCCGCGCAAGGCCTGGGGCAGTTCCAGCGGAATCTGTTGCGGCCCCCAGATCACCTTGATGAGCTCCTCGCCGATGATCATGCCGCCCATGGTGATCAGGATCTGCTTGAGATGCTGGCCGTACACCGGACGAACCAGCACGCGCTCGAACACCATGCCGGCCGCGCTGGCGACGGCCATGGCGGCGACCATGGCCGCGAACACCGCCACCAGGTTGCGCCACAGTTCATCCGACCCGGTCCAGTTGCCCATGAGGCCGAGCACGCTGGTGGCCACGAATGCGCCGGTGGCAATGAACACGCCGTGGCCGAAATTGAGCACATCCATCAGGCCGAACACCAGCGTGAGGCCGGAGGCGATGATGAAGATGATCATGCCCATGGCCAGGCCCGCGACGGTGAGCGTGAGCCAGGTGGAAGGCGACTCGACCAGCGGCAGCGCGAGCAGCGCCAGCACCGGCACCAGCAGCAACGGTTGCCAATCGAAATCGAGCCTGGGTTGAGTGGTTTTCACAGTGATAGCCCCAGCAATGAGGACTGCAGCGCGGCATCGGCCGCGAACGCCTGCATCGATCCGGCATGAACCACGCGGCCGTCGTCCATCACCGCCACGCTGTCGCCGAGGCGTTTGGCGAAATTGATGTTTTGCTCGACCAGCAGGATGCTGACGCCGTGGCTTTTCAGTTCGGCGAAGGCGTCGATCATGTTGTCGATGATGGCCGGCGCGAGTCCCTTGCTGGGCTCATCGACAATCAGCAGTTCGCGCGGCTCGACGATGGCGCGCGCCACGGCCAGCATCTGCTTTTGTCCGCCTGACAATTTTCCGGCCGGGTAGTCCCAGAATTTCTCCACGGCCGGGAACAGTTTGTATATCCATTGCAGCCGCGTCGCATCCATGTCGGCCGCATGCCGCGCGCCGGTGGCGGCCAGCAGCATGTTCTCCTTGACCGTCAGGTCGGCGAAGATGCCCATCGTTTCGGGAACGTAGGCGATGTTCATCCGCGCGATCTGCGGCGTGCCGAGCGCGGTGATGTCGCGGCCGGCAAAGGTGACGCTGCCGGCGGAGGCGCGCCACAAGCCCATGATGGTTCGCAGCGTAGTGGTCTTGCCGGCACCGTTGCGGCCGAGCAGCATGGTCAGCCGGCCGCGCGGGACGTCCAGATCGACGCCGTGCAGGATGTGATAGTCGCCGATGTGCGTATGCACCCCGGCCAGCGACAGGATGGTGTCCTGGGCCACGTCCGCGGTCATGCGGCCTCCTGCGCGCGCGCGGTGCCCAGGTAGGCTTCCTGCACCACCGGGGAGGCGATGATGGCCGCAGGCTCGCCGTCGGCCACCAGCGTGCCGTTGTGAAGCACGATGATGCGGTCGGCCAGTTCGCGCACCACGTCCATCTTGTGCTCGACCAGCAGGATGGTCTTGGACTTGTCCTTCTTCAGTTCGCGGATCAGGTTCAGCACCGTCGGCACCTCGTCGGCGCTCATGCCGGCGGTGGGTTCGTCGAACATGAACACCTGCGCGCCCAGTGCCATCAGCATCGCCACTTCCAGCTTGCGCTGGTCGCCGTGCGGCAGGCTTGCCACATTGCTCGCGGCCTTCTCAAGCATGGACACCGTGCGCAGGATGTCCTCGGCGCGCGCGGTCAGTTCGCGATGGTCGCTCCAGATGCTCCACAAGTTCAGGCCGTGCCGATGCGTGCCGGGCGTGTTGGCCTGCACGGCCAACCGCACGTTTTCCAGCGCCGTCAGATGCGGGAACAGGTTGGTGAGCTGAAATGCGCGCCCCAGTCCCGCCCGACAGCGCGCCGACGGCGGCATGGACGAGAGATCGACGCCGTTGAGCGACACGCTGCCTGCGCTGGCCTTGAGCTGACCGGAGATCAGATTGAAATAGGTGGTCTTGCCGGCACCGTTGGGACCGACGATGGCCGTGAGCGTGCCCGGCTCAAAGGTGCAGCTCACGCCGTTGACGGCCACGTGGCCGCCGAAGCGAATCGTCAGCCCGGTGGTGGTCAGGACCGCCATCTTGCCTAGCGCTTCGCGCCTGCTGCCGGGGCCGGAGCCTTGGCCAGCTGTTCGATCATGCCGACGATGGCCTTCATCTGCGGCGCCGATTTCTTCGCATAGCCCGCGTCGTCGTAGCCCCACCAGTCCCAACAGCTGTTGACCGCGCCCTTGCCGGTCTGCGGGTAAAGGATCACGAGATTGTTGGTGTCGGCCCAGCGGTTGTAGCCGGTATTGCGCGCGTAATCCTGGCCGATGTCGGTGTTGTTCTGGCGGCAGCCGTGCAGGGCCACGTGAATACGGCAGCTGGCGCCGGCGGCACAGGATTTCGGTACGTACACAAATCCGGTGGCACCCATGCCGTGGCCGGTGACCACCTGCGACTGGTCGAACTCGATCAGCGCGCCCTCCAGCGGCCCGCTCTTGCGCGGTGCCAGCGGCCCGTACAGGTTTTGCAGCAGGTCGCCGGCCAGGTCGAAGCCGCAGTTGTTGATGAAGGGCATGGCCTTGGCCTGGCAGGCGCCGCCGAAATCGTCGGTGACGAAGGCGTGTTCCGCTGCCACGTCTTTCTTGAAGGTGATGTTTGCCGCGGGCAGGAACGCCTGGTAATAGCTGGCCAGCGCCGCCGTCGTGGCGGGATTGACCACGCTGTCGTTGGCCGCATGGAACAGGTAAGCGCGCGATGCGGCCAGGTTGCTGGCCGGATCGATGACGCCATCGCCCGCCCATTGCCGCGTGGTCTTGACCAGATCATCGACAGGGATCGGCGCTTTGCCAAGGCAGCGGCCGATGCCGTTGAGGACGGAATTCTCCGCGCAGTTGAATGGTCCGCCGGCGATCGCGGCCACGCCGCGTCGAAACAGCGACGAGTAGGCCACGTGCAACTGCACGGCCATGTAGCCGCCGGATGAGATTCCCGACACGCTGGTCTGCGCCTTGTCGATGTTGAGCGCCGGCAGCGGGACGGCTGCCCAGGCCGCGCCGGCGAAGGCAAGCGCGGTGATGGCGAAACTCAGATTGCGAATCATGGTGCCTCCTCGTGGGCCGGTCGGGATCTCGCCTGCCGGCGCGTGCCAGGCCGGCCCGGTGTTGTATGAATGACTAGCGATGGTTGCGGATCGGGATGGTCATGTCCTCGGCCTTGATCTCGCGCACCAGTTCCGGGATTGCCCAGCTGACGGCGGGGTCGACCTTGATCCTGAAGTGATACATGCTTTGCAGTGCCTGATGATCTTCCTTGCGAAACGTCATCGTGCCCTTGGGCGTCTCGAAGCTCATGCCTTCCATGGCCTTGATCAGCGCCTCGGTGCTGGTGTCACCGTTGGTGGCCTTGAGTGCCGTCACCAGCGCCATGGCAACCGAAAAACCGCCGGCGGTGAAGAAGTCCGGCGGCGACTTGAATTTCGCCATGTGCCGGCTGACCAGCAGGGCATTGAGCGGATTCTTCGGAATATCGTAGTAGTAATAGGTGGCGCCCTCCATGCCGGGGAAGGCCTTGAAGGCCGACATGGCCGGCAGGATGTTTCCGCCGGTGACGATCTCGATGCCGAAGCGCTTCAGGTCCAGATCGGCAATCTTGAACGGGTTGCCGGCACCGGCCCATCCCACAAAGATCAGCTTGCGTCCCGGCAGTCCCTTCAGCTTGTCGATGATGCGCTGCGCGCCGGCGGTGAAGTCGGTGGTTGCGGCCGGCAGGTATTCCTCGTGAACCAGCTTGGCCTGCTTGAGCGCGAGCTTGAATGCCTTGACCCCGTCGCGACCGAAGGCATTGTCCTGGGCGAGCGTGGCGATGTTCACTCCCGGCTTGTCCTGCACCACCGCATTCGAGATTGAGTCCTGCGAACTGTTGCGCCCGGTGCGGAAAATGTACCTGTTCCACTTCTCGCCGGTGATGGAATCGGCCACGGCCGGTTCGATCAGCAGGATTTTCTTGTATTCCTCCGCCACCGGCAGCATGGCCAGCGATGCACCGGAGCCGGTGGCACCGATGGCGATGTCCGCCTTGTCATCGGAATACACGGCGGCAAGTTGTGACTTGGCCACGTCCGGCTTGCCCTGGGCGTCGCGCTCGATGACGACGATCTTGCGGCCCGCCACCATCATCGTTCCGCCGGTAGCGTATTCGAGGCCGACCTGGAAGCCGGTCTGGGTCTGCTTGATGTAGGCCTCGAGCGGGCCGGTCTTGTCGGCGACGAAGCCGACGCGTATGTCCTTGTTCTGCGCACCGGCCGCGAGGGCGGACAGCAGCAGGGGAATCAACAGCCAGTGGCGTGCGCGCATGGGTAGCTCTCCTCGGTGATCGGCGGTGACTGCCGGCGTCTGCGCGCCGTCTGGTCCGGTGGTGAAAGACTTGCGCCCCATTGTAATGACGGCGGCGGCCGCGTCGATGCCCGCACTGCGGCTTTCGCGCAACAACCGCTGCCGCCGAAACCGGGGGCCGCGAAATGGTCTTGCACTTCCCAAAATACTTTGCTACGATTAATTCAACAATTAATGAATTTTAGCGTGATTCGCGCCAAAACGGCAAATCGCGCTGCAAATTCAAGGTACATCCAACCAGGAGGAGTAAACATGAAGCTCAAGACCCTGAGCGTCGCAGTCGCGACGTTGTTTGCCGCGTCCGGCACCGTCTATGCGCAGCAGGCGCCGGCCTCATCCGCCAAGGCGGCCGATGCTGAAGCCAAGGAAAAAGTTGAAACCGTGACCGTCACCGCGCGGCGCCGCGAGGAACTCATCCAGGATGTTCCGGGTGCGGTCACCGCCGTCTCGGGCGCGTCGCTCGACAAGGCGGGCATTCCCGACATCTCCAGCCTGTCCGATTTCATTCCCAATACCACCTTGAAGACCTCGCGTGCGACCAATACCACGTTGACGGCATTCATCCGCGGCATCGGCCAGCAGGATCCGGTGGCCGGCTACGAGCAGGGCGTGGGCATCTACCTCGACGACGTGTACCTGGCGCGTCCGCAGGGTGCGCTCACCGACATTTACGATCTCGACCGCATCGAAGTTTTGCGCGGTCCGCAAGGCACGCTGTACGGCCGCAACACCATCGGCGGCGCGGTGAAGTATGTGACCAAGAAAATTTCCAGCAAGCCCGAGCTGAGCGTCAAGGCGACCATCGGCAAATACAGCGAGCAGGACCTCGTCGTCAAGGGCAGCGCGCCGGTATCCGACATGTTCCGCATCGGCGCGACGGTGGCCAGCTTCAATCACGACGGCTACGGCAAAAACGTCGTCAACGGCAAGGACAACTACAACAAGGACGTGCTGGCCGGCCGCATCAGCGCCGAGTTCACGCCCAACAGTTCGCTGTTCATCCGCTTCGCGGCCGACCGCACGGTGGATGACTCGCTGCCCAAGCAGGGCTACCGACTGACGGCAGGCCCGGCACCCGGAAACGAGCAGCCCCTTGGTGGAAACTACGACACGCGCGCCAACCTGTACACGGTGCTGGGTAATCAGCAAAAGGTGACCACCAGCGGCGAATCGCTGCTGGTCGACTACGCGATCAATTCGACACTGTCGTTCAAGTCGATCACCGCCACGCGTCGCGACGAATCGATCGCGCCGATCGACTTCGATTCGCTGAACACGCCGCTGTTCGAGGCGCCGGCCATCTACAAGAACCGCCAGCGCAGCCAGGAATTCCAGTTCACCTACACCGGCTCCAAGTGGCAGGGCGTGGCGGGTGTGTACTACATGAAGGCCAATGCCTTTAACGAATTTGACGTGCTATTCAACGCCTCGGGCGGCCTGTCGCTTTACACCCGCGATGACATCGATACCAAGACCTGGGCTGCCTTCGCCGACGCCAGCTACAGCCTGACCAATGACTTCAGCCTGAACTTCGGCGGCCGTTACACCAACGACCAACGCTCGGCGGCGATCTACAAGCGCACCTACCTCGGCCTGATTGGTTCGCCGACGCTGGGCAATCCGTCGGCAATCGGTCTTGCGGCCAACACCGACCTCGGCAAGGGCGACCTGAACCGCACCGACACCAAGTTCACGCCAAAGATCGGCTTCGGCTGGAAGTTCGCGCCGGAACACAATCTTTATGCATCCTATGCCGAGGGCTTCAAGGGCGGCATGTTCGATCCGCGCATGGACCTGGGCGCCAATCCCACCAGCCTGACCTCGCTGGCCAAACGCCGCGGCGTCGAGCCGGAAAAGGTCAAGACGGTTGAACTGGGTCTCAAGTCGTCGTTCGACAAGGGCCGCATCCAGACCAATGCCGCCGTGTTCTACACCGATTACAAGGACGTGCAGATCCCCGGTTCCATCCCGACGCTCGATGCTGCGGGTAATGTCACCGGCTTCGCAGGCAACGTGACCAACGCCGGCAAGGCCAAGATCAACGGCCTGGAACTGGAAGCACTGGCGCGCGTGACGGATGCCTTCACCGTCAGCGGCATGGTCAGCTTCATCGACGCCAAGTACAAGGAATGGATCGTTGCCAACGGGCTCACGGGTGCGGCTGCCCGCCTCATCAACGTGGCCAGTGGCGCCGAGTTTCAGAACACGCCGAAGAAATCGGCCAATCTGACCGCGACCTATGAATGGCGCCAGCCGATTGCCGGTCGCGATGGTGGATTCTCGCTGAGCAGCGGCATCTCGTACAAGGACAAGATCTACCAGGCCGAGTTCGTGCGGCTCACAGGTGTTGCCGCGCTGGATGCCACCGTTCCGCAAAACCAGATGCTGGCACAGGACGCCTATTCGGTATGGGATGCGGGCCTGACCTGGACCAGCAAGGATCGTAACCTGCAAGTGGGACTGATCGGTCGCAACCTGACCGACAAGCGCTATAAGGTGGCGGGCTATCCGTTTGGCGGCTTCTTCAACACCGTCACGGCCTTCTACGGCGATCCGCGCCTCGTCAAGGGAACCATCACCCTGCGGTTCTAGGGTCTGCGACCGGTGGTCCGGAAGAAATTCCGGGCCGCCGGGTTAACCGGACTGGTTGCGGTTGGTTTTCCGCGCGGGCTGCACGCTGCTGTCGCTGCAGACGCGGCGGAAGCCGGCCGCACAGTACTCGATGATGCGTGGCTCGATCGATGCAAGGTCGTCCGACTTGCAGCGACCTCCGCTGACGCGATCGAGGCGCCCGGTACGCGAAAGCGCAAGCGTGAGTGATCCGGTAAAGAAATGAAAACTCCAGAAGAGTTCTTCCTCGGGGGCATCGGGAAGGGCGAGTTTCACCAGGGAGATGAGCCTGTGCACCAGCGGGTCGAAGAACGACATGATGGACACGGCCACGTGCGACGCGTCGTTGTTCACCATGGCGATCAGGCGGAAGTAATTTTTCCATCCTTCGTCGCCGGTTCGGGCCCGTTCAAAAAACGGCAGCACGAAGGCCGCGACCGCGCCTTCCACGGTGGGCTTGCCGCCGCACGCCGCCTCGTAGGCGTCGAACGCGGCCATGCGCCCGGAAAACAGCAGTTGCGCGCGCCGCGCCAACACCGCATCAAACAATCCCTGCTTGGTTTCGAAGTAGTAGTGGGCCAGTGCCGGGTCGACGCCGGCCAGTTCCGCCACCTGCCGCATGGTGACGCCGTCGTAGCCGCGCTTGGAGAACAGGTCCTCCGCGGCATCGAGGATGCGATCCGCCGTGACCGCGCCGCCGTCAACCTTGCGGGGGCGCCCAACGCTGGTGCGCTTGCGCTTGCGCGCCTTGGTTTTCGGCGGCGTGTCGTCCTCGCGGCTGATCTTCATCAGGCTTCGCCCCCGCTTCTCGGGGTCCGTTCCATGCAGCGCCATGGCGTCAAATTACTCTGTCAAACGATGAGACTTCATTCTAATTCCTTTAAGGCGCAGTGATGAACTATATCGATGTGTTTTATACCAGCGACGACGGCCTGCGTTTGTACGCGCGCGACTATCCCGGCCCAACGGCGTCGTCGCCCGCGGTGATTTGCCTGCCGGGCCTTACCCGCAACAGCAAGGACTTCAATGAGCTTGCCGACAAGCTGCGCGCGCACTACCGCGTCATCTGCCCGGACCAGCGTGGTCGCGGCCGCTCGCAGCGCGATGCCGATGCCGCCCACTATCAGCCGATGCGCTATGTGCAGGACATGCTCAATCTGCTCGATGTCCTGGGAATCGAGAAGCTTGCTGTCGTCGGCACCTCGCTCGGCGGCATGATGGGCATGGTGCTGCTGGCCACGCAGCCGCAGCGCATCAGCGGCCTGGTGATCAATGACATGGGTCCGGTCATCGACCCGGTGGGCATTGCGCGCATCATCAGCTACGTGGGCAAGACGGCTCCCGCCGCCAATTGGACCGAGGCGATCGAACAGACCGCGCACACCAACGGCGTGGCCTTTCCCGCGTTCGATCAAGCCGCGTGGGCAGCCATGGCGCGCAAGCTGTACATACAGGAGGGCAAGTGCCCGGTGCTCGACTACGATCCGGCTATTTCGCAGGGCATGGCCTCGGGCACCGCCACGCCTGACCTGTGGCCGCTGTTCGATACGATGCCGCCGCGTCCGCTGCTGGTGATTCGCGGCGAGATCACCGACATCCTGTCCGAAGAAACGCTGGCCGAGATGCAACGGCGTCGTCCGGCCATGACCACAGTCACGGTGCCACGCGTCGGCCATGCGCCGATGCTGGACGAACCGGAGGCCGTGGGGGCGATCCTGGCTTTTCTTCGCGATCTTCCACGCTAGCGCGGGTGCGACTTTCGTTCAGGCAGGGCATTCATCATGGCAGCCGTCATTGTTGGTTGGGCACATTCAAAGTTCGGCAAGTTTGACGAGCAGACGCTCGAGTCATTAATCACCGGGGTCACGCGCGATGCGCTGGCGCATGCCGGGGTCGACGCGGCCAGCGTTGACGGCATCTGGCTTGGTCATTTCAACGCCGGCATGGTCGCCGAGTCGTTCTGTTCCTCGCTGGTGCTGCAGGCCGATGATGCGCTGCGCTGGACGCCGGCCACGCGCGTCGAAAATGCCTGTGCCTCGGGTGCAGCCGCGGTTTACGCGGCGGCAGATGCCATCGCCGCCGGCCGGGCCCGGATTGCGCTGGTGGTGGGCGCGGAAAAGATGACGGGCGTTTCCGGACCGGAAGTGACGGCCGCGCTCGGCTCGGCATCGTATGTTGC
The DNA here is from genome assembly GCA_044229235.1 of Usitatibacteraceae bacterium. Lineage (GTDB taxonomy): Bacteria > Pseudomonadota > Gammaproteobacteria > Burkholderiales > Usitatibacteraceae > UKL13-2. The sequence goes on from JBGATH010000031.1 coordinate 20,156, forward strand.
CGAAGAAGCGGCCATCGGCTTGGATTTTCCCGGCCTGTTCGCCGGCATGGCCCGCACCTATTTCGCGCGTCATGGTGACCAGTCCGCTGCGCTGGCCAGGATCGCGGCGAAGAACCACGCCAACGGCGTGAACAATCCTTACGCCCACATGCGCAAGGATCTTGGTTTCGAGTTCTGCAATAACGTCTCCGAGCGCAACCCGATGATTGCGTCGCCGCTGCGCAAGACCGACTGCTCGCTGGTTTCAGACGGTGCCGCCGCGCTGGTGCTGGTCGATGAGTCGCTGCTTCCCGGTTTTGCCCGCGGTGTGCGTTTTCGCGCGCGCGAACAGGTGAACGACTTCCTGCCGATCTCACGGCGCGATGTGGCCTCGTTTGCCGGGCCGCAACTGGCGTGGCACCGCGCGCTGGCCACGGCCGGCTGCACGATTCACGATCTGTCGCTGGCCGAAGTACACGATTGCTTCACCATCGCGGAACTGCTTTCATACGAGGCGATGGGGCTGGCGCCGGCTGGGCAGGGTGCAAAATTGCTGGAAGACGGGTCGGTGATGGCCGATGGCAGGCTGCCCGTCAATGCCTCGGGCGGCCTCAAGGCCAAGGGGCATCCGATCGGGGCAACCGGCGTGTCGATGCACGTGATTGCCGCGATGCAGCTGTGCAATGCGGCCGGGCCCATGCAGGTGCCCGGCGCGGAACTGGCGGGAGTATTCAATATGGGCGGCGCGGCGGTCGCGAGTTATGTGAGCATTCTGGAGGCGGTGCGATGAACCTCGCGCAGCTGCTGGTGCGGACGGCGACTGTTTTTCCGGGCGCCCCTGCGATGTTCGCGGGCAGCCAATGCCTTTATGACTATCGCGGCTTTGCTGCGCGTGCCGCTGCCATCGGCGCCAGCCTGCGCCACGCGTGCAAGCTGTCGCCCGGCGAGCGCGTGGCGTTGTTCATGCTCAACAGTCCGGCGTATCTGGAGGTGCTGTATGGCGCCTGGTGGGCCGGGCTGGCAGCGGTGCCGATCAATGCCAAGCTGCACCCGCGCGAGGCGGCCTACATCGTGGAAAACTCGGGTGCCGCGGCCGTGTTCGTCTCGAGCGTACTCGCGGACGAACTGTGCGCGCTGCTCGGCAGCGTGCCTTCGGTGCAGCGCGTGATCCCGATCGAATCCGTCGAATATCGCGCCATGCTGGACTCGCCGCCGATTGCGCCGCAGCATCGCGCCCCGGATGACCTGGCCTGGCTGTTCTATACCTCGGGAACGACCGGGCAGCCCAAGGGCGTGATGCAAACCCATCGCAACCTGATGGCGATGACGGCCTGCTATTTCACCGATGTCGATACGGTGGAGCCCGCCGACGCAATTGTCTATGCCGCGCCCGCCTCGCACGGTGCCGGCCTGTACAACTTTGCGCACGTGCTCAAGGGTGCCCGCCACGTTTTTCCGCTCTCGGGCGGATTTGAGCCGGGCGAGCTTTGTGAGCTCGGCCAGTCGCTGGGCAATCTGTCGATGTTCGCGGCACCGACCATGGTCAATCGCATCGTCAGTCACATCGCCGCGGACGGCGCCGACCCGTCGGGATTCAAGACCATTGTTTACGGTGGCGGGCCGATGTATGTCGAGGACGTGCGCCGCGCCATCGACGTGATGGGTAACCGCTTCGTGCAGATTTACGGGCAGGGCGAATCGCCGATGACCATCACCGCGCTGTCGCGCGCGCACCTGGCCGATCGCGCCCACCCGCGCTGGCTGGAACGCATCGCGTCGGTGGGCGTCGCGCAGTCGCAGGTGGAAGTGCGGGTCGCCGGCGCGGACGGCGCGATGCTGCCAAACGGCGGAGCCGGCGAGATCCTGGTGCGCGGCGATCCGGTCATGGCCGGCTACTGGAACAATCCCGACGCAACTGCGAAAACGCTGCGCAACGGTTGGCTGTGGACCGGCGACATCGGTTCGCTTGACGACGATGGCTTCCTCACGCTCAAGGATCGTTCCAAGGATGTGATCATTTCCGGCGGCTCGAACATCTATCCGCGCGAGGTCGAGGAAGTGCTACTCATGCAACCCGGCGTGCGCGAGGTATCGGTGGTGGGCAGGCCCGACGCCGAGTGGGGCGAAGCGGTGGTCGCCTTCGTCGTCGCCGACGGGGTCAGCGCGGAACAGCTCGACGCCATCTGCCTCGAAAACATCGCCCGCTTCAAGCGGCCGAAGGAATACCGCTTTATCGACAGCCTGCCGAAGAACAACTACGGCAAAGTGCTGAAAACCGAGCTGCGCAAGCTGTTCTGATCCAGGGAGATTGTCCATGAACACGCCACCTCCGGGCCGCCGCGCCCTCATCACCGGTTCCATACAGGGCATCGGCCTGGCCATCGCCGAAGCACTCGCCGCCGAGAAATGCCGCATCGTCCTGCACGGCCTGGGCACGCCGGCGCAGTTCGACGATGCGCGGCAAAGAGTTCTCGCCGCCGGCGCGCTGTCGGTGGAGACCTTCGACCATAACCTGCGCGAGGAAGCGCAGGTGCAGGCAATGATGAAGGCCGTGCTCGCCGCCGGGCCGGTGGACATCCTGGTGAACAACGCCGGCATCCAGAAAACCGCGCCGCTGCAGGACATGCCGCCGGCCGACTGGAACGCCATCATCGCCATCAACCTGTCCTCCGCGTTCCATACCATGCAGGCGGCCCTGCCAGGGATGGCCGCGCGCGGCTACGGTCGCGTGGTGAATATTTCGTCAGTCCACGGCTTGGTCGCGTCGATCAACAAGGCGCCCTACGTGGCGGCCAAGTTCGGTCTCATCGGCCTGTCGCGTGTGGCGGCACTCGAATACGCCAGCGCCGGCAATCGCGATCTGGGCGGCGTCACCGTCAACTGCATCTGTCCCGGCTGGACCGAGACCGCCATCATCGAGCCGCAAATCCTCGCCCGCGCCGAGAAGTTTGGCGGCGACCGCGCCGCCGGCGAGCGCGACCTCATCGGCGAGAAGCAGCCGTCGCAGCGCACATCGCGGCCGTCGGAAATCGGTGCACTTGCTGCGTGGCTTTGTCACCCCATTGCGCACAACGTCACCGGCACGGCGATCCCGATCGACGGGGGCTGGACCAGCCAGTAGGTTCACCACGCGGGAAAGCGCCGATCGCCATTTGGCGCGCCTTTTCAGGCATTTTCGGCCTGGGAGGCGCGCCAATGCTGGAGTTTGTGATGTCGGGGTCGGGTGCGTCAGAATGGCCGCAATTCCCGGATGGGGTTTTTGCGGAGGTTACGCATGAAGGCAAACGCTGCGTTGAAGCATGTGACCAAGGGCATCTTCGGCGGTCTGCTGCTGCTCGTCGTCGTCGCGGCCTGCATAATTTTTTATGGAAGGTTCCTCAAGCGCGACGCACCACCGGCGGCGAAATCAACTAACCCGATTGCGTTCAAGCCTGTCCCGCTGCCGGTGTTGAAGGAAGGCGTAATCAAGCTCTCGGTTGCGCACGTCGTCAACCCACGACTGGAAAAATTTTCGGACGCGCAGATCGCCGCTTTCCTCGCGGCCTTGAAGGCCTCGGCGAAAGCGCAGCTGGGGCGGGATGTCGAGTTCGGCGTGGTGGAGCCCTATACCCTGGACGAGTATTTCAAGGAGGTTCCCGCATCGCGGCAATCGTGGCGCAACAAGGTTATCGTCGATTTCAAGACGGGAAAGGTCGATCGCCAAAAACTGGAGAAAGCCTATGCTGATGCCATTGCGTGGCAATCCGCGCCAGCCAAGGACTGGGCCGAATACGCCGCCAGGGAAATCGGGCTCGACCGGCTCGACACCGACCCGAATGAATGGAAGAAGCGTTTGACTGACACGCAACTGGCCCGGCTTACCCAAATCGCGGCGATCAAGGCAGCGGATGGCAAGCCGGTAATCGACGCGTCGCCCTACAACGAGTGGATGTTCTGGAGCAGCGTCGGCGAGCGCCCGCACACGCACGATCTCATCATCACCAACCAGTTGGTAGCGAGCGCCGAGTACGCGAATGTCGATATTCACCCGGCGCTTCGCGGCGGCATTACCGCCGGAACCACCGATTTCGCCACCGATGCGCAGTTCGGCATGCAGGCCTGGTGGAGTACCTTTCCCTTCACCAGCACCGATCCGGTAATCGTACGCATGCGTGGTGGCGAATCCTACAGTCCGGACGAGGCGGCCCGCATCGCCGGTGCATCGGCCGCGCATGAGTTTGGGCATCTTTTGTTCCAGTACGGCCATCCCTTCGGCGATGCCAGTTGCCTGATGAGCCCGACGCCGATGCTGCGCTTCAAGGAATATTTGGCGAGACTCGATGCGGCAAAATGCCTCGCGGCGAATCATGCGGCGATGAAGCCGGGAAGTGGAAGAGTGCGGAAGCCGCATTACTCAGGATAGCCGACGCGCCGCTGCGTGTCCCCGCGATTCTGGCCGGTTCATCGGTCGCCGGGTTACCGCCGTTCCAGCCTTTCGTTGCGTGCAGCGACATGGACACGGGCGATTTTGCTGATCAGGAATGCGGCGCCGCTCGGATAAACTCATGCCATGGATGGGATTGGCAGAAGGAGCAAGCGATGACGATGTGCACATCTGAAACCCGCCTGGGTCGGGCACGCTGGCTGGCAGTGGCCTGCTGCCTGTTTGCCGGCTGCGGCACGCCGCTCAGCGGAAAACTCGACGGACAGCAATACGTCTCGCGCTCGGGCGACACCCGCTGCAGCTTTTCGAAACTCACCGCCGAATCCACCTTCCGCGATTACGCCAGCCAGGATGGTGAGTGGGTGTCCAGCAATCGCGGCGGCACGGATATCGAACGCGTCGAGCGCGTCGTGCTCAACCAGGGCGCAGTACCGGCGTTCAATGATGTGGAAGCCTTTGCTGACAACGTGCTGCCGCGCTACATGGCGCTGAGCGAGCGCATCAAGGGATCGCGGCTGGTGGTCGGCAAGCGGGTGAACCTCGGTACGCGGGAAGGCATTTACACGCTGATCGAGTTCAAAACACTGGTCCCGGACAGCGACCCGCCCGAGTCGCTGGACTACCGCGGCATTCTCTGGCTGCTCGGCGATAAATACGGTACGTCGCTGCACGTCTACAATTGGCGCTACACCGATAAGGATGCCGACAAGGTCGAGGCGCGCCTGCTGGATTTTTACAAGAGCTGCACGCTGAAGGGCTGACGCAGGCCAACGCACGTTGCCGGTGAATCAGGACGCCGGCATCACACCACTGTTTTCAGGGAGTACGACATGCAACAGCTGTTTGCCACCACCTCGCTGCGCGCGATTGCGCTTGCCACCGTACTTTGTTGCCACACGGTTGTGGCCGCGCAAAGCCCCGCCGCCGCAGCGGAGCCGGCCGCGGCCGGCGCGGCCGCCAAGCCCGCCGACAAACCGATCCCCGAGGCCAAGGTCTGGGTGACCAAACACACACTGCCCATCGGCGGCGCCAGCCTTGCCTATACCGCAACCGCCGGCACCATGTCGATCAAGAACGACAAGGACGAACCGGTTGCGCTATTTGGTTTCACTGGCTACGTGAAGGACGGCGGCGATGCACGCACACGGCCCATCATCTTTGCCTACAACGGCGGACCCGGTTCGTCGTCGGCATGGCTGCACATGGGCATCCTCGGCCCCAAGCGCACGGTCATCGCCGACCTGGATTCCAACTCGCGCGCCCCGTTTCGCGCGGTGGATAACGAATTCAGTATCCTCGACCGCGCCGACCTGGTGATGATCGACCCCGTGGGCACCGGCTTTTCGCGCGTGGTGGGAAAGGGCGAAGGCAAGGAACACTGGGGCGTGGACCAGGACGTGGCCTCGGTGTCGAAATTCATCGTCAAATACCTCAGCCAGAACAACCGCTGGGCCTCACCCAAATTCATTCTCGGCGAAAGCTACGGCGGCATGCGCTCCGGCGGCGTCGCTTTCGAATTGCTCACCAAGCACAATGTGGCGCTCAACGGCGTGGCGCTGGTTTCGCCCTTCATGGACTATGGTTCGGGCGGCTCCGAGCTGCTGCTCAGTGACCCGCAGATCAATTTCCTGACCACCTATGCCGCGACCGCGTGGTATCACCACATGATCGCCAACCGGCCGGCCGAGCTGCAACCCTTCCTGCGCGAAGTCGAGAAATTTGCGCGCGACGTCTATGCGCCGCTGCTGTTCAAGGGCAACCGTGCCACAGCCGAGGAACGGCAGAATGCGCTCGCCGGTCTGGCCCGCTACACAGGCCTCAGCGCGGACTACTGGGACAAGTCCAACCTGCGCATGGACGAGGGGCATTTCCTGCAGGAACTGATGCGCAATAAGGGCGAGGTGATCGGCCGTGCCGATACGCGCTACAAGGGCGGCAGCATCAGCCGTATTGCCGAGACGATGAAATACGATCCCTACGCTTCGTCCATCGCGCCGGCCGTGGTCGCCACCTTCAACGATTACTACCGGCGCGAACTGAAGGTGGAGTCCGAGCGCGAATATGTGTTTTCCGCGGACCTTTGGAAGGATTGGGACTTCCGCCACCAGCAGCCTTCCACCGGCCAGAAGTCGCCGGTGCCGAACACGGCAGATGATCTGGTGCATGCCATGACCATGAACCCGAAAATGAAAGTGCTGATCCAGCAGGGCTACTTCGACCTGGCCTGTCCGTACGGTACCGTCGAGTTCGTGGTTGATCACCTCGACCTTTCGCCGAAGCTGCGCGGCAACATCGGCATCGAGTACTACGAAGCGGGACACATGATGTACGTACACCCGGCGTCGATGCAGAAGTTCAAGAAGGACCTGGCGGCGTTTGTGGATGCGAACAGCCGTTGAGTGCTCGCCCAGCTCGCGTCGCCAGGGCGAAGACTAAACTTGTGTGACACACCCGCATCCCGCTATGGCATCGCCGCCCCGATAGGAAGATACTGCAAGCCAGTGCGCGCAAGATCTTAGGGTAGGGGCGCGCCGCAACTCGCCATCCGCAAGCCGGCGAGGACCCGTTCGCCGCACAGGCAAGGCCGCCAGAATTCAACAACGCACATGTGTTCCGCCCACTCCAAGCCAGCCGATGTGATGCCGGAATCCGGCGGTCGCGGGGTGTCCGAGCACGAGACGCTGCTCAAGTACGAAGCGATCCTCGATAACGCGTCGGTCGGCATCGCTTTCACCCGCGACCGCGTGTTTCAGCACGCCAACCGCGCCTTTGAGGAGCTGTTTCGTTGGCCGTCCGGCGGTCTTGAGGGGCAGTCGGGCATGGTGGTATGGGGAACCGACGCGGAGTACGCGGAAGTCGGCAGTGTGGTCGGACCGCTGCTGTCGCAAGGAAAGGCCGTGGAACTGGAACGCCGCATGAAGCGGCGCGACGGCGAACTGGTCTGGTGCCGCCTTCAGGCGCGACCCATCGACCCGCTCAATCCGGCCAGCGGCGGAACCATCTGGATCATCGAGGATGTGGCCGAGCGCCGCCAGGCGGTGGAGCGGCTGCAGTTGCTCAATGAGGAACTGGAACAGCGGGTTCGCGAGCGCACCGAGCAATTGGCGCTCGCCAACGAAATGCTGCAGGCAGAAGTCGACGAGCGCCTGCAGGCAGAGGATCGGGCGCGCCACTTGTCGCTGCACGATGCGCTTACCGGCCTGCCCAATCGCCGCCTGCTGCAGGATCGGCTCGCGCAATCGCTGGCCCAGGCGCGGCGCGAGGACTGGCAGGTGGCGGTCATGTTTGTGGACCTCGACCGATTCAAGAACATCAATGACACCCTCGGCCACGCCATCGGCGATGATGTTTTGCGGGAGATGGCGCGGCGTCTCAAAGCGGTGCTGCGCGATACCGACACCGTATCGCGGGTCGGTGGCGACGAGTTTGTGGTGGTGCTGCCGCATACCCAGGTGGAAGGCGAGATCGCGCCGATTGCCGCCAAGATCATGGCGGAGATGAGCGCGCCGCTCACGGTCGGTGACCGCCTCCTGCACGTCACGCCCTCGATCGGCGTCAGCGTCTTTCCGCACGACGGCGATGACCCGGCAAAGCTCCTCAGCTTCGCCGACGCCGCCATGTACCACGCCAAGGGCAGCGGCCGGCACACCGTGCAGTTCTACGCGGCAACAATGAGTGCCGTGTTGCAGGCCCGCCTCAAACTCGAGAACGACCTGCACCACGCAATTGAGCGCGGCGAGCTCGAGTTGTATTACCAGCCGCGGATCGATTTCGTGACCGGTACCAGCAACGGATACGAAGCGCTGTTGCGCTGGAATCATCCGGAAGACGGCCTGATTGCGCCGGCGACCTTCATTCCCATCGCGGAGGAGAGCGGCCTCATCATGCCGATTGGCGAATGGGTGATGCGCGAAGCCTGCCAGCAGCTGAAACGCTGGCGCGACCAGGGAAATGACGTGAATTCCGTGGCCGTCAATCTTTCGGCGCGTCAGTTCTTCGACAGCAACCTTCCCGCGCGCGTGCGCACCGCGCTGGACGATGCCGGCCTGGTTGCATCGCAGCTTGAGCTGGAAATCACCGAAAGCATCTTGATGGCAAACACCGACGAGACCATGGGCCTGTTCGCAGAGCTCAAGGGGCTCGGCGTGAAGCTGTCCATCGACGATTTCGGCACGGGATTTTCCAGCCTGTCCTACCTGAAACGCTTCCAGGTCGACAACCTCAAGATCGATCGATCGTTCGTACGCGATATCGGCACCGACGCCGACGACACGGCCATCGTCCGCGCCATCGTCGGGCTGGCGCAGAGCCTGCAACTCAAGGTGATTGCCGAGGGCGTCGAAACGCGCGAGCAACTGGAATATCTGGCGGCATGCGGCTGCCGGGAGGCGCAGGGCTACTACTTTGCCGCTCCGCTTCCCGTCGAAAAACTCGCTCACCAGTTTTCGGCCGCGCACAAATGGTTGTGACGGCGTGCGTGCGGCGGCACGGCGCGCGAGCTGGCCGAAATCAATCGTGAGATCGGCGTGCCAGCCTTGAATTGCGCTTTGTCGGTCCCACCTTTGCGTCATGCTCATGCGCAAACTCAACTGGCGGCGACCGCTGTTCTACCTGCTGCTGCCGGTGTTTTTCGTCATGGCGTTCCTGGGGTTTCCGCTGCCGGTCGCGCCGCCACCTGCGACCAGGCCTGGACAAGAGCAGTCCGATCAGATCAAGAAGCAAAAGCAGCCGGGCACCTGAACCTTCGTGGTGGCTGGCGCGGCAAAAGTGCATACGGCATTCATGGAGGACCGGCATGACGGTTGATGCGGTCGTCGCCACTGAGGATGATCTGGGCCGGGTGCTGGCGTCGCTGGCGCACGACAAGCGCATGGTGTTCTTCGCCGGACTGCCAGGTGTTGGCAAGAGCCTCTTCATCCGCGAACTGGCGCGGGCCGCGCACGCGGCCGGCCGCAGTGTGCACCTGCTGCAATGGGACGTGGCGCGGCCCGCGTTTGTGAACCCGGACATCGAAGCACGCTACCCCACGATCGGCGGCGTCACGCACGCCATGATCCGCAAGGCCGTGGGCCGCTGGGCGCGCGGCGCGGTTCTGCGCTGGCACCGGGAACATGATGCGTCGCACATTCTGATCGGCGAGGTACCGCTGATCGGCTGTCGCTTGCTGGACCTGGTGCAGGTGCAGGCCGACGACGCGGAAGCGCTGCTGGCGGGGCCGGAAGTGTTGTTCGCGACGCCGGTGCCGTCGGTGGCGGTGCGCAGCGCCATCGAGCAAGCGCGCGCCAGAACCTTCAACAACCCCGCCCATCCGCGCGAGAGCGAAGACGCGCCTCCCGATCTGATGAAAATGGCCTGGCAGGAACTGTACGCACATGGCGTGTCGATTGGTGCGGCGCCGGCCGTGCCGGGAGACGCCCCCTTCGATTCGCAAACCTATGCGGCGGTGCATCGCCACCTGCTGCGACACCGGCACGCACTCACGCTGTGGGTGAACGCCCGGCTTGCGCCAGGCAAATCGGTTTATGACCTGGACATCGCCGCGCGTGAACTGGTGCCCCGCGAAGGCGAAGCCGCCGGCATTGTGGCGCAACTGGAGCGCGCGTATTCGCCGCAGGCGCTGGAGCAGGATGTGGCGAGTTGGTTTCAAACGGTGTGAATCGGGCGGGCGTGATGCGCGCCAGGATGCTGCCCGGCCGCCGCAAGGAAACTACGCGGCCTTTTGCCAGCGCGACTTGAACGCGATCAGCAGGCCCGACGCGGCGACCACCACCATGCCGGCCAGGCTGAGTTGGTCCGGCACATGGTCGAACACCAGCCAGCCGAGCAGGCCCGCCCACACCAGCTGCAAGTAATTCATCGGCGCCAGCACCGAGGCCTGGGTATCGCGGAACGCTGCCGTGAACAGGAAGTGTCCCAATCCACCGGCCGCGCCCATGCAGACAAAAAGCACCGACTGCAGCACGGTCGGCGGCGGGCCCTCCCAATACCAGGGCAGGCTGGCGCCAAAGCAGAGTGAGCCGACCAGCGCCGTGAAGAACAACAACGGCATGGTCTGCTCGGTGCTCGCCAGCGTGCGCGACATCAGCTGGTAACAGGCACCAGCCCCCACCGAACACAACGCAAACACAATGCCCAGCGTATCCAGGCCGCCACCGGGGCGCGCAATCATCAGCACGCCGATAAATCCGACCGCGGCGGCCGTCCAGCCCAGTATGCCGATGCGTTCGCCCAGTAGCGGACGGGCCAGCAGCACCACCAGCATCGGCGACAGGAACAGGATCGCTGTCGTTTCGGCCACCGGCATGCGGCTCAGCGCCAGACCCACAAACAGCGACGTCACCGCCAGCGACCCTGCGCGCACCAGCACCAGCCCGGTGCGATTGGTCTGCACCAGCTTTGCCCCCTGACTGGGCGCCAGAATCGCCACCATCAGCAGCAAATGCACGATGTAACGCATTGCCATCACCAGCGGCACGTTGTAATGCGTGGTGAGATACTTGGTGGTGGTGTCCATGCAGGCAAAAATCAGCAGCGCCAGCACGAACAGCATGGCACCGCGCAGCGGGTGGCTGCCGGGTGTGGTGTTTGCAGATGCGAGGGATGCGCCCGCCGTTGCGGAATTGCTGGATTTTTTGGCGGAAGCCATGCGGTTCTGCTTGTTCTGCTGGTTTTGCGACGATGGATTGCTGCGCGAAAGAAGTCGACGACGGCTGAGTCATGCAATGTAACAGTACCCGCCCCCGGCGATAAGGCGACCCGCGTCGCATGCAATCATGCGGAAATGTCACGAATGCGATATTCCGCGCGCCGGCACTTGAGTTCGCGCCATGGTCCGCCAGTGCCGCCACCACAGTCGTCACCTTGCAGTAGAGGGCCCGTGGGCGAGCGAGGCGGCGGGGGTTGGCTCGAAGAGCGAGCGGACGTACTCGCCGGAGATACCGGGACAGAAAGCAGGGAATGGTTTAGGTGGGTTTAACGCCTTTTTCATATCGTGATTCCGCAACAGACCACATCATTCAGTGCTGAGTTAGTCGGAATGCTTCAGTCAATCTATGGTGCCAGACCCGCACCGCCTTCACCCACGACTACGAACGGTGCCCAAAACATCGGGTGTGCATACTCGGGGTGCCCAGGTGTATTCATCAACTCCAACATCGCTTTGCGATGCGCTTCGGCCTTGCCCTGCCGAGGATTGGCCTCATACTCACGCAACATAAAAGTTGTGAGCGGCACGGTCGCTTCCGAAGCAACCAGCCAATGCGACACCAGCAAAGAGCGACTGCCCGCGTAGAAAAACGCCTTTGCCAACCCGGACATGCCTTCCGCACCGGGCGAACCATCGGCCGCTGCAGTGTTACAAGCGGAAAGTAGCACCCAGTCCGCATTGAGTTTTAGCTTGGCGATTTCGCTTGCCGTGAGATAACCGTCGTCGTCAACGGTTCCGAGCACCGGAGGGGTCAAGATTAATCCTGGCTCCATGTCCTTGCCGAGTTCACCCGCCATGACGCCATGGGTGGCAAAGGCGAGCGTGCGGTACTTTGTCAGATCGAGTTTCTTAACGTTGGTCTCCGTTGCTTGATCCTGCAGCCAAATTGAATTCGGCCCGGCCTTCACAATTTTCGCCATCGCCCTAAGTTCATCCGCTGTTTCGGGCAAGCGTGTCTGCTGTTTAATCAGTTTGACATCCGCAATTTCGCTTTGCGTTGTGTTTCTGTCTTCCGTCGCCCCGTCACGAAACAATCCCGCAAGATTCACTCTTGCGCTTACCGCTCGACCGTTGCTGCGCTCGTCTGTCAGCAGCGGATCGCCGAAGCCGATGAAGGGTGCTTGCGCGGCGCCGGACTTGTTGAACTGGCGAAACGCGCGAATCGAACTGACCGACGGCAGAACTGAAAGCGCGTAGTGCTTGATCAACCAATCTACGTAACGGTAGTCCGCTGCCGATTGAATTTCTTTTGGCGACGAGGCTACCAGCAGGCCGAAGGGCAGGCTCTGCAGGGGGCCAGCTGGCACTAGCATCAGATGCTGGATGCCGGCCAGGTGCGGCACAGCAGGGGTAAAGACGCTTTGGTACAACTCATGGAGACGTGCGACATCGACCTTCGCAAGTCGGCCAGCCTTGTCAACCTCCATCTGGCCGCGAATAGTCTTGACTTGTTCGGCTAAGGTCGTTTGGTCAGTCTTCAGGAGAATGAATTCCGCTCTGTCGGCACGCACCACCCACAGCCAGGACTGTTTTTCGGCGATGGCATAAACAAGCATGGCTTCATTCGGGCGCAACATTGCCTGCACTTGAATCACTGATAACGGCTCCGGCCGGGTTAGTTCCTGATATTCAGGGAAGCGGCTGGTGAGTTCGACATCGACGGCATCAATGTCTTTGCCGAGGCGAACGATGTCCTCGCGCAGTTTTTCTTCTAAAGCGGCATTGCGCTTTTCCGGCGGCTGCCCGGCCGCTTTGACGAGATTCGCTTCACCCCTGGCGCGACGCTCTGTTGCGTCCTGCTTTCGCTTGACCAATGACGCAATGGCGTCATCGCCCCTAGCGAAGCGGATTGCCATCTTGGCGACAGCAGCACCAGTGCTGGAGGCTTGTTCGAGTTGCGCGATTTGCAACGACTCGTCGGCGAGTTTTGCGGGGGGCTCTTTGTCTGGATTTATCGAAAGTAGTGCCAAATGGTGAACAAAACCGTTCCTGTTTCTTGTGGACTCATGGGTTGGAGCATCGTCTTGTCCACCTGCCAGGATGCGCTGTCGGTAGATATTGCTCGACCTTCGAACAGAGCCTAGCGCGTACGAAAGCTGGTCTTTGCCTTCGTAGAGCCACGCGAGGTTGTTCAGACTTAACGCGACAGCGGGATGGTTTTGGCCAAAAGCCTTCTCGTTGATCGCCAGCGCGCGCTTGTATAGCGGGTCGGCCTGCGCGTATTGGCCTTGAGAAAGGTAGAGCCCGGCGAGGTTATTAAGGCTCCCGGCAACATCGGGATGGTCTGGCCCAAACGCTTTCTCTGCAATTGCCAGAGCTCGTTTGTGAAGCGGCTCAGCCTGCACGAGCTTGCCTTGGTTCTCATATAGCATCGCAAGATTATTTAGACTTGCGGCCACGTAAGGATGATTAGGTCCAAGTATCTTTTCATATACAGTCAGCGAGCGTTCATAGTAAACCTCAGCTTTCACATACTGTAGTTGGGCGTGGAAGAGTTCCCCGAGGTTGATCAGATTTGTGGCCACAGTAGGGTGGTCTGGACCGAATACCTTTACGCGGATAGCCAATGAACGCATGTAGAGCAATTCGGCATCTGCATACTGGCCACGGTCGCGGTAGAGCTTGGCAAGGTTGTTCAAACTCCCCGCCACATCTGGGTGATCGGGGCCGAACGCCTTCTCACGGATGGCCAGCGAACGACGGAAGAGCGGCTCGGCTTTCGCAAACTGCCCCTGCTTGTAGTGAAGCACCGCGAGGTTGTGCAGGATCATCGCCACATCGGGGTGGTCAAGGCCGAGAGCTGTTTCGTCGATCGCCAGTGAACGTTTGAAAAATGCCTCGGCCCTTGTGTACTGGCCTTGGTTATCGTAAAGCGCTGCAAGGTTCTGCAGGCTCCCGGCTACTTCGGTGCTGTTCGGCCCCAACGCCTTCTCACGTATTGAGAGGGAATGGTTGTAATGCGACTCTGCCTGCACATAATCACCCCGGTCGTGAAACAGCAATGCGAGGTTGTTCAGACTCACCGCAACTTCGGGATGGTTCGGACCGAGAAATTGTTCTCTAATGCTAAGCGAGCGGTTATAGAGCGGTTCGGCCAGCTCGTACCGCCCTTTCTCGCGGTAGCATTCTGCAAGGTTGTTTAGAACGGCAGCGACTCTCGGATGATTCGGCCCATACGCCTTCACCTCAATTGCCAACGACCGACTAAAGAGTTGCTCTGCCTCCTTGTACTTGCCTTGTTTGCGATAGAGCTCCGCAAGGTTGCTCAGACTTAGTGCTGCTGACGGATGATCTGGGCCGAGCGACTTTTCCCGCATCGTCATTGCGCGTTTGTGCAGCAGCTCAGCCTGCTCGTATTTACCTTGGTTTAAATAGAGCACCGCAAGGTTATCCAGACCTGTCGCCACACTAAGATGCTCTGAACCGAAAGCTCGCTCCCAGATTGTGAGTGCCCGCTTGTAGAGCATCTCTGCCCGTTTGAAATCTCCTTGCGTACGGTATAGCCCAGCGAGGTTGTTCAGACCGTCGGCTAGATCTGTGTGGTCCGCCCCGCGCACGCGCTCGCGGATTGCAAGTGATCGCTTGTAGTGCGACTCTGCCAGAGCATATTGACCTTGAGCACGATAGAGCCCTGCGAGATTGCTCAAGGTGACAGCCACAACGAGGTTGTCTGGTCCGAACGTTTTTTCGCTGATCGCCAGAGCACGTTTGTAGAGCGGTTCTGCCTGCGCGTACTGACCTTGGTTTGTATAGAGGAGAGCGAGGTTGTTCAGGCTGGTGGCCATATCGGGGTGTTCCGGGCCAACAGTGTTCTGAGCAACTTCAAGCGCCTGCCTCGCAACAGCCACCGCTTGGTCGTGCTTGCCCGCGCGATAGAGCTCAGTCACTTCCTTATTGAGTGCACTCCATTCGCTTTCCGCGCCTTGCGCGAACACGGCTGAGGCCATTGAGAAAACGAGGGCTGCTAACAGGACCGAGTACTTGACGAATTTCATCGTCGCATCATGTACTTGATTCTTGATGAATTTGCAGCGAACTTGCCGATGCGCGACACGGGACTGGAGTCGCGTCAATTGACGAGCTCAGTTTTATAGATTCGCCGATTGCGCGGGCCCAAAGTGTCGAAGACACTCCGCAACGTTTTGTTCCAACTGGTCGTCAATGTCCTTTCGGCGCACATAAGCAATTTTCCCATCAGCACGAATGACATGAAAGATCGGCGCAGTCTCCCAACTTTGATCACTCTGGGGAATCCCCTCTGGAAGAATTCTCAACTGCGTGGGGCCAGGGCAAACCTCACTGTAGATTCGATGGATCATGACTTCAATCTCGTTTCGCGTACTCATAGGCGGCCTCCAATTCAGATGAATGAGCAATAACGAACGTCCTAAGTTTCCGCTTATGAAGTTACACGGACTGCGCCGTAAGCCTCACCCCCAACGCCCGCGCCACCTTCATCACCGTATCGAACCGCGGTTTGGCCCCCGGCGATAGCGCCTTGTACAAGCTTTCGCGTCCGAGCCCGGCATCCTTGGCGACTTGGGACATACCCTTTGCGCGCGCCACGTCGGCAAGAGCAAGCAACAACAGGTCGGTGTCTTCAGTTTCGAGTACGGCGTTCATGTATTCGGCGACGGCGGCATCGTCGGTTAGATAGCGCGCCGCGTCGAAGGGAATCAGCTTGGTCGGTGTTTTGGACTTGCTCATAGCTACGGCTCCAGTGTTTTTAGGATGGACTGCGCACGTTTGATATCCCGGGCCTGCGTCGATTTGTTTCCGCCTGCAAGCATGACTAGGAGAATGTTTCCGCGCCGGGTGAAGTAAAGACGGTAGCCGGGGCCGACATCGACGCGCATCTCCGATACGTCACCGCCTACCGGCTTCCAGTCGCCGAGATTACCTGCCTCTGCCAGCCTCAGGCGGGCGGCGATTCGTACTTGCGCGCGAAAATCCTTCAGCGCATCGAGCCACCTCTGGAATTCTTCGGTTTGCTGGACCGTGAACATATTGAAAGTGTATCTATGTGGATACTTTTGTCAAGTACGGTTTCGGCGCTCCCGCTGGCAACGATCAGAGTAGGGTGAGCGCATTCCGCTTCTTTGGAGTGCCATCTGTGGACGCAGAGCATGCTCCGCAAACTCCCCCTCACCCTCCGCCCTCTCCCGCGAGGGGAGAGGGAGCTGGTCAGCGCGTTCTACTCAGTATTGCCAATGGGGTGAAAACTTGCAGATCGCCATCTGGTGGGCCTTCCAGACCAAAAATGCTCTGGGAGGCGCGCCAGTGCTCGACTTTGCACATTCGTTCCGCGATCTGATTGTTCCACACGCAAACAGTTCGTCGCCGCCACATTTCCGCCCCAATCCCCTTCTGCCTGACATCATTCCTCCCTAATCGCCTAATATCCTTGCTGGCAATCGCTGCATAAAGCCGGCGACCAAAAAGGGGAATGCATGAACGTAGTCACCGCCATCCGCGACGCCGCCCTCGGGGCCGCGCGCGCTTTTTCACGCCTGTTGGGTTGGGTGCTGGCGCCGGTGTTCGGCAAGGTCTCCTGGAATGCGCCGCCGTGGGCGCAATGGGTGGGGGCGAAGGTCGCCTCGGGCGGGCGCATGGCCATGGCGAAGCCGCTGCACGCCTTGCTCACGCTGGTGGTGGTCGCCGGTCTCGGCGCGGGCGGGTTGTGGACTTACAAATGGTGGCAGGCACGACCCAAGCCGATCGAGGTGGCCGTCACGGTCACCAATCCGCCGCGCACGCCGATCGAAAATGAGGACGAGAACGATCGCGGTCCGCGTCCGCTGCTGGTGAAGTTCGAGCATTCCGCTGCGCCGCTTTCCATGGCCGGCAAGGAAGTGACCACGGGCATTCGCATCGTCCCGGTGGTGGAAGGCAAGTGGAAGTGGAACGACGACAAGGAGCTGGAATTCAGTCCCAAGGACGACTGGGCGGTCGGGGCCGAATACGAAATCGAATTCGACAAGACCGTCGTCGCGCCGCAGATCGTGCTGGCCAGCTATCGCAACAAATTTCAGACGGCGGCATTTGAAGCCAAGGTCACGCGCGCCGAGTTCTATCAGGACCCGACCAACCCGACGCTGAAGAGGGCGGTTTACGACCTCAATTTCACCCACCCGGTAAACAGCGCCGAACTGGAAAAACGCATCGAGCTGAAGCTGGCCGGCCAGTCCGAAGGCATCTGGGGCGTGGGTCGCGAGCGCACCAAATTCACGGTGAGCTACGACAAGCTCAAGCTCAATGCCTTCGTGCATTCCGAGAACCTGTCCACGCCGCAGGAGGACAGCAGCATCGACATCAAGCTCGACAAAGGGGTGGTGTCGGCGCGCGGCGGCAAGCCCTACGACGTGGCCCTCAGCAAAACTGTGCGGGTGCCCGGGCTGGCCAGTCTGGCGGTCACGCAACTCGGCGTGAATGTGGCCACCAACGCCAAGTCCGAACCGGAACAGATCATCACTGCCGCGCTTTCGGCCAGCACGCTTGAAAAAGATATCAAGGTCGCGACCTCGGCCTGGCTGCTGCCGGTCTATCACCCGAAAACCAAGAAGGAAGACCGGCGTGGCGCCTACCGCTGGAACAATCCGGCGGACGTGTCCGAGGAAGCGCTCAAGGAAGCCACCAAACTCGATCTGGAACTGGTCGCGGGTGAGCGCGAGCACAACGAGCTGCATGCCTTCAAGTACCAGGCGCCGGTGGGGCGCTTCATCTACATCCAGATCGAACGCGGCATGAAGTCCTTCGGCGGCTATGTGCTGGCGAAACGCGTGCAGCGAGTGGTGCAGGTGCCGCCGTTCCCGCCGCAGGTGAACATCATGGGCCAGGGTTCGCTGCTGGCCATGAGCGGTGAAAAGAAAGTGGCGGTGCTGGTGCGCGACCTGCCGGGCCTGAAGATGGAAATGGGCCGCCTGCTGCCTGCGCAACTGCAGCATCTGGTCACGCAGTCTGAAGGCGAGTTTGCGCAGCCGCAATTTCTGGGCGCCTTCGGCATGGACAACCTCACCGAGCGTTTCGAGAAAAAGATTCCACTGCCGCGCCTGAAGCAGGGCAAGGTGCATTACGAAGCGCTGAACCTGGGTGATTACCTGAAGAAAGAAGGCGCAGACAAGCGCGGCATCTTCCTGCTGCGCGTGCAAGGCTATGATCCGAAGCTGGACCGCCGCCCCAAAAAGAATGAGGAAGAAGAACCCGGCGATCCGGATGAGGCCGAAGGCGAGGGCAACCAGCAACGCGAGGACCAGATCTCGCCGTCCGAGCGCGAGGACTTCCGCCTGCTGCTGGTGACCGACCTCGGCATCCTGGTGAAGCGTTCCCTCGATGGCACGCAGGATGTGTGCATCCAGTCCATCGCCACCGGCCAGCCCATCGCCGGGGCCGAAGTCGAAGTGATCGGCAAGAACGGCATGACGCTGTTCTCGCAGACCACCGATGGCAGCGGTCGTGTGCAGTTCGCCAAGCTGGAGAATCTGTCACGCGAACGCGCGCCGCTGATGTACCTGGTGAAAAAAGCCGGTGACATGAGTTTCCTGCCGCTGAACCGCCGCGACCGCGGGCTCGATTTCTCGCGCTTTGATGTCGGCGGCATTCGCAATACCATCCAGCCCGGCACGTTGTCCGCCTACCTGTTTTCGGATCGCGGCATCTACCGCCCCGGTGACACCATCAACATCGGCATGATCGTGAAGCCCAATAATTGGGCCAAGAGTGTGGCCGGCCTGCCGCTGGAAGTGGAGGTCACTGACGCGCGCGGCCTCACCGTGAAGCGCGAAAAGATCAAGCTCGCCGCCGGCGGCTTCAACGAGATCTCGCACACCACGCAGGAGACTTCGCCCACCGGCAGCTACAGCGTGAACCTGTACACCGTGAAGGACGGACAGGCCCACACCCAGCTCGGCAGCGTGACCGTGCGGGTGCAGGAGTTTCTGCCCGATCGCATGAAGGTGTCGGCGAAGCTTTCCACCGAAGTCAGTGAAGGTTGGGTTTCGCCCAATGAGTTGAAGGGCAAGGTCAACGCGCAGAATCTGTTCGGCACGCCTGCCACCAACCGTCGCGTGGAGGCGACCCTCACGCTGCAACCCGCGTTCCCCGCCTTCCGCAGCCATCCGGATTACCGCTTCTACGATCCGCAGCGCGCAAAGGAAGGCTATTCCGACAAGCTAAACGACGGCACCACCGACGACGACGGCAACGTCGAGTTCGACCTGGGGCTGGAGCGCTACGCCCGCGCCACCTACCGCCTGCATTTCCTCGCGCGGGTGTTCGAGCCGGAGGCCGGTCGCAGCGTGGCGGCCGACACCGCCACCATGGTGTCCGAACTGCCGTGGCTGGTGGGTTTCAAGGCCGATGGCGACCTGGGCTATGTGTCGAAAGGCGCGAAGCGCGGTGTGAGCCTGATCGCCATCGACCCGAAAGCGAAGAAGATCGCGGTGAGCGGCCTAAAGCTGGAACTGGTCGAGCGGCGCTTTGTGTCGGTGCTGGTGAAGCAGCCCAACGGCACTTACAAATACGAATCGAAGCCGAAGGAAATCGCCGTCAGCGAAACACCGCTGGCGATTGCCGCCAGCGGTTTCAACATGGCGCTGGACACGGCCAACCCCGGCACCTTCTTCTACCGCATCCGCAATGCCGAAGGCGTCGAGCAGAACCGTGTCGAGTACTCGGTGGCGGGTGCCGGCAATGTCACGCGTTCGCTGGACCGCAACGCCGAGCTGCAACTGGCGCTGAAGAGCAAGGACGTGACCGCGGGTGAGGACATCGAAGTCAGCATCCGCGCGCCGTATGCCGGTGCCGGTCTCATCACCATCGAGCGCGACAAGATGTATGCCCACCAGTGGTTCAAGGCCGGCACCCAGGCCTCGGTACAGAAGATCCGCCTGCCGGCCGATTTCGAGGGCAACGGCTACGTGACGGTGCAGTTCATCCGCGATCCGGGTTCGGACGAGGTTTTCATGAGCCCGCTGTCGTACGGCACCGTGCCGTTCTCGGTGAACCTCGCCAAGCGCACCAACAAGCTCACGTTCAACGCGCCGGCCAAGGTAAAGCCGGGCGAGACGCTGAAGATGAAACTCGCGGCCGAGACACCGACGCGCGTGGTGGTGTTTGCCGTGGACGAGGGCATCCTGCAGGTGGCGCGCTATCAGGAGGCGAACCCGCTGGCGCACTTCTTCCAGAAGCGTTCGCTGGACGTGCGTACCTCGCAGATCCTCGACCTGATCCTGCCGGAGTTCAAGAAACTGATGCAGGCCGCCGCGCCCGGCGGTGATGCCGAGGGCGCGCTGGGCAAGAATCTGAACCCGTTCAAACGCAAGCGCGACAAGCCGGCCGTGTACTGGTCGGGCATTGTGGACGTGAACGGCGAGCGCGAGTTCAGCTACACCGTGCCCGATACCTTCAATGGCACGCTGCGCCTGATGGCGGTGTCGGTGAGCGAAACCAACATCGGTACGGCCAGCAGCAAGGCGCTGGTGCAGGGCGACTTCGTGCTCTCGCCGAATGCGCCGCTGGCGGTGGCGCCGGGCGACGAGTTTGAAGTCTCGGTCGGCGTGGCCAACAACGTGGCGGGCTCCGGCAAGGACGCCCAGGTGAATGTGGGCCTCAAAGTCTCGGCCGGGCTGGAAGTGGTCGGCGGTACCGATGCGCAAAACAGCCAGTCGCTGAAGATCGGCGAGAAAAAAGAAGGCGTGGCCATATTCCGCCTGAAGGCCAAGACAGGTGCGGTGGTGAAACTGGGCTCGGCCAACATGCTGTTCTCAGCCACGCTGGGCGGCCAGCCGGACAAGTCCGCCAAGCTCGGCGCCGACGTCAGCGTGCGCCCGGCCGGTCCTTACTACACCACGGTCTCGGTGGGCAGTTTCACCGGCTCGCAGGAAGTGGCGGTCAAGCGGGATGTATTCGCCGAATACCGCAAGAGCGAAGCGGCGGTATCACCGCTGCCGCTGGTGATCGCCAATGGCCTGATGGCGTATCTGGATAACTTCCCGCATATGTGCACCGAGCAGATCACCAGCCGTGCCTTCCCGGCGGTGGTGCTATCGCAGCGTCCGGAGTTTGGCAACGTGGGTCAGAAGGACGGGACCGCGAAGGCCGAGAAAGCCTTTGCCGATGCGGTGGCCGTGCTGCGTTCGCGCCAGAATGCCGAGGGCGGTTTTGGCCTGTGGACGGCCGCGGTCGAAGCGGATGAATACGCTTCGGTGTACGCCATCCACATGCTCATCGAAGCGCGGGAGCGTGGCTTCAACGTGCCGCCCGACCTGATCGCCAAGTCGAACAGCTGGCTGCAGCAATTGGCTTCGAGCCCTGCCAAGGACCTGCACGACGTGCGCAGCCGCGCCTACGCTGCCTATTTGCTCACGCGCCAGGGGACGGTGACCACCACCTATCTCGCGGCACTGCGTGAATTCCTCGACAAGAAATACCCGGGGCCGGCCGCCGCAACCTGGCAGAAGGATTCACTCGCCGTGTATCTGGCCGCCAGCTACAAGATGATGAAGGACGAGAAGCAGGCCGCGAAGTTGATGGATGAGCCGCTGGCCCTGTTGTCCAAGCGGGGTGAACCGTTCCGTTACGAGCGCTACTACGACCCGGCCATCCGCGATGCGCAGACGCTCTACATCGCCTCGCGCCATTTCCCGGATCGCGCAAAGAAACTCGACTTCGCCACGCTGGCGTCGATGGTGAAAACCATTCAGGACGGCCGCTTCAACACCCATTCGGCTGCCTACGTGGTGCTGGCGCTGGATGCCTATGCATCGCAGATCGAAGGCAAGGTGGCGGGCAAGCTGTCGATCGCGGAAGTGGGCAAGGACGGCAAGCCGCTGGCCCTCACGCTGCCGCAGAACCTGATCCCGCGCGTGCCGTTCTCGGCCAATGCTGGAAAGCTCAAGTTCGGCAACGAGGGCAACCTCACCACCTATTACGCGGTGTCCGAATCCGGCTTCGACAAGGCGCCGCCGATGACGGAATTGAAGTCCGGCATGGAAGTGATCCGCGAGTACGTGGACGGCGAGGGCAAGCCCATGACGACGGTGAAGGTGGGCCAGGAAGTCACGGTACGCCTCAAGTTCCGCAGCATCGGCCGGGATTACATCGGCAATGTCGCGCTGGTGGATCTATTGCCCGGCGGCTTCGAGCCGGTGCTGAACCCAATCGACGCACCCAATGTGCAGCCGGCCAAGAAAGGCGGCTTCGTCAACCGCCTCGGTAACGTGTACGGCTGGAGCGTGGACTACGCCGACGTGCGCGAGGAACGTGTGGTGCTGTACGGCGCCGTCAGTGCGCAGGTGGCCGAATACCGCTATCGCATCCGCGCCACCAACGTGGGCACCTTCATCGTGCCGCCGGCGTATGGCGAATCGCTGTACGAGCGCGATGTGCAGGCGCGGTCGCTGCCTGGGAAGATTGTGGTGGAGCGGGCGGGGAAATGAACTGGGCTGTCGAATTCTCCAGATCAGTCAGCGAGAAATCGCTCAGGAGGGCGAGGTTGGTCTTCCTTCTCAGCCTTCTTGCGAGTTGTATCTACTACGTGACCTGGTATTACTGGAGATGGTCGAATTTACCTGCGCTGATCATCATGTTGTTTGGATTGCCATGGTCAGTGATTTGGATGTTCTGCAATCTGGAGGTAGTGGCATTTGTTCCGGCGAGCCTCAAGTACATCGCGAACGTTTTGGCACTTAGCTTGATGTTTGCAGGTAACTGCGGCGCGGCATATTTGGCGTGGAGCGTGTTTCGCAGCCGAAAGAGCCATGCGTAAGTTTGATGAGTAATCTTGTGCTGAGACCCTCACCCCAACCCCTCTCCCGCAAGCGGGCGAGGGACTGGATTGGCCCCCTCTTTCGCGCGCAGGTGAGTGGCTCGATTGGCTCCCTCGCCCCGAAGGGGAGAGGGCGGGGGGTGAGGGGATTGGCATTTGCCATCGCGCTGATGATCCTGGTGTTGATGCTGATTGCGCTTCGTCTGTTTCCCGAACCCCCACTGTCCGAAGAGGCCCGCTTCTCCTCCGCCATCTACGCCACCGACGGCACGCTCCTGCGCCTCACCACCGCCCCCGACGAGCAGTACCGCTTATGGACGCCGCTAGCCGCCATCTCCCCGAAGCTCGCCGAGGCAGTGCTGCGCTACGAGGACCGCTGGTTCTACTGGCATCCCGGCGTGAATCCGGCGGCGATGGTGCGCAGCGCCGTCGCCACGTTCTCCGGCGAGCGGCGCCAGGGTGGTTCCACCATCAGCATGCAGCTGGCCCGAAAGCTTTACGACATCGATAGCCGCAGCGTCGGCGGCAAGCTGGCGCAGATCGGCGGTGCGCTGTGGCTGGAGGCGCGCTACAGCAAACAGGACATTCTTGAGGCGTACCTGAACTTCGCGCCTTACGGCGGCAACATCGAGGGCGTGGGCGCGGCGAGCCTGGTGTATTTCCACAAGCGGGCGGCGGATCTCACCTTGCCCGAGGCGCTGGCATTGGCGGTGATCCCGCAGAATCCGGCTGCGCGCGGCGGACTGAGGGCCAACTCGCCGGCCCTGGCCGAGGCGCGCGGACGCATGGCAACGATCTGGCTGAAGGCGCATCCGGATGACGAGAAGCTGGGCGCCGCGCATACGCCGGTCATGAAACCGGCCGCGGCACTGCCGTTCCGTGCACCGCATCTGGCGAACCAGTTGCTGAAAGAATCGTCGGGCGAGATTTTTTCCAGCATCGACGCGCGCATGCAGGCCACACTGGAGCGCACCATCGCGCAGCGCATCGAGCGCGAACGCAATGTGGGCATCCGCAATGCCGCCGCCATGCTGATCGACAGCGAGACCATGCAGGTCAAGGCGCTGGTGGGCTCGGCCAATTTCCACGACGCGGACATCGACGGACAGGTGAACGGCGTGCTGGCCAAGCGCTCGCCGGGGTCGACCTTGAAGCCCTTCATCTATGCGCTGGCCTTCGATCAGGGTGTGCTGCATCCGATGACGGTGCTGAAGGATGCGCCCACCGCCTTCGGCCCTTTCAGCCCGGAGAATTTTGACGGCCGCTTCGTCGGCCCCATCACCGCACAGGAGGCGCTAACGCGGAGCCGCAATGTGCCGGCCGTGCAGGTGGCGTCGCGCCTCACGCGTCCCAGCCTGTACGACCTGATGAAGACCTCGGGCGTGGCCAACCTTGCCAGCGAAAAGCATTACGGCCTCGCGCTGACGCTGGGCGGCGGCGAGGTGACGATGGAGGAACTGGCGCGGATGTATGCGATGTTGGCGAATGGAGGGGAGTTGAAACAACTCTCATACAGTTCCTTCCCCGGCGCAGGCCGGGGGCCAATTGTTTCCAAGGCTAACGGCAAATTCAACTTGGGCCCCGGCCTTCGCCGGGGAAGGTTGGATCAAATGCCGAGCATTTCCATTGAAGTGCCGTCAAACACGTCAATCAAACTTATCTCCGAAGAATCGTCCTTCGTTACCCTCGACATGCTGCGCACCAACCCGCGCCCCGACACCGGCCAGCCAGCTTCACCGGCTGTGGCGTGGAAGACCGGCACCTCATGGGGATTCCGCGATGCATGGACGGCAGGCGTGTTCGGTCGTTACGTTCTAGTGGTGTGGGTGGGAAATTTCGATGGCAGCAGCAATCCGGCGTTCATCGGTGTCTTGGCCGCCGCGCCGCTGTTTTTCAACATCGTCGATGCACTGCGCAACGAAGGCATGGTCGCCAACGAAGCACCGCGCCTGCCGCCGGCTAAACTCACCCGCGTGGAGGTGTGCGCCGGGTCGGGGGATCTTCCGAATGCGGATTGCCCGCAGCGCGTATCGACTTGGTACCAGCCGGGAAAATCGCCGATCCGCGTTTCGCAATTGCACAAGCGCGTGCTGATCGACAAGCGCACCGGTGAAGCGGTATGCGAGGAAAGCGCCGACTCGCAATGGCAGGTGATCGAACAGTGGCCTTCCGACATGCAGCGCCTGTTTCGCGAGGCCGGCATGCCGCGGCGTGATGCGCCGCGCGTGCCCGATTGTGAGGGCCGCAAGACCGATCGCAGCAGCGGAAGGGAACCGCAGATCGTCTCACCGCTGCGCGCCGTGACCTACACCACACGATTGTCCAAGCCGGTGCCCATCACGTTGCGGGCAGAAGGTGTGCGCGGCAAGCAGTTCTGGTTTTCCAACGAAGCGTTTATCGGTGAAGCGTCCGCGGGCGAAGCGCTCAACTGGCAGCCGCCCAAGGCGGGGCGCTTTGTGTTGCGGGTGGTGGATGAAGCGGGACTGGCGGATAGCCGGGATATCAGCGTCGAAGTGTTGCCGTAGATCCAGCATTGGTGCGCTTTCAGGGCCGAAAGTGGCTGGAACGGTGCGCCAATGCTCGGGTTTGGTACTCTTGCCATTCTGATTCCACCGGGACATCCCGATGGCAGGCTCTCACTTCCCCGGCGAAGGCCGGGGTCCAATTCAGACGTTCCATTTCGCGAAACTTGGCCCCCGGCCTTTGCCGGGGAAGGACCTAGTTCGGGCAATTGTCGAAATATGTCATCGCCACTATCGGTGGAAGGCGCTCGCTAGCCGATGGCCCGCTCTTCCTCCTTCCAGAATCGCGCGGAAAACTCCAGAAAGCACTGCGCGGCCGGATTGGGGTTGACGTCGTCGTAGGCCAGCGTGATGGGCACGTCGAACTGGGGCGCGCCACGCGGCAGCAGGAACAGCACTTCGTCGCGGTGCACGAACTGCATCGAGGCCGGTACCGCCGACACACCGACACCGGCGGCCACCAGCGCCACGTTGGTCAGCATGTTTTCCACTTCGGCGGCCACCCTCGGCTTGAAGCCGAGCTGCGCGCACGCCTGGATCAGTTCGGAGTAAATGCCCATGCCGCCGGGGCGGCGCACGAAGATGAACGGCTCGTCCTTCAGTGCCTTGAGGGGGAGTGTGGGAAATGCCCCTCGCGCGTTCTGCCGCACCTGTTGTTCGAGCGTGTGCCCGCGCGGAATGATCAGCAGCAGCGGCTCGCGGGCCAGTACCCGGAACCCGACGCCCGGCGGACGTGCCACTGGGATGCGCACGATGCACATGTCGAGTTTGCCGGCGACGATGGAATCGATCAGTTTGGCGGCGCTGCCCTCGTGGATTTCAATTTCCACGTCCGGGTAGGCGCTGCGAAAGGCGCGAAACAGTCGCGGCGCGATGCGGTGCGTGATGCTGGAGGTGGTGAATCCGAGTGAGAAGCGGCCGGTGGTGCCGGCGGCGGCGCTGGCGGCGAGCACGCCGGCCTTTTCCAGGCTGGTCAGCAGGCGGCGCGCTTCGCCGAGAAACACGCGTCCGCCCACCGACAGTTCCACGCCCTTGGGGGTGCGCTTGAACAGCGCGAAGCCGAGCTCCGTCTCCAGCGCCTTGACCTGCTGGCTGAGCGGCGGCTGCTGCATGCCCAGCGCCTGCGCGGCGCGCGTAAACGAGCCGGCATCGGCGACGGCGATGAAGTAGCGCAGGTGGCGAAGTTCCATACGGGTCTTCCGTGGTATATCCAAATAGTATGGTACACGCCAGTTGCATATATTTGATTGCAGGGCATGCGGCCATTAATATGGCGTCTTACCTCCGAAGCGAAAAGACCATGCAACCACGTCTCCTGCTGTTCGCCCCTTCCGTCCTATTTTCCGTGCTGTTTGCCACCACTGCCCTCGCGCAAGGCAAGTCGGGGTCCCCGCGCGACGAGTTCTTTTGGCTGGGGGAGTTTAACAAGGCCGCCGCTGTGATGACGACCGAAACAGGCATCATTCCGCGCACGCTGGCCGGGCCCTTGGCGCAGGCTGTGGCCAAGGTGATCGAGGAGGGCGACAAGTCCGGTGGCAAGCGGCCGAAGGATTACCTCCAGTACGAAGTGCTGGTGGCGGCCCATTCGGGCCCGGATGCGTCGCGTCTGCATTCCGGCCGCAGCCGGCAGGACATCCTCGCCACCAACCGCCGCGCCATGTTGCGCGATCGCGTGCTTGAGCTGATCGATGCACACGATATCGTACGCGGCAAAATCCACGCCCTCGCGGCCAATCACGTCAAGACCATCGTTCCGGCCTACACCAATGGCGTGCAGGCGCAGCCGACCACCTATGCACATTACCTCGGCGCCTATTCCGCCGCCTTTGCGCGCGACGCCCAACGCCTGCGCGAGGCCTACGCCCGGCTCAACCTGAGTCCGCTGGGGTCCGCCGTGCTCGGCACCTCGAGTTTTCCCATTGACCGCAAACGCTTGGCGGACCTGCTCGGCTTTGCCGGCGTGGCGGAAAATTCCTACGACGCGACCCAACTGGGCACGATGGACATCGGCGTCGAGCTTGATGCCATCGCCGCGAACATGGCCCTGGTGGTCGGCTCCTTCGTGCAGGACGTGCACACCCAATACCACCAGACCGAGCCTTGGCTGCTGCTGCAGGAGGGCGCGCTCACCCACACCAGCAGCATCATGCCCCAGAAACGCAACCCGACCGTGCTCAATCAGGTACGTCTGCAGGCCAGCACCGTGGTCGGCGGCGCGGCCATGTACATGATCCAGTCGCACAATGTGTCGCCCGGCATGCCGGACTCCAAGCGCGAACAATCGCAGAAGACACTCGAAGATGCGACGCAGATGATGACCCAGTTCGGCAGGCTGCTCGATGGCCTGGTGGTCAATCCGGCTCGCGCGCTGGCCGAGGTCAACGCCGAATACTCCACTACGACGGAACTGGCCGATGTGCTTCAACGCGAGGCCGATGTGCCCTTCCGCGCCGGCCACCATTTTGCCTCGGAGCTGGTGACTTTCGGTCGCGCGAACAAATTGAAGCCCGCCGACATCGCGTTCAAGGACGCGCAGCGCATCTATGCCGATTCGATCGCGCATTTCAAGCTGCCCCAGGGGAGCGCGCTACCCCTCACCGAGGCGCGCTTTCGCGAATCGCTCTCCGCACAAGGCATGATCGCCGCCAGCAAAGGTATTGGCGGCCCGCAGGAGGCGGAAGTCCGGCGCCTGCAGGCGCAGAGCAAGGAGCGTCTTGACAAGGATCGAGCGTGGCTCAAGGCCGCGCGCCAGCAGTTGTCCGACGCGCAGGCCAAACTGAATACAGCCTTTGCAAAACTCGTTGACACGCCGTAGCGCGCATTCATTTTTCGAAGTCACCAACCAAAACCAATCAGTCACGCATCCGGATCAGAAAAGGGGTTTCACCATGGCACACCGCAATCACACACGCAGCCGTTCCACATTCGTCCGCGCAACGCCTGCGCTGCTGGCGCTGGCGGTAGCCGCAGCGGCGGGGACGGCGCAGGCGCAGAGTGGCCCGGTTACGTTGTATGGCACCTTGTACATCGACCTCGAAAGCGTGCGCGGCACCGGTGGTACGGTACCGGCAAACGATTTGCAGACCCGCAATCGTGTGAGCAGCAATTCGTCCAATTTCGGCTTTCGGGGAACGGAGAAGTTAGGGGGCGGCAACGAAGCCTGGTTCCAGATCGAAATGGGCTCTGTCGCGATCGATGTGGGAGGCGGCGCGCTTGCCGGTCGCAACAGCGCCGTCGGCCTGCGCGGCGACTGGGGCACCGTGTTCCTGGGCCAGTGGGATACGCCGTACAAGAATGCCGACTCGGGCTTCGACCCGTTCGGCAACACCAGCATCGCCGGCAAAGCCAACATCATGGGCGGCGGCACCACGTCCACCTCGGCCAACGCGGCCACGCGCCAGGGCTTCGATCGGCGCCAGCGCAACGTGGTGCAGTACTGGACGCCGGACCTCAATGGTTTCAGCGCGCGTGCCGCCTATTCGGCCAACGAGGAGCGCAACACGTGCGGCGTGACGATCCGTTGTAACCCGAGCCTGACCTCCGCCTCGCTGATTTATCGCAAGGGAAACCTGAGCTTGGCCACGGCGATGGAGCGGCACAATGAGTACGCCAACACCGCCACCGCCACCACCAAGGACACCGGTATGAAAATCAGCGGGCGCTACGTGATTGGTGGCGTGCATGGTATCTCTGTGGCGCTGGAAACGCTCAAGTTCCAGGGCAACCTCGGCGCCACGGGCCTTGCAAAAACAGTCGTCGCCGGCAGCGCCACCGAAGCAAAGCAGAAGGCCATGTTCTTCGGCTATCGCGGCAATTTTGGTCCGCACAACCTGCGCCTGAGCTACGCGAAAACCAAGGATCTGGAGCTCAACAACGGTGGCACCGCGGTCAACACCAACGCGAAGATGACCTCGCTCGGCTACGGCTATGACTTCTCCAAGCGCACGGAAGTGGTGGCGTTCTACACCGCGATCAAGAATGCCTCGGCCTCGCGCAGCGACTTCGCGGTCAACGGCCTACTCGGGACCAACAATAACGGTGCCGATCCCAAGGGCTTCGCGGTGGGCATCCGCCACAAATTCTGAACGCTGCGGGCCGGGGTCCAGCCGCGGCCAGAAAAGCAGAGACACCAGCGCGTTGAACGCGGGAGAAACAGGCAATGCCGAGCAAGGTCGTCGAAGGCGCGGAACGCGGGTGGATCATTCCCATCGGTGGCGCGGAAGAAAAAGAGAATTCACGCAACATCCTCACGCGATTTGTGTCGCTGTGCGGCGGGAAAGAGGCGAACATTGTCGTCATCCCGACGGCCAGCCAGCTGAGCGATACCGGCTCGCGCTATGAGCGCATCTTCGGCGAGATCGGTGTCAAGCGCGTGAGCGCGATGGATTTCGACACGCGCCGCGACGGGGAAGAGAAAGGCCGCATCGCGCGCCTGGAATCGGCCACCGGGGTGTTTTTCACCGGGGGCAACCAGTTGCGCCTCTCAACCATTCTCGGCGGCACCTCGGTGGCCAAGGCGCTGCGGATCATGAATGCTGCCGGCGTGCATATGGCCGGCACCAGCGCCGGCGCGGCGTTCATCTCCGAACACATGATTGCGTTCGGCGAGGAGGGCTCCAGCCCGGTGGCCGGCTGCGTGCGGCTGGCGCCTGGCCTGGGGTTGACCAACCGCTTCGTCATCGACCAGCATTTTCGCCAGCGCGACCGCATGGGGCGCCTGCTGGCCGCTCTGGCTTACAACCCATTCGCAGTAGGACTGGGGCTCGACGAGGACACGGCAGCCTTCATCGGCCCCGATAACACGCTGGAAGTGGAGGGCAGCGGCGCCATCACCGTCATCGATGCCTCGGGGATGGAGTTCTCCTCGATGGATCGCGTGCAGGAAGGGCAGCCGGTGTGCATGCTGGGCATCGTCGTGCATATTCTGGTGGCAGGGGCGAGCTACAACCTGCACACGCGCAAGGCTTCGCCCGGTTTACTGGGTGGCAAGCGCTAGCGGGCAAGTGGCCAGCGCGCGAAGAATTGTCATGGTCGAACCCTCAGCATGAACAGGTAGCCAACAAAGCAAAACGGGAAAACCCAGGGAGACTCGCATGCGCATCCTCGATCGATCGGTGTACGTTGGACCCTCGCTGTATGCCCATTTTCCGGTCATCAAGCTCGACCTCGACCTGGGTGAACTCGAAGCCTGGCCGACGGCGAAGCTCGGCACCGCGTACGTGATGAAACTCATCGAGGCGCTGCCCAGCCTGAAGGAGCACGGCTGCAGTTACCGCGAGCCGGGCGGCTTTATCCGCCGCATGCTCGAAGACGAGGGCACCTGGCTGGGGCATGTGTTCGAGCACGTCGCTATTGAACTGCAGAACATCGCGGGCGAGGATGTGACCTTCGGCAAGACCCGCAGTGCCGACAAGCCGGGCGTGTACACGGTGGTGTACGAATACGCCCAGCGCGAGGAGGGCATCGAGGCGGGTGAACTGGCCATGAAGCTGCTGTGTTCGCTGCTGCCTGACGAGCTGAAGCCGCGCGGCGTGGTGCCGGAAGACTGGAACTGGACCCAGGCTCGCGATGAGTACATCCGCTACGCGCAGCGTCGTGCCCTTGGGCCATCGACGGCCTCGCTGGTGCGCGCCGCCGAGGCACGCGGCATTCCCTGGTTGCGCTTGAACGAACAGTCGCTGATCCAGCTCGGCTACGGCAAATGGCAGCAGCGCATCCAGGCCACCGTCACCGGCCGCACCAGCTACATCGCGGTGGAGCTGGCAGGCGACAAGGAAGAAACCAACAAGATCCTCGCCGCGCGTGGCCTGCCGGTGCCACGGCAGGAACTGGTGCGCAGCGCCGATCGCGCCGTGTCGGCGGCAAAGCGCCTGGGCTTTCCGGTGGTGACCAAGCCCTACAACGGCAACCACGGCCGCGGCATCTCGATTCACCTCACCACCGAGGATGAGGTGCGCAAGGGTTTTGCGATTGCGCAGGAGCATTCTTCCTCGGTGATCGTCGAGACCTACCTCACCGGCGAGGACCATCGCCTGCTGGTGGTCAATGGCGAACTCATCGCGGCCACGCGCCGCACACCGGGGCATGTGGTGGGCGACGGCACCTCCACCGTGCGGCAATTGGTGGACGTGGTGAACCAGGACCCGCGCCGCGGCGTCGGTCACGAGAAGGTGATGACGCGCATCAACCTCGACGAGCAGGCCGACATGATGCTCGCGCGTGAGAACATGACGCCCGATTCGGTGCCCGACAAAGGCCAGGTGGTGATGCTGCGTTCCACCGCCAATCTTTCCACCGGCGGCACCGCCACCGACGTGACCGACGTGATTCACCCCGACAACCGCGACATGGCGGTGCGCGCGGTCACCGCCATCGGCCTGGATGTGGGCGGCGTGGACTTTTTGATTCCCGACATTACCGAGAGCTACAAGAAAGTCGGCGGCGGCATCTGCGAAATCAATGCCGCGCCGGGTTTTCGCATGCACGTGGCGCCGTCCGAAGGCACGCCGCGCGACGCTGCCGGGCCGGTGATCGACATGCTGTTTCCCTCGGGCACGCCCTCGCGCGTGCCGATTGCGGCCATCACCGGCACCAACGGCAAGACCACCACCTCGCGCATGCTGGCGCATATCACCAAGATGGGCGGTTACACGCCGGGCCTCACCACTACCGACGGCGTGTACATCGACGGCCAGCGCACCGTGGAAGGCGACATGACCGGTCCCGTGGCCACGCGCATGGTGCTGGCCGATACGCAGATCGATATCGCGGTGCTGGAGATTGCCCGCGGCGGACTGCTGCGCGCCGGCATGGGTGTGCCGTTCGTCAATGTCGGCGCGGTGCTGAACATTGAAGCCGACCACCTTGGCATGAAGGGCATCGACACCCTCGAGCAACTGGCCGAGGTGAAACGCATCATCGTTGAGGTGGCCAAGGATTGCGCGGTACTCAATGCCGACGACCCCAACGTCATCAAGATGTCGGCCGACACCGAGGCCAAGAGCATTTGCTACGTGACCATGAACCCGCAGCACGCGCTGGTGCGCGAGCATATCCGCGCCGGCGGCCGCGCCTGCGCGCTGGAAGCGGGTGTGAACGGGCAGATGATCACGCTTTACGACAAGGGCGGGCATATCCCGCTGATGTGGACGCACCTGATTCCCGCCACGCTGGAAGGCCGCGCCATGCACAACGTGCAGAACGCCATGTTCGCGGCGGCCATGGCGTTTTCGCTGGGCATCAAGCTCGATGCCGTCCGCCAGGGGCTGCGCACCTTCGACACCACCTTCTACCAGGCGCCGGGCCGCATGAACGTGTTCAATGAGCATCCGTTCAAGGTGATCTTCGATTACGGCCACAACGCCCATGCGGTGGGTGTGATGGCGGACCTGGCCGAGCGGCTGGACGTACCGGGACGGCGCATCATCGTCGTTGCCGGGCCGGGCGACCGGCGCGATGAGGACATCGTCGCCATCGCCGAGAAAGTCGCCGGACGCTTTGACCACTACATCTGCCGCCGCGACGACAGCCTGCGCGGCCGCGACGGCGACGAGGTGCCGAACATGATTGCCGGCGTCCTGCGAAAGCACGGCGTGAAGGAAGCGGCCATCAGCATCATTCCTGACGAGCAACTGGCCATCGACGCCGCGTTGAAGATGGGCCGGCAGGGCGACCTGCTGCTGATCTTCGCCGATGCGCTGACGCGTTCCTGGAAACAGGTCACCAAATTTCGTCCCGCCGGTGCGCCGGCCGAAGTGCCCGCGCCCAAATCGGCCGCGCCGGTGGCCTCGCCCGGCGACGAATCCGCTGAGGAGGCCAGTGCCGCGCAGGGTGAGGACGCACTGGAGGCGGCTGGCTTCGTGCGCGACGAGCGCGGCATCCGCTTCGTCAAAGAGAGTGAAGACTGAATACGTCCGGACGCTACCCGCAGGTCGATGCATTTGAGGTTGAACTCCGCACCTGTTTCGAGGATTCCCGGCGGCTGACGGGCATCAACCGATTCGTCGCCGGACCGGCGGCTGTCATGGGGGCGCTCGGACCGCTG
Source organism: Usitatibacteraceae bacterium (assembly GCA_044229235.1). Lineage (GTDB taxonomy): Bacteria > Pseudomonadota > Gammaproteobacteria > Burkholderiales > Usitatibacteraceae > UKL13-2. The sequence continues at coordinate 53,594 of JBGATH010000031.1, forward strand.
GTCGCGCATGACGCCGCGCTTGCGCGCTGGCAGGCGACCGTCGGGTCGGTGACCGCTTCGCTGGGTTGGAGCACAGCGATGCCCCGCTGGCGGCGTCACAGGACGGGCGTGGACCTGGTGGTGCCCTGCCCGGCGGACCGCATGTTCACGGCCACCGAGATCAACGAATACGCATGGGAAGCCGCGTGCGGCGCCGACGCGCTGCAGGCAGCGGGCTTCACCCGTATTCACCGATTTTCTGATGCCACAGCGGCATGGAACTACTTCCGGGCGCTGGATGCGGCCGAGCGCGAGCCTGGCATCACGGCATTGCGCGAAGAAGCGCGTCTTCGCGATCTTCCGGTGCTGGTTGATGATGACCAACTTTCCATCGGCGCCGGCGCCGGCAGTGCGTGCTGGCCGTTGCGCGCGGTGCCGGCGCCGGATGCGGTACCGTGGACGCGCCTGCACGATGTTCCCACCGTGCTGGTGACCGGCTCCAACGGCAAGACCACCACCACGCGTCTCATCGCCGCCATGCTCTCCGCCTGGCAGGAAATGCATCGCGGCCGCGTGGGTATTTCCTGTACCGAGGGCGTGCAGATCGGCGGCGAGTGGGTGCGGCGCGGCGACTATTCCGGGCCGGGCGGCGCACGCGAAGTGCTGCGCGATGCGCGCGTGACGGCGGCGGTGCTGGAGACGGCGCGGGGCGGCATCCTGCGGCGCGGCCTTGCCGTGGAACGCGCACACGTGGCCGTGGTAACCAATGTGGCCGAAGACCATTTCGGCGAATACGGCGTGGACACGCTGGAAGATCTGGCCGAGGTGAAGCTGTCGGTTGCCGGCGCGCTGGAGGGGGCCGGCACGCTGGTGCTGAATGCAGATGATGCGGTGCTGCTGTCGCGAGCGCAATACTGCCCGGGCAAGCGCGCGCTGTTTTCGCTGACCGATGATTACCCGGCGCTGGTGGCGCATCGGGCGCACGGCGGCATGACTTGTGGAGTCGGCGACGGACAGTTGTGGCTGTCGCAGGGCGGAGCCCGGTCGAGCCTGGGTGTAGTCGCCGCAATGCCACTGACAGTGGGTGGCGCAGCCGATTACAACACCGCCAACCTGGCCGCATCGTCGCTGGCCGCCGCAGCGCTGGGTATTCCACCGGCGGTCATCGCCGGGGTTGCGGCACGTTTCGGCCATGATCGCAGGGACAACCCGGGCAGGCTGGAGCGCTGGTCGCTGGCGGATGTCACGGTGCTGATCGATTACGCGCACAACCCGGACGGTCTGGCGCGCTTGCTTGCTGTGAGCCGGACGCTGCTACGGGGCAAGGGCCGCGTGCGGCTGCTGCTCGGCCAGGCGGGTAATCGCGGCGACGCAGCCATCGCCGAGCTGGCCGCGACCGCAGCGGCTGCGCAACCGGACAGCATCGTCATCAAGGAGCTGCCCGACATGCTGCGCGGGCGCGCGCTGGGCGAGGTGCCGCAGGTCATTTACCGCGCCTTGATCGGCGCAGGCTTCGCTTCGCAGCGCATCGCCTTCGAAGCCGATGAAATCGCAGCGTCACGGCGCTTGCTTGGCGAGGCCGCGGCGGGCGACGTCATCGTGCTGCCGGTGCATCAGTCGAAGGCAAAAGTACGATTGGCCAACATGCTGGATGCGATGGCGCACGTAGGCTGGCGCGCGCACGACACGGTGCTGCCGATCGAGGATTGACAATGCCGCATACCGCAGCGATGCGGACGGATAATCTTCGATCGCGAAATGATGAAGTGCCTCAATCAGCGCTCGGCGACAACTTAGAAGATCCGCCATTTGCACGCGCGGCAAAACCAAGCGGTCAATTGAAATGAGGGCTGCAACAGGAAGGCGCCGTCCGCAAAAGGGCACTTCCCTCTTTTCTAAAGAGGGACCGAGGGAGATTTACGGTGGTCACCAAATCGCAACCTCCTGAAATCCCTCTCAGTCTCCCTTTAGGAAAGGGAGAAGTGCCTCAAGCGGCGCTCGGCGACAAGTTAGAAGGTCCGCCATTTGCACGCGCGGCACTTCCCTCTTTTCTAAAGAGGGACTGAGGGAGACTTTCAATGGTCACCACTACGCAAACGCTGAAAAATCGCTCTCCGTCTCCTTTCGGGAAAGGGAGAAGTGCCTTGCCATGAGCACGTCAAACTTGATGCGGCGAAATTTGGCGGGCCTCTAGCACTGGCGCGGCAGATGGCGGCATTTCGGCCGGGAGGCCGCGCCAATGCTTGTTCTACGCTGCTTTGTGCTTTGAAACTGGCCGCCTGTTCCGGCTTACTTCAGCGGCCAGTTCTGCACCTGCGATTTTTTCGACAGCACGAACTCCATCCTGGCGAACATCCAGTACATGAGGCGCGTGCCGAGCGAGGGCTTACCGGTTTCAACCATGGCCTTGAGCGTATTGGTGATCATGCTGCCGCCGCCCTGCATATCCTTGGCGGTCTTGGTGCCGACCGGCATGCGATCCACCGTCAGCGTGCATTCCACGCCGGCAGGCAGCTGTTTGAGATCGTAAATGACTTCGCATTCCGGATCGTCGTATTGCGTGAAGCGAAAGGTGTGGGCGAAGCGGTGGGGTGGTTCGAACGCGGTGATCTTGCCGACCACCATCGTGTATTTGCCGGAGCCGGTGCGCATCTGCATCTCGTGGCCCACGGCCAGCGCCTGGGCGTGCAGCCAGCAGTTGAACACGGCCGCCTGCGGTTCCCCCTGCTTGGTCAGCTCGCGCCAGACTGCATCGATGCTGCCGTTGATGACGACGCGGAAGACAGCCTTGGTGGTTTCAGTCATGGGATTTCTCCTTTTTCTCGATGTTGCGTTTGAGTGCGGTGAGGCGACCGGCGAAATGGCGGCTGTACTGATCGGTCCAGTGTTCGTGAACTTCCTGCAGCGGAACCGGATTGAAGAACAGGCTGCGTTCGCGGCCATTTTTTTGCGACACCAGCAGGTTCGCCGCTTCCAGCACGTCAAGATGTTTCATTACGCCGATGCGCGAGAATTCAAAATTGCCGGCGACGAAATTGACGTTGCAGCCGGCATTGGCGCGAACCAGCTCCAGGATCGCCCGCCGCGGCTGGCTGGCCATGGCGTGAAACAGGAGATCGAGTTGGTCTTCATCCATAAGTAACCAAAAGGTTACATAAAGGATTTTCGGCTGTCAACACCTTGGGCGCGCTGCCAGTTCGCGTCAAAATATGCCTTTGACATTGGCGGAGGTCACCATGCAGCTGGTCGGCATGCTCGATTCACCCTATGTGCGCCGGGTCGCGATTTCCATGCACCTCATGGGGCTGGCATTTGAACACCGGTCGATTTCCGTATTCCGGCAATACGACGAGTTCGCGCGCATCAATCCGCTGGTCAAGGCGCCCACGCTGGTGTGCGATGACGGCAC